>CAZGAH010000138.1:0-3287 GCA_964523295.1 uncultured Desulfovibrionaceae bacterium | reverse complement strand
AAGACGTGCGCGCTCGTGATCGGTTTGGCGCTTTTTTCCCAGATCATGAGCATGTAGCGCAGGACCTGCAGGGCGCACATGGGCGCGGGCGCGCTCTTGTGCTCGAAAAGGATGTAGATCGACGCGAGACTGTCGTCCTTGAGCCGGCAGTCGTAAACGAGGTCGGCGAAGTAGCGTCTGGCCCGTTTGGAGACGAAGTTGGCCTCGCTGGGAGTCAACGTGTCAAAAGCAATGGTCCGGGCTATGTTTGCCGGCAGGTTATGCTGCAAGAACTCCGCTGCCGCAGCCGGCTGGCCATAGAACTGCTTGAAAAAGGCGTCGTGGATCTGGTGGAGGTCGTCTGCCATGCGCTACGTATACGAAGGATTGAGCCTGGAAGCAAGGTCGCATGCGAAAGCCGTGCATCCGTCCGGCCGAGTCCGCGGTAATCACGCGTTCTTCGCGGATGCCCCCCCGGCCCGGACCATGTTCAGATCAACTTCCAGCACATGTTTGAGGAAATATTTGTCTCTATCCACCGTCAAAGGGCAAAAAACAAGCAAATTTCAGACATTTTACAATTTAAATCAATGTGTTGTCTTGGGCAACCCATCTACACAAAGCAGCGGGGAGGTGTTCCAGGCTGGAACTCCTCCCCCGTCGCGTTTCACTGTCAGTATAGCCTGAAAAACGGGCGGACGGCTGTCTACACCTTGCCCGTCTCTCCGGTCAGGCGCCGGAAGATTTCCTTGGCGGCACGCCGGCCGGCGCCCATAGCGGAAATGACCGTGGCGGCGCCGGTGACGATGTCACCGCCGGCGAAGACGTTGGGAATGGACGTTTCCCCAGTGCTGCGCTCGGTCTTGATGTAGCCGCGCTCCGTGAGCTTCAACTCCGGCGTGGCCTCCAGGAGCACCCGGTTGGGACCGGTGCCGACGGCGATGATGGCCAGGTCGCAATCGATGCTGCAGATGTCGCCCTCGACGCAGACCGGCGCGCAGCGACCCGAGGCATCGGGCTCGCCCAGACACATCTTCTGCAGCTCAACCGCCCGCAAATACCCGTGCTCATCGCCGACAAACCCCAACGGTGAGTAGAGACACTCCATGCGCACGCCTTCTTCGATGGCGTGCTCCACCTCCTCGTGACGCGCCGGCATCTCCTCCAAGCTCCGCCGATAGACCACGCGCACGTTCTCCGCTCCCAGGCGCATGGCAGTACGCGCCGAGTCCATGGCCACGTTGCCGCCGCCGAATACGCAGACATTGCGGCCGCGGATAATGGGGGTGTCGTGGCGGGGGAAATTGTACGCCCGGCCGAGATTCACGCGCGTCAGGTACTCGTTGGCCGAAAAAACGCCTATCAGATGCTCGCCCTTGATGCGCAGAAAGCGGGGCAAACCGGCGCCTACGCCCAGATAGACGGCCTGGTAGCCGCTGTCCAGCAGCTCCTGGACGCCGAAAAGCTTGCCGCCAACGTGGTTGGTCAGCAGGTCGACGTGCAGCTCACGCAGGGCCTCCACCTCGCGCCGGACCACATCCTTGGGCAGGCGAAACTCCGGAATGCCGTAGACCAGAACCCCGCCCAGTTCGTGCAAGGCCTCATACACGCTCACCTTGATGCCCCGAGCCGCCAGATAACCCGCCGCAGTCAGACTGGAAGGACCCCAGCCGATGCAGGCGACCTTGCGCTGCTCGTCCACGACATGACACGCGGTTTCGCCGGTAATGGTTTCACAGGCCGTGCGGGCGTGGTAGGTGTCCGCGACGTAGCGCTCCAGCCGGCCGATCGCGACGGGCTGTCCGGCTTTGTGCAGAATACAGGAGCCCTCGCACTGGGTTTCCTGAGGGCAGACCCGGCCGCAAACCGCTGGCAGGCTATTGGTCGACTTGATAATGCGGTACGCTTCCTCCACGCCGTCCTTGAGCAGAGCGCCGATAAAGTCCTTGATGGGCACTTCCACCGGGCAGCCCTTTACACAGGTCGGCTTTTTGCATTGCAGGCAGCGTTTCGCCTCGGCCATGGCCATTTCTTCCGTATAGCCCAGCGCCACTTCGGAAAAATTGTGGATTCGCTGCTCCGCCGGCTGCGTGGGCATGGGCACGCGCGGGAGATGGACTCGTTTCGCCTTCGTGTCCGACATCTTAGCTTTGTCCATGGCTTTTCCTGAATTCCTCGTAAGAAATGGCTTCCTGCGGCTTAAAGGCAACCAGTCGCTGCCGCATCTCCTTGAAATTGACATGGTGACCGTCGAACTCGGGGCCATCGACGCAGGCAAAGCGGATATGTCCGCCGACGGACACGCGACACGCGCCACACATGCCGATGCCGTCTACCATCAGCGAATTGAGACTGACGATCGTCTTGAGCTTGAACGGACGCGTTGCCTCGGCTACGGCCTGCATCATCGGCACCGGCCCCACGGCCACGACCTCGGCCACGGACGGATCACTCTGAATGCGGTCCAGCAGGGCGGCCGTCACCAGACCCTTGCGGCCGAAACTGCCGTCGTCCGTGCAGACGAGCACTTCCGGACAAAAAGCGGTCAACTCGTCGTGAAACAGCAGCAGATCCTTCGTGCGCGCGCCGATGATCGCGACTACGTGGTTGCCCGCCCGGTGATGCCCCTTGGCAATGTGATGCATGGCCGCAATGCCCGTGCCGCCGCCTACGCAGATGACCGTGCCGACCGGGCGGATATCGGTCTCTTTGCCCAGCGGCCCGCACAAATCCAGGATATGGTCGCCCTCCTCCAGCGTGTCCAGATGCGCCGTCGTTTTCCCGAGCACAAGATACACCAGGGTGATGGTACCGTTCTCGGCATCGGCGTCGGCGATGGTCAGAGGGATACGCTCGCCGGTATCGCAGACGCGCAGAATGACGAAATTCCCCGGTCTGGCCTTGCGCGCGATGTCAGGCGCCGCAATGATCAGCTTGGTGGTCTGACCGGGAATGAGCCGTTCCTTTTTCACAATGGTATTCGACATGCCGGGTTCCTTTCGCTACGGTTGAATGGCTGCCTGTCTATACGGAAAAACCCGGTAGTAAGCAAGAAAAACACGCAAACCACCGGCCCTCTATTCCAGACGAACAATACCGCAAGACACGGGCCCGACTTGCTCCTCGACGAGTCTGGGGCCGGCACCGGCAAAGGGATCCCCCCGGACAAAGTATCTCTAACACTTTGTTCTTGCAGCAAATTGGCGGCAAAAATTCACAGATCGAAACGTCGTGGAAAATTTCAGGTAAGCAATCAGGGACATTTCATCTGCAAAACTATGACTAAAAATCGCAATCAACAATCAGCT
>CAZGAH010000137.1:0-3588 GCA_964523295.1 uncultured Desulfovibrionaceae bacterium | reverse complement strand
GGTGGGTCAATTCTGCGTGTCGTTAGGGGGTCAGTTTATGGTGTCGCCTGACATTCGGAGGAGTCACGAATTACACAATGCGGAGTTCTGATATGATGATCATGCCACTACAACGGTGTCAGGTCGGTGCGCTATCACGCATTGGCATGATTTTTTGTTCTTCGTCGAATCATCTGGATTTCGACCTCCAGATGACACCAGGCCGCTACGCCAACAATTTAAATAAAATTGGGCAGTTGGTACAGCTACCCAGGTGCCGGAGGGAGCCTCTCTTTGATGCAATTCCAGGAGGGAAATTTAGAAAAACGACGAAGAGGAGTTGAGCGTCGAGATCAAACATAGCAACATCGTGTTCAAGAAGATGGATATGTCAAAGGGGAGGAGGGGCCAATTCCACATGAAACGGCGAAGAACCCGGAAGCGGAGACCGGGGGCCGCCTTGCTCAAAAAAATGGGAGGGGGTTGCGCGCGTGTACCCGCTTGTGTATAGTCTGATCCTGATCTGGAGTAGTACTGCGTCGCCGGTGATAACATTTCTCGCAACTAATTGTTATGCCTAAGAAATCTTCACCCAACGAGAACTATCTTCTTGCCGCCTTGCCTGTCGAGGTCAAAGAACGCCTGTTTCCTTACCTCGAAGAAGTGCGCATGCCACTTGGCAAGGTCTTGTATGAATCCGGGGACACCTTGCGCCACGTCTTTTTTCCGACTGATTCCATCGTATCGCTGCTTTACGTCATGGAAAGCGGCGCATCCGCGGAAATCTCTGTGGTGGGCAACGAGGGTCTCATTGGCGTCTCCATGTTCATGGGGGGCGAAAGCACCTCGAGTCGAGCGATCGTGCAGAGCGCCGGTAACGCCTATCGGTTGCTTGGGCAACGGCTCAAGGATGAATTCAATCGTCATGGCGCGCTGCTGCAACTCATGCTGCGCTACACCCAGGCACTGATCACGCAAATGGCCCAAACAGCGGTCTGCAACCGCCACCATTCGATCGACCAACAGTTATGCCGTTGGCTCCTGCTTTCTCTTGACCGTCTGCCTGACAACAAACTGACCATGACCCAGGAACTGATTGCCAACATGCTCGGTGTGCGGCGCGAAGGGGTCACCGAGGCAGCCGGCAAGTTGCAACAGCTTGGCGTGATTGAGTACAAGCGAGGGAAGATCACGGTCCTGGACAGGCAAAAGCTGGAACTCCTCAGTTGCGAGTGTTACGCCGTGGTCAAGAAAGAAACGGATCGCCTGCTGCCCTATTCCACTTCACACCAGAACACGAAGTAAACAGCGACGGCCGGAGTTTCAGCGGAATCATTGGTCTCCACAGTGCATAGTGACAAACGATTCCATGCTGAGTTGCACGAAAAATCAAGGCAGAATTTGCTGCCGGTGTAAGATCCTCTCGCAAAATTGTTCTCCCGAAGTACTCCGAATCTACCCGCCGCCTGGGAGTTGACTCATCGTATCGTTCGAAAGCAAATAACTCCAGTTTCCCGCACGCGGCAGATCATTTCTCTGAGGGCAGGTCACAGGCCTTCGACAGGCCGCTATGCACGGCCAGGAGGTGTTCTCCCAGGCGCGGGGCGATAAAGTCCAGGTCGCGCGGGCCGAATCCGTCTTCGAGCGCAGCGAGTACGCCGCCCAGCTCATCGGCCTCGAACGAACAGAAAAGACGGGCCAGGGCCACGGGATCGGCGTCGGCCCGGCCTTTGCGTCGCAGGCCCTCGCAAACGCCGGCGATCGCCGCATGGAGAAGCGCCTCGCCCAGCCAGACCGTATCGCCCGTGCCGTCGAGGCGGTCCAGACGAACGCGCAGCGTCGTATCGAGAAAAAAGAGCAGCAGGGCCAGAACCGGCGGACAGCCCTCGGACACGTCCAGAAAGGGGCCGTAGCCGCGGACGGTACACAGGCGCACCTCGGGCTCGGGCGTATCCCGGGCGATGAAATCTCCGGCAGCCAGGTGCCAGAGCCGGATGCAGCTGCCGTCATCGACGTCGTAATAGTCGGCCAGGATGGCGCCGATCCGGCGGAAGACTCCGGCCGACTGCTCCGGCGTCAACCGGCGAAGCCCCTGGCCGTAGGCCCACAACACGATCCCGCCGTCACCCGTGGCATGGAATTCGTGAAATCCGTCGAACCACTCCTCGAGCAGAAAGGACATGTCCGCCGCGGCATGAAAAGCGCGGGCGCGCGGCAGCCAGGGCAGCGAGGTCGCGGCGCTCAGCCGGACCAGCAGATCGTGCTCCTGGCACAGTGCGTCGCGCCCGTGCCCGCTCGTGGCCACGGCCAGCGCCAGTCGCATCCCTGCGCCCGAGCGCAGGCGTAGTTCCAGGCTGGCCGGGTGATAGAGCGCGCCGTGCTTTTCCGCCCGTACCACTATTCCCGTCACCGCGTCCCCGCTCTCCGCTGTCAGACGCTCGATGGCTTCGCCGCCGACCCCGGCCAGAAAGGCCTCGATGCCGGCAAAGTACTCCGCGTAGGACACGCCCGCAGGGCATCCTTCCAAGGGAAGAGCCAGCAGGTCGCCCTGCGGCACAATGTCGCCGTCGGGTGCGGCGATAAGACAGGTCACGGGCGCAGCGCTCATGCGAAGCCTCCTGGTTGCGGGCGCGAGCTGGAATGATGTCGGCGCCGGAGCGCCCGCGCGTATCGTACGTCAGGCGCACTACCCTGTCCACAGGGGGGTGATTCGGGGCGGCGATTCGGGTGGGTCGGCGCGGCGGAACAGAGGTGTCCGGATATGTAAATCCTTGCTCCTGCAAGACACCACTCCGGACGACGCACTCTTTACCTTCATAGCGTCTGTATTATGACACAATGCGGGCAGGTTTTTCCACATCCGCGGACGCATAACGATGAATCACGCGGGCACTGTTTATTTTTTTCTCCGCAAATCAATTGGCATTTCATGCAGTAGAGATTGTCTTGATTATTTCTAGACTGCTCTTGGCATCCAACTTGTATATCACTTCAACGATCTCGCACTTCCCTGCTGGGGGGGCAGGCGGGAGAAGCTGACGGAGGTGAGCAATGTGGAGCCGACACATCGTTTTTTGGGTGTTCATCCTGCTCGGGTGCGCATCCTGCACGACGCACCCGCAGGGGCGCAGCATCGAGGCATTGAACAGACTGGGACTTGGAGACTCGGCGGCTATCGAGCCGGAACTCAGGCAGCCAGCCAGGTCGGATGACATATTTCAGACCGCGCTCACGCAGCAGGAGCGCAAGGCATTGACGTACACCAGCCAGCTCAAATTCAGCAATGACGCCTTTGCCCGGGAAAGAGTGCAGCGGCAGTTCATTTTTCTCAGTCGGGACATCCGGATGAAGGTAGCGGCCTGGCTGAGTCGCTCGGAGAAGTACCTGACGCATGCGCGAAAGGTCTTCCAGCAAAAGGGCCTGCCGACCGACCTCGTCTACCTGGCGATGATCGAAAGCGGGTATAATCCCGAGGCCGTATCCAGCGCCGGGGCCGCCGGCGGCATTGCCTTCGGCCTGATGGCGGCGGCACAGGCCCGGCTCCTGCCCGGTTTCGACCTGGTGGCGGCCTGGCTCGATCTCGACGCACGCATCGCCGCCGCCGTGGCC
>CAZGAH010000136.1:0-3702 GCA_964523295.1 uncultured Desulfovibrionaceae bacterium | reverse complement strand
GGCCGTACACATCCGGAGCACCTGCGCGGCCTGCTGCGGCTGATAATACCCCTCAAGCAGGCGCGATAAAGCCTTCAGGCGGGGGTGCAGCTCGATGCTCGGGGTTTCGCCCGCCCCGCCTCGAACCTTTTTTTCGGACTGGAGAATATCCACGCACTCGCGGGCCAGGGCCTTGGCTTCGTCCGGCGTTCGGGACCACAGCGAGCCGAGTACGACGAGCCCCGTGTTGACCAGGAGCGACCAGAACACGGAGTGGCTCAACGGATCGAGAATGCTCAGGCCAAGCAGGGCTTCCGGGCGCAACAGCCCCAGGCCCCACGGCCCCTCCGCCAGCAGCGTGGACGGTAGCCAGCCGCTTTTGACGAACGCCGGCAGCAGCAGCGTATAACACCACATACTCATGCCTGCGCCAAGACCGAGCAGGGCACCTGTTCTGTTGGCCCCGCGCCAGTACAGGCCGATCAGCAGCGGCGGCGCGAACTGCAGGGCAGCGGCAAAGGACATAACGCCCATGGCTGCCAGCGCGTAGGTGCTGCCCAGCGTGCGCGCGAACCAGAAGCCAACGCCGAGGACCACGGCCACGGCGGCCCCGCGACAACGCAACAGATGCCGGCGCAGAAAACCCAGCGGCCGGACGACGGCCACGACCGGCAGCAGCAGGTGGTTGGTCAGCATCGTGGACATGGTCATGGCCAGGATCATAACCATGCTCATTGCCGCGGAGAATCCCCCGATGAAGGCCACGAGCGACAGCCAGGGGTGACCCTGGCGAAAAGGCAGCTGCAAGACAAAGGCGTCGGCCCACGATGCAGGCAGCCCTTGAGCGAGCGATGCGATGGCTATGGGCGCGACGAAAAATGCGATGAGCAGCATGTAGAGCGGGAAAGCCCACATGGCCGTGCGCAGATGGCGTTCGTCGGCATTCTCCACCACGGCGACATGAAACTGGCGCGGCAGAAACAGAATCGCCGACATGGACAGGATCAGATATGTCGCCCATTGCACGTAGTCGACACGCTCTCCGCCGCTGAGACTGAGAATTCGGGAATAGGGCAACGACGAGACATCCACTTTGGATAAAAGGTCGCCGAACCCGTTGTACAGGCCGAAGGTCGCAAATACGCCGATGGCCAGAAAGGCGACGAGCTTGACGACCGATTCCACGGCCACGGCGGTGATCATGCCGGCGTGCCGCTCGGTGGGATCCAGCCGCCGCACACCGAAAACGATAGTGAACACGCACATCAGCGCGACAGTCAACAGGCCGGCGTTGTCGTACAGCCATTGATCAACCGGTCCATCCGGCTGCGTGATGACCTGATAGGTCGTGTTGATGGCTTTGATCTGGATGGCAATATAGGGCATCGCGCCGACCAGGGCCGCAATCGTGGCCAGGGCTGCCACGGCCTGAGACTTGCCGTAACGAACGGAGAGGAAATCCGCGATCGAGGTCACGTGAAAGCGGTCCTTGATCCGTATCATTTTGCGCATGACGAACCACCACAGGACAACCGAAATGGTGGCTCCGAGGTAGAAGCTCAGATACAAAAAGCCGGAAGTAACGGCCTTGCCTACGCCGCCGTAAAAGGTCCAGGCCGTGCAATACACGGCCAGCGACAGCGAGTAGACCAGCGGGCTGCCGGACAGACGCCGACTCCGCTCTGATCCTTTCTCGACCCACAGGGCGATCCCGAAAAGCAGAACCAGGTAGGGCAGATAGATCAGAAGGACGGTGACGGGACTGAACATCGTGCCCTTCCCGGACTCAGCCGTTGCTGTCCGGTTTGTTCAACATACGGCCCGCCAGCCAGAGCAGAACGATGATGAGCGGCCAGATCGTGAAGAGGTAGACGAACAGCGTTACACCGCCGGACTGCTCCGCAATGGACAGCACCGGCCAGTTCCAGGCCAGGACGGTGAAGACGAAAACCAGCAGCAGAAGCATAGGAGCCGTCACCATACCCCGTTCCCGTATCTTTGCGAAATCAGTTGTGTACGGCGAAGAAGAAGGGTCAAGCGTTTTCATGCTCCGCCCATCCTTATGCGGTTAAACAATTCGACACAGTTGTGAAAGACCGCATGAATTCCGCAGCCCCCCCCCCGCGGAAAATCAGCGCCCGGCGTAACCTGCGCCAGCGCAAGGCAGAATACTCGCCCTCAAAGCGACCAGGAAATCAACCTGATACATTTACAATTACCCCAATTTGTCTCTTCAGGCAAGAGGCTGACTGCTCCAGTGGGTGGAAATGCATATCATTTCACGACTTCTGGTCAGCCAGCGTCCTTTACGATATGGCCTGCCCAAACACGGCAACCCGCCAGTCGCATTCGCCCGATCGGTGAAGCGAGGCCATGCGCGTGTTCATTCCCATGCCCTCTTACACGGACGGCTTGTCGCGCGCTATTTCCCTGCAACGACGTAACAAGTATCGCTTCGCGATACGGATATACGACGACCACATGGTATGTTGGTTCGAAAATAGGGCAAACAAGGAATTCCCACGACCGGAGATGCGGAGGACGGAGCGTTATTCAGGCAGGATCACGATCTGGATGTTCTCTTCCCTGGCCAAGCGCTCCATATCGACGGCGCCGCAGAGACCGGGCGGGATGATGACTGTGCCGTGCATGCCGAGTTCGACGGCTTCCCAGAGCCCCTCCGGCGTGACGGTCCGGATGCCGCCAGGGCAGAGCAGCAGCTGGCTGGACAGTGGCAGCTCAGCGTCGCCTTTGACCAGTATCGAGTAGTCGCAGGCCTGGCGGCTCTTGTTCAGGAGCATGTGAATCGCCTGCAACAGCCGCTCCTCGTTGATTGGTTTGCAGAAATTGGCGTCTCCGCTGACCCGGAAGCGGTCCTGCAGCGCGGAGATGATAACGATGGGCACGGCGCTCAGCTCCGGATCCTCCCGCAGGGCAGCTATGGCCAACTGTCCGTCCATGACCGGCATCATCAGGTCCATGGTAATGAGGTCCGGCTTGAGAGCGTGCGCGACATCCAGGGCCTCGCGACCGTTGGCTGCCGTGGCGACGAGGTAGTTTTCCTGCTCCAGAAGCTGGGAGATGTACGAGCAGACGGCCGGGTCGTCGTCCACGACCAGAACACGACCTCTGGACCTGGCGGCCTGGTCCCTGGCCGCTTCCTCGATCCTTTTTTTCTCCTCCAGGGCCTTTTCGCGCTGCTCGACCATGGTCGGCGGCAGGTGAACGAAAAAGGTGCTGCCCGTGCCGGGCTCGGACTCGGCCCAGATTCGCCCGTGGTAGTGTTCGGTGATCTGGCGACAGATGGCCAGGCCCAGCCCCGAGCCTTTGGGCTTGTCGCTCAGCGTGTCGCCGTGCGTGACCTGGTAAAATTTGTCAAAGACGAGCGTCAGGTCGTCCGGGGCAATGCCGACGCCGGTATCCCGCACGGCAAAGACTACGCCACCGTCGGGCGCCGTGCTCGCGCTGAGCGTCACCTCGCCGTGCTCGGTAAATTTACAGGCATTGTTGAGCAGGTTGAGCAGCACCTGCTGCAGCTGATCGATATCGCCGACCAGGTCGGGCAGATCGTCCGGAGCCTCCAGCCGGAGCCGGACAGCGGGCTTTTCGGCGAACAGAGCCATGATCGCATTGACCGCGCGATCCAAAAGCCGGCGCACCGGAAACGACGCGTCGTTCCAGGTGGCGCGGCCGTCTTCGATGCGCGTCAGGTCGAGCACGTCG
>CAZGAH010000135.1:3255-4519 GCA_964523295.1 uncultured Desulfovibrionaceae bacterium | reverse complement strand
GCCTGGCCCAAGGCCGGGGCCTCGGCTGGCGTGGCGTCGGTCGAGCCATTGTCCACGAGCAGAATCTCGACGTGGTCGGCTGGGGTGTGATCCCGAAGGCTGCGGAGACACCGCGCCGTCAGGGGCCACAGGTTCCGGGCCGGGATGACGATGGAGACGCGAGGGGGCGGCGCGGTGGTCGACATAATCGATGTCTTGCCTGGAACGACGGGCTGGGGCAACCATATTCACGTTCCTGGACAGTCGCTGAAGCAGGAAAGGAATCGACTCCAGACGGTGGCGCAACCATTGCGACGGGGGATGCAGCGGAAAAGGACAGGAGGCGAACCGCGGCGATTGACGCGCATATTTGGCGATGCGCGGTCCGACAGGCATGTCTTCAGGTTTATTGATCGTTTCCAGACCCACGACTTGCCTGCTTTCCGCTTGACAGAAACGCCATCCGTTGCGATGTGGTGCGCATGGAACTTCCCCTGCTCCGCGAATTCGTCGTCATTCTCGGTCTGTCCATCGGCGTCATCTACTTATGCCACCGGATCAAGGTCCCGGCCATCGTCGGATTCCTGCTGACCGGCGTACTGGCCGGGCCGCACGGCTTCGGGCTGGTCAAGGCCGTGCACGAGGTCGAGATCATGGCCGAGGTGGGCGTGGTGCTGCTGCTGTTCACCATCGGCATGGAGCTGTCCCTGGCCGAGCTCTCCCGGCTGAAAAAGCAGGTCTTTCTGGGCGGCGGCGCGCAGGTGCTGCTGACGATCATCGCCTTCGACGCCCTGTCAATGTCGCTGGGGTATGCCCCGGGCCAGGCCGTGTTCTTCGGTTTCCTGGCGACGCTGTCGTCAACGGCCATCGTGCTGCGCATCATCCAGCAACGGGCCGAGATGAACAGCCCCCACGGCGGCATCTCCCTGTCCATACTCATCCTGCAGGACATTGTCATTGTGCCCATGATGCTGCTCATACCCTTCCTGACTGGCAAGGGGGCGTCGATGAGCGAATCGCTGGTCCTGCTGACGTTGAAGGGAGCGGGGGTGATCGTGCTGGTGTTCGTGGTGGCGCGCAAGATCGTGCCCAAGGCGCTGCACCTGATCGTGCGGACGCGCAGCCGAGAGCTGTTCCTGCTCACCACGCTGGCCTTCTGCCTGTCCATCGCGTGGCTCACGTCGAGCGTCGGGCTCTCCCTGTCGCTGGGCGCGTTTTTGGCCGGGCTGGTCATGTCCGAGTCCGAGTACAGCCTCAGCGCGCTGGAGGGCATTCTGCCCTTCCG
>CAZGAH010000135.1:0-3245 GCA_964523295.1 uncultured Desulfovibrionaceae bacterium | reverse complement strand
TGTTTAACGTGCACTACCTGCTGGCCAATCCTCTGCTGGTGGGGGGCGCCACGGTCGCGGTGCTCGCGCTCAAGACGCTTTTCGCCTCGACGGCGGCGTTCATTCTGGGCTACCCGCTGCGCACGGCCTTGCTCGTTGGTCTGGCCCTGTGCCAGGTGGGCGAGTTCTCCTTTGTCCTGGCCAAGACCGGCTTGGGTCACGGCCTGCTGGACGCAGCGTCCTACCAGCTCTTCCTGTCCGCGAGCATCCTGACCATGTCCCTGACGCCCTTCCTCATATCACTGTCCCCGCGGATAGCGGATGCGGTGTGCGGCGCGCCCCTCATCTCGCGCCTCAGGAAGCGCCCGTTCGAGAGGGAAATGGAGTCCACCGCGCACGCTGGCGAGGAACTGGTCGACCACCTGATCATCGTGGGCTTCGGCGTGGGAGGCAGGCATTTGGCCCGGGCCGCCCGCGCCGCGAACGTCTCCTACACGATACTGGAGATGAATCCCGACACGGTGCGTAACGCAGCCGCCAAGGGCGAGCCCATCGCCTACGGCGACTCCACCCAGCCAGCCGTGCTCGAACATGCGGGAATCGAGCGCGCGCGGGTGCTGGCCATCGTGGTTTCGGACCCCGCCGCCACGCGGCGTGTCACGGACCTGGCCCGGAAGATGAACCCGTCGCTGCACATCATCACGCGCACCCGCTTCCTCAGCGAGATCGAGGCGCTGCGCGAGCTGGGCGCCAGCGACGTGGTGCCCGAGGAGTTCGAGACCTCGATCGAGATATTCACCCGGGTCATGTCGCGGTACCTGGCGCCGCGGGCGGACATCGAGCGCTTCATCGCCGAGATACGATCCGAGAGCTACGACATGCTGCGCAGCGTGGACATCCAGAGCACGCCCCTCAGCGCCCTGGACCGGCAGTTCCAGGGCATTGACGTCAGCGCCCTGACCGTGGAGGCGGGCTCGGTCCTGGACGGCCAGACGCTGGTGGAAGCTGATTTGCGAAAGACGCACGGCCTGACCATCGTGGCCGTGGGGCGGGAGGGCGAGACCATCGCCAACCCTGACGGCACGTTGCGCCTCCGGGCCGGGGACGTGGCCTACGTATTCGGGCCGCACGCGGACATCTCGGCCAAGGCCGGGCTGTTCACGTCGCGAAAGCGCTCCTGGGAAGAGTAGCCATGGCCTGCTGCAAGTGCGACGAGCTGAAGTGGCCGGACCCACAGCCGCCCGTGCACACGGACGAGGGCGGCAAGCAGTTTTGCCTGTTCCACGCGCCGGCCCACGCCAAGGGCATGGACGACCGGGACTTCAACCTCCGGGTCGTCCGGCGCATCCAGGAGGCGAAACGCTCCGGCGCGCGTTGCGTCATGTACGGCGCGGTCTTTCCCGGCCTCATCAGCTTTCGCCAGTTCGACAAGGACGACCCCCTGCCCGAGATATCGTTTTTCCGGGCCAGGTTCTGCTCGGGCGCCAGCTTCGTGCGCGCATGTTTTGCCGACAAGGCCGACTTCAGCTCCACCCGGTTCGACGAGAAAGCGGATTTCAGCTGGGCCCGGTTCAATGCCGACGCCGGCTTCATCGACGCCCGGTTCATGGCCGCCGCGGATTTCCGCTGGGCGCAGTTCGAGACCGAGGCGTACTTCAACGGGGCGCGGTTCAGCGGCGACCTGCGGTTCGTGGCCGCGAGCGTGAACGCCATGCTCTTCTGGTCGTCGACCTTTCCCACGGACAGGGCCCAGGGGCGTTTGAGCTTCGCCTTCTGCAAGCCCAAGGCGTACATCCGCTTCGTGCACGCGGATTTGAGCTGCTTCCGGACCCTGGAGACCGACTTGGAGCGCTTCCGGTTCGAGGCGTGCCGCTGGCCGGTTGACAGATACGGCGATTACGTGGTGCACGAGGACAACGACGAGCCGTCACTCAACACCTTGAAGCAGCTGGAGTTCGTCTACCGGACCCTCAAGGGTCTGGCCCAGGACGGCCACGACGAGATCATGGCCTCGGCCTGGCACTTCAAGGAGAAGAGCACTCAGTACCGGGTGCTCAGGGCTGCGAGCAAGCGCAACAGCCGGGACAACTTCCTGGTGGTGTTCCTGTGGCTGTACAATGCGTGCAGCGGCTACGGCGAGAGGCCCGGCCGGGCCCTGTGCGTGCTGGCTTCTCTTCTCGCGGCGCTCTTCGTCTGCCTGGCCGGGCCGTCGTTCGTGCTCCACGGCCTGGACTGTGACTCCGTGGTGCGGCTGGCCCTGTCGTGGGCCCAACTGGCCGTGCTGCTGCCCAGGCCAGAACTCGACTGGCTGCCGCCGGCCTGGCAGATTCCCGCCCTGTTTCTGGCCCGTGTGCTGGTGCCCCTCCAGGCCGCGCTCTTCGGCTTCGCCCTGCGCAACAAATTCAGGCGTTAGGGGCGGCTCCACTGGTTCCCTTGGCTACGCATCCTGCTCAGCCAAGGAAAATCCTACGAGCTGCGTTTTTGAAGATATCTTCTGATGACAGCGGGGCGCGTCGCGTGGCCTCCGGGGAAATCGTCTGGACGTTTCGCCTTGGGCCTTTATATTTCAAATAGTTGCAAGATGCGTTTGTCCTGAATGTGTTTCGGCCGAGGCTTGGTTTTTCCGCCCGGGAGGTGTAATCTCCCCAAGCGCGGCGGGCCCGTCCCTGGCCCGGCGACCGCATCCGCCCGCGAAACCTCTGGCAGACACGGAAGGGTCGCACATGACGCGAGACAGCCGCTTCAACTGGCCACACAAGGATCTCCTCGACGTCAGCGACCTCAGCCGGGAGGAGGCGCTTCATTTGCTGGAGACCGCCTTCTATTTTCAGGAGATCAACACCCGGGCCGTCAAGAAGGTGCCTACGCTCAAGGGCAAGTCCGTGGTGCTGTTCTTTCATGAGCCGTCGACCCGGACCAAGACCTCCTTCGACGTGGCCGGCAAGCGCCTCTCGGCGGACACCTTCGCCCTGGCCAAGAGCACCTCCAGCCTGACCAAGGGCGAGACCCTGAAGGACACCGCGCTGACCCTGCAGGCCATGAACCCGGACGGCATCGTCATCCGCCACGGCTCCAGCGGCGCGGCCCAGTTTCTGGCCCAGCGACTCGAGTGCGCGGTGATCAACGCTGGCGACGGCTGGCACGCCCACCCGACCCAGGCCCTGCTGGACTGCTTCACCCTGTGGAATCGCTGGGAGCGCAAGCTCGCGGGCAAGACGCTGCTCATCCTGGGCGACGTGGCCCACAGCCGCGTGGCCAGGTCCAAC
>CAZGAH010000134.1:0-4781 GCA_964523295.1 uncultured Desulfovibrionaceae bacterium | reverse complement strand
CACCAACGCACTGAGCAACACGGTGCGCAAGCGCGTCGAACTCAATCCCATTTCCATCGACATGACCAAATTCGGGGACTTCATGCGTTCGCTCCCCGTGCCGACCAGCATCAATATTTTCAAAATGGAGCCTTTGCGGGGCAATGCCATTATCGTTGTAGACTCGCGGCTGGTCTTTGCGCTGGTGGAAAACTTCTTCGGCGGTTCGGGCTCGCAGCCCAAGATCGAAGGCCGGGAATTCACCCGCATCGAGCAGGCCATCGTCGACCGCGTAATCAAGATCACCCTCGACTGCATGGAAGAGTCCTGGCGGCCCGTGCACGAGGTCAACATGGAGCTGGTACGTTCCGAAATCAACCCCCAGTTCGCCGCCATCGTGCCACCCAGCGACGTCGTTGTGGTCATCACCTTCGAGGTCGAGCTGGAGAACGCCATCGGCTCCATGGTCATCTGCCTGCCCTACGCCACCATCGAGCCCATCCGTTCCAAGCTCCACGCCAGCTTCCAGACCGAGCGTTTGGAGATCGACAACGCCTGGGTCTCGCGCCTCAAGGAACGGCTCTTCGAAACACCGGTGGAGATGATCGTACGCTTCGGAACGACCAAAATCACCGGCCGCCAGCTCATGCGCCTCAAACTTGGCGACATTATTCTGCTCAATACGGACACCGACGACCTCATGGACGGCGAAATTGAGGGCGTGCGCAAGTTCCAGGGCATCTGCGGCACGGTCAAGGGCAACCAGGCCTTTCAGGTCATCAAGGAAGAAGAGCCCCGCTATACGTAAGCGGACGGTGGAAACGGACCGCGTCCTCCCGAAGTCGGCACGGTCGCGTCTGTGGCGTCAGGATCGGATCATGACCCGCGTCTGACTCGGCTGAATCTTCGTCGAGAGAGTCCACACAATCAGTCTATACCGTACGTGTCCCTTGCCAGCGGGGGGGGGAACCAAGGAGGCATTGTCTCGCGCCCTGCCTTGGCACCCGATGCCGTTGACGGAAGCGTATTGGGCGACTACCGGAATGGCAGGCATCTACGCAGCCGGATGTCGGGAATTCCTTCGGGGCTGTCTTTTCGTAGCCGGTTGCAGACCGGCATGTCATCAATTATTGTGGATACTCCGTAACGACCCGGGGCAGGCTGGGCATTGTGTCTCGCCTCCCCCGGCGGAGGCGGGCGAAGCAACCTGAAACGGACCGGCGGAGAAGGCCGATGAACGTAATCGCCATCACAGGCAGCCCACGCAAGGGGCAGGCCACGGACAGGCTGGTGGATGCGGCACTCCAGGGGTGTCTGGAGCGCGCGCCAGAGTCCCGGTTTCGGAAGATTGCCCTGATCGACCTGGACATCAGGCACTGCCGCAACTGCCTGACCTGCCGGGACAATCCGGCGACGCCGTATGCCCCGTGCCCCATCAAGGACGACATGCAGGGGCTCTATCCCGAGATCGAGGCCGCGGACGCGCTCATTATGGGCACTCCCGTACACATGGGCACGGCCACGGGCCTGATGCAGTGTTTTCTGGAGCGCATTTGCTGGGTTTTCGCCAAGCCCGAGGGCCGGTATTTCACCGTGCGTGGCTGTCCTGTGCCCCGGACCAACAAGCGGCGCAAGGCCGTCATTCTCGTCGTCTCCGGCCTGGTGCCCCCCCTTTACCGTCGGTTTTGCGACGAGGCCACGGGCCTTATCCGCTGCACCCTGCGCGACTCCCTGAACTGCCGGACCGTGGGCGATATGTACGCCGGGGCCGTGCTATACAAGGGCGTGGAACGATACCTGGCCAAGGCCAGACAACTCGGCCGGCGGCTGGTCGGCTGAGACGGCGCCGGCGCCGGCCGTCTTCCGGCCGGACCGTTTACAGCGAGCCCGTATGTCCGAATCCACCGCTGCCGCGTTCCGTTGTCGCGAGCGACGCGGACGGAATGACCCGTGGCCGGACAAAGGGCAGGATAAGCAGCTGGGCGATGCGCTCGCCGCGCTGGACGATCTGTGCCTCGCGCGACGTGTTGAGCAGCCAGACCACGATTTCGCCGCGGTAGTCGGGGTCGATCACGCCCACGCCCTGGGCTACGGTCAGACCGCGGACAGCGCCCAGACCGGAGCGTGCGTAGATGAAACCGGCCAGTCCGGGGGCTCCGATTTCAATGGCCACGCCAGCGGGTACGGCAAAGCGTCCGCCCGGTTCGAGCGTTGCTTCGGATTGCGCGAAGCAGGCCCTCAGGTCGATGCCGGCGGAATGCGCCGTCGCCGGGGCAAAGCCGTGGCCCGGTCCGTCCGGGCTGGCGTAGAGGTCGGCGGCGTCGCGAAAAAACAAGACCTTGAGGTCAACGGACGCCGCGAAAGAGCGGTCTGCGTAGGGCATAACGAGTCCTTGATTGATCGGTCGGCGGTTCGACGGGGTTGTCCTGGGCCTCTCTTCTATGCAGAAACGACGCGGAGGTCAAAACGTCCGGTTTGGACTGGCCTGCCGCAATTGCCTTACGCGACGCGATCTGTCTCAACGCCTCCCTGCGTCGAGCCCGGGACATTCAAGAGCCAGGCGTTGTAATCATCACCTGAAAATGTCTGCATGATCGTATGGACAGTGCCGGTTCAGGAAAGATGCGTAAAATTATGAACGTGAATGGTTAGTGACTGTACGGATCTCACTAATAAGAAACAAGAAATGCGTTCCAAATAATTACAGTGAATTGACGCCTACACGCCTCCTGAGAAATCTGGTTTCATCGATCAGGGTGAGCACCCGCTCATGGCAATTACCAGGAAACAAAGGTTTCCGTTCTGTTAATTGGTAATGCCTGACCTGCGAAAATATCAGGATATGGCCGTGTTATGAATCCGGGTGTCCCCCGGTCACGGCGACGTGGCAGTTGAGTAGAGAATGATGATCACTGCCCCCCCCCTTGACGCCTGAGAAAAGTGTATTATGTTTTCAAGAATAGTTCTTAGCTAGGGGTTCTTATGAAATCAGAGTCATCACCATCGCTTCGATCACTCGACCAATTAAAGGCTATCGCGCATGACCGGGGGCTGAGGTTGACCTGGCAGCGGCTCGAGGTATTGAGAATACTGGCAGAGGCAAAGGACCATCCTTCGGTAGAGTCGGTGTTTGAGCGCGTGCGGCAGACAATACCGACAAGCGCCCTGGACACGGTCTACCGCACGTTAGGGATGCTGGAGGGGGTCGGGCTGGCCCGGCGGATACCTGGCTCGGGAGAAGAGGTGCGTTACGATGGCAACGTGATGCTGCATCATCATTTTCTGTGTCGCTCCTGCCATGCGATCATCGATATCGATTGGTCCGGTGGCGTGACACCGGTCATACCCGCGTCGGTGGAACGGATTGGTCGGGTCGAAGACTTCCAGGTGATGGTACGTGGAGTCTGTCAGCAGTGCGTGTTGGCGCATGAGCGGCACAAGCGGCCCGGCCATACAGGGGATGGAACTGAAACCATGACGAAACAAGGAGGATAGCCATGTCGAAGACGCAGGCCGATCTTAAAGAGGCCTTTGCCGGCGAGTCGCAGGCCAACAGAAAATATCTCGCGTTTGCCCGACAGGCGGACAGAGAGGGCCTGAAAGCCGTTGCCCGGTTGTTCCGGGCTGTGGCGGAGGCGGAGACGGTGCATGCTCTGGCGCATTTGCACGCGCTCAAGGCCGTGGGTACGACCGAAGGGAATCTGAAGGCGGCGATTGCTGGCGAAGTACACGAGTATTCGGACATGTATCCATCTATGATTGCCCGTGCTCACGAGGAGGGTAACAAGGCGGCAGAGCGTTCGTTCGCCTTTGCGAACGTGGTTGAGGAAATGCATGCCGGTCTGTATCGCCAGGCCTTGGAGCAGATGGCCGGGATGGAGCTTGTCGACTACCAGGTCTGTTCGGTCTGCGGCTGCACCGTCGCTGGCGAGGCTCCGGAGCAGTGTCCGGTATGTCAGGCGCACAAGAAAGCATTTTTTCTCGTTCAATAACCCAGGCGAGGCGGCAGAACACAAGTCCTGCTGCCGAGCGAATACTCCGTGCCAAGCGCACGCAGAGGAGGAGACGATGGACAAATGGGAATGCCCGTGTGGATACGTTTACGACCCGGCCGAGGGCGACGCCGAACGGAACATACAGGCCGGAACGGTATTCGAGGACTTGCCCGAAGACTGGGTCTGTCCGAAATGCGGCGCTGACAAAGAGTATTTCGAAAAAGTGGAATAAGCGGTAAAAGACGGCCCGGACTGATCGAGCCGCCGGGGCAATCCGGTAACGCCGACCGGACCGGGCCGTCGTTTGCAGAGAACGTCCGATATGCGGGAGGGACGGAATATGGACATGAACAGATTCAGAGCTACGATCAAGGTCCGTGGTGAGGAACTCGAGTATGACCCCGAAGCCCGGGAAGCCCTGGTTTCCTGCGAAAAGTGCGGGCACCCCAACGTGGTGCCCTGTAGCGAAGAGGCTGGGGAAATGGTATTCTACGGCTTTTCCTGCGAAAACTGCGGAACCTGGAATGCCCCTGAGTAAAAGTGCGTAGTCAGCCGTGATTGAAGGCTTTTTCTGCCTTTTCCCGACTTGACCGCAATCTCCAGAGTGATAAGCAAAAAGGAACGTTGCCTCTCTGTTTGAACGCCTGACAAATAGATCCACGGAGAGCTGCGTGTCCGTCATATGTTGTCCCGTTCGCGATTCCGCACGGTTCGTACCTGTCCGCCGGGGGCACGCCCAGGGACAGGTCCAAGTGTCAGGCGACACCATAAACTGACCCCCTAACGACACGCAGAATTGACCCACCC
>CAZGAH010000133.1:0-5089 GCA_964523295.1 uncultured Desulfovibrionaceae bacterium | reverse complement strand
AGCAGGAGGCTTCCGATATATTCCCGTACCTGTCAAACTTTGGGAGTCCCCCGGCGAAGCCGGGGGTTTACCTTACGTAATTATTTTGAGATAGATAATTTTAAAAATATAATAATATTGTTAAAAATCAACATCTGTAATGTGAGCTCAATGCGAAGAAGTGCTATGGTGACAAACAATGGCGAGAATTGACAGCTGCTATCCGCTCGTGGATTGAACTGCGGCGCCGACAAGGACTACCAAGCGGCACGCCGCGGGATCCTCAGAGCAACACAAGTCGCAGCATTGTCGATGCCGAGCTGCTGGCAAAGGCAGATGAAATGTTCCTGAGGAGGATGACAGTAACGGTTGATTCCTTGGCCTTTTATGAAGTAAGCTGGGCCAGGACATGGAGACGAGGGCCGTATACGCCTGTTCACCACCGGGGGGAGAGGGGGAGGCTTGGCGCGATGAGCGCGATATCGATCAATTCGATCAAGGCGGGCATGGTCCTCGCTTCGGACGCACGCGATCGCAACGGCCGGCTGTTGATCAGGACCGGGACGTCGCTGACGGACGAAAGTGTACGCATCCTGAAGATCTGGGGTGTTCTCGAGGTCGACGTGGAAGGCGTCAGCAGGGAAAATCTCGAGGACGAGGCCCTGAATGTCGTCGATCCGGCAATTCTTGCCCAGGCCAGCGCCGAGGTGGCCGAACGCTTCTGCTTCAATGACCCGGACAATCCGGCTGTCGTCGAACTGAAGCGCCTCTGCACGCAGCGCAACGTTGAAGACCTGTTGTCCGGGATGTCCGTTGTCCAGGCAGCGGAAGAACCCCTGCCGGCTGATGTGTCGACCGATTCCCCGGACGCGTCGTTTCCCCTCGCGCAGCCCGGCGCCCGGCTGACCCGGGTTGAACCGGCGCAGCTGGTGCTGGAAGATATCAAGCTGGGCTCTTTACCCATCATCTGTAACAAGTTGCTGGACGTGCTCAACGATCCGCGCAGTTCGGCCACCGACGTGGCCGAGGTGATCTCCAACGATACCGACCTCTCCGCCCGGCTGTTGCGCATTGTCAACAGCGCGTTTTACGGAATGCGCTCGAAAATCGATACGGTCACGCGCGCGGTGGCCATTCTCGGTGGCAATCAACTCCTGTCGCTGGCCATGGGCATGAGTGTGGTCAATTTTTTCAAGGACGTGCCAGGAGACCTGGTTGACATGCAGTCATTCTGGCGGCACAGCGTCGCCTGCGGCGTCGCCTCGCGGCTCCTGGCCAGTCATCGCAAGACGCCGAATACGGAACGTTTTTTTGTCGCCGGCCTGCTGCACGACATCGGCCGGCTGGTGCTGTTCCGCGAGCTGCCGGAGCACGCCGGGCAGGCCCTGGCTCTGGCGGCAAGCGAACGGATTCCGTTGTTCGAAGCCGAAAAAAAGGTCTTGGGGTTCGGTCATGAAAAGCTGGGCGGCGTGCTGCTGAGAAGCTGGAAATTCCCGGTCTCTCTGGAAAAAAATGTCTACTTCCATCATGCGCCGCACAAGGCGGCCAACCGTCCGGAGGCCTCGATCATTCACCTGGCCGACATGATGGTCAATGCGCTGGAGCTGGGCTCCAGCGGCGAGCGCCTGGTTCCTCCCTTGTCGGCGCAGGCCTGGGAGGCGTTGGAACTGCCGCCAGGGGTCATCGCGCAGATAGCCCTGCAGGTGAATTGCCAGGTGGAAGAAATATTACAATTTTTCCTGCAAGATGAATAAGTCATCCACGAGCAGGCACTCACGCGAGGACCTCGAAGTCCGCATCCAGACCCTGGAGGAACAGGCCAGGTTTACCTTTGATGTCCTGGAAATGGCGTCGAACCTGGGCGACTTCCAGACCAGCATCAACAAGTTGCAGGAACCTACCGAAATTCTTGCTGAAACGGCCTTCCGTCTGAACGGCCTGATCCCCTTTTCCGGCTGTGTCTTTTATCTGGTCGATGAAAACAGCTCCGACTTCAAGCCTGCCTGGTGTACGTCCGAGGAACAGGCCCGGGAGGTCCGGCGCGAACTCGACTATCTTATCGACAACGGCATCTTCTCCCTGGCCTTGCGCGAGAATCGGCCCATTACCGTCTATTCGCGGAGTCAGAAGTTCCGGTTCGTGCTCCACGCGCTGGCTACCTGTTCGCGGACCCGGGGAATGTTCGTCGGGCTGACCCTGCGTTCCGAGAGGAATATTTCCAGCGTCATGCTGTCGTTGTTGTCCATTGTGCTCAAAAATTGCGCGAACGCCATCGAAAGCTTTGAGCTGTACCGACTGTTTCGCTTCAACGAGCAGCGTTATCGCGAACTCGCGGATTTTTTTCCCTGCCCCATGTTCGAAGCCGATGCGAACGGGCAGCTTCGACTCATGAATGACGCGGCCCTGCGGGTCTTTGGCTATGCCGATGCTCTGCCGGGGCCGGATTTCAACGCCTGTATGCTGTTTGCGCCTGATTCGCGGGCGATGCTCCAGACGTGTATCCAGACCCTGCTCAACCGGGATTTATCCGGATGCCGCACGCTCGACTGTCAGGGGCTGCGCAGCGACGGCACGGTCTTCCCTGTGGCCTTGCGGATCGGACCGGTTTTCTTCTCCGGTCAGGAAGTGGGCCTGCGGGGACTGGTGCTGGGCGAGCATATGACGCCTAACGACGCGACAGAACCTGACGAATCTCCCGCCTGAGACTCCGCCCCTTTAACCGCCGGATATGAGCGGGAGCAGGGAGAGCCGGTCTCCCTCGTGCAGGCTGCTGTTCAGGTGCGCGGTTTTTCCATTCACGAGGATGATACAGACATCCGCGGCGGCGAGATCGAGCGCCGCGACAGCCTGCGCCACGGTCGCGCCATCGGGCAACTCCAGAAATCCCGAAGCCGGTTGGTGGCTGGCCAGGGTGGCGAAGCATTTTATGGCGACGTGCATGGCGGACTCCATTCTGTCGCAATCATTCGGACTACGTCGCCGTGGCGTCGGTATTAGCGCGCAGTATTGGCATTGGGACAGGTTTTGTTCAGAAAACAGACAGGACAGCCCCCCTTATAGGGGGCGTAGGTGAGCATCGCGTATTGCCTGGTCAGGGTGTTGTGTTCCGTCCAGGACAGCCCGAGGGTTTCGAGCGCGGATTTCAGCGAGGCCGTGGGCTTGGGAACCGGTGCGCAATGCGAGGCGGCCGCCTCGGGCACCAGATCCCGGACCGTGGCCATGAGCATCGCCTGGGCCAGCGTGTTCATGGTAAAGGCCCGGCTGGGAGACGAATCCCAGGCCGAGGCAACCTCGTTTTCAATGTATTCGTCCAGCCAGACGACAACGTACCCCTGTTTGCCGGTCACGATACGCCGCGCCTGGATGCGCTCCCGCCAGAGCGGCCAGTACTCTTCGACAATATCGGCTGTCGTCCGGTCCAACCGCTTGTTCTGGCTCAGAATCATGAACAGTTCCATGTCCAGATAGGGTTCGAGTTCGATTTCGGAAATTTCCGGCGCTGTGTTCTGTTTCATGCGCTCCTCCCCGGCGTGTCGTTCGTGAGCGCGCTCTATAGCCTCCTGTCCCGAAATTGTCCAATCCGCGCGCCAGGCGTCGTGCCAGGCGAAAGGCAGCGTCTTTCGGACAGGCGGGAATTGCAAAGAGCCGGCTGCTGCTGTAAGCAACGCGGGCGCGGCGCAGCCGAATCCGGTCGCGGTCGTTCTCAAAGGAGAGAGCATGGACGGTATTCAGAGCGTTTTTGCCTGCCTGGTGCTGGCGTTGCTGGCCTGGCTGTGCAGCGAAAACAAACGTCGGATCGACGTGCGCGCGGTCGCCTGTGGGCTGCTGCTGCAGTATCTGCTCGCGGCCGTCCTGATCAAGATTCCTGTGTTGAGCCGGTTCATGGGCGGGCTCAATGACGTGGTCGATATCCTGGAGCAGGCGACGCGCGCCGGCGCCAGCTTCGCCTTCGGCTATCTCGGCGGCGGGCCTGCGCCGTTCGCCGTGCTCGATACCGGCGCCACCTATGTTCTGGCCTTTCGCGGTCTGCTCCTGTTGCTGACGATCGGCGCGCTGACATCCCTTTTCTTTTACTGGAGAATCCTGCCGTGGATCGTGCGCTGGTTTTCCCTGCTGCTACGCCGGACCCTGGGGATCGGCGGGGCGCTTGGCGTTGCCGCCGCTGCCAACGTTTTCCTGGGAATGGTCGAGTCTCCCATGCTTATCCGGCCCTATCTGGGTTCGATGACGCGCAGCGAAATGTTTTCGATGATGACCGTCGGCATGTCCACTATCGCGGGTACGGTTCTGGTCTTGTATGCCAGCATCCTCGCCCCTGCGCTGCCCGGGGCCCTGGGCCACATCCTGCTCGCGTCGTTGCTCAGCGTGCCGGCTGCCCTTTTGCTGTCCCGGCTCATGGTCCCCGAGACCGGGCTCCCGACTGCCGGTGAGGCCATTCCCCCGCAGGAGGCGCAGGGAATGTTCGATGCGATTGTCAAAGGCACGCAGCAGGGAATCGCCTTGTACATACCCATTCTCGGCCTGCTCATCGTGCTGGTGGCACTGGTCACCCTGGTCAATCTGGGCCTGGCCTGGCTCCCGGAGTTCGCAGGGGCGCCACTGACATTGCAGCGGATTCTGGGACTGATCATGGCGCCCGTGGTCTGGCTGATCGGGGTCCCCTGGGCCGAGGCAGCAACAGCGGGATCGCTCATGGGCGTCAAGACCGTGCTCAACGAACTGCTGGCCTACCTCGAGCTGTCCCGGCTTCCCGCGGGCGCGCTGTCACCACGCAGCTCCATAATCATGACCTACGCGCTCTGCGGCTTCGCCAACTTCGGCAGCCTGGGCATCATGATCGGCGGCCTGGGCGCACTCGCCCCGGAACGACGCAGCGAAATCGTCCAACTGGGCCCCCGCTCCCTCCTGTCCGGCACGCTGGCCACCCTGATGACTGGCGCCGTGGCGGGTGCTTTTTATTGAGGGCCTTCCGGCTTCCCAGTGGGTGGCCATTGGTGCATTGATAATTAATGACATTATGTTTTATTAAATGAAGTGTTCGATGAAGATCGAAGCCAGATACGAAAGGGCTATGGACCTGAAAATGTGAGTAGACTTCGACGTTTTGCTG
>CAZGAH010000132.1:0-6515 GCA_964523295.1 uncultured Desulfovibrionaceae bacterium | reverse complement strand
GCAACCTTCCGTGACATGGCGCGACCTTACACGCCGCGCGCCGATGTGTTCAGCTTGTTTTGCCGACGATATGTTTTTTTCGAAATGGCCTGCTCCGTATCTCAGTGTGACAACAACGCGCTTGACACGGACGGAATAGACCTGCCATGGCCCTGCTGGCAGCCGTAATGTACGGTGTTTGCGACCGCCGCACGGGCACGCAGCCACGAGGCAGTGAAGCGGACGGAGCGCACCATGAGCGATCAACCTGAACGGGTATGAAAAAAATCGGAGCAACGTGATGGTGAACGGCGTTAACGCCAGGCGAACCTCCCGGCTGCGTACGCTGCTGCACGGCAGCATCGCCGTTGCGTTGGGGCTGATCGGAGCGGTATTGTTGCTGGAGCTTATCCTGCGCTTTCTGCCCGTGAGTGAAGAACTCGACAACGACCAGCCGATCACGGCAGCGGACCCGATCAGACGTTTCCGCCCAGATGCCACGATAACCTGGTCAAGGGGTTTCGATTTCCATCTCGTCAACACGGTGCGTACCAATAACTACGGCTTCGTCAACGACCAGAACTACGATCCGTCCGATACGCGCCCTCTGCTCACGGTTATCGGCGACAGCTACGTTGAGGCGCCGATGCTGCCGTACGTGCAGACGCTTCACGGGCTGCTCGCGGCGCACATCGCTCCGAAGGGCCGGGTATACAGCTTCGGAAGCTCCGGTTCCGCGCTGGCCCAGTACCTGGCCTACGCAACGTACGCACGCGACGTTTTTCACCCGGCCGGCATGGCCTTTGTCATCGTGGGCAACGACTTCGACGAAGGACTGCTGGCGTACCGGCAGTGGGCCGGATTCCACTATTTCGCCCGCCAGCCTGACGGCAGCCTCGAGCTGCAACTGGTCGAGTACCGCCCGCGACATGCAACCATATTCCATTCCATCGGCTCCGCCCTCGGATTGGACAAAAGCGCCCTGGTCCGCTACCTGCGCTGCAATCTCCCTGAGTTGCAGGCCCGGTTGCGCAGCCCGTTTCAAGGCGCCAAAGACGATCTTTCCCGGTACGTGGGTCAGACCGAGGCCAGGGCCGACGAGGAGCGCCTGCGCGACGCGCGCGAGGCTGTGGATGTTTTTCTGGCCAGAATTCCCCAGGCCAGCGGACTTCCCCGGGAGCGGCTGCTATTCGTTCTCGACGGCGCGCGACCACATCTGTATCACCCGCAGGCGTTGCAACAGGCGGAGCAGTCGTTTTTTGTCCAGATGAGGAACTATTTTCTGGAGCAGGCACGGGCCTTGGGACACGAATGCCTGGATATGCAGCCGGTGTTTCAGACTCGCCGGGACTCACCTGACGTGCGGTTCGAATTTCCGCGCGACGGCCACTGGAACAGTCAGGGACACGCCCTGGCAGCGGAGGAGGTCGAGGGGTCGCAGACCTGGCGCCGGGTGTTCGGTTCCACGCAGTGAACACGACATACCCAAGCCGGGCTCTTGCCATGGCCGCAACCGTGACGTATTAACCGGGCATGAAACTGGCTCCCTACGATCTCCACGGCTCGGTGTTCAGGGCTTTTTTCAGCAGAAAATACTACGCCTGCGAATTTCTGGAGCACAATCTGCCTCCGGAGGTCGTCAACGACGTCGATTTTTACTCGCTTCTGCACAGGGAGGAGAGCTATATCAGCCCATCGCTGCAGGGCTTTTTCGCTGACGTGATTTACGATGGCAATCTGCGCGATGGCACAGGGCTGGCAATCTACATGCTGCTCGACTACCAGATCGGCCCGGCTTCGGCCTGTTACCTGCAGCTGCTGCGCTTTATGGTGCAGCATTGGGACCGCTATCATGCCGACCGGGAGCCTTTTGCGCGGATGCCGGCGGTTGTTCCAGTGGTGATGCGTCTGGGCAACGCCCTGTGGCGAGACAAATCCCTGCGCGAGATGTTCGCGAAAGACACACTGTTTGCGCGCTATACTCCGGACTTTGAGTTTCCAGTGTATACGGCGACGTACATTTCCGACGAGGTCAGCAAGGGAAGCCTGGTTGGCAATGCCTTGCTCCTGCTCTGGAAGGCCTTGCAATCCGAGCATCCGCTGCAACGCGCGGCAAAACTGTTTCACCAGCTCTGGATGGAAAAGGAACCGAACGGACCGATCCCGGCCATACGGTTGCTGCTGCCGTATTTCCTGGCAGTCCACAAGCAGAGCACCTGTGCCGAACTGCGGGCCGAGATGTCCAGGTTGCCCCAAGGAGAAGCGTTTATGAAGGATCTCGCACAGGAATTTTCCTCCGAGGCCTATTATAAAGGCCTTGCGGACGGCATGGCGCGCGGTATGGAAAGCGGTCTGTCCCGGGGGATCGAACAGGGAATGACCCAGGGGCTGGAACAGGGCACGGAAAAGAGCATCCGGGAAATCCTGTTCTTCCTGGCCAAGGCGCGCTACGGTCCTTTGCCGGTGGAGCTGAAAGCAAAAATCAACGCCATCCAGGATCGGACAACGATCGACCGGCTGATCACCGAAATATTGAGCATCGAATCGCTGGCGGCATATCAGGCCCTGGTCGAGAAGGCCTGTCAGGGCGGCGGGTTGCCGGATGAGCGCACGCCGGATTGATAAGGCGTACGGAATGCCGGCCACGGGATACAGGCCTGCAGCGCCGTTTTTCCTTCCACTACGCCGCAGTGCGCCGTGAAGCCGGCGCCCTGCCCGTAACGAACAAGCCCGGCCCGGCCGTGGCGCCCGCCTCCGCTACCATACGCCAGGAGCAAGGCGGGGTAGCGGGCCACTCTGGATATCATGCAACGAGAAGCGATTCGGTATCTGTTCTTCGGCGCATTGGCCGGCGTACTGCTCGCGTACCCGGCCATGGCCTCGATTTTTCTGGACGACGCCCTCATCCATGCCCGCCTCGCCGACCATATTCATGCCCTGGGCCTGCCGATTTTCAACCAAGGCGCCGTGTTCAAAGCCGGGTCTTCGACCGGCTATGTCTACCTGATAGCGCTGCTCTCCCCGCCAGTCGGCGCGCAAACAGCCATCCGGATTATCGAGTTCGTCACCATCGCCTTGACCGTGACCGGCCTTGCGTATCTGGTGGGAGTCTCTCCCGGGTGCAGGCTTGGCAAGCTTCTGGCCGTACTCGCCGTATTGCCCTTTTTTCTGCTGGCCGCGTACGGCGGCATGGAGACGCCCATTGTCTGCCTGCTCATGACCATGGCCGCGATTGCCTGCCGTTACGGGCGGCATGGAACGGTCGTTTTCCTGATCGCCCTCGGGGTCTGGTTTCGCTTCGAAATGCTCGCCTTGCTGTCTCTCGTGCTTTTCCATTATCTCTATTCCAGGCGGCTGAAGAAGACGATCCTCCTGTTTTCCTTTCCCGTTTTCCTGCTTTTCTGGCTGGAAACGAGTCTTTTCGGCAGCATCATTCCCAATGCCGTCAAGATCAAATCCGTGGCCTACGGATTTCCCCTGTTCGATTCGGTATTGAACGCGCTCGGCAGTTTCGCGCTGTGGGACACTCGTTACGCCATCGGCCTGCTGCTGCTGCTGGCGGCGGGTCTGCACGTGCGCGCCGTTCTCTCCAAACAGCGCGTCCATCTGGATTTTTCGGACGTCCTGTACCTCTTTTCGGTCATTGTCTTTGTTGCCTGGCTTTTCGGCAGAACGCTCATCTTTTCCTGGTATTACTGCCTGTTGGCATTTCCCTTCGGTCTGGGCTTCGTGCTTCAGGCCGAGTCGTCGCGCCGGACGCCGCTTTTTCGTCTGGATTCGGTCGTGCTGTCGGGATTCTTTCTCTGCGGTCTCGTCTCCGTCACGCAGCATTTCAGCCTGGCCGGAAGCGTATCGCCGAGCATCCGCGTGCCGCAGTATGTCGATATAGGATCGGCCCTGTACGCCGAATGTCCGTCCTGTACGCTGGTGACATCGGAAATCGGGGGCCTGGGGTACGGCTTCAAGGGCAAGGTCTGGGACGCCTTCGGGCTTGGCGATCCGGAGGCTGCGCCGTTCCATCCGATGAACGTTCCGGACGAGCGGCAGAATTATCTCACCGGAGCCATACCCCCGCGCTATGTCACCTTCCGGGATCCCGACTTCATCGTAACCATGCCCTGCTTTACGCATGCCCTGCGAAAGTCAGAGGTTATCGAGCGCTATCAGCGCTATGACTGCCCTTTTTCCGGAAACGCGACGATCTGGGACGATTCGGAGATACTCATTTTTTCGAAGCAGCCGCTACCCGGGCGCGTGCTCGAGGCATTGAACTGCCGGAAGCCGGCCCCTGCCACCAGGCCCTGAATCACGGGCGATCTGATCCTGGTTCAGACAGAGCGCCGTCGGTCGATGACCCGCTTGATGGCGTTGAAAAGCTCGCGCACCTCTACAGGTTTGGCAATCACCTCGTCCATGCCGGCGGCGAGCAGCCGTTCCCGGTCCTCGGCCATGGCGTAGGCGGTCAAGGCGATGACCGGGGTGGCCGGATCGCCCCCCTGGCCGCTACGGATCAGGCGCGTGGCCTTGTCTCCGTCCAGTTCGGGCATCTGGACATCCATGAGCACCAGGTCGAAGGTTTCCCTGGACAGCAGATCCAGGACCGCGCGACCGGTGGCGACGGCCGTGACCTGATGCCCGGCCCGGACCAGGAAATGATAGAGGTATTTCTGGTTGAGCAGGTTGTCTTCAGCCAGCACGATGCGCAGGGGCGGCAGGTCGGAGGACGCCGGCTCCGGCCAGGCCGGTGGAATCGCTCCTGTCGTCGCCGTGGCGGATGGCAGGGAGGCGGTGAAGACGAAGGCGCTGCCCCGGCCCGGCTCGCTGTTCACGCTGATTTTGCCGTTCATCATCTCCACCAGGGTCCTGCAGATGGCCAGGCCCAGGCCCGTGCCGGCGAAGCGCTTGGAATACGAGCTGTCGGCCTGACTGAAGGGTTGGAACAGGCGAGGCAGGATTTTGGGCTCGATGCCGATTCCGGTGTCGCTGACCTCGAAGCGCAAGCGGCTGTCGTCAGCCCGGGCATCGGACATCCGGGCCGCGCCGATCTCGATGCGGCCATGTTCGGTAAATTTGATGGCGTTGCTGATAAGATTGCGGAACACCTGGGCCAGGCGGTCCGGATCGCCATACACCATGCGCGGGACGCTGGGATGGATGGACAGCACGAGCTGCAGTCCTTTGCCCTGGGCCTCGTAGCCGAAGCCACGCGTCGTCCTCATCAGCAGTTCGTAGAGATTGAACTCTGTTTTGCGCAATTCCAGCCTGCCGGCCTCGATCTTGGAGAGATCGAGAATGTCGTTGATGATGGTCAGCAGCGAGTTCGCCGAAAACTTGATGAGCTCCAGGTTGGATCTGGCCTCGGGAGCCAGCTCCGAGGATAACAGCATTTCGGCGATCCCGATGACGCCGCTGATGGGGGTGCGTATCTCGTGACTCATGTTGGCCAGGAACATGCTCTTGGCGCGATCCGCGTTTTCGGCCTGCATCCTGGACTTGATAAGTTCTTCCTCCATCTGTTTACGGTCGGTGATGTCGCGGCACATGAACTGTACGGCATTGCGGGCAATGCGCTTGGCGCTGACGTCGAGCACGAAATCGAATCCGTCGGGCCGGGACAGGATGCGTTCGCCGCGCAGGGTTTCTCCCACGTCCAGGGCCTCCAGGTCCCAGGGCGCTGCGTCGGGAGTGGCGGAGCAGAGGCAGTCCGCGATGTTCGATCCCTTGATAACGCTTCCGTGGTTGCCGAACATTTCCAGGCTCCGGGGATTGGCTTCCAGAATGACGCCTGCGCAGTCCACGACGAGAATTCCCTCCGTGGCCTCCTCGAACAGCGAACGATAGCGCCGCTCGCTTTCCAGCAACGCATTTTCTGCCTTGAGCCGCTCGCTGACGTCCTCGGCGTGGATCATGACGATGTCCGGGGGGATGGGAACGAGCGAGGCGTCAAAGACCAGGCGTCGCAAGGTGCCCGGCACGCGATAATCCCAGCGCCGACGCAAGGTTTTCCTGGATTCGAGACAGGCGCGGAAATCCTGCGTATAAGCCGGAAACTCGGCGAACAGCACCGAGGAGCACTGGCCGAGCAGTTCCTTGAACAGGCCCTGGGAATACTCCTGAGCGGCGTCGTTGCAGTCGATGAGCACGAATTCTTCGCCCTGTCGCTGGAAGGTATAGGTCGGTACGGGAATGCCGATGTACTGCGCCTTGAAGCGCAGTTCACTGGTCCGCAGGGCCTCTTTGGCCCGCAGCAGCCGCAGTCCGTTCAGGGTCAGCCCGGCGACGAGGCCGATAAGTCCCAGGAAGACCGCCGCCAGGCTCCATGTCAGCGCAGTATAACGCGTGTAAAAGGATTCCGGCTTGTTGATGAGCACGCTGTCCGGGGGCAAGGCGTCCGGGTCGATGCCGAACCGACGCAGCGCCGTATAATCGAACATCCAGGTGTTGGGACTCTCGCTCGTGATGGGGATATCGTCGGCCCGCTCTCCGGCGAGGGTCCTCAGAGCCAGACTGGCGGCCAGCGCGCCCTGCTTTTCGCC
>CAZGAH010000131.1:0-6600 GCA_964523295.1 uncultured Desulfovibrionaceae bacterium | reverse complement strand
GCTGTCTGCCATTCCGGCAGCACCGCCAGGCGAGTCCGATAATCTCCCGTGCTGGTAACCATCCGTGACACGGCATGCCTCTACGCGCCGCGGGTCCTTGTGTTCGGCTCGTTTTCGCAGACTACCTGATTTGTCCGGCTAGACCTGCTCCGAATTTCGGGTTGATTTCTGAGTAATTGACAGCATTCAGGTTGACGGGTATCCTCAAAACCGGGCAATGTATTGATTGCGAATGCGAATTACGGCACATGGTGACAACTTCGCTTCCAGGCCATCAACCGTGTGTATCTGCGAAGCAACCGACCGATCGAACGGCCAAGCCCAAAGGCGCGAACAGCATGGATGATGCGACAGAAATACCCCGTTTCGAACAGGTTGACAACGACGAGCTGCAGGACAGCTACTCCCCCGACGAGGCGACAGCCGCAGAGGCGCCTCACGCGGCAGGCGACCATACAGCGGGGGCGAGGGAAAAAATCCGGGGTATTTTTTCAACCCAGAGTGTAGAAAAGGTCGGCACTGGCACCACCATACGCCGGACCATCCAAAAGACCTTCTGGATGGCGGAAGAAAGAGATGACGGCAGCATTCAGATCCAGCCGCTGAATGTCAATTGCGTACCATCAGGACCCAAGCGAACCATCACCAAAGAGGACCTGCTCCGTCAGTTCAGCCCGGAACCGGAATTTTACGTGCATAGCGTATTTCCGGCCATGCAGAAGCTGCAGAAGACCATCGAGCTCGGGGAGGATCACCGTAAGAAAGGCAAGACCTTTAGTGCCGAGTTCGAGCTGACCAATGCCCTCAAGGTCGACGTGGACAACGTGCGCGCCAATTTCGGGCTGGGCCTGACCTACCTGGAACGCGGCGAGGCCAAGAAGGCCAACAATATTTTCGAACGCCTGGTCAAGCTCGATGCCGCGTTCGAGCCGGAACACAAGCACCTCTTCAATGATTTCGGTATAAACCTCCGTAAAAACAAGATGTTCGATCAGGCTGTCAACTATTATGAGCGCGCCTTGCAGCTCTCCAAAGCCGACGAGCATCTTCATTACAACATCGCCCGCGTCTATTTCGCCAAGGGCGAACTGGACAAAACCGTCGAGCACTTGCGCACCGCCCTGGGGCTCAATGCGGAGTTCGAAGCCGGGCTCCGGTTCATGGACTGGCTCAAGCTCAAGGGCTATGTCGATCTGGACGGCAAAGTCAGCGCCAATCCTCCCCCTGTGGATACGGACGCCAAAACGGCCGATCTCTCCGACGAAGCGGAGTTCGTGGCCTGAAGAGACTCCGGCGTTTCTTGTGTTCCGTGATCATGGTCCTCCCTGGCTAGCCGCCGCACCGGGGGACGTTCCGGCCGTGGCCGACCTGTTGACAACCTTTCGCCTCCACGACAAGCTGAACACATGAGCATGCGTTGGATTCTGCGCAATCCGTCTTCCGCCCCCCCGGTCGGAATCGAGGACATTGCTAGCGAACTGGCCATTTCGCCTTTTCTGGCCGGTCTGCTCTGGCAGCGCGGCCTGCAATCACGTCAGGCCATGGACGTGTTCCTCAGCCCCAACCTGCGCCATCTGGCCTCGCCCACGGCCTGGCCAGGGATCGAGCAGGCGGCGCAGCTCCTGGCTCAGGGGCTGACTGCCGGTCAGACCCTGGCCGTATGGGGCGACTACGACGTCGACGGCGTTACCGCCACCGCCCTGGTTATCGATGTACTGCGCCGGCGAGGTATCCAGGCCGAGCACCATATTCCCGAACGCCAGAGCGAAGGCTACGGTGTCAACGTGGCCGGCATCGAGGCCCTGGCAGCACGCGGGGTGAAGCTGCTGCTGACCGTGGACTGCGGCATATCCGACGTTGCTGCGCTGAGCCGGGCGCGCGAGCTGGAAATGACGGTTGTCGTATCGGACCACCATCTCCCCGGGGACACGCTCCCGCCGGCGCACGCCATCTGCAATCCCCGCCTGGGCGATTGCCCGTGTCCGGATCTGGCCGGCGTGGGAGTGGCCTTTTTTCTCATGGCCGCCGTAAACCGTCTGCTGCCGGGCGCCGCCGCGGACATGCGCGAGGTGCTGGACCTCGTCGCCCTGGGGACCATAGCCGACGTGGTTCCCCTGACCGGACAGAACCGCGTGCTGACGAAAAACGGCATGTTGCTGCTGGCCGAGGCCAAACGACCGGGCATCGCCGCGCTCAAGGAGGCCAGCGGGTTCAGCATCTCCGCGGTCCTGGAGGCCGGACACGTCGGGTTCGGCCTGGCGCCACGCATCAACGCCGCCGGCCGCATGGGCCGCGCCAACATCGCCCTGGACATGCTCCTGGCGCCCGATCTCGCCGCAGCGCGCCCCCTGGCCGCGAAACTCGACCTGCTGAACAAGGCCAGGCGCAAGGAAGAAAACCTCATTACCACCGAGGCCATAGCCCAGGCCCAGGCTCAGACCGACAGCATGGGACACGTGCTCTACGCACCGCACTGGCACCCGGGCGTCATCGGCATCGTGGCCTCGCGCGTGGTCGAGGCACGGTATCGACCGACCCTGCTGCTGACCGGCGAAAACGGCCGGCTCAAGGGCTCGGGTCGCAGTATCGCCGAGTTCGATCTCTACGCCGGACTCGTCGCCTGCGGCGACCTGCTGCTCGGCTTCGGCGGCCATCGTCAGGCTGCGGGCCTGCAGCTGGCTCCGGAAAACCTTGAAGCGCTGCGCCTGCGTTTTCACCAGGCCGTGCTCGGGCAACTTGGCCCCGAGCCCTTGAGTCCGCGGCTCAAGGTCGACGCGGAGCTGAATTTTTCGACCATTGATTTCACCTTGCTCAAAGAGCTTGAGTTGCTCCAGCCCTTTGGCATGGGCAATCCGGAGCCGGTGTTCGCCTCGGCCCCGGTTCAGGTCAGCGCCTCGCGCATTGTGGGCAAGAACCACGTTTTCATGCACCTGCGCGACGCGGCCGCCGGCATCACCTTGCGCGGCAAGGCCTGGCGCCGGGCCGAGGACTTCGGATCGAACCGCACCGGACAGGTCCTCCGGGTGGCGTTTTCGCCGAAAATCGACCGCTACAACGGTCTGGCCAGCATCGACCTGATCGTCAAGGACTGGAAATCTCAAGACTCCCCGCTCTTTCAGGAGGTTACGCCATGCCCATCTATGAATTCTACTGCGTAGACTGCCATACGGTGTTCAGCTTTCTGTCTACACGGGTGGATACGCAGACCCGCCCCGCCTGCCCGCGCTGCCAGCGTCCCGGCCTCGAACGCCAGGCCTCGCGCTTCGCTATTTCTCGTAATCGGCCCGAATCCGAGGCCGATGCCGACGGCCTGCCCGACTTCGACGAGAGCCGCATGGAAGGCCTGATGCGCTCGCTGGAGCGGGAAGTCGGTGACAATTTCGACGAAAACGACCCCAGACAGGCGGCCCGGCTCATGCGCCGGCTCTATGACGCCGCCGGCATGGAGCTGACCGGCCCCATGGCCGAGGCCATGAGCCGCATGGAAGCCGGCGAGGACCCCGAGGCCATCGAGGCCGAGCTTGGCGATGCGCTCGAAACCGTTGACCCGCTGGCCGCCGTGGCTGGCAAGACCCGTCCTCGCCTGCGGTTCCGTCCGCCGGCCCGCGACGAGACACTCTACGACCTGTAGCGTACGGTCCGAACCCGCCCACGCCCTGCGTATGCACTGTTGTCCTGAAGGATTTGCCACCATGTCCAGCCTTTCCGCCGTACTGAGCGAACTTCGCGCCGCGATCCCCGACGCACGGCCAGCCGCTGTGCTGGCGGACTGTTCCACCTGGCGCATAGGCGGCCCGGCCGACCTGCTCGTCGAGCCGGCCAGCGTGGATGCGCTGTCTCGCGCGCTGGCCCTGACCGCGTCCGCGGACGTTCCCACCGTGATTATCGGCTGCGGATCCAACCTGCTCTTCGACGACGCCGGAGTCCGCGGCGTGGTCATCCGCATGGGGCAGGGCATGGCCGGGTTCACGATCGAGGGTGACGTCATCCGGGCCCAGGCCGGCGCGACGATGTACGACCTGGCCCGGGCCGCCGCGCGCGCCGGCCTGAGCGGTCTGGAGCATACGGCAGGAATACCCGGCACGCTCGGCGGCCTGATCGCCATGAACGGAGGCAGCCGGCGCCGGGCCATCGGCGACAACCTGCGCCAGGTCGACGTCCTTGACCGCTCGGGACGCCGGCAATGCGTTGCCGCGTGCGATTGCGGCTTCGGGTACCGGACCAGCGTCTTCCAGCGTAACGACTGCATTGTCGTCGGCGCGGAGATCGTCTGCGAAAGAGGGGAACCGGCTGTCATCGAGCAGGATATCACCGAGGACCTTGCCGAGCGGGAGCGGAAATTCCCGCTCGATCTGCCCAACTGCGGCTCGGTCTTCACCAACAGCCAGGCTATCTACGAGCGCTTCGGACCGCCGGGCCGGGTCATCGAAGATACCGGGCTCAAAGGCTTGCGCGTGGGCGATATCGAGGTCTCGCCAAAACACGCGAATTTCATGGTCAACCACGGCCACGGCCGCTCCGCCGACGTCCTGGAATGCATCCGGCGCGTACGCGAGGCCGTGTACGAACGGACCGGCTTCTGGCTGGAATGCGAAGTCCGCTACGTCAGCCCCGAGGGGCTCGTCCGCCCGGCGCACCTGGTCTGTTGAGCGTATCCGACGGCGCATGGCAGGAAATGACGGACGCCAACGTTGTCGCTGCCGCCGGCCCCCTGTGAAGCTCTGCTCCGGAAATTTTCCGTGCCTGAGGCCTAAGGCAAAGGCAGACGTACGGCGCTGTTGCGGACTTCAGGTCCCTGGTCCGGAGTTTTGGCATAGCCCTGGGCCAGCATGAGCAGGCGCTCCCGGCCTTTTTCCCCGATCTTCTTCGGGGCCGCGGTTGCCAGCGAGGGGAGCAGGTCAGGTGTTGCCAGGCCCGCGGACTGGTTCTGATCGCTGACGAGTTGCTCGTAGCGCCCCAGAATCACGCGGACGTAGTGTTGCGTTTCCTTGTAGGGGGGGATGCCGCCGTGGCGGTTTACCGCCTCTTCGCCGGCATTGTAGGCGGCCAGCGCCAGATCCTTGGTTTTGAACCCCTCCAGCAGCATGGCGAGATAGCGGATGCCGGCCTCGAGGTTCTGCCGCGCATCGTAGGGGTCCTCCAGACCCAGCCGCTTCTGGGTTCCGGGCATAATCTGCATCAACCCCTGAGCGCCTTTATGGGATTTGGCCCTGATGTTGAATCGCGACTCCTGCTCCACCACCGCGTAGGTCAGCCGCGGATCGACGCCGTAGGCCTTGCTGTAGTGATTGATCCAGGCGATAAGTTCCGTACGCGCCGGATCGCCGGCGTCCGTCGGAGACAGGACGGACGGCGCTGTCGAAAGATTGGCGCCCTTGCCCGTCTGACTCGGATTTCCGGCGGTTACGGTCGCCCGGGATGACGCCGGCCCGGCGGACCCGGTCGGCCCGGGGCGGAAACCCTGCGCCGTCGATCCGTTACGCCAGACCTGGGCCGAACGCTCGCGCGCGGTGCGCTGCGGCAGATCGAATACGGCCGCGCCCGTCGGAGTCACCGGCAATGCGGCCATGCCGACCGCAGAGCCCTGCCCGCCGGGACGCGATACGCCCTGGTTCGGCGCTCCGGGAAACGCCACCCCGGCGACGCCGGCCCGTTCGGGCCGTCCCTGCAGCGGCGTAGCCTGGGCTCCTGCCGGCGAACCGGGGCGGTTGCCCGCGCCGGCGGCCACCGTAGTCCCGGGGAGCTGTTCAATCGCGATCGAATGCAGGGCCAGGGTCGGCCTGGAAGCGGCGTCGCTTTTCCGTTCGCCTGCCAGGGCCGGAGACGTCCACATGACCATACAAGCCACAAGAACAGTCAGAGCCAGTCCTCCCCATCTGTGCTTTCCGTCTGCCATGCTCCGTCCTCTGCGCTGTTCTGGTGTTCGTCAGGATGCAATCCGGGTTTGGGCCTTTCCCTCGCCAGCCTGCCGGTCCCGATCGAACGTGGTCACGGCGCGAAACGACATGCAGAATTCGTACCGTTCAACAGTGCGTTGCCCATTGTCGTCCAGTCCGTCTCTTTGCCCTCATCGTCGGTTTTCATCATGAACATTAGGGTGTGGGCACTGTTTTCAGCGCACGTGCAGATAATGCCGTGCAGCCGGACCGGGTTTGCTTTTCACTTCTGCCATGGGGATGGATGTGTTTTGGGCAGAATTTTCCCGCCCCGTAGCTGCCGCCCTCACGCGTGCCGGAAAGATGGCACGGTACAGGATGGGACATTTCGGCGGTATGAAATGACCGGGGGGAAGGTTTGCAGTTTCTGGAAAGAGGTGGAGGTCAAATGCACATCTGAGATTCGGAACAGGTTATTTCGGAACACGTCAAATAGTCTGAAAAAAAAGCTGAACACAAAACCGACTCGCCTTGCAGAGCTGGAGGAATGGAAGACAGCGACGCGCTACAACGCGTTGGTGGCCGGGGTGTTGAACGGGACGCGGTCGATGGATCGGGTTTACGCGCTGAATACCGCGAGTTTCTTTGACGAGCTGCTCCACTACATACGCGAACTCGGGCCTGGCCTCTGCTGGTGGGGATGGAACCGCAGGATCGCAAGGAC
>CAZGAH010000130.1:0-6870 GCA_964523295.1 uncultured Desulfovibrionaceae bacterium | reverse complement strand
CTCCCCTGCTGGGCCTGTGCCGCATTGAATCCAATCAAGGCTATAAGTGCCTCGTGTGTCAACAGCACCTCCCGCATCGCCAGAGCGCTCTGGAGTCCCCCAGGCAGCGCTTGATCCTCATCAACACGAATTGGATAAACAGATACAGGCAGCACCCCTTGCGTCCCCGGAAATCATTCTTAGTGGCGAGCTTCCGTGACATGGCGTGAGTCTGCACGCCGCGGAGCCTTATGTTCAGCTCATTTTCGCAGACTACCTGATTTGTCCGGTTAGACCTGCTCCGAATTTCAGGGCCGCCAGCGCAGCTTGCCGCCACGATAGTGATCGTGCTATAGTCTTGTTTTCCACAAGAGAGCAAAGGCCATGCGGTCTATGGCGCGATACGAGGAGACGGTATCATGAGGTTTTTTTTCCCATTCGGATGTCGGGGCGTACTCTGGAGTCTGCTGTTGATTTCGTTCTGCCTGAGCGGCTGCGGCTGGACGAGCAAGATGTTCGGCAGCGACAAGCCTGCGGAAACGCAGGCCTCGGGCGACACTGCGGAGCAGGCCAAGGCCAGGCCGGAGAGCCAGGCCGACCTTGAACAGATTCCTCCGGCTCAGGTGGAATACACGCCCGGACTGGACAGAATGCCGCTCACGAAAAAGCCCGAGCCTGCGCAGCCGGCAGCCAAAGCCGAGACGCCGGCCGCTCCCGCCCCTGCGGAGCCGACGCCTCCGCCCCCTGCCTCCGCTCAGCCTTCCGCGCCGCCCCCCTCCTCTGCGCCCGCTGCCGTAGCGGCGCCGGAGGCAGCTCCACCCGCGCCGCCCGTACCGCCGGCCAAGGGCGTTGTGCCCTTGCCGCCGCACGAAAAAAAGATCGTCGCCTCGGACGACGGCGACATTGATTTTCGGACAGCTGTCGAGCTTCAGGCCGCTGTTCAACAGGCCATCGACGCCGGTAAGTTTCTCGGTTACACGGAGCCCTTTGACGCCTTTCCCATCATTCCGGGCAACGACACCGTGAGCGCGGCGTTCATCCCGGCAGACAATCCAGAGCGGAAGGTTTTTTTCCATGCCTTCTATGTCCCCAATCAGCCCTTTCACAAGCGCGTGTACGGCTATACGGTCATCGACTCGCGGACCAACAAGGACTTCGGGCACTTCGACGGCAATGCTGACGGCGTTTTCGAGCAGAAGACCCTGGAGCCGAAGATTATTCTCGAGGATTACGTCAAGGCCTCAAACAACGCGAAACCGTAGTCGCGTCAGTTCGCAGGCTGCCGGACAGGCGCACGGAACGACCCCGGGAGCGTTTGTGGCTGGACTGATGCCGACGTGGCGACCGTGGCTGGCGTCGCGTCCGGGCTGGCCGGGGGCGCTGTCGCGTGGGTGATCGCCCGGCGCAAGGCCGGGCCGTCGGCCTGATGCGGACGCGTCGGCGACGGAGAAGGCGGGATCGAGCGTTGCGTCGTTGATGCCGGCTGGGAAGGCTCCGGTGTCGCCGGTTTCGGAGCCGGAAGCGCCGGGTTGCCGGGCTCCGCTTTGACCGGAGACGGAACGCCTGGCCCGGGGACGCCCGCGTCGTCTGTTTTCTTCGCCATCGCCGTCGCAGGCGCCGGCTCGCTGCCCTGGTTTGCGGGCGCCGCGGAGAACCGGGCCAGCCTGGCGGCTTCAGCATTCACGTTCGGCTGAACGACACGCAGCGCCTCGGGTTTGCGCAGGATGAACAGGGCGTTATTGTTCAGCAGGGCCTTGAATTCGGGGGTATCCCAGAGAACGCATCCGGCCGCGGGCCGGGTATACGCCGTGCCCAGCAGGTCGACGGCGTTGGCCAGGATGTCCGCCGCGGGTATTACCACGCTGAATATGGCGTTGACCGCAACGAACTGCTCGTCTGCGCCTTGTGTGAATCCGTAACTGAGGCCAAGACAGCGCAGGCGTCCTGCCCGGCGCTCGTCGCCGTCGAGCGCGTAAAAGAGATAGCGTGTATGGATGTCCGGCGCGATCAGGCCCAGGGTAGCCAGTCCGATCATGTGTTGCGTGGCCTTCCCTGGTCTGATCCAGCGTTCGGGCTTGACCGGGAGGTCTCGGCGCGACGCTCCCCAGGGGAAATCCCTGAACGTGTCACCGGGCGTCTGCGCCATGACCAACGCGGGCCATACCCACGACGCCAGCAGGACGGCGGCAAGGGCGGCGAGCGCGAAATGCGGTCTCGACCGGCTCATGCCGGCTGGCCTTGCGGGAGCGTGATCGTGAAGCAGGCCCCGTGTTCCGGCAGGTTCCGCACGGCAATATCGCCGCCGTGCGCCTGCACGACGGCCTTGACCAGACTCAGCCCCAGGCCCAGCCCCCGCAGGGAGCGGCTCTTGTCCCCGCGGTACAGGCGATCGAAAATGAACGGCATGTCTTCGTCGGGAATACCGGTTCCGGTGTCGCTCACCTCGATGGCGAAGCCCTCGCTCGCGGGCATGGCCGCGACATCGACATGCCCGCCTTCCGGCGTATATTTGACGGCATTGTCCAGCAGGTTGGCGACGACCTGTCGCAGTCGCCGGGCGTCTGCCGAGACCACCAGCGCTGGCGGCGCCTTGAGTGCGATGACTATGGATTTGTCTTCGGCCACGTAGCGGTACAGCTCCGTCACGTCGGCCAGCAGGGCGGTAATGTCCGTGAACTCGTAATGCAGCGACATGACCCCGGTTTCGGCCTCGGAAATGTCCATGAGCACGTTGAGCATATTCACGATGATTTCGGATTCCTCGGCGCAGTCCTGAAGCACCTCGCGCAGCGTCAGGCAATCGGCGTCAGTCTGCAACACGGTCTCGACGCCGGCGCGCAGCCTGGCCAGCGGCGTACGCAGGTCGTGGGCCACGTTGTCCAGCGCCGAGCGCATACCCTGAATCAGGGTCTGGATGCGCTCCAACATGCGATTGAACAGGGTGACGAGCTCGTCAAGCTCGTCGCCAAGCTCGCGCGAGGGAACGCGTACGCCCATGTTGCCGGGGTCGATTCGACGGATGGTCGCGGTGAGGTCCCGGACCGGGCGCAGCGACCAGTGGGCGAACACATAGCCCCCGGCGACGCCCAGCACCAGGGCCGGCAGCATGATCACCATGAAAATGCGTTTGAAATGCCCGAGCAGCTTGCGTTGTTCGCCGCTGCCGAAGCCGACCTGAATGGTGACATCGTCCGTCAGCACCAGGGACATGATCTCCAGCTCGTCCTCGCCGGGGCGTTGCTGCATGAACAGCCAGTGGCTCTCGCCGGAAAATTTCCGGTCGGCAATCTGACCGGGGTCGGCGTCCTCCCAGCCCGCAGGCATGGTCATGAACATGGTCTGGTTGTTACCATCCGCCACGCGGACGAAAAAGCCCGTCATGTGGTTTACCGGGTCATCCTGCACCAGCTCGCGCAACAGCGAGCCCAGGCCCCTGGTCTGCTCGACCCGGGTGTATTGATTCAGCTTGTTCAGGGCCAGTTGCCGGGTGTTGTCCTGGATGGAGCGCGCCAGCAGCAGGTAGACCAGCGCGCACAGCAGGAGCAGGCTCAGGATGAAAACGGACGCGAACCAGAGGGTCAGCCGGAAGCCTGTGCTCTTCCACAGCTGTCTAAGCAGTCTTGAGGACATAGCCGACTCCGCGCAACGTATGAATCAGCTTGGGCTCGAAGTCCTTGTCCACCTTGCTGCGCAGTCGGGACACGAGTACGTCCACCACGTTGGTCTGCGGGTCGAAATCGTAATCCCAGACATGCTCGAGGATCATGGTTTTGGAAACGACGCGTCCGACATTGCGCATCAGGTACTCGAGCAGGGCAAACTCCCGGGGCTGGAGATCCAGCGTCTTTCCGGCCCGGACCACCTCCCGTTTGAGCAGATCGAGACAGAGGTCTTCGAAAACCAGTCGCGAGGGCTCGCTCGACGAGGTCGAACGCCGGATCAGGGCCTGAATCCGGGCCAGCAGCTCGGAAAAGGAAAAGGGTTTGGTCAGGTAATCGTCGCTGCCGGTCTGCAATCCTTTGACCCGGTCTTCGACGGAGCGCTTGGCGCTGAGAATGATCACCGGATAATTCATCTTGTTGCGACGCATCTCCTCGATGATCTGCAACCCGTCCATTCCCGGCAGCATGATGTCGATGACGGCGGCGTCATAGGGCTCGGTGAGTGCCAGGTGCACCCCCTCTACGCCGTCGCTGCGGTGATCCACGGCGAATCCGGCCTGTTTGAGCCCTTTGACGACGAAGGTGGCAATCTTGTCGTCATCTTCGACAAGCAGAATACGCATGGTCAACCTCCCGGAGCAATTGCAGTGAAAGCGGCGCCTGTCCCTAGCGTCGCCTGTCGCCCCTTTGCCCTGACGGATGCGACCGCTAAGGGCTCAACGGCTTCCAAGCCGGCGCAGGTGGCGTCGGTAGAGGACGTTGCCCTGGCCGTCGTCCAGGCTCATGAGCAGATCGCCGGCCTTGAAGAGCACGCCGGCAAGCGTAAAATTCGTAGCGATGACGCTGACGCCCCAGCGCTCCGTGGCGCGCGGCTGACCGTCGCGCGTGACGATGAACATGTCGTCCTCAAAGCGGAAATGCATGGTGGCCGGGAGCATGTCGTGCATCCTGTCGAGCGTTGCCGGGTTGTCTTGAGGATCCTGGGCGGCGGCGTGGTGGATGATGTCACCATTGGCGTAAAAAGCGAAATATTGAAAGGGATGAGGCCAGGGATTCGTCTTGTTCTTCGCGGTCAGGTCATCAGGCAAGGGAACCAGGCTCCAGTAGCCGACGACATCCTCGGCGCGGGCGGGGTTGGCCTGGATTTGGAGTTGCGTCTCCGCTGCCAGGGCGCGACCGGAGCCGGCCAGGATGCCGCCACCGGTCAGCAGAAGGGCAAGAAGCAGGGCACGCTGGAACATGACCTTGAACGGGCTGTATTGCGCTCGTCGGCAACGCCAGCCGGGTTTGATCCGTTTCCTGAGAAGGGGAACACTACGGTTGCGCATGGCCCTGAGTGTAGCCGAAGCCGGCAGGGGGCAACAAGCGAAAAATCAGGCTGCTTTTGAAGAACTCTTTCGAGCGACATCGAAAAAGCCGTTGGTCCAGGTCATCGCGTCGTAATAGGCGTGCGCCGTGAGCACCGGATCCAGTCCCAGCAACGCCACGGTCTCATCCACGGCAGCCCAGTCGCCGCCTTCAAAGCCCTGGATAAGATCGAGCCAGGGGGTATATTCGCTCTGCTCTCCGCACAGGGCCTGGCTCACGCCCCGCGGCAAGGGCAATTCCGGGATAATTTCCCTGGCCGGTACGCACAGCATCGGCTCCAGCAGGGAAAACAGACCCAGGAGGTACAGCGTGTCCGAGAAGCCCGGCTCCATCGCGTTGCGGCGGGATGCTTCCTCCAGAAAACGCGCTCGCAGCACGGAGAGATACGGCAGCTCCGACGTCGAATTCCGGGAGGCCAGATCGGTCAGCAGCACCAGGCGCAGCCAGCTGCGGATACGCATCCAGCCCAACAGGACAATGGCCTGATGAATGGACTGCACCTCCTTGCGCAGGCCGAAGGCCGCGCTGTTCACCAGGCACAGCAGCCGGAAGCTCAGCGATACGTCGTTCTGGATTTTTTTGGCCAGCGAGTCGAGATCGGGATCGCTGCGTTCGATGTCGCCGAGCAGCTGCAGGCGAGACATCTGGCTGGTTGTGAGCTTGCGCCCGGAAACCAGCTCCGGCCGGCGGAAAAAAAAGCCTTGAAACAACGAGCAGCCAAGCCCGCGCGACATGATGAACCGATGCCCGTCCTCCACGCGTTTGGCCAGAAATTTCCCGGAAAATCCCTGCGCCCGGCTCATGAACGATTGCACGGTCTCACCGGGCACTTTGAGCACGTCGATGATCAGCACGTCAGCCAGGAACAGCATCGAGCGGACTTCCGCGCGTCCCTGGTAGTCGTCGATGGCGATCTGAAAGCCGTTCTGCCGGTATTCGTGCAGACGCTCGGGCAGCCCGGGCGAGGTGAGCGTCTGCTCGGGCACCTGGAGCATGACGTTCGCGGGCGAAAGCGCGTAGGGGATGTTGTCGAGCAGACAACGGGGAGGGAAATTCACCAGCACTCTGGCATCGCTGAGCGCATCGCTGCGCGGCCAGGAGATGGCGTTCACCAGGACGTTGAGCGTTGCGGCGTCCTTGTCCTCGAAGAGCGCGGTCTCGTCTTCGGGGCCATGACGGTAAAGCAGCTCGTATCCCCAGATGCGCTTGTCCTCGGTAAAAACAGGCTGCCGCGCGTAAAACGTCGGAGAATACAGACTCTGGTCGGGTTGTTGGTTGCCTGTCGTTGGCTGGTTCATATCAAAGCGCCCCCCCGGGCAAGAAGAAGCAGCCTCACAGCCGCTACCGATCCCCTTGCTGCGCCGGGCGGCTGGCTGATCCATGTCGAGCGATGATCAAGTCTACGCAATTCCTCCGACCATATCAACAGATTCTTGCCCTGCCTGAGATTCGGAGTAGAGCCCATGACGCAACCTGGATGCCGGAGGAGAGCAGGTAGAGGGCGGGCGGTGTAAAGATGGTCTGGCTGGTCAGGTGCTGTCTGAAGCGGGACGTCAGTGGAAGAACACGGACGCTTTTGACGGGGAGAGCGCAGGCATGCGTGGTATCGAGTTTGCCGCGACCGCGCGTATCGCCAAGGTACTGCCAGTTGGCAGCGCGATAGCAGGTTCCGCGAAAGCGGGCCTTTTCGACGATGGTTTCGAGGAGCACAGGGCGATAGCCGTAGCGGGCGTGCCAGTCGTCGGGGAGGGGGCGGAAGGCGAGGCCGAGGAGCCTGGAGGCCAGGTGCCTGGAGCGCACCCACGAGAGAATAGGGCGCGCCGGGTCATCCCCGGCTCGGCGGCGAGCATACGGATACGCG
>CAZGAH010000129.1:0-6990 GCA_964523295.1 uncultured Desulfovibrionaceae bacterium | reverse complement strand
CGAGGTGCGCGGGCGCGGAGAATTCGTCGTGGACGAACGCTTCAGCTTCGGCCCCTTTCACGTCGACAGCGTCAAGCGTAGCTGGACGCACGCCACGGCCCTGGGCCTGGCCAACTACCGCAAGGGCCAGGCGGTTCAGGAGTACGAGTTCATTCTGCGCGCGCCCGACGGCTCGGCCTGGCAGTGCGGCTGCGGCGTCGATGCCGAAGGCCGCAGCGTCAGCTGGGGCTCGGCTTCGATGGAATTCGGCGGCCGCGAAAGCCTGTTTTGCGTCATGAAGCCCGCCTCCGGCGGCGCGGAATGGCGTCTCATGCTGCAACGGCGCGGGGGCGATGCCCTGATGCGGGGGGAATTTTTCGGCGAGGCGACCTACGCGGTCAATGCCAGCAACCGACTGGCCGGCACCACGCACAGGCTGCATTCCCCGGCAGGCTTCGGATTCTGGCAGGACAACCGCGAGGTGGCGAGCGTGGAAACCATCAACGAGGGCGCTGTCCGGCTGCCGAAAGAGATCAACAGCCGCGTGAGCAATCCCCTGGCTACGGCGGCAGCGGCCCTGCTGCTCTATAACGAGCTGAACCCCTGAGAGGCGGAAGTGCGTATGCTCGCGAGTCGGGCAAGCGGCACGGACTGCCGTACGGACAGGTTATGAAAAGCTTTCGCAAAGAACTCTGGTTTACGGTCCCCGGAAGGCGCGGCTTTGTCAACATTACGCCGCAGGTCACGCAATGCCTGCAGGAAAGCGGCATCCTTGAGGGCCTGGTGCTGGTCAACGCCATGCACATCACCGCGAGCGTGTTCATCAACGACGACGAGTCCGGGCTGCACCACGACTACGACGTCTGGCTGGAGCGCATGGCTCCCCATGCCCCTGTGGCGCAGTATCGGCACAATGTCGGCGAGGACAACGCCGACGCGCACATGAAGCGGCAGATCATGGGGCGCGAGGTCGTGGTCGCCATCACGGAAGGCAGACTCGATTTCGGCCCCTGGGAGCAGATTTTCTACGGTGAATTCGACGGGAACCGCCGCAAGCGGGTGCTGGTCAAAATCATCGGAGAATGAAGAACGGAGCCGGGGTACCGGCGGTGCTTCCGGCTGGCACTGGCGCCTGGCTCAGATACGGTTGCAATAGACGTTTTCCAAAAAACGCTCCAAGGCCTCGTCCATCACCGCGACGTAGTGTTCGACCGGAAAGACGGCCTGGCAGGCCGGGCAGCGCAGCTGCACGTCCCGGCACCCGCGTACCGCGGTCAGGCTTCGGCCACACCGCGCGCAGGGCAGCGTCGTCTCCGCTGTTCGGGGGGACGAATGAAACGAATTCCACATCGATCTTCTCCGGTCCGCTCCGTGACACCCCGGAACAGTCCCATGTGCTGAACATGCACCCGGCAACGGACATGCGTCTCGCGCCGTCTCTAGTATTGTTTAAACAGCGCCGCATAAACGACGTAAACCCATCCGAACACGCCGTGTATTATGGCCCAGAGAATGGAGCGGTTCAGCGTGAAGGAGATGGCGATGGCCAGGGCCGTGCCGAAACCTATGCCGTACTTGAAGACCAGCGTGCTTCCTGTCCTCATGATCTCACCTCGTGCGGGCGCGTCTGCGCCATGTCAGCGTTTGCCGCCGGGCGCGATCAGGCATCCGGTGGCGGATTGTCGCCGTTGTCCTGCCGCGGACTGGACCGGGCGAATTTCTTGCGCGGCAGGTGCAGCTTGTCCGAAAGCCATTGCAGTGGGCTGCGTGCTCCTGACGCAGTCGTGGCCTTGCCGCTGGCCTTGAACTGAATTTTCTCCCGGATGTAGTCATAGACGGAGACCCCCCAGAAGACGAGCACAACGACCATGATGCCGGTAAGAATGTCATTCGTATTTTTCATCTTCGGCAGGTCTTCAGTGGCATGAAGCAAGTTATTGATACACGGGATTCCTGGCCTGGCGACAGCTCCGGACACGTCGCGGGCTGCTGGCGCCGCACGGGTCAGGCGATGTCCAGCGCGCGCTGCAACTCGCTTACGGTGACGTCCAGCGGGCTGTGAAACAGAACCCCGAACTCCTGCCCGTCGTGCCAGCGGATTTCCGCTGAAATCCGCGCGGTCTCTACGGGAAAATTCTTGAATCCCAGGTCAAGGGATACCTGTTGCCCGGCTTTGGGCGTATAGGCTCGGGACTGGCATTTCAACCGAGCGCCATTGGGCGATACGTCGATGAGTTGCGCTGAGATAACGTCGGGCACGCGCAACAGACAGGTGTTCTCGTTTCCATAGGCTCGCAGGACGATACGCGGCGTGCTTCGCCGATCGACAAATGAGGTGGCATCCATGGTCAGGTTCCCTCCTGGCTTGCTTTATCCCCGCTGTCCCCGGAGGCATCAGGCAATCCACATACTCGAAATTGCTGAATTATGCAAGCCTCTTGTTGTCGGTTAGCCGTTCAACCCATGAATCGATTCCGAAGCTCTTAGCCAAAGTCAATACCGACCGGGCGTTTCTTGCGGCCCTGAAATAGCCGCTGACTGCCGCCGTTGCAGGTGCTCGGCAACAGCAAGTATGGTGTTCACATAGATTGCGCTACGGTTGTAATTGTACAGCGCGCGCCGCTGGTCCTGAAAATCGGCGGAATCGGCCCGCCAGCCGTGGTGGTAGAGATAATTTCCCATGCTGTGCAGGGCGTCTTCCGTGGTAAAGAGATCAACGTTGCCGTCGTTGTTCCCGTCCACGCCGAACTTGAGCGCATTCGTCGGCATGAACTGGGCTATGCCTATCGCGCCGTAGACGGAACCCGGAATGCCGACCGGGTCCTGGCGGTTGACGGCGGCGTAGACGAGCAGCGCCTTCAGCTCGGCATAGGCCCAGTCGGACTTGTCTTTGATGCGGCCGGCCATCCAGGTCCGTTGCGCCGGCGTGAGCTGTTCGTTCTGAAAAAATGGCAGAACCTCCGCTATACGCTGCACCATGGCCATGGAGGCCAGGGTAATCAGAGCACTTTTCTCGCCCAGAAATTTCCCGAGCCGCGTCTCGACGGCCAGCAGTCCGACCGCGATTTCCGGAGCGATGCCGTAGACCTGCTGGATATGCTGCAATACAGGCAGCCAGGAGCCATGAAACACCTCCGCTTCGGCCAGACGTTCCGGAGTCAGAATCGAGCGATATACCGCCGGACCCGTCCGGGCCGCAGGCGGCGGAAGGGTGAAGCCTGGCGGGGCCTTGGCCGTATCCTGGCGCAGGAGGCTCAGCAGCTCGGGGCCTGGCTTCCCGTCCACCGGGAGCGCATGAAGCTGCTGGTAGGCCTTGATGGCCGCCGTGAGTCTCCCACTGGCCTTGCCCTTTGGCCTGACGTCGAGATAGCCGAGTTCGTACAGGCGCCCGGCGATGGCGGTGGCCAGGCTGGATCCGTATTTGGTCGTGTACAACTCGGTCATCTTTTGCGCCATGACCGAGGCGTCGAAGCGGACTTCAGGCCGGCTGAAAATGGGGCGCACCACCGACGGATCGAACCCGTCCGCTGTCAATCTGGCCACGAGCGGAGCCCACGCGTCGGCGGGCGGGGTCTGGGCCGCAGCCCCCGGGCCTGGAGCGAGCAGTCCGAAGACGCAACACAGCAGCCCGACAAGGAGCATTCCCAGGCCGGGCCCAGGCCCGGGAGCGGAAAACAGACGTCTCACGACGCCGGTCCGGGAATACGGACAGAGCGCAACGATCCTCATGGTCATGCCTCGCCTGGTTGAAAGAGGTATCCGGTTGCGATCAACATGCAAAAGAGAGGCCAGAAAGCCTGTTCTCATATCCCCCATACCGGTTCACTCCGCGGCGTCCAGGCCAGACAGGGAGAAGAAAAAGCAACTGCCCGCGCCGTGCTCGCTGCGCACCCTGAGCACGCTGCCGTGCCTGGCGAGAATTTCCCGGCAAATGGCCAGACCGAGGCCCAGACCAGCCGGTTTCCCGGTCAAGGGGTCGCCAAGCTGGGTAAATTTTTCAAAGATGAGTTCCTGATCCGTGACCGCTATGCCCTGCCCGCTGGACGATCTCTGCCGGGGCGACCGGTTCCATATTCAGCAGGCTGTTGCCGAATTCCAGTTCCGTCAGATCGATGACGTTGAGGATGATCTCGCTGAGCCGTTCCGCGTCCTGCCGGAGCATGGTCATGTTCCGCTGAATCAGCTGGACGTCGTGGTAGAGCTTGTCATTGCCCGGCGGCAAGGCCGGCAGCACCGATTTACTCAGACGTTTGGCCACGAGAATGATGAAGCCATACATGGCCGCGACAGGCGTCTTCTGCTCATGCGAGACATGGGACAGCAGTTCGGACTTCATCCGGTTCATCTCGAGCAGGCGCGCGCAGGCCTGTTCAAGCTCCATTCACAAACATCGTCCCCAGCTATGCCCACCGTCCACCGCCAGAACCTGGCCAGTAATCCAGTCAGCGTCGTCGGAAACGAGGAAGCGCACCGCCTTAGCAATATCCGCGGGTTGCCCACAACGTCCAAGAGGGATCTTTTTGTTGAGGGTCTCCTCAAGCTCCGTGGTTATGTATGATTGTGGAATTCCCGTGTGAACAGGGCCTGGAGAAACTGCATTGACACGAATACCGTATCCTCCCAGTGAAACGGAAAGAGCGCGTGTGTAGGCTTCGAGAGAAGCCTTGCTCGCCCCGTAGTGGATTTCAAAGGCATTGTACTGCGCGGCATTTGTGCTGATGTTTACTATGGAACTCTTTTTCAAGCCAGAAGTCTTGTAATGCTTGAGAAATTCCTGAATCAGGAGTATCGGAGCTTTGACATTGACAGCATATGTTCGGTCAATGACTCCCGCATCACAAGCTTCCAGTGTGTCGTTACTCTCTGCGTGGGCTGCGTTGTTGACCAGCGTGTCGACCGATCCGAATTCTCTTTCAGCAAAGTTTAGCAAGTCGGTGATATCGACTTTGTTTGCCAGGTCCGCAGGGAAGCTCACAACTTTACCGCCGTTTTCAGCAATCTCTCTGAGGATTCTATCGGCTTCACCTCCTCCTCCCATGGTATGAAGCATCCGGTATTGGTCGATGTGCGAGTACTCATATTTGTTCGGGTTCAACCAGGTAATGACAACGTTATACCCGGTGAAGGCCAGCTCTTTGGCAATTGCCGCGCCAATTCCATGATTTCAGCCGGTGATAACGGCCACTTTTCCCATATTCATTCTCATCTTAGTTTGTGATGTCGAATGTTGAGCGCCTTCCATTCAAGAAGCCGCTGGCATAGAATGCGCCGCTGAAGAGATTCGTCGGCGATCTAGAGCTTGGGGTCGATCTCCCCCTTTTTTTTCTGAGCGACACTCGACTTGACGGAAATACGAGGGCCCCAGGTCTTTTCCTGGGTTTCTCGTGCCGATGTCAATTCCCTCGCTGATCAGCAAGAATCTCATGCGACTATTCCGTAGATTTCGAGAGTTCGAGTAGGAATCGCCATGCCGGCACCACCTCGATGGTCCCGGCTTCCACATCAAGCCGCTCATCTTCGTTCCGGGTCACAATGGTTCCAGTGGAGAGGCCCAGTTCGGCCATCGCCTCACTCAAGGCAGCAGTCTCCCGTTTCCGCGTCTGCGGCTCCGCCAGGGACTCGCACACCTGGACCAGCATCTTGGACCGGCCGCGCATCGGGACGATGAAATCGACCTCCCGGCCGGTCTTGGTCTTGTAATAGTAGATCTCCGGGTGAAGTCGTCGGAGGGCCGTGAATACGAGGTTCTCAAGGAGATGGCCGGAGTTGACCAGAATTCCGGACGACACCGAAGTGACCAGTGCGTGATCGACGCAGTAGACCTTTTTCGGATTAGTGTTGCTGCGCGCGAGAGACGGGTCGAATATGCGCACAGTGAACAGGAAATAGGCATCCTCGAACCATTCCAGGTAATCCGACACCGCGGACTTCGGAGCCTTGTGGCCCAGTGACTTGAGATAGCCCGTAAGACTGTTGACGGAGTAAAGCGAGGCCGTGTTGTCCACCAGCCAGTGCGTCAGATCGGTCACCGCCTTCGGATGTGAAACGTCGTGGCGCTCGACCAAATCTCGAAATAGGATGGTGTGAAAGTATTCCTGGTGGGTTTTGATCCGCAGGTTTCGGCCAAGACCGGCGACCTCCGGGAAGCCGCCGGTCTCCCAGTATTCCTCGAAGGCCTTCTGAACGAGGAGCCGTTTTTTAGTCGACAGCGCGCCCTCGCTCTCGATTTCTTTGTAGTCCAGAAATTCCCTGAACGAGAACGGAAACATCTCCCACGAGAGAGCCCGCCCGCGCATTTGCGTGGCGATCTCCTTTGACAGCATCCTTGCCGACGAACCGGTCAGGTACATCTCGCATTTTTCCGTGCGCATCATGCGGTCGACGAATGGCTCCCAACCGGGGGCAGCCTGAATCTCGTCGAAAAAGCAGTAGACCGTCTCTGTGTTTTTCTTCTCTGGGTAGATGGAGTAATAGGCCTCGGCGATCAGGCCGAGATTGTCCTGCCGCAGGTTGTGAAGCCGGTCGTCGAAGAAGTTCAGATACAGAATGTTCTGCCGTGGGACCCCGCCGTCCAACAGCCGCTGGATAACCTGGAACATGTAAGTCGACTTGCCGCTCCGCCGCACACCGATGCAGACGGCGGCCTTGCCGTGTATCGTCTCGATACGCAAACGCCGGGGCACCCCGGTCTCCAGCCGGATTTCCTGAAAATCCAGGATGATGGATTTGATCGTTTCTATCAAGGGGTCGCTCCTGGTCATGATCCTTTCCGGTTTCTATATCATTCGGCAATAAATATACCCGGAATAGCCTCTAAGTGTCAAGGGATATTTCCGGATGCGGCCCAAACTTCCCGACCCAAACAGCCCGCCCATCGACGTTCTATAGTTGGCTGAGGATTGTGGCTAATCAGGAAATGTTCTGACTTTCCGCGCAGCTCACTTCTCATATCCGCAATACCGGTTCACTCCGCGGCGTCCAGGCCAGACAGGGAGAAGAAAAAGCAACTGC
>CAZGAH010000128.1:0-7015 GCA_964523295.1 uncultured Desulfovibrionaceae bacterium | reverse complement strand
GATTTCAATGTGTTGAGTGGTGTCCGGATTGTTGTAGGGTCTCCGAAAGTCGAGTCGAGTTATTAAAGGAGTGACAAACGTCACACAAAAAACGCGCGAGCTTGCCCGCAATACGCGCCAAGTGTTTGACTATCTCGGGATGACCCTTAACATACGTCTGGCGGCGGCGCGGGCTTAGAGCATAATCGCCGTGCGCATCGCATTATCCCTCTTGAATGAATCAGATTTATAGGTTATAAGGGTACGTGTCATACAGTCAGTATGGCACGTCGGGCCTTGAGAACGTCAACCACGTCGCTACGGAGACCCTGTATGGAATGCATCGACACCAGCATCTTCGAACTGTTCAAGATTGGCCCCGGTCCATCGAGTTCGCATACTATCGGTCCCATGAAGGCCGGTTTTGATTTTTTGCAGCGTATGATCCGGCTTCCAGCCGGGCAGAAGGCCAAAGCCCGGCGCGTGCTGGTGCGTTTGTTCGGAAGTCTGAGCGCCACGGGCAAGGGCCATGGCACAGACCGGGCCGTGCTGGCAGGGTTGCTCGGCGAGGCGCCCGAGACCTGCCCCTCGCCCTTTCTCGACGGGCTGCTGCGCGGGGCGGATGCGGTCTACGCGCTGCCCGAGGGGGCGCCGGCGGTTTCCATGAGCGCGAAGGACATTGTTTTCGATCGGATCGAACACGAGTTTCCCTTTCCGAATACCCTGGTCATCACCCTGGAGGGCGCGGACGAAACGCTGCTCGAGCAGGAGTACTACTCCGTTGGCGGTGGGTTTCTGCAATGGAAGGGCTGGGAACCGTCGCAACGCGGAGCGCCGGTTCATCCCTACGCGACCATGCGCGAACTGCGCGCCCAGCTTGAGGCGAAAGGGCTGACGCTCCCGGCCCTGGTTCTGGCCAATGAAATGGCCATAACCGGAGCCAGCGAGGAGCAGGTCAATGCCGGCCTGGACAGTATTCTTCAGGCCATGGAGGCCTCCGTGGCCAACGGACTGGTGGCCACGGGCCCGTTGCCCGGCACGCTGGGGCTCTACCGCAAGGCACGGACGATCCTCGAGCATGGGGAGACCAAGCGCTTCCCAGAAGAGCGTTTTCTGACTCTGCTCGCTGCCTGCGCCTTTGCCGCCGCCGAGGAGAACGCGGCCGGGCACACTATTGTTACGGCGCCTACCTGCGGGTCTGCCGGGGTCATACCCGCCGTGGCGCATGTCATGCGCGAGCATCTGGAGTCCACGCCGCAGCAGTTGCGCGAGGGGTTGATGGCCGCCGCGGCCGTGGGGTTCCTGGCCAAGCGCAACGCGACCATTGCCGGCGCCGAGGGTGGCTGCCAGGCCGAAATCGGCGTGGCCTCGGCCATGGCTGCCGCCATGTTGACCCAGGGCACCGGGTATGAGCCGAATCTGGTCGAAAATGCCGCGGAGACGGCCCTGGAGCACCATCTGGGCATGACCTGCGACCCGGTCGGCGGTTTTGTGCAGATTCCTTGCATCGAGCGCAACGCCATGAGCGCGGTCAAGGCCTATACCGCATTTCTCATCGCCGCGGACGAGGCCCCGGCCATGCATAAGGTCGGACTGGACGAGGTCATCCAGGCCATGCGCGAAACGGGTCGGGACATGTCCACCAAATATAAGGAGACCTCGCTCGGCGGTCTGGCCGTCAGCCTGTCAACCTGCTGAAAAAGGAGCATGCGGTCGAGGAGTCCTGCGGACGCGAAACCCTTTTACCCCGAGGAAGTCACCCATGAGCACTGTCAAAGGCGGACTGATCATCTCCACGGCCTTCATTGTCACGGGCAACATGCTTGGCGCCGGGATTCTGGCCTTGCCTGTCAAGACCGGGCTTTCGGGGCTGATACCCTCGCTTGTAGGCATCACCTTGATGTGGTTGCTCATGCTGACCACGGCGTTGATTCTGGCCGGGCAGGACAGCCTGACCAAAAGCGCCTCTGCCGATCTGCCGACCTTTTTCGAGCACGAACTTGGCAAGCTCGGCAAGTGGATCGCCGTGCCGGCCAATCTGATCATCCTCTACGGCCTGCTCGTGGCCTACATCAGCGGCGCCGGTGACGTGCTGGAGAGCCTCTTTGCCAAAAAGGTCAATGAGCAGATGCTGTCCGTCGTCTTCTATCTCGTGGCCTCCACCCTGGCGCTGTTCGGTCTCGGCCTGCTGCGCCGCGGCAACGCCCTGATCATGATCTGCATGTGGCTGACCTTCGGCACTATCGTCTATCTGAGCGCGAGCCGGATCGACACCGCGCGGATGCATTTCACGGACTGGCACTTTTTGCCCACGGCCCTGCCGGTCGTGGTCACGGCCTTTCATTTTCACAACATCATTCCCACGCTCTGTCGCTCGATGAACTTCGATCAGCGCGCGATACGCATTTCCTTCTTTATTGGCACGGGCATCGGCTACGTGATGAACGTCATCTGGGTCGTCGCCGTCATCGGCGCCCTGCCGTTGACCGGCGGCAGCGAGAGCCTTCTCGCCGCCTACCACCAGAATCTCCCGGCCACGGTGCCGCTGGCCAGGCTCATCCCGACGCCCCTGTTTCTGACCTTTGCCCTGGCTTTCGCGCTCCTGGCCATGACGGCCGCGTACATGACCAACGGCACGGCCTTGACCAACTTCCTGCGGGATCTCTGCGCCTCGCATCCCGCAACCCGTAACCGCTTCCTGCCGCCGATACTGGCTTTCGTCCCGCCATTGATCATCGCGCTGCTTTTTCCGCACCTGTTTCTCAAGGCCATCGGTCTGGTCGGCGGCGTGGGCATTGGGCTGATTTTCGGCGTGCTTCCCGGGCTGCTGGTGGTCAAGCGCTCGCGAGGCCTGAAACGGATCGGCGGCGTAGTGCTCATTCTTGCCTTTGCTCTGGCCATGTTCTATGAAATCGGCATGGATACCCACGCGCTGAACATTCAGCCACATGCGGAGTACTGGGAGCATCCCAATCCATAGCGCACGCGCGGTACAATCAGACAGGCCGGACCGGACCTGAAGAGCGGGCCAAGGCTTGCCTCTTCGGGCCGGTCCGGTTATTCTGGCGCGCAGCGGCGTTGTATTATTGCCACGCCAGAGGACATAACCACGATGAGTTCGTTTCGATATGCCGTGCGGGTTTCGGCCCTCCGTCTGGTCTTTGGCCTGGCGCTATCGCTTCTGATGGCCAGCGGCTGCGCCTATGTCGACCCCTGGATGCCCGATTTCGGTTCAGAGCCCCGGCCCGGTCCCGCGAACAAGGCTTCGCTCCAGGCCGAGGCCGAGCAGGCCTGGAAGGCCAAGAACTACGCACGCAGCAAACTCGCCTATCAGCAGTTGAGCGAAATGGGCGGATTGACTCCGGCCGAGCGCACGCTTGCTTTCGAACGCCGGACCGTCAGCGCGCTGCGCAGCAACCAGCCTCAGGCTGCCCTGGAGGCGCTTTCGCGCTGGCAGTCCGTGGACCCGCAAAGCAAGAACTCCGCCACGTGGCAGGATCTCTACGTCCAGGCGATCACGGCCCTGCCCGAGCCGCAGGCCAGGGAAAAGCTGCTGCTCGCGATCATGGCCGACGAATCCAAGCCGCAGCGTCTGCGCGACGCGGCCGGCGTGACGCTGTCCGTGCAGTACTGGCAGCGCAATGAAGCCCAGCGCGCGCTCATGACCCTGACCGTGATGCGCGACAAGGCCGCTGCCCGCGGGCGTGCCGGCCTAGGGGAACTCGAGTCGCTCCTGTTCAAGAGCGTAGCGCCGCTGAGTCATGACCAGCTCGAGGCCATGGCCCGGCTGATTCCCTCCGAACAGCGAGGGCAGTTTCCGTATACCATCATCCAGCTGGAACGAGCGCGGAGACTGGCCCAGGTGCCGGGCACGCAATCCCAGGCGCGCCAGATGGCCGAATCTCTCCGTACGCAGTTGGCCAATCCCGATCTGCTCAAATCCCTGTTCGGCGAGCAGACTGTCCCGGCCAGGGGGCAGACCATCGCACTGGCGCTGCCGCTCACCGGGGCCTACGGCGAGATAGGCGCGAAAATCGTTCGCGGCGCCCATGCCGCACGCCATACCCTGGCCCAGAGCGGGGTGAACGTCGAGGTGCAGGTCATCAATACGAGCGTCCCGGACTGGGAGCAGAACCTGCGCAACCTGCCTCCGACGGTGCGCGTGGTCGGCGGACCGCTGGAAATCAACATCTTCAAGGAAATGCTCAAGACCAATCTCACCGGCACGCGCGCGTTCTTTACCTTCCTCACCTCGATGGGCGACGGCGTGGAAGGCAAGCTTGCCTGGCGGTTCTTCTCCGGACCTGAAGACCAGATCCGCTCGCTGTTGGAAAGCGCGACAGGCAAATTCGGCGTTCACAGCGTGGCCGTGCTCTACCCGGGCGACAGCTACGGTCAGCGTATGGCCTCGCTGTTCGAAAAGGAAGCCCGGGCGCGCGGCGTGGCCATAACCGAGATGGAAGGCTATCCGACCAACGACAATACCGTCTGGGCCGGTATGGCCGGACGCGCGGCCAAAGGCGGCGGAAACGCCGTGTTCCTGGCCGGCGATTTTTCCGACGCCGAGCTGATCGTTCCCTTCTATATCTATCACGGCGGCGACGACAAACTGATCATGGGCACCACCATCTGGGCCCAGGCCATTGCCCGCAAGCGGTACGTGGAGCTGCCCACCTTCAGCCGGGCCATATTCCCGGGGTCCTGGTGGCAGGATAATCCCATGCCAGCCGCGCTGGCGCTCAAAAGTCGGATCAAGGCCGATGGCGGCGAGGCCGATTTCTGGATGGCCCTGGGCTACGACTTCATACGCTTCGCGGTCCGACTGGGTGAGCTGCCCGAAGGCTGGACTCCGGCGCAGGTCAATGAGCGTGTGCAGAGCGCGCGGGGCATGGATTGGGCCATGGCGCCCATCGCCTGGGACAGTCAGGGGATTTCCCGGCAGGAAATGTTCATGTTTCGACCCGTGGAGCGAGGTTTCGTCCTGCTGGAGTCTGCCGATTCGATACCCGAGTCATCGTCCACGCCCGCTCAGGTCTTTTCTCCGGACCAGCCGATGCAGAGTCCAGCTACCCCGGCCGGGTCCGCCGCGCCTCCGCCGGTCTTTCCACAGCCCCAAGGCACGCAGCCGTCAGGAGCCACGCAGCCGTCGGGGGGCGCCGCTTCGCCCCACGGGCAGAGCGGGCCGAGTCCGGCGCACACGGGCGCGCCTGTGCCCCCTGGCCCGGCTTACGAGCCCGCACCAGGGCAGTGATTGTCCCAACGATCACGTTACCTTTCGAATGCGAAAAACCCGCTGGCGCAAACCGACCCGCCTCCCGGTCGCGTTGGCGCCCGACCCGTCAGGAGCATACGCATGAGTACGACGCAAAACGAAAAAATCTCCCTTGAAGATGCTGCCAGGATTGCCCGCCTGGCCCGGCTTCAGCTCAGTGAGGACATGCTGGAGCGATTCGCCGGCGAATGCAACGATATCCTTAACTATATGGAACTGTTGGGTGATGTGGACACCGCCGGCGTCGAGCCGATGTACAGCCCGGCTGCCCATGCCACGCCGTACCGTGAGGATCGGATAGAACGCCAGTGTACGCGCGAGGATGTCCTTGCCAACGCACCCCGCAGCGATGGCCAGTTTTTTATCGTGCCCAGGATCGTCTGAACTGGCGCGGCGTTCGCGCCCGACAGGAACCGACAACACCGCTACCTGAGTTGAGGACCGAATATGGCGGATACGCACTTTACATCGTTGACGCAGACGCGCGACCTGCTCGCAAAGGGCGAGGTGAAGGCTGCCGAGGTCGTCGGGGCCTGCGCGCGTCAGATAGCCGGGACCGAGCCGCGGCTGAACGCCCTGATTACGCCCATGCTGGAATCGGCCATGGACCAGGCCCGACAACTCGATACGCTCGGCCCTGATCCGGGCAAGCCGCTTTGGGGCGTACCGCTGACTATCAAGGACGTCATCGCCGTTGCCGGAACGCGGACGACCTGCGGTTCCGGCATCCTGGCCAATTTTACGCCCTTCTACGACGCGACCTGCGTCGAGCGGCTCAAGAGCGCCGGCGCGATCATTATCGGCAAAGCGAATATGGACGAGTTTGCCATGGGGTCATCCACGGAAAACTCCCATTTCGGCCCGACGCGCAACCCCTGGAACTTTGACGCCGTGCCCGGAGGATCGAGCGGCGGGTCTGCCGCCGGCGTTGCTGCTGGCCAGGCCTACGGGTCCGTCGGCACGGATACCGGCGGGTCCATCCGTCAGCCCGCATCCTTTTGCGGCTGCGTGGGGCTCAAGCCTACGTACGGCCGGGTCTCGCGCTACGGACTGATCGCCTACGGCTCGTCGTTGGATCAGGCCGGCCCGTTGACCCGGACCGTGGCCGACAATGCGGCCATGCTCCAGGTTATTGCCGGGCATGATCCGCGTGATTCGACCTCCGCGGACGTCGCTGTGCCGGATTTCCAGGCAGCGGTCAGCAGCCGGGCGGATCTGAAGGGGCTGCGTCTGGGGCTGCCGGCCGAATTTTGGGGGCAGGGACTGGATCCGGAGGTCGAACAGTGCCTGCGCGGCGCCATGAAGACCGCCGAGGCGCTCGGCGCCACGCTGGTCGAGGTCTCGTTGCCGCACACACGCTACGCTGTTTCCACCTACTATATCGTGGCTATGGCCGAGGCCAGCTCGAACCTGGCCCGGTTCGACGGCGTGCGCTACGGACTGCGCGACGAGGAGGCGGCCGGCCTGCTGGATATGTACATCCGCTCGCGTACCCGGGGCTTCGGCGCCGAGGTGCAGCGCCGGATCATGATCGGCACCTACGTGCTGTCAGCCGGATATTATGACGCCTATTACCGCAAGGCCGCGCAGGTTCGCCGGCTGATACGGCAGGATTTCCTCGATGCCTTCGAACAGTGCGACATCCTCTGCGGCCCGGCCTCTCCGGTGACCGCCTGGAAGCTTGGCACGCTCAACGCCAATCCGCTTCAGATGTATCTTATGGATATTTTTACTATTTCGCTCAATCTGGCCGGGTTGCCCGGC
>CAZGAH010000127.1:0-7564 GCA_964523295.1 uncultured Desulfovibrionaceae bacterium | reverse complement strand
CTACGCGCAAGATCAACAGGTTACGATTCCCGGGCGCGCGGATCGAGTGCCAGGGCGGCTCCGGTCGCCCTGCCCGGGACGTGGCTGCGTGTGTTTCTCCCGGGTTCAGTTCGAGACGACGTGCCTGAGGAGAATGAAACCGCTTCTTAACATCGGAAACTGACTTGACAGGCACTAATTTTCAGGTATCAAAGCGGATATGGTAAGGGCTACATCGACGAGGAGAAATTTCTTACAAAAGGGGCAGCAATGAAACAGCATCGAACATCTTTTTGGCAAGGTTTGAAAATTGTCGGCCTCGTGACGGCCCTGACCGTTTTCACTCTCGGCGTTTTTTCGGAACAATGCCTTGCATTAGCGGCGGTTCGGAACAACGACCAGATGCTTATCAACAATCCAAGCAACGGAAAAGCTGCCTTCTGGGTGCTGAACTCCAACGGCTCGTTGAAAAACCGGACCAAAGGCTATGCCCGCGCCAGCAATGATTATGGCTGGGATATGGTCAGCGACTGGTACCTGGCCAACGGCTGGTACGTGGCCGCGATCCGCAGCAACGGCGACGTGCGCGAAACCGGCACTGCCTCCGCCACTGCCACCTATCCCGGCAACCAGCTGATCTGGCACAACAGCACCAACGGCAAGTTCTGCTACTGGACCCTGAACTCCAATGGCAACCTGAAGAACCGCACCAAGACCGACGGGTGGGATCTTCTGTCCGACTGGAATCTGGCCTCCCCGTGGCGTGTTGCCGGTGTTGTCGGTCGTCTGAGCGATACCTATACGGCGACCGGTTCCGATCCGTACTGGGAGGATTACCTGCAGTTGAATAATACCACCAACGGCAAGACCGCCTTCTGGGTACTGAATTCCAACGGCACCCTGCGTAACCGCACCAAGGGCAACGCCCGCGCAGACACCGGCTATGGCTGGGATCTGAACAGCGACTGGTACCTGGCGAGCGGCTGGTACGTGGCCGCCATCCGCAACAACGGCGACGCGCGTGAAACCGGCACCGCCTCCGTCACGCCCACCTATCAGGGCACACAGCTGGTCTGGCACAACAGCACCAATGGCAAATTCTGCTACTGGACCCTGAATTCCAACGGCAACCTGAAGAACCGCACCAAGACTAATGGCTGGGATCTGCTGTCCGACTGGAATCTGGCCTCCCCGTGGCGCGTTACCGGGGTTATCGGCCGCCTGAGCAGCACGTATTCGGCGACCGGTTCCGATCCGTACTGGGAGCATTACCTGCAGATCAACAATACCACGAACGGCAAGACTGCCTTCTGGGTCCTCAATTCCAACGGCTCGCTGCGCAACCGCACCAAGGGCGATGCCCGGGCCAACACGGCCTACGGCTGGAATCTGACCAGTGACTGGTATCTGGCCAGTGGCTGGTACATGGCCGCCATCAGGGCCACCGGCGACGGTCGCGAAACGAACAACAGCTTCCCGGGCAACCAGATGGTCTGGCACAACAGCACCAACGGCAAGTTCTGCTACTGGACCCTGAACTCCAACGGCACGCTGAAGAACCGCACCAAGACCAGCGGATGGGATCTCCTGTCCGACTGGACACTGGCCCCCTGGCGCGTGCGCGGTATTCAGACCAACTTCGAGGATCTCATCTAATCAACACGAGCACTACACCTTCTCTTCAAGGGGCCGCGCAAGCGGCCCCTTGTGTTTGCGGGTGGGGGGCCTGTTTATATTGGCTCTGAAAAAATGGCGGCACGTCGTGACGAGGCATTGTCAGTTGTGGTGGAGAAGGAATCAGGAAAGGCGATGGCCGCGCAACAGGCGTCACGACAACGACATCGCCGTGTCGACCGCCACGCGCCCTTTCGTTACGACCTGGCGAAACCTCAGCGTCGTCGCAAATAGGCGCTGTGCCCCCACGCCGCGCCTACCAGGCAGACCAGGCCGAGAAGGAGCACGGCGATCAGATGGCCCCAATCGGTAGCCAGGGCAGTCAGCGGAGAGAGATCGAATCCGTGAAGGTTCTTGATCACGCGAAGCAGGCCTGTGCCTGAAATGGCCGCGTACAGCAGCACCCGAACTGTTCCGGAAGCGGTCAGCCGAAAATGGCGTCGTCCGGTCAGAACGTAGCGCACGGCGGCATGGCAAAGAAGAAACAGCAGGATTGCAGCAGCGGCGTAATGCAGCTTGTGCGTCAGATAGAAGTCGGCCGTCCATCCCAATCCCGGGACATCGGCAACATAGTAGCGTTTGAAAATAGGCATCTGGGCCATTCCGGTAATGGCCAGCACGGTCATGATGAACGGGAAGAGCAGGCGGCGCTTGCCCTTGCGCACGGTTTCCGGAGCAGTCGCAGCGTCGGATTCGGGACGAGCCGCCGCGGCCAGGCCTTCGTGCTCCCCGGACAACGGTCCCTTCAACGCCGCGGCGCCGCGCAGGGCTATGGAAGCCACGCCGGCGACCGGAGCCAGAAAAACGGCCGCGGCCAGGCGCGTCTCATCGGCCATTACGTCCGCCACGTCGCGCAGGTGCGGTTGTCCCGGGCCTGTCGGCACCGCCTGAGCCAGAATGTCGAAGGGAACCGGCGAAACATAAAAGGTGTTCGTCCCGCCGTTTTCTTTGTCGCCATACAGAAAGCCCTGCTTCTCTTGCGCCAGCTGACGGGCCTTGGCGAGCATGAGTGACCGCGGGCCGATTTCCTGCACGCCCTCGGGACACACTTCCACGCAGGCCGGCTTCTCGCCCCGGGCCACGCGCTCGTGGCAGCGATCGCATTTATACATCACGCCGTTGCCGGCAAAGGCGGGTAGCAGGTGCAAATAGAGTCCTACGCCTGTCTGACGCTGAGGAATTTCCCACGGGCAGACGTCACGGCATTTGGCCCCTCCCAGGCAAATGTCCGGTGCGATGCGCACGATGCCGTTTTCCATCTTCGCCGCCGCGCCCCAGGGGCAGAGATTCGCGCAGGGAGGATTCTGGCAGTGCAGACAACGGCGCGGGATATTCAGAACCTGTCGTTGCCCCTGATATTCCACCTCGCAACTCTGGATGTACAACCAGTTGTAGGGGGTCAGTCTGGTGTCCACGTCGCGACGTCCGGACCAGTCTTCTGCCTTGACGCGCGCCGGATACATGGTCGGAAACGGCTTGACCGGCTCGGGGAATTTTTGCGCATTGAGCTCGCGGCAGGCCTGAACGCAGGCGCCGCAGGCAATGCATTTCGAAATATCCAGCAGCGTCGCCAGTTCTTCCCCTTCCGAGGCGCGCGCCGCGGAGGGCAGAGCCAGACCAGCGCCCAGTACGCAGAGTGATTGCATGAATGTCCGGCGCTTCATGCCGCCGATCACACTCTGTTCGGAAGTCTGCTGTTGCCTTGAATGCATCACTACCGGACCGGACTTCAGACTTGTCGCGCGCATATCCGAACTCCATGGTTAGAGACGGTTTGGCTGTCTTTCCCGAGGATACAACCCATTTGCCTGCTGCGCGGCATGTTACACGATTCCGAATCCAAGCAACAGGGCTGACAGCAACAAAAGCGCAGCGACGATGCGTTGCACGGTGAGCAGGGTCATTTTTTTCACCAGATGGCGGCCAAGCCAGGCGCCGACGAAAGCAGCCAGCGTCGCCGTGGCGATCAGGGCCAGATTGTCGCGAATGGCCGGCGTATCGAGCAGGCGGGCGTATACCCCCAGCCGGACGAGGTCGATGCCCACGGCAATGGCCACGCCCGTTGCGATGAAGGCCTCCTTGTCCAGACCGCTGCGAACGAGAAACGCGCTGCGAAAGGCGCCCTGATGTCCGGAGAGTCCGCCGAAAAAGCCGCTCAGCAGACCACCTGCCGGGAGCCAGCGCCTGTCAAAAGCCAGATGCCGCAACCCGGTCCCGGTCTCCAGCAGGGCGAATCCGGCCATGAGCACGGCGACTGTCACCTTGCACACGGTTATCTGAAACTGACTGCTGCCCAGCGTATAGCTCGCCAGGGGAGGCAAGGAGGACAGCCAGAGCAGCAGACGCGCGCCGATCAGGCTGGCCAGACAGGCCGGCAGACCGAAGCGCAGGGCAACCGGCCAGTCTATACGCTTTCGAAACAGCGCGAATTTGAAGAGATTGTTCATCACGTGGACCAGCGCGGTCTGCGCGACGGCGACCTCTACGGGAAAAAACAGCGCAAAGGCCGGCATCAGCAACGTGCCGAGTCCGAATCCGGAAAAAAGCGTCAGGGTCGAGACCGTCAGCGCCGTCAGGCATACGACAAGGTATTCCAACACGTTGCCTCCCGAACTGGAACATGAAACGCGACGCATCCGGCGCAACGCTCCGGATCAGGGAGGCAACGCCAGACGATCAGCTCGTCGTATCCGTTCTCTGCAACGTTTCGATGACGATGCGGTCGTTAGTGAACACGCACAGCTCCGAGGCGATCTGCATGGAGCGCGTGACAATCTCCGAGGCCGAAAGTTCGGTGTTGCGGGCCAGCGCGCGCGCTGCGGCCAGGGCAAAGGGGCCGCCCGAACCGATGGCAGCGAGCCCGTCGTCGGGTTCGATGACGTCGCCCGTGCCGGTGAGGATCAGTAACCGTTCCAGATCCGCCACGAGCAACATGGCCTCAAGCCGTCGCAGATACTTGTCCTTGCGCCAATCTTTGGCCATTTCGACGCTGGCGCGCAGCAGATTGCCGCGGTACTCGTCCAGTTTGCCCTCGAAACGCTCGAACAAGGTAAAGGCGTCGGCCGTGGCGCCGGCGAATCCCGCAAGCACGCGTTCTTTATAGATCCTCCGAACCTTGCGCGCCCCGTGCTTGATGGCGACGTTCTGTCCCAGGGTAACCTGTCCGTCGCCAGCCATGGCCATGCCGGTGGCGTCGCGTACGGCCAGTATCGTCGTACCGTGAATCTGCATGGTGTCTCCGTGAAAAGGCCGCAGATCGTGCAGCCGTAAAGAAGTCAGCGATTATTGCCCGGTCCGCGCCACGCACTTCCCGGAGGCGCTATTCGCCGGCGTCGGCGGCGGGACCAAGGAGTTTCCTGGCTGCGCCGGCCCAAGTCGCATAGGCGGACGCCGAATACAAATAAAAAACGATTTGCATAGCCGGGCCTGCTTCCAGCCCTTCCTGAACCACGCGCAGGGCAACGCGAGCGGCCTGATCGACGGGATATCCATAGGCCCCGCAGCTGACGGCCGGAAAGGCCAGGCTGTCCAACGCGTGCGTGCGTGCCAGATGCAGACAGGACAGATACGCGTTACGCAGGATGCGCTCTTCGTCCGCCCGACCACCCTGCCAGACGGGTCCGACGGTGTGGATGACATGACGCGCCCGGAGCCCGTACCCGGGCGTCAGAACGGCCTGACCGGGCTGAACCGGTCCCTGACGCTGCACGATTTCCCGGCCAGCCAGCAACAACGCCGGCCCTGCCGCGCAATGAATGGCGCCATCCACGCCGCCTCCTCCGGCCAGAAGGGAGTTCGCGGCATTGACCACGGCGGCGACGTCGGCGGAAACGATATCCCCTTGTCGAAGACAAAGTCGCCCGTGGCCGACGTTCCAGCATTCGCCCACGAATCAGACCTTCCAGAGCGGCAATCCGGTCGGGGCGTCCAGCTCGCGGACAAGAGGCTCGCCATCGAGCGGCTGCAACACGACTTCCGCCGCGAAGACGATGCATCCGGTCATGGCATGACCACCCAGCACGGTGCCGTTCTCCAGACCGAGCGTCAGATGGAGATGGACAAAGGGTTGCCCATCCTTGAGTGAAATGTTGCCCAGGCCGACCAATATCTCGGAGTTGGCTGCGACGTCGTGGGTCAGATATCGCTGCTCCTGTTGCAGATAGAACCCCAGCCTGGCCCTTTGCAGCGCGCCGATCAGCTGCACCGAGCCTCGCGTACACTCCCGCTCGCGGCACAAGGCCCCGAGACTCTCCAGCAGATCGCCGTCCTTGGGCAGACGGCCGATGAAATGGTGTTGGGTCATGCTCGATCCGATGGCTTGAAGATAGTGATGAACGCTGCAAGGCAAGACTTCAGGACGAATTCAGGAAGAACCGGACGCTTGCCGGCTGGAAGCAGTTGATCATAGCTTCCCCTGTGTACGTTGCCCGGCTATCGACAACGGGACAGCGAAAAACAGCTTCCGGAATTCCGGCAAGTCGACGTCTCGTTAAATAATGGCGCGCCAGGAAGGATTCGAACCCTCGGCCAACGGCTTAGCATCCCACTTCGATTTTCACCGCCCCGCTCAAGGCGAGTTCGTGGGCTGGACTATCCCTTCGCCCTATCCGGAGCATTCCGGACGTAGGCGCCGACCGTCTAGTCTCTACACCTTCCCGGTCCGCGGACCGGGCTTGGCTCGGGATTGCCGACGGCGCTACCGTTGCGGTTTCCCCGACTTTGGCCGGTTCTGCTCCCGGAGTTTCCCCCGGGGCACTCCATTCAGAAGGCCGTTGCTCTATCCACCTGAGCTACTGGCGCGCAGGAATGCGCTATGGTACAAAAAGACCATCGCACGCGGCAATTCATAAGGCACTGATTTCCTCAGGTCAAGCATGTGGCAAGCCTGAATGCCTATGCCCCGGGAACTTCGCCTTAAATGCGCTATCCGTTCCTGTCGGTATCCGGCGATCCTGCTCATGCCGAAGCCTGGTGGCTATTATTGCCAAAATCATATAATACCAGTATATTTCATCGACGTACTGCCTTCATCCGTGACAAGCGCAGCTGCATGGATTGGCCCGATCAAGGGCCGGGCGGCAATGCAGCGAATGGCGCGTAATGCATGGCGGGCCATAAAAAGAATACCCGGTGACATCGCTCATGAACAAACAGCATACTCCTAACGGTTTCGATATTTTTGTCGAATCTTTTTTAGGGGAATTCGATGTCGACCGGGCCTCCCTGATCAGCGCTGCCGAGCTTGTCTGGACAAACGAACTGAGCGAACGAGAACGCCAACAGTACGAGATGCTCGCTCTGCGCAGGGCAGAGGCACTTCGACAAAGCGCTCAAGAAGAGGCCGAATGCAAGGCACGAGAAGAAGCCGAGCGGAAGGCACGAGAGGAAGCTGAGCGAAAGGCCAGAGAACAAGCTGAACGCAAAATTCGCGAAGAGGCCGAACGCAAAGCACGAGAAGGCGCTGAGCGAAAGGCCAGAGAGCAAGCCGAGAGAAAAATTCGAGAAGAGGCCGAACGCAAGGCTCGCGAGGAGGCCGAACGCAAAGCACGAGAGGAGGCTGAGCGCAGGGCACGCGAAGAAGCCGAGCAGAAGGCACGAGAAGACGCTGAACGAGAGGCTAGAGAGCAAGCCGAGAGAAAAATTCAAGAAGAAGCCGAACGCAAGGCGCGCGAGGAGGCCGAACGCAAAGTACGAGAGGAGGCTGAGCGCAGAGCCCGCGAAGAGGCCGAACGCAAGGCACGAGAAGGCGCTGAACGAAAGGCCAGAGAGCAAGCCGAGCGAAAAATTCAAGAAGAAGCCGAACGCAAGGTGCGCGAGGAGGCCGAACGCAAAGCACGAGAGGAGGCTGAGCGCAGAGCACGCGAAGAAGCCGAGCAGAAGGCACGAGAAGACGCTGAACGAGAGGCTAGAG
>CAZGAH010000126.1:0-8064 GCA_964523295.1 uncultured Desulfovibrionaceae bacterium | reverse complement strand
GGGGTGGGTCAATTCTGCGTGTCGTTAGGGGGTCAGTTTATGGTGTCGCCTGACACCTTGTCCAAACCGTATTGAGCAGTCATTCTCTTCTCAGACATGCCGTCCGTTCCTCTTTTGGGCTTTTTGTTGATGACAAGTCCCCGGGAACGAACGGCGGTCTCTGGCCCCACCCATGGAGCTTATGCTTCTTTACACCACGAGTTGGGGCACTATCGTCCCGCCGCAGACATGATACCAAATAGACGGATTTGGGGCAGAGAGCATTACGCTTACTCGACTGTATTCATAATGACGCGTGTCAACGCCAGGGAAAAGCTTATTCCGGCCGCTCTTCCTTCCAGCACTTGCCATCGCGCGAGCAGTAGTCACGCCAATCGTCCACAACGAGGCAACGCTCGTCGTAGTTGCGATTGTAATAGGAATCCTTCGGGCATGTGGGCGTACAGCCGGAGAGAAGGTGCATAACGCCCACCGCAAGGGAGGCCAGAAACAGCGCGACTGCCAGCGTCCTGGACAACGGCGCCGGGGAACTCTGGGCATCGTCGTTCAGACCACCTGGATGCGCGCGGTGCTGTTCGTCCGGTCGGGCAGAATGGAAGTGCAGGTTCATGGCCGTGCTCCGCGTTCGACAAGAGTTCCTGCGCCGCTCGGGTCAGAGCACGCGGCAGGCATTGCATGGGCCGGAGCCAGGCGCGGCGTGGCGCGTCTGGTCCGGACGTTCGTAACAGCCCCCAGCGCACGGGCTCGGGCGATCCTGGATATCCGCACGAGGCTCGGGTCCGCCGCACCCGGCCAGGGCCAGGGGGACCAGCATCAGACAATAGAGCAGGACGAGTCGCATGGCGTATCCTCCCGTATCGTTCAATACACAGCCGGCGCAACGCCCGGGTTACGCGAGCTGTCCTGCTGGCCGGGCGCGCGCAGGTAACAGGTGTTGGGGACGGTGCAATTCGTGAACGAGGGGGTATAGCAATTGCAATCTTCGCCGTCCTGTTGCACGCGGTAATGGGTCACGGAATAGGTTGCCGGCGGCGGCGGCGGGGGCGGAGCCAGAGGCTCGCGGGTCAGGCTTACGCTGAACCCCCGATATGGCTTGGGCGCCCCGGTGACGTTCGCGCTCAGGCATCCGGAAACGAGCAGGCTGGTGAGCAGCAGGAGCACGGTGCAGGTTTTCATGATTTTTTCCTCGGTAAAGGAGGTTGCATTCAGTACTGTGCGCCGGGCCGGATCCGGGTCGCCACAGCGGGCTTCACCGGCACGAGCCCTTGTCCCAGACCGTCGTCCATGAGTTCACGCACTTCGCCGCAGACCGGCAGCGTGCCGCTGGCCATGGCCAGGACTTCGTTTGTCGCCGCGTGAATGAGCCGGATGTTCAGCCGGATGTTCTTCGACGTCGTGGTATACGTCCCGGCCAGAATGATCGAGCTCTGGATGTTCTTCTGATCGAGCATGTTCACACGCCGCGTCAGCAGCATCTCTCCCTTGTCCGGGGCAAACAGGATATTGCGGCTCTTGCGTATCTCCTGCACGCGATACCCGGAAGCGACGAACCAGGTTGACATCTCTTCGGCAAATAACCGGGCCAGGGGCGAGACCATTTCCAGATTGGCCAGGTTCACCGGCGTAGTCAGAATCAGCGTGTAGCCGCGCGCCGGGCGTTCGGCCAGGCCGAGCTTTTCGGAGAGCTGGGCATCGAGTTCGTCGGCCATTTCAGCCGCCATGGCCGGGAGCATGCCACCCGCCTCGGCCGGGGTTCTCGCTCCGACAAGGAGCATCATCAGAAACAGGACGACGAGCGCGACGTACAGATGCGTTTTCATGGCAGTGTCCTCGTTCATACGTTCACAACCTAACGCTGGGTTTGTATCATCATATCCACGGCGCGCAGCTCATCGGCCAGACGCGCCCTCATTTCAGGATCCCTCGCCGAGGTCAGGGCGAGCAGCAGCCGCTCTTTTGCCAGCTCATAGCGCCCTTGCCCCATATACACGCGCCCCAGCTGATAATTCTGCAGCGTGTGCTCGTGATGCGGGGTCACGGCAATGCCGTATCCCGGCTGTTTGGCCTTGCAATCGCTGCTACACCCATGAAGCCCGAGAAGCGTGGCAAGCAGCAGGAGTGATAACGTGGTCTGACGCATGGCGTGTCCTTGTCTTTGCCTGAGCTCAATGAATGTCCTGACCGATATCGTTGCCGACCTGGGTGGAGGCCTCGAGCATGGTCCGATAATCCCGAATGCCGACAGCGCCTTGCCCCAGATCGATCGTTGCACTGGCCAACATCCTTCGGGAAAGCTTCGTCTGGGGAAAAACGAGCAGGCCGGTACGCAGCACCATCCCTGTCGCGCCATTGATGAGCCTGGCGTTCACGAAGACATTGTACCGGTCCGAATAGTACGTGCCCACCAGCACGGCGGCACGGGGGCTGTTGATGCGAATGTTGCCGGCGTTGCGCGTGAGCATGAGATCGCCCTGGTCAGGCTTGGCCACGATCTCCTGCACCTGCCGGTACTCACGGACAGGAACGCCGCGTTGATGGAACTCGTAAAACATCTGCTCGGCGATATATCGACCGAACGACGAGCTTCGGGAAAAATCGTCCTGGCTGACAAACGAGGCCGGCAGGGCAATGCTCCCGGCGATGGAGGTCTCCGTCTCGCCGTTCAGCAGCTGATCGGCGAGTTCGCGGACCTTGAGCTTCAGCTCCCGTGCCGCCTCGTGCTCGGGATTGGGCAGGGTCATGGGACTGTGGGAACCGGTCCAGATATACCCGCCGCGTCCGTCCGGAACGAAAATGCCTGCGTTGAGGCTCTCTTCCGGTCGGACACTCGTCGGTACGCCGTTGATATTCGCCCATCGGGGCGCGCCGGTCACCATGCCGCCGCCCGGATCGAGCTGACGCCTGGGGCTGACTTGCGGAGGCGGATCCTCGGCGCGCACGAAAGGCGCGAGTCCCAGCCAGACAGACAATATGGCGGCAAACAGCACGGTACGTGTAGACATGGCAATCTCCTTGCCGGCCGCATACCCTCTGCACGCAACCAGCCTTCAGGGGGATTGATCGACGGAAACAGGGATTACTTTAGCCCGCCGGCCCGAGGCGAGCGGATCGGGGACCGGAGGAAGCGGTGTGAAAGCGCATCCCTGATCTGACCCTTTCACAAGGCGCTCTCTTCCGGCTGTATCACCAGCGCTACGCAGGAGCGGGCTCGTCGAATTGATGGCATGGTAGCACACAGCACCATTCCATTGCAAAGAATAGGGATAATTACCGAGGAAACAAATAATCGAAAGGATCAGCACACTGCGCAATCATATGATTGTCTGCGGATATACAAAGAGTGCCAGCAGGCTGAGTCTCAAGCTGTTCGAGAGGGGCATTCCCTTTGTCGTGCCGGCAGCGTCATAACCCTGCTCCAGGCCGGCATCACCCAGACGACCGGCCTTGTGCTCCCGATTGACGAAGCTGACCACGGCGCAGGCGACAGCCCGAAGTCTGTCGCCTTGCACGCGCCATGGCCAGCCCGCTTTCAGTCGAGAGCAGACCGTCTCCAGCAACGTCAATCGTATTGCAAGGGCCTCAGCGCGCCTTTTCCTCGTAACTGAGGGGGCCGTTCTCGTATCCCACGGAGCGCAGCCACCAGGACGGATAGAACAACGGCTTCGCCAGCTCTTCTTTTGTGTTCAGATATCCGTCGCAGTACTTCAGGTACAACGTCTCGGACAGCTTCCACCAGGCGTCGAGCAGTTCGTTGGCATTGGTCGCGACGTAGTCAGTCAGCAAAGCGCGAGCACCGGCCTCGTCGTTCTTCTGCCACAGGGCCTGAGCCCTGGCCTCGATTTCGGCCTGCCCGGCGAGATACCGGCCTTCAAACTGCTGTTGCAGCGCATTGATGTCCTTGATCATGTAACTATATTTGAGCGTGGCGTAGTTGGCCACGTAGTTGAAAACCATCCACAGACTGCTGCGGTCGAACTCCAGAGGAACCCCACGCTGCGCGCAGTCCGGAACCGGAACGCCGCAGTAGAAGGGAAGATAGACGGCGTTGGCCGGGCGATCGAAGCCGATCCAGGAGACTCCCCCGATGGCGTCGGGCATCCCTTTGCGCGACTGGTTCACATAGGAGTAAATGCAGCGGTAGATGTTGAGCGGTCGCTCGAAGGCACCCTGCACCTGCGGTCCCGCCTCTTTTCCTTCCGCCGACTCGGCACCGCCTTCGTAGCGAATGGGATTACCGAAAGGCCCTGCGGCCAGCCCTTTGGTCAGATCGAAGGGCGTGCCCTCATAATTGTCACGGTGGATGGCCATGAGGTCCGCTACGTCAATCTTGTTGTCGGGCTTGATCGAGAAGGGGTAGGCCTTCGTATAGGCGTCCTTGACCCAGGGCGACAGGCCGAGCGAGGGGGCGGCCAGGGACAACGCGCGCCAGACCCTGCGCAGCGAATAATACGGATGGTGGAACTCGCCATCGCCATAGACCCTGGCGAAGTCCAGCGGGCCGTCCTCGGGCTTCCACCAGCCTTTCTGTTTGGCGACATCGAAGATGTTCGCCGAGTGCAGCATGTCCAACGCGCCGCTGCGCACCTCGCGAATCCGGAATTGGTTGGCGGCGGCGAAGAAGTGGTCATCGGGCACGCGCTGGGCCACCCAGATGCCCTTCTCGCCGTCTGGGTCGAAGGCGCACATTTCCATGACCCAGCCCTCGTCGGGGTCTGCCACGAGCAGCGGCTCGCCGGTTCCGTAATATCCGTATCGATCAATCAGTTCCCCCATGAGCAATACGGCCTCCCGAGCCTTGGTGCAGCGTTCCAGTGCCACACGCGAAAGCTCGGAAGAATAGAAAATGCGCTTCCCGGGCTCCGGTTCCGCATCAACCTTGGCCTTGTCCGTGCATTCGCCTATGGAGAGCTGATGCTCGTTCATTATGCCGTAATTGCCGTCGACGTAGGCGTAGGTATGCGCGACCTGCGGGATATGTCCCAACGCAACACTGGGCGTGCCCGGTATTTCGTAGGCTGCGGCCCGTCCGCTCGCGCGTAGCCGGTGCGTCGTGTCCGCGCCGAAACGGGCTTCGTAGCCCAGGGCGACGTCCGAATAGAATACCTGTCGCATCGAGCCCGGAGCGTGGTCTTGGGCCGGTACGTAGACGATACGGGGATCGCCGAACCCGTCTTCGGAATGGGTGACCATTACTGAGCCGTCTTTCGTGGCATCTTTGCCGACCAACATGGTCGTACAGGCCCGGGCCGGCGCAGAGCAGGCCAGCAAGAGAACCAGAACGCCTGACAAAACGATATGGTACATGATCCACCTCCTGTTCAGGTTTGCCCACACGGCCTGCGGATCGACCGGCTGGGAGGGTTCTTCTCCTTCGCCGCAATTCATCCCAGACAGCCGTACCCGTCTGGCCGCGGCTTCAACCGATTGATCGCGCGCCAGGCTGCCAGGGTCTTGCGCCAGGTCCGTTCGTCAGACACAATTGTGCTCAGATCGCCGGTATGCACCTGGACTATCTTGCGTACGCAGGGTTCGTACCCCTGGCGAAAGGCTGCCTGGGGAAAATCTCCCTCGAAAAAATGGGCGTTGGGAAGCCGCTCGGTGAAGAAGGAGCGGTCGCAGCGGTCGAGAAAGCTGTGCAGCGGACGCCCCAGAAAGACATAAAAGGTAAAGACGCAAAAGATCGGCAGCGCGGTATAGCGAAAGGCCAGGTAGCGGCTGCACCCGTCGCGTGCGCGGGGCGCGATGCTGGCCGCCAGAGCATACAGCCCGCAGCCCGTGGCCTGCAGGGATGTGATGATCGCCTCTTTCTTCAAAAACAGCTCGATGAGATGCGCCGTCAACGTCGCGTAGTCGCCGCTGGTCGCCCCCTTGGTGTGCCCGAACCAGACGTAGTCGTAGCGCGTCGGCTGCGCTTGAAGCAGCCCGAGCGCAGCCTGAAAGGCGCTGGCGTCCGAAGGGAGCAGCAGAGGCGCCGGGGTTACGGCATAGCGCACGCGTAACCCCGAGCCGTCGAGCATGGCCGTCCACTCGCGCTGACACCGACAGGGGTTTATGCCTACGTAAATGTCGCTGTCGGCAAACTCCTGTTGCCAGAGCTGAACGATGCGCGCGCAGAAAGGCAAATAGGCTTCATCATCTACGTAACTGGCAAAGACGACCGCCGATTTCACCCCTCCCATGCGTCCCCCTCGCAGTCACGGCTGGTGCTGACGTTTTCTTTTTCAAAGCGTTACAGAATTCGAGGGCCGAAGCAAGACCGGAGTCCTGTATGCGGCAGAAAAATGAGATTTAAACTCTTATACCATCGGATTGCGACAGGATATCCCCTGTCATGCGCGCTCCGACTATCGTCCACGCCCAGGGTCGCAAGCGTCTTGTTGCCCCGGGGATAATGCTCGACAGAAAATAATCCTCACCTTGCAGGATGAACTAAAGCTCAAAGGGAATTTGCGTTGTATCTGTAAAAGTGACTCCAGAAAACTGGACCATACGCTAAGGTGGACGTATACTTCTCTGAGGATGAAGCTAAGGTCCAATCAGAGACGGAAGTTCACTGTCGAGTTCAAAGCCCTGGTCGCCCTTGAAGCATTGAGCGGCGAGCAGACGCTTGCCGTGTTGGCCAGCAAGTACGGCGTGCATCCTAACCAGATCACGCAGTGGAAAAAGCAGGCCAAGGAAGGCGTCGTGGCCTCGTTTTCCGGCAAGGCGCAAAACGCCGGGCAGAGCAGCGAGGCGCAGGTCAAGGAGTTACACGCCAAGATCGGCCAGCTCACGGTGGAGAAGGATTTTTACAACACGCCTTCGCCAAAATATGAGCAGCGGCGAAGGCGCGGGAACGTCGACACCGGCCATCCCAAGCTCAGCATCCGACGGCAATGCCGACTCCTGCATCTGCATCGGTCGTCATACTACCACCAGCCTCAGGGCGAGCCACCGCAGAACCTGGAGCTGATGAGGCGCATCGACGAGCTGTTCACGGACATGCCGTTCTTCGGCACCCGGCAGATGCGTAACATGCTCGGTGATCTGGGGCACAAGGCGAGCCGTAACCGGGTTTGCCGATTGATGCGCAAGATGGGGCTGATGGCGGTATACCATAAGCCCAAGACCAGCGAGCCGCACCCGGAGCATAAGGTATACCCGTACCTGCTGCTCCATCTTGCCATCACCAGGCCGAACCAGGTGTGGTGCGCGTACATCACGTACATCCCGATGAAGCGGGGCTTCCAGTATCTGGTGGCGATCATGGACTGGCACAGCCGGGCGGTGCTGTCCTGGCGGCTGTCGAACACTATGGAGGCGGACTTCTGCGTGGCGGCGCTGGAGGAGGCGTTCAGTCGCCACGTCGCGCCCGAGATATTCAATCCGGACCAGGGCTCGCAATTCACCAGCTGCGAGTTCACGCGAACGCTACGGAACGCCGGCGTGCGCATTTCCATGGACGACAAGGGCCGGTGGGTGGACAATGTGTTCATCGAGCGGCGGTGGCGCTCGGTCAAGTACGAGTTCGTATACCTGAGAGAATTCGAGGCGGGTCGGGAGCTGTGGTAAGCCTTGGCCGGCTGGTTTGACTTCTATAACAACCGTCGGCCGCCTTTCGTTTTTGACGGAAAGAAGCCGATGGCGGTATATCGGACCGGCCTTACGCCAGAGGGGACGTCCCCTCTGACGTGCCCCCCGAAAGGCGGCGTAGCCAGAGAACCAGTCCACCTTAAAAGTGCCGCCGAGTGGTCCGACCAAGTGGGGCCACTTCTCCTCGTCTGTGCCGGAAAGATCGAAAGGCTTGCCCGGACAGGCCAAATCGATCGCGAGCCCCCCTTTGTCCTCCGCGTAGCTGAGCGTGATGTCCAGGTCGACGTCCCCCTCCGCTCGCTCGCGGAGGTAGTGCATAAACAGCTCTTCGAGCACCAGCTGAACCGTACTGATCTGCTGTTGCGAAAGCAGCAGATTACATCTGAACATGTAGTGGCAGAGTGAGGGGATTCCAGAACGCACAAAGCCCGCCATTTGGCGGGCTTTGTGTGATTTGGGAAAAAATGTCCTGGCAACGGCCTGCTTTCCCAC
>CAZGAH010000125.1:0-8512 GCA_964523295.1 uncultured Desulfovibrionaceae bacterium | reverse complement strand
ACAGGGACTGGTGCGACGGGAAAGACCGCGCTCGTTGCTTCCTTGCTGGACCTGTGATGCATTGAAGCCAACCAAGGACATAAGGGCCTCGTCGGTCAGCAACACCTCCTGCATCGCCAGGGCACTCTGAAGTCCCCCCACGCAGCGCATGATCGTCACCAACACAAATTGGATAAACGGGTACAGTGCGCCCTTGCGATCCCGCGGATCCATCCCCTCCAACAGAGGCCAAGCCCCGATCTCGCGGATATAGTGGAACAGCTCGTCAAAAAAACTCGCGGTGTTCAGCGCGTAAACCCGATCCATCGCCCGCGTCGCGTTCAACTCCTCGGCCACCAACGCGTCGTCGCGCGTAGCGGTCTGCCAGTCCAACATCCCCGACAGGCGGGTCTGGAAATTGTCCTTGTTGATAACCGTCCGTGACATGGCGCGACTCTACACGCCGCGCGTCCGTGTGTCCAGCTTTTTTTCGCAGACTAGCGAAGTTGTCCCGAAAAAAACGTACTCCGAATCTCAGCGTTGGAAATTCCAGTGGTGTCTTGCCAGGAGGTGAATGTTTGTTTCTTTGTTCACGTTGCCCTGTCGAGGAAAGATTGTTCTTGCCGAGTTCCATTACCAGATTCGGAACTATGTCGGAAGGGAGCTGGCTTGGGGCCGGTGTGTATCCCCCCCCCTGGAAGAGACCCTTTCGCGTCACGCGGAATGGCCCTTCCCCCTTGGGTATAGCGGCTCAGCTTCCGGAAAGACAGGACGCCTGAGCACGGGGGGCGTCGTGCCGTTTTGCGAGCCTCGGACCTGAGCGCAGTATCCAAACCCGCATTTCCCCTTGACGCACCCGGTAGTCCGGGGCTATTCTTCTTCTGTGTATCCTGTTGAATTAACAAGTATTATCCTCTCGCTCTCCAGAGGAGTTTCCGCGAGTTCGGCGGTGGCCTTTCCGGTCGCGTTCCGACGGGCGGGCGGATGGTTGTCCGTCTGCGTCGTGCCGGGGCTCATCCTCCTGCTGGCGCTTGGCTTGATGTCGGGTCCGGGCCTCGCCTTTTCCGGGGCGCTTTGCACCGACTGCGGCCGCGCTGACCAGGCCGTGTTGCTGTTGGAGGCGCCGGCTGCGGGGCTGGAGACGCTGGTCTGGGCGTCTGCCGTCAGCCCTGGCGAGGAGCACAGCGCTACCGTGGTGTTGCGGCGCGGGCTGCACGCTTACGACCTGCGCGTGCGTCCCGGATGGGAGGGCGAGCTGGGATTTCTGGCTGGCGCGTCCGGTGCGCCGTTGCGCTTTGCCGGTCTGCGGCGGCCGACCTGGTCCGATCATCTGGACCTGTTCTTTACGCCCGAGCTGATTACCTGGGGGCAGCCCAATCTCCTGCGCCGAGAGGTCGCGCTGTTCGGCGTCCCCTATGACCTGCTGCTCGTCGCCGTGGCCCTGGGCACGGTACTCATGGTCTGGTGCGTCGCGCGAAACCTGCGCGCGGGCTCGCTGGCCGGGCTGGTGCTCGCCTTCGTGCTCATGGACGGGCGCGCAGCCTGGGAGCACGCGCGTACGCTGGCGTCCCTGGATCAGCACTTTTTCTTCACCCCCTGGGCGGAGCACGCCGCGAGCCTGCGGACCATGGCCCGGCGTATGCCCCACAAGCCCTGGTGCGCGCGCGAACTCGAATGGCCGCTGACCACGCTTGTCGAGTACGCGCTCATCGAGCGGCCCTATGGTGACGGCAAGGACTGCGCGCAATGGGTCACGGCCACGCGCGAGCGCCTGGCGGTGGAGCCGGGACCATGACCGACGTTGCCGGCTGTCTGGTTCATGCGCTGGCGCTGGTGCTGCTCGGAAGCCTGATCGCCCTGCCCTGGCGGACGTCCGGGGACGCCCCCGGCCTGGCCGGGCTGCTCGGATTCAGCTTTCTGGCCGGTTTTTTCCTCGAAACACAACTCCTCTTCGTGCTGCTCGTCCCGGGTCTGCCCCTGGGCTGGGCCGTCGGGCTGCTTTACGCGGCGGCCGTGCCGGCGGGGTTGTGGCGTACGGGACGCTGGCTGGCGCAGCGGCGGCGTTGCAGACCGCGGCCGGCCTGTCGTCCGCGCTGGTTCGAGCTGGGAGCGGGGGTGATTGCGGCGGAGAAGGTCGTTTTCGCCCTGGCGCTGGTCCTGCTCACGCCGGCGCTGTTCGACGACCCGCTGCAGAACTGGATCGGCAAGGGCCGGGCGCTGTTTCTGGGCGTGAACTGGTCCTGGCAGCCGGGGGATCCGGCCTTTCTCGGCTTTTTCGGCGCCGGGCATTATCCGCTGGGCCTGCCGATCCATCGGGCCGTCAGCGCGCTCCTGGCCGGGGGCTGGTCCGACGCGGTCGGCCGCTTCGACGGCGTCCCGCTGTTCCTGGCCGCGCTGGCCGTGCTCTGGGCGACCGTGCGCGCCGTGACCGACAGCCGCGCCGTGGCGGCCGCCTGTGCGGTGTTTTTCAGCACCTCGCCCTTTCAGGCCTGGACCATGGCCATCGGCAACGCCGATCTCGCGGTGCAGGCCTTTGCGACCGGCGCCACGGCCGCAGCGCTCGCCGGCAGGTGGTTCCTGTGCGGGGTTCTGGCCGCAGGCGCCGGATTCATGAAAAACGACGGGCTGCTCATCGCCCTGCCGGCCGCGCTCGTGCTCGTCACGCTGCTGCAACCCTGGCGGACTGCCCCCCGACGCGGCGCGGGCCAGTTGCTCGGCTTTGCCCTGGGCGCGGCCACACTCGTGCCCTGGCTGGCCTTCAAGAGCCTGTACGGCCTGGCCGCGGCGCCCTTTGCCCTGACCTTCGGCTGGCACGCGGACGCGCCAGGCCAGATATGGTCAAAGGTGATCATCGGCGGCACGCACGGCGTATTCTGGCTCCTGCTGCTGCCCACGCTGCTCGCCACGCTGCCCCGGGCCGTGTGCTCCGTGCCCGGCCGCGCGCTCCTGGGCTCGTGGACGTGCTGCGCCCTGATCCTCGTGTTCATCTTCGGCTGCACGAACGCCTACGTGTTTCTGGAGTCCGAGGAGACGATACACCGCACGGCCTTGCAGCTCTACGGCCTGACCGTTTTCTGCGCCGGCCTGGGACTCGGCGCCCTGCCGGCGGCGCGCGTTTCGCCACCCCTCAACGCGCGCCCGCCGGATCGCGACCCGGAGCCTACGCCCCGGTAATCCGCTCCAATCCGCCCAGATACGGCCGCAGGGCCTCGGGCACGATAACCGAGCCATCGGGCTGCTGGTAGTTCTCCAGCACGGCCACCATGGTCCGGCCCACGGCCAGCCCCGATCCGTTCAGCGTGTGGACGTACTGCGACTTGCCTCCGGCCTTGGGCTTGAAGCGGATGTTCGCCCGCCGCGCCTGGAAATCCTCGCAATTCGAGCAGGAGGAAATCTCGCGATAGGCATTCTGGCCGGGCAGCCAGACCTCCAGATCGTAGGTCTTGGCCGAGGCGAAGCCCAGGTCGCCCGTACACAGTGCCACGACGCGGTAGGCCAGTCCGAGCTTGCGCAGGATCGTCTCCGCGTGCGTGCGCAGGAGTTCGAGGTCGTCGTACGAGCGCTCCGGATGCGCGAAGCGGACCAGCTCGACCTTGTTGAACTGATGCTGCCGGATGATGCCGCGGGTATCCTTGCCGTAGCTGCCGGCCTCGGAGCGGAAGCAGAGCGTATGGCAGGCATAGGTCACGGACAGGGCATCCTCGTCGAGGACCTCGTCCCGGTGCAGATTGGTGACCGGGACCTCGGCCGTGGGAATAAGATACTGCTCCGCGCCGTCAATCTTGAACAGATCCTCGGCGAACTTGGGCAGCTGCCCCGTGCCGACCAGAACGTCGCGGTTGACGATGACCGGGGTCATGATTTCCCGGTAGCCGTGCTCCCGGCAGTGTACATCGAGCATGAAGGCGATCAGCGCGCGCTCCAGCCGTGCGGCCCAGTCGCGGTAGACGACGAAACGCGCGCCGCTGAGCCGGGCCGCGTGCTCGAAGTCCAGGCCGCCCAGGCGTACGCCCAGTTCGACGTGGTCCAGGGGCTGAAAGTCGAAGGTCGGCACCGTGCCCCAGGTCGCGACAACCGGATTATCAGTCTCGTTGTCGCCATCGGGTACGCTCGCGTGCGGGGTATTGGGCACGGTCAGCTGCCAGTCGAGCACGGCCTGGGACAGTCCCGCGGCCTCGCTGTCCAGGGCCTTGATGCGCTCGCCGATGCCACCCAGTTCCGCGAGAAGCGGGCCGGCGTCCCGACCCTCGCGCTTGCAGGCAGCGACCTCGGCCGAGGCCTTGTTGCGGCCGCTTTTCAGCGTCTCAACCTCGGTCAGCAGCGCGCGGCGCCGGCTGTCCAGGGCGAGAAAGGCGTCGATATCGAGCTTCGAACGCCGCCGGGCCAGGGCCTCGCGCACGAGCTCCGGCGACTTTTGCATCAATTTCAGATCAAGCATGTTCTCCTCCGATTCCGGCCCGAACGCCGGCGTAGCAAGGGCAAGGTGACTGGTCCGGAGCCGACCGCCGGCCGCTGTCGCGCCGCCGGATTGCCTCCCGGCCGGCGCTCATCGTCCGCGCGTCACGGAGCGAGCGTCCGCGTCGGCCCTGTACATTATCCGCAAAATATGCTTTGGCACTGCTGCCCTGGCTGGCACTCCGCGGGCCAGCCTCCGGAGCGGCAGAATTCGATTCCCGCGCCGACGGCATCGAGGCGCGCCCTCCGCAAAGGACGCCGCGCGGCATCCACCGGAACAACGATGAGCACAGGCCACACCCCACAACAGCGTACGGACCAGACGCCGCCCCGCGCGCGCCCGTCCGCCGTGATCCTCCACGACCTGTTCCGCATCAAAGGCGGCGGCGAGCGCCTGACGCTCAGCCTGGCCAGGCATTGCGCCGACGCGCTCTGCTTCGGGGCCGCCGGCGAGGAGGGCTTCGACCCGCGGTCCGTACCCGGTGTGCAGATTCATGATCTGCGCGCCACGGGGGGCTGCTTCGGGCTGCGTACGCTGCGTCTGATGCACGCCTTCCGCTTCCGGACCGGCTTCATCCGCGCCTACGACGTGGCCATCTACTCGGGCATTCTCGCCCCGCTGGCCGTACACCAGCGGCCGGGGCGCCGCAACATCCTTTACTGCCACACGCCGCCGCGCTTCGCCTACGATCAGTACCGCTTCGACATGCAGCAGCTGCCGCGCTGGAAGCGGCCGTTCATGGCGGCCTACGTCCCGCTGTTGCGCCGGCTCTACGCCGCCGCCGTGGCCCGCATGGACTGCATCGTGGTCAACTCGTCCACGATCCAGCACCGCGTGGCCCGGTATCTGGGTCGCCCGTCGGTGATCGTCCACCCGCCCTGCGACATCGATCGCTTCCAATGGCGCGGCCAGGGCGACTACTACCTCTCGACAGCGCGGCTTGTACCACTGAAACGCATCGATGTCATCGTCGAGGCCTTTCGCGCCATGCCGGACAAACAGCTCGTCGTAGCCTCGGGCGGGAGCGAGCTGGAGCGACTGCGCGCGCTGGCCGGCAACGCCGCCAACATCCGGTTCGCGGGCTGGACGGACGAAGAGACGCTGCTCGCGCTCGTCGGCAACTGCATCGCCACGCTCTATCTGCCCGTGGAGGAGGATTTCGGCATGTCGCCGGTCGAATCCATGTCCGCCGGCAAGCCGGTCATCGGCGTGCAGGAGGGCGGCGTCGCGGAAACCGTGCTCCACGGCCGCACCGGCCTGCTCCTCCCCCCGTCCCCTTCCCCCGCGGACGTCATCGCCGCAGTCCGGACCATGACCCCTGAGCTGGCCCTGACCATGCGCACCGCCTGCCGCTGCCGCGCCGCCGAATACGACGAACGCCTGTTCGTGGAGCGGATGCGGCGGATCGTGGCGGGGGAGTGGCTGGCGAGGTTTCCGGAGTGAGACTCGCGCGTTTGGGTCTGCGTATTGCCTGACGGGCAGTGGAACAGGCGGCTGGCTTGTTGCACGAGCGGCCCTTCATCGAAGAAGATAATTCTATACAATTACTCGTTGTCAGCCAGCAAAAAAAGTTTTCGCTTGACAGAATCTGGGAGACGGCATATATGTCAAAATAATTGCCACTTAGCAATACGATAAATTTAAAATGTTTTAAGCCATAGATTCTTGCGACCTATTTTTTACAAAAAAATATTTATTTAAATTGACGATAACAAGAAAAACAGTACAAACGACTCAACACTAAAAGACGCTACTTAAACCGTAGCGAGTCAAGCGAGCCCAAAGTAATAGATTTAATTGATGTATGATTCGAAGCTAATAACGTATACTAAAAATTTGCTTCAGTTTCGGAAAATTTAAAATATTGCAATCTATCCAGTTGCCATGTACAGTAAGATATAACAGTCGAACTAATATTGCTTAGAATGCCCAGTTCAGAAGACCAAAGCGAGAATATAACTTTTTTAAACGATACTAAGCACTTAAGAGTAGCATAAAATTATACCATTAATATATATAATACACTGAGATTTATATTTTGAAAAAAAATTTTATTAAACAATGGAACTTTAAATACTGATAACAAATAACTCTCCACCATAATTGCCTTCAAAATACAAGAAATAAATTTCAGCTGAATGCTAATGGAGAAGTCGTGATGCAAAAATATGCTTTTTGGAATAACAAAGGTGGGACCGGTAAAACTTCTTTAATATTTCAATCAATTGTTTCTTTTGCTCAAAAGCACAGGAATAAAAAAATCTTGGCACTTGATTTATGTCCTCAAGCAAATTTATCTGAACTAATGCTCGGCGGATTGGTTGGCAATGGCAGCAAAAACCTTCTTCAAATTCAAGGCAATACACAGCGCACATCTGTTGGTGGATATTTTCAAATCAGACTGCCAAGTCCGTTTACAATTCCAAAATTTGATTCTAGTAATTTTATCGTTTCGCCAAACTCATACAATAAAAATATTCCTAATAATATAGATCTTTTATCAGGAGATCCACTTTTAGAGCTACAAGCGACAGCGATATCAACCCTCGCTAACAGTCAAATTCCAGGAGTAAATCCATGGTTATCTGTCATGGATTGGCTGTCTAACTTCTTACAGCCACTTGAAGATACTTACCATTATGCATTTATTGATTGCAATCCAAGCTTCTCTATGTATACTCAAATTGCCATTTCTGCAGCAGATCGTATTGTTTTGCCTGTTATGGCTGACGATTCATCAATACGTGCTTTACAAAATGTCTTTTCTTTAATATACGGCCTAAATCTTCCCAATCCAATTTATGATCAATATTCATTTGCAACAAAACTCAAAACAACAAACAGAACTCTTCCAAAAGTACATCTAATTATTAAAAATAGATTAACACAATATATGGGACCTGCTTCCGCATACAGCGCCGTTTTGAAATCTATAGACACTCAACTAAAAAAATTTCTTAAATCAAATCCTACTATATTTAGTTTTTCTAATATTCAAAATGGCATTGTTAATATACGCGATTTCCAAACCACTGGAGTTATAGCTTTTGCCAAGGGCATGCCATTTTCAAAACTAAATCCAGGAAAACATTCTATTCGCCATGAATCTGTCCAGATCAAAATAGATAATATAAAAAATTGTATTGAATCCATTGACAAATTAGTCGATAATCTTTAAGAACCCTATTACTCCTTTGACATGAAAGCTTCAAATCCAGAGGAGGCCCCTCTAATGATGCTTGACCTACCGGGCAAAATGTTGGCTACAATTTAATTTCGAATAATCCAAATCACTTAGCTTTTTCGCTACTTCATCAGCGCTTCCTTTTTTCCCCCAGACAGAGTTTGGTTGGAATATTTTTACCGTTCTTGCGTCAGTTGGGATTTTATATACTGTTAGAATATCTCTACTAAATGTTTGTGTCTCATTTTAGTTTTAGGCTGGCACTTACGTATGCGGCAAATTAATTTCATATTTTCTTGTTAATATTAATATTTTTTTAAAATTTATAATCTTAATCAATTACCTTAAATTTATACCTAAACATCTTGTTCATATTTTTTGCATGCAAAGCCCCGTTACTCATTCAGCAACAGAGTTTTACGATGAGTTGATCGAATAGGTCACCAATACCACACGGAGACCAATTAAAACCTCGCCCATCATCTGCTCCCGGACGCCTTGAGAGTTTAATTGCGCTCTTCCATTGCGGATTGCCAGCCCCGCCCGCATTGACGCCCCGGTCGTTTTAGGGTTCAAACCTCTTCTTACGGTTACAACTCGTCCACAATCCAGCACCGCGTGGCCCGGTACCTGGGCCGACCGTTGATGATCGTCCACCCGCCGTGCGACATTGATCGCTTCCAATGGAGCGGCCAGGGCGACTACTCCCTCTCGACAGCGAGGCTTGTACCACTGAAACGCATCAATGCCATCGTCGAGGCATTTCGCGCCATGCCGGACAAGCAGCTCGTCGTCGCCTCGGGCGGGGTCGTTTTGACAACCCAAAATTCCCCCGTCCCGAGCGTCGAATATTCCTCCACCTGTTGGTGATCTCCGGCCTAGTGGCAGGGCCG
>CAZGAH010000124.1:7217-9039 GCA_964523295.1 uncultured Desulfovibrionaceae bacterium | reverse complement strand
GCCAGCACGTTGACGCCGCCGGCCACCAGCCCCGTTCCGCGCAACCCGAGCCACTCGATCAGCCAGGCCTCTCCGGCAATGGCCCCGGCCACCGCGCCCAGGGTATTGATGCCGTACAGCCACCCCAGCGCGACGCCGAAATGCGCCATCCGCGCATACAGCGCCTTGACCAGCACCGGCAGAGTAAGCCCCATGGCCGTAGAAGGGACAGCGAGCAGAAGAAGCGCCAGCGCAAAACGCAGGGCATTGAGCGGCACGGGATGCTCCCCGATGCCCCGGAACAGCGGCGCGAACCAGGCCGTGAGCTGCGGCAGGATGAACAGAAGCAGTATCCCGACCGCAGCGATGACCAGCTCCAGCAGGGCGTACAGCCGGACCGGCCGGAACAGCCGAAACCGGGAAAACGCGGCCAGCCCGTTTCCCAGCGCCAGCCCGGTCATGAACGCGGACAGCACCAGCGCGCTGGCCCAGACGCTGTTGCCGAACACCAGACCGGCCAGCCTGAACCAGAGTGTCTCAAAAAGCAGGGCCGAGGCACCGGAGAGAAAAAAAACCACCAGCAACACGACGAATGCGGAACGTATCATATCCTTGTCGCCCGTTACATGTCGTACGCGCTGGTCTGAGAGGGCATTTCACGAGCTTCAGCAGGCGGGTACGCCAAATCATTGCATCGGCACTGACACTGCGCCCGCCATCAGCGCAATCCTGCCAGCCGAACGCTTTGATCTGCAACGGCAAAACGTGGAAACGAATCGAACAGATTGGTCTTGTTGCCCCCGGAGACCAGCTGCTGTAATATCACAAGACGACGCTGAAGGCGTCGGGCCATAGCCGGATTCGTTCAACCAACCAAAACATACCCAACGAAGCTGAAGCGTTCTTTATGATACTATTTCTAGTTGAACTCCGGGTGATTGTCAATGCGTTGTGCAGGAAAATTCCATAGATCGGGACACTACGTAATTTGACATTTATTCAGCATTATGTTCAAAAAATTTGAATTATTAATTGAATGATTTATATAAAGCATTTAAACTCAATAACACTTTGCCATCGGAAATTCTATGAGGTTTGAAATCGATGTCTTCCATTCGGAAGATGCCCCAGGAATCTCTCGACTTGTCTACGATAACTACGGAGACAAACATCCATTCGCCTACGTATATAATCCTGATGACATTATTAATCGTTATTCATCAAAAAGTCAGTATGCACTTGTTGCAAGAACAACGGCAGGACAAATACTTGGCATGATTGGTATATATCGCGGCGCCCCTAACCAGCGGATATATGAATTGGCGCAGCTCATGGTTTTACGCAGCCAGCGCCGACGCGGCATTGCCTCGTTGTTGTGGACGAGAGCCATGGCTGAACTGCCGGTGATCGCACACGCTGTTTCGATATTCGGCGAGGCAGTCTGCACGCACGACTTCTCCCAAAGGATGTGCGCGGAGACCGGGATGGTTGTTTGCGGGCTCGCGCTCGACGCCATTCCCGCCCATGCCTACCGTGTCGCTGAGCAGCAGTCTTGCGAAAGGACAAGTCTCGTTTTATGCGCAAAACTTATCGAGGACACGCCGCATACCGTGTTTCTTCCGGCGCCGTATCACCGACTGTACCGGGCATTTTGTCACGATTTCGGCATCGAGCGCACGATCGGAACGGGGGATTGCCCTCCGCTGAAAACGCGCACGGTGTACGAGATAACAACGTACCAGACCGCAGACCTGATCAAACTCATTGTCCACGCAACCGGAAAGGACCTTTTGCCATTGCTTGACGAGTGTGAAAAACAAATCGGCCCGCATGGCGTTGTTCA
>CAZGAH010000124.1:0-7207 GCA_964523295.1 uncultured Desulfovibrionaceae bacterium | reverse complement strand
GAACAGAGCACGATCGCTGGCGTGGAACTGTTGCGCGAGCGGGGATATCTGTGGGGTGGATTCTTGCCGCTCTGGTTTGGATCGGACGGGCTGCTTCTCCAGCGGGGAAAAGACAGGCCACATTTTCAGCATAGCGGGTTATTCAGTGCGGCCGCGGTGCGATGCATGAACATTCTGCGCGATGATTATGCTACATTGCCCACGACATAAGGGGTGCATGTTTACCGCTTGAAGCTATGCCGGATCGCAGCGCGATCCATGTTGCCCCACGCCTGTCAGTTCGTCTTGACCTGGGCTGTTGTTCCCAAAATCAAGGTTCCAGAAAAAGTCTTCGTCGGGTTCCATCAGGGCGTGTTTAAACCTTCATCCGTTGTGGCGCCCCTCGTGTAGAAATTGGAGAACGGAAATGAATACCCGATGCATAACGAAGCCATCAGCGTCCGGGCTCAGGCCTGGCGACGCAGGCGACGAAAGCGTCCCGCCAGGTCCAGGCGGCTGGCCAGGGGGCGGGCCAGCAGCGCGGCCGCGAGCAGCAGGCCGTGGAACAGGGTTCTGGCGTCGCCGAGCCAGTGCAGTCGGGAGAGCAGGATCTCGAGCACGAGCACGGCCACCAGCGGGGTGAACAGGCGGCCCGGGCCGCCGATGACCAACAGGAGCAGTGTCTTGAGCGAGAGCTCCAGATCGAACTGGCGCGGGCTGATGAACCCGGCGTAATGGGCGTAGAAGCTGCCTGCCAGGGACGACAGCGCGGCGCCAAGGCCAAAGGCCAGGGCCCGGACCCGCGTACGGTCGATGCCGCAGGCCGAGGCGGCCAGGGGGTCCTCACGGCAGGCCAGCAGCGCGCGACCGGGCCGCGAGTTGCGCAGCGAGGCGAAGACATAGGCCCCGCCCAGCAGCAGCCCGAAAAAGAGGAAGAAAAAGACCCGGTCGCCGCGCAGGGCAAAGCCGCCGGGCAGCACCAGGTTCCGGGCGACCATCATGCCCTCGGCCCCGCCGGTGATCGACACCAGGCTGTGGATCAGGTTGGTGAAGATCAGGCTGATGCCAAGCGTGGCCATGGCCAGGAAGCCCTCTCCCAGCTTTTCTATGGGCAGGCTGACGAGCATGGCCAGCGCGCAGACGGACAGCGCACAGAGGGGGACGATGACTATCGAGCCTTCGGGCCAGAGCCCGTGCGCCAGGGCCGAGGCATAGGCGCCCATGCCGCAGAAGGCGCCCTGCGCCAGGGACACCTGCCCGCCCAGGCCAAGGCAGAAATTGAGGGCCAGGACATTGATGGCCAGCAGCAAATGCTGGTTGAGCGTCAGCAGCTCGTAGGCCGGGCAGAACAGGCCGGCGAGCAGGAGCAGCCCGAAGAACAGCGCTCCGGCCCAGGGGGGCGAGGGGTTCACAAACGGATGCTCGGACATGGGTACAATACGCTCAGGCACGCTGATGCTGGTTTTCCCGGTGCGGCATCAGGACCAGCAGGACGATGAGCAGCGCGTAGGTTACGGTTTCTTTCAGCTCGTTGCCCAGCCCCAACACCAGCGCGGCCTCCGCCAGACCCAGGCCGACGCCACCGAGGAACACGCGCAGCAGCGAGGTGTAGCCGCCGATGGTCGCCGCGATGAAGCCTTTAAGTCCGAGTCCCAGGCCCATATCGAAACGCAGCATGGTCTGCGGGGCGATGGCCATGCCGGCCAGAGCGGCCAGAACGCCCGAGAGGGCGAAGCTCATGGCGTAGGCAAGCACGGGGTTGACCCCTTGCAGCGTAGCCGCCACCGGGTTCATGGACACGGCGCGCAGCGCGCGACCGAAGCGCGTGCGCCCCAGAAACAGCGACAGCAGGCTGCCGCTGAGCACGGCCAGCACCAGCCCGGTCAGCGTGTCGCGCGAAAAGAACAGCGGCCCGCAGCGAAAGGCCTCGAGCGGCAGCAGTTGCGGCAGCAGGAGCGGCTGTTTGCCCCAGACGACAATGGCCAGGCCCTGCCAGATCAGGCTGGCCGCCACGGTGAGCATGAGTTGCCGGAGCGGGTTCTCCTTCAGGCTGAGCCCGAGCGTGGTAGCGTAGAGGAGATAGCCCAGCAGGGCGCCCCACAGACCGGCCCCGAGCAGCGCCAGGGGCCAGGGGAGATCGAGCGCCCGGGTCAGGGAGAACAGTCCCAGGCCGGAAACGAGTAAAAGCTCGCCCTGGGCGAAATTGATCAGCCGGCTGGCGTTGTAGATGAGCGCGAAGCCCAGGGCCATGAGCCCGTAGACCGCGCCGAGCGCGAGCCCGGAATTGATCGTCTGGGCGAGATAGAGACCGAACATGTCGATGACGCCTCCCCCTGAAAAAGGACGACGAAGCCCGGCAGCGCCGGGAGCGGCAGGGCGAGGCCGCAGGCTCCCCCGGCGCCGCGGCGCCGGGGGATATTCCACGGGGGGGGGAGGCTACTCCTCCTTGAATTCTTCGGAGACGCCGGCCTGCCCCTTCGACGTATCAAGCGGATACGACAGGAGCACGGTGCGCCGGAACTTGGCGCCGATCATGCCCGGATGCGTATTCATGCATACGTTGAGGTCCGTTACGCCGTCGTTGTTGATGTCCGCGATGCAATAGTCCGAGACGCCGCCTTTGATGCGCCGCGTTTTCCAGACCAGGTTCAGGCCCACGCCGTCCCAGCTCAGGGCGTTGATCTCGCCGGCCGGGAAGTAGCGGTAGCGCGTGAAGAACTGCGCGGCCACGGAAATGGGATGGTTCGCCAGTATCTGGTAGTTCTTGTCGTCGCCCAGGCGGAAGGCCAGCAGCCGGATCGGTACGTAGAACATCGGCTTGCTCACCAGGGGATCCTTAATGCCGGCCAGGTTGGACGTGTCTTCCAGGCCGATGGATGATCCGGAATAGACTTTTTCGGTGGTGTACTGCCGGTCGCCGGTCTTGGTGTAGACGCGCAGGTAATCGGTGCGGTCGGTGAGCACGACCTTGTAATCATCGTCCGGCACGGGCAAATACACGAAGTTATAGGCATTCGCCTCGGGCGGCAGCAGCATCGGATTGCCGGCGCGGTATTCGCCGCCCATCTTGACTATCTCGTGTACGCCGGAGGCGAAGAAGGTGTTGCCCCCCTTGGCCTGCCCCACGAGCACCTTGCGGTAGTCGGGCGGAGCCTGGACAGCGGCGAGGTGAAAGTGAATCCTGTCCGCCAGCAGCGTGAACTTCCCGTTGCTGTAGCTCAGAATGGCCGACTGCGGAAAGGTGTCCCTGTCCACCATGGAGACGACAACGTCGTTGTTCCCGTCGCCGTTGATATCCACCAGGCTGAGACGCAGAACCATCATCAACAGGCCCAGCTCGTACTCACCGGCCGGCTCCAAACCGCCATTTTCCGTGTAGTGATAGGCGTAGAGGGTATGGTCGTCGGCCAGCAGCACCTCATTCTTGCCGTCACCGTCGCAGTCGCCGACGATCATGCTCCGCGCCACGTAGGGCAAAGTCTGGCTGCGCAACCGGCCGCTCTCGCCGGCGTCGCCGGCGTAGCGGAACTGGGGATTGAGATAAAATTCCTTGCCGGCCTTGTCCTCGTTGTGGACCAGATCCGGGTTCATGGCGTTGACCACCTGCTTTTGCTGCGGCGCCTCGTCGGGACGCTTGAACAGCTGCGCATTGATCGACTGGGCCACGTTCTCCAGGGCCGGAATCAGGGCGTCGAGCCTGGTCTGCGCCGCCTTGGGAAGCACCTTGCCGTCCTTGCCCAGCACCTTCATATCCAGACTGCATTGATCGCCCATGATGGTCACGCTGCCGTAGACCACGTAATCCGCGCCCAGGGTCTGGAGCAGCTGCCCCGCCGAGGCGTCGGTCACGCTTTTGCCGGCCACGGCCGCGGCAATCTTGTCCGCCCCGATACCCTGAAAATGCCCCTCCCAGTACAGGCGCGTGGACAGCATGTCGGGAACGCCCTTGGACAGATAGTGGTATTTTTCCGGTCCGTTGATGGTGAACGGCAGCACTGCGAATTTTTTGGCAGCCTCGGCCCGCGCAAGCGACGGCGCCAGCATGGCCAGACAGAACATAATCGACGCGACGACTCTGAGTAATGGCATACCTGCTCCTTGGCGGATCGCCGAAAAAGGGCCGGGAAGAACGGTCGCGGCGGCCTGCCGCTCCCGTATTGCCCTGCCCGGACTACACGCGCCCGCAACCGGACGCTCTCCTCTCCCCCCGTGGCCGCAGCCACATCCGAGGAAGAACCACGCGAAACAACGCCTCCGGGCTCTATCATTTTCGACGGCCGGACGCAAAACAAAGTTTTGTCGCCCGACCTGCGACGCTGAACGCTCCGGCATTGGCAGCCGGGCTCACGGCACGAGCGAAGCAGAAACCGCGCCGGAAAATTCAATGGGCCTTGCTAAAAATAGACCTTTAAGATACTTTTCGACTGCGTGACTCGTGATACGATTTCCATTCAGGGGGCAGGAAATGTTGAAATCACACTTCGGCGCGCGGCTCAAATTCATTCGTTCGTTGCGCAAAATGACGCAGGACCGGCTGGCCGAAGCCTGCGACGTGACCAAGGAACATCTCAGCCGCATCGAACGCGGCAAGTCGGCGCCGTCGTTCGAGATGCTCGACAGGCTCTGCGGCGTGCTGCAGACCGCGCCGGCCAATCTGTTCCTGTTTCCCGAAAACGGACATTCCGCCCCGCCTCGCCGACAGCGAAAGGCCGCGGGGGGCTGCCAGACAGGCGTGGGCTCCCCTTCGCTCCCGGAATTATTCATTCTGGGCTGGGGGACCTGGCTCATCGACCTGCAGACCGACCGTGAGGAATGGTCCAGCCCGCTGTCCCGGCTGCTGGGCTATTCTACACCGTGTGCGCCCTCGCTCAAGGCCTTTGTCAAACATCTGCGTCCGGAGGACGTGACTCCCTTCACGGACTTCTACCACACGCTGCGCGCCGGACTCGCGCCTGCCGGCCTGAGCTTCGGAATCGTGCGCAAGGACGGCGTGAGCAGAGAAATCCGCATTCATTCTGACATGCTGACCGATTCGACAGGATCCCCGCACCTGGTCTGTCTGACCGTGGCCGACGTCAGCGAGCTGCGCGCGCTGCAACGCTGCCTGCTGGTCAATCTGGAGCAGTTGGAAACGGTCGTGGCCGAAAAGACGCACAGCCTGCTGACCGCGGCGCAGGCCATGGAAAAGGAACTGGTCCGCCGCAAGGATACGGAAGAACAATTGCGGGTGTTTCAGGATATGGTCGAATCGGCCTCGGATGCCATCATTTTTCTTGACCGAAACGGGATCTACCGCGTAGCCAACCCGCGCTATGGCGATCTGTTCGGCGTTTCGCCCGAGGCGATACCTGGCCGGCACGTGTCCGAGGTCGTGGGCCAGGAGGTGTTCGGGCAGGTCAAGCCGCTGTTGGATCGGGCCTTTGCCGGCGAACGTGTCAGTTTTCAGCGCTGGCAACCCCAAGGCAAGGGGGCTCGCTATCTTGACGTGACCTATGGGCCGCATCGGGATGGGAAGCGTATCGTCGGGGTGGTGGCCATACTGCGCGATCTGACCCAAAAAGAATACGCGCGCCAGGATCTGGAGATGTACCGACACGCCGTGGAGTCCTCGCAGGCAGCAATATCCATGGCCGATCCGTCAGGAAAGATCACCCACGTCAATCCGACCTTTCTCCGGATGTGGGGCTACGACGACCTGGAGGAGGTGCTGGGCCGCCAGGCCGTGGAGTTCTGGACCGATCCGCAGGCCGCGGTCGCGGTGCTCGCCGAGCTGCGCCTGCTGCGCCCCTGGCAGGGCTGGCTTACGGGACGGCGCCGGGACGGCAGCCCCTTCACGGCCAGGGTCACTGCCAGCCCCTTGCTGGACCGTACGGGCGAGCTGCTCGGCTACACGGCCTCGTTCGCCGACGAGACCGAGCGCCTGGCCTCCGAAGAGCGCCTCAAAGAGAGCGAACGCAGGGGCCGGACCCTGCTCGACGCCACGCCCGCGGCTGTGGCCCTAATCTCTCCGCAGGGGATTATCGAGGAGCTGAACGAACAGTTCGCCAGGAACTTTCACGCCGAGCGTCAGGCACTGCTCGGCCGCTGCGTCTGGGACCTGATGCCGCCCGAGGTCGCCGCGCCCCGGCAGCGCCACGCCGAGGAGGTGGTCCGGACCGGAACGCCCCGGCGGCACAGGGATTTTCGCGAGGAAATGTGGATCGATTACGCCAAATACCCCCTGTTCAACGACACGGGCGAGGTAGACCAGATAGCCATTTTTGCGCAGGACGTGACTGAACTCATACACACGCGCCAGACCCTGCGCGAGTGCGTGGCCGAAAACATCCGGCTCCGCCAGGCCCTGGCCGAGGGAGCGCACGCCGAAGGCGCCAGAAACATCGAGGCGAACGAGGCGGGCCGGGCCATGCCCGATCATGAGCTCTAAGTCGCCATGACTGAAGGGCACCCTGATGTGTGAAACGGAGTTGGCCTGTCCTTCCCAGAGCCTGGAATACCCCGCTATTTCTGACAGTAAATTTTGTTTCCTGGTAGAGAGCGGGGCATAATCCTGACGAACTCCCGACAGCCAGCTCGCTGCCGATCATGAATTTTACCTTGTAACACGGAGCATCCGACATGAAAAACATCAAACTCGGCGTCAAACTCCTCGGTGGCTTTCTCCTCGTCGCCTGTATCACGCTCGCGGTCGGCGGCATCGGCTGGTACGGCGTCACAACGCTTGCCGGACACCTCTACGAGGTCAGCGTGGTCCGTCTGCCGAGCGTGCAGGCCTTGCTGGTCATGAGCGAGGCGCAGACGGCCATTGACAGCGCGGAAAACGCGCTCCTGAGCCACACCATCGACAGGAAAGCCCGGCAGGAAAAGTACGCCGCCATGGCGGCCGCCTGGAAGCGCGCCGACGAGGGCTGGAAACAATACGAGCCCTTGCCGCAAACCGTCGAGGAAGCGCAGGTCTGGGGTGAGTTCATTCCGGCCTGGAAACAATGGAAGCACGATCACGAGGCCTACCTCGCCCTGAGCCAGGCCTACGACGCCATGATCGAACACTACGCAAAGGACCCCGTCGCCAGGGACATACCCTACGCAACGGCCCTGCAACGCCTGGGAACCCTGGTCGCCGCGGCGCAGATCACCTTGGGCGCGCAGATTCAGGAATGGAAGAACATCCTGCTGCGCGGCGCGGACGAAAAGTCCTTCGAGCGCTACTCCGCGGCCTTTACCCAGG
>CAZGAH010000123.1:0-9111 GCA_964523295.1 uncultured Desulfovibrionaceae bacterium | reverse complement strand
CGAAAAAGCGCTTATCCTGTAACTCAGGATGGATTACAATGGTCGACTTTCTGATCGCTTTCCGTCCCGACAATCCTTTGCGGCATCATGTGGCGTAGCGGCATGCACCGCGGCAAAGGCTATCAAGCCGACAGAACGCACATCCGGGCCAACCGGCTGGAGCTGCTGACCATGGCGCACGGCGCGTACGAATATTTGTCTTTTCCGCCAGCACCCGATCTGTACAACGGCTACTCCCGCCGCCAGATGTGGGAGGCGATCATCATGACCTCCCCGGGACCGGGTACTGCCGTCGGTGCCAGCGAGCTGATCATGTCGCGCGGATTTTTTCTGTCGGAAAAAGTCAACAGCAATATGTCCGCCGTACACGCCCCCTTCCCCGCCCAGGTACTCCCCGAAGACGAAGCCGGCAAAATCATCAGCGAACTGGCCTGAACGGGTTGGCACGCCCCTACCACTTGCTGTCCCAGACCAGCCCCTCAATATTAAGCACCCGCCACGGCGCCGGTCATCAGTGAGCTGCGCTGTTTTCAGCGTGGCCGTAAGCGCCAACCAGTGCATCTGGAGCGGTATTACGAGGAAAAGCACGTAACCTACGCCAAAAATAAATACGCAAAACTTTTAGACTGAGTCTTATATCTTTTTCATAGTTATAGTTGGATTGCCTTATATAAACAAAACAATAATACGACTTGCGATACTATGAGTTTGCAGCCAAGAGAATCTAGGCGTTTTTGTTCGTATCCTGCTCCTGGTTCAGTTGATACTGCTGTTCGCGTTCTTCCAGATACTTAGCGGTAGGGAGTTGTAATACCTCGATATGTCGTGCCTGAAACTGGCACAGGGAATACCAGTTCTCGTTCTGTTGCCGTATCTGGCGTCGGCGCTGCAAAGGCTTGATTGACATGGGACCCTCCCGGGTCTGAGGGTGGCCTGGCAGCACGTTTGCCCCAGGATAGTCCACACCGAAGTGTACTCTTCACCTATACCGGATGCTTCGACGTGGCAAGGGGTTTGTTGTTTTGACCGATTGTGTGTCCGGAAAACCGGTCGCTACGCAGGCCTGAACACCGTCGGCATTGCTGTAAAAAGGATGTTATCCAGGATTGTTATGGCAAGAATAGCCGGGCCAGGCGCGCAGGCGGGAGCGTGAGGAGCAGACCCCAGGAGACATAATTGAAGGTCAGCACCACGCACAGGATACGGTAAAGCGGGTTGGCGCGCAGCCGCGCTATCGGATTCGGCCAGCGGCGCGCCAGGCCGTGGTTGTACAGGGCGTGTCCCGCTACGCCGAGGCCGTGCCAGGCGCCGTAGCCGAGCCAGTGCCAGGCGTCTCCGTGCCACAGCCCGATGAGCAGGAAGGTCGTCATCGCGGCCAGGCACGTCGCGCTCAGTCCGCCAAGACGCCAGCGGGAGACGAACGTCAGGTTCAGGGGGAAAAAGACGTAATCCCGGCACCAGTGCGAGAGCGAGATGTGCCAGCGGTTCCAGAAATCCTGCAGATTCGCCGCCAGTACCGGCCAGCGGAAATTCTCGGGCAGGCGTATGCCCAGGCAGTCGGCAATGGCAATGGCCGCGTCGCAATATCCCGAAAAATCCAGGTAGATGTAGAGATAGTACCAGTACAGCCCCAGGGCCAGCCGCCAGCCGGGCGCCGGGAGCAGTTCGTCGAAGCCCGGGCTGACAATGGCGTTGAGATAGGCCAGTCGGCCCAGCACCAATATTTTGACGAGCCCGAAGCCCAGACGCAGCAGATTGCCCCGCAAGCGCTCCCAGGGCATCGGCGACGGTCCGGTCTCCAGGTCCGCGAGGAACGGGCGGAAACGGTTGATCGGCCCGGCAGTGAACGCCGGAAAGAACAGCAAATAGGCCAGGACCTGAAGCGGGCGGCAGGCCGGTAGCCGGCCCGACCGCGCCTGCAGCAGCAAATCAACGGCCCGGAAGGTGGTATAGGAAAGGCCTGCCCAGGGCAACGCGGCCAGGGCCGCGAGCCAGTCGCGCCGGCCGGCGAGACTTTCCGTCATGCCCGGATACTTGACCAGCACGAGCAGCAGCAGGCAGCCTGCCAGCCCGGCCAGAAACAGCACCCGTCGCGCCGATCCCGCGGGCAGTCGGGCAAGGACCAGGCCCGCGGCTGCCAGGACGCCCGCGTACGCAAGCTGTAACGGGAGAAAGGTCGCGGCGTTCTGGAGTCTGGAGAGAAAGAACAGGCTGACCGCGGCCAGCAGCGCCGCCCGCGCGTCCGGGCCGAAGCGCGGCGCGAGCCAGCGCTGGAGCACAATCGCTGCGGCCAGAAAGAGGTAGAAGCGCTCGTCCAGAAAGAGCGTGGTCATGGAGCCGCAGCTCCGGTCAGCGACAGCAGCCGCTCGCGCAGGGCTCGCCGGTCGATCTTGCCGTTGATGTTTTTCGGCAGGGCCGGGAGAATCACGTAGCGTCGCGGCGCCTTGTACGGCGCCAGCACGTCGCGGCAGAGAATGCGCAGCCTGGCTTCCAGGTCCCCCGACGTCTCCGGCGTCGTCTCCGGCGTCGTCTCCGCTGCGCGCGGTGCTGGAGCGATCACCGCAACCAGATGCGGGTCGTCCTCGCCCAGCAGCAGCACGGCCGCTTCGGCGACGTCCGGGTGCGCGCAGAGCGTATGCTCTATCTCGCCCAATTCCACGCGATAGCCCTGAATCTTGACCTGCGTATCGAGACGGCCGGCAAAATGGAATATCCCCTGCGCGTCCTCCCAGACCAGGTCGCCCGTGTCGTAGAGCACGGCAGCGCTGTCTGTCTGGAGCGGGTCCGGGCGGAAGGCCCGAGCCGTGACTTCGGGTCGGCGCCAGTAGCCTGGGCTGAGTTGCCAGCCACGCAGCATCAGCCGGCCGATTGCTCCGGGCGCGGCGCGGACGTCGGCCTCGCGTTGCAGGATCACGAACTCCATGCCCGGCGTCGGCCGTCCGATGGGCACACTTCGTCCAGGCGGCAGGGGCTGGTCGCTCCGCACGCGGAAGAACGAGCAGACGCCGGCCTCGGTCGGGCCGTAAAGGTTGTGTAGCGGCACGTCGGGGTGCGTCGAAAGCCAGGCTGCGGCAAAATCCGGACGCAACGCCTCGCCGGCGAACAGTGCCAGGCGCAGATGCGGCGCAAAGGCCCCGGCCACGAGCTGCCCGGTCGCGAGCATGTTCCCGAGCACGGCCGGAACCGAAAACCAGACCGAAATTCGCTCCTCGCGGATGAAGCGCCCCGGAAAAGCCGCATCGCCCGGGCGGGTCACCGGGCACAGCGTCGCGCCCGCGTGGAAGCAGCCGAACATATCGTACACGCTCAGGTCGAAGCTCAGGGCCGCGTGATTGGCTACCCGGTCGGCCGGGGTGAACTGGAACTGCGACACGTACCAGCGCAGCATTCCCGCTGCCGTCCGGTGCGGCATCACCACGCCCTTGGGCTCGCCGGTGCTACCCGACGTATAGAGAATATAAGCCGGATCGTCCGCCCGGGCGCGCTCGGGGCCGGGCTGGCCTGCGTTCTCCACGGCTTCCATGCCCAGAAGACGGCAGCCCGGAACCGGCAGTCCCTCCGCCAGGCCCGAATCCTCGACCCTCGCGTCGAGCAGGACGACGCCCGCGGGCGCTGTCGCCGAGCTGCAGAGCGTCAGACTCTCCCTCAGGCGCTCCAGAAAGCGTTGCACGGTCACAATCGCCCGCGGTTGCGCGTCATCGAGCACGCTCGCAAGACTCCTGGCCGGCAGCGAGGGATTGAGCGGCACGTAACAGGCGTCGGCGCGCAGCGCGCCCAGGATTCCGGTAACGCCGGCGATGCCCTTGTCCAGGAGCAGCGCGACCCGGTCGGTCCGCTCCACGCCCAGCGACTGCAGCACGGCAGCCAGCGCGCGCATATCCTGCGCGAGCTGCGCGTAGGACAGGCATCGGCCGTGCTCGTCGATTGCCGTGGCCTCGGGCCGGAGTCGGGCCTGAGCCTCGGCCGCGTGATGGATGAGCAGCGGATCGTCAGGGGCAGGGACTGGGGAAGCGTTGGTCATGATGGGGGAAGGGCGGTTGCTCAGGGGCGCTGCGTTTCCTGAAGATAGCGCAGAATCGCCGGCACGTCCGTCAGCTCGCCGACCAGGTCCGGGGCGATGTGCAGCCCCAGTTGCCGCTGCAGAGCCAGAATGACCTGGATGTGCGCCAGGGAGTCCCAGCCAAGCGTCCGGCCCAGGCCGGCGTCGGGCGGAATCTCCGCCAGGCCGAGGGCCTCGGCCACTGCGCGGCGTACCGTCATCTCGTCCGCCGTCATCAGCTTTCGCCCCGCGGGTATCCGGCCGGCTGTCCCGATCTGTTCATGTGGCGTTCCCTTTGGCCTAAAACTGCCCGTAGTACGTCGCCCAGGTTGCCTGCATCCCGGTCACCTCTGGATGCCGCAACAGGGCAATGCAGACGAACAGCAGGGCTCCGAGCAGGAGATTGAGAACGATGTCGCGCGGGCGCATGATCATAGTCACCAGGGGGTGCCGAAGGTCACCGGCGCGGAGCAGGTGTCCGGCAGGCTCTGCGCGTCCTGCCAGGCCACGGCCCCGGGTCTGGGCGTCGCGTCGAGCAGGCCGGCCGCACGCATCGCCGCGATAGTCCGCCGCGCCCGTTTATAGTTGCCGATGATGTTCGGCACGTGCGCGTATCGATACCTGTACGCTTTATTCTCTCCCCCCGCAACGCGCGTCTCCTGCCCCCAGCAGAAATCGAACTGGCACAGGTCGTGGTCCACGGTCGCGTCAATGGTGACCGTGCCCAGCGTCTCGAGCACGCCGCCCAGGCCCTGCACCATCTCCGGCCGCCATACGCTGGCATAGGCCTCTTTGGAACCGAGCATCGGATGATAATACCAGACCAGACGCACGCCGCGCTCCTGGCAAATCGTGGAGACGATCCTCAACCACGTTTCCGTGAGTTCCTGCTGCTGGTTGAAAAACGCTTTTTTCGCCCCCAGGCGGTCCGGGACCGGCAGCAGCAGGTTGTCGGGGTAGCGGGCCGCGAGCCAGTCGAGCTTTTCCCGCGTGATCCGGTCCCAGGCGCGGTCTTCGGACAGCGAAAGCAGCGTGCTGCGTCGCAGCAGGGCATCTCTGGCAAGGGCCAGCCGTTGCAGGGTCGGCGACGCCGGCAGGGGGTGCTTTCCCATTTCCGGCGGCAAGAGCAGCAGGTCCGGATCGATGCGCGTGCGCCAGTCCTCGCCGTGCTGGGCAATGGCGTGGGCATAGGCGGGCGAGGCCTTCAGCGCGGCAACGTAGCGCTCGATGTCGGCCCGGGCCGCCGGCCAGTCCTCGTGCAGCAGCTCCAGGGCGCGCAGCGACTCCAGGATGAGAAACTGCCGGCGATCGTAAAAATGGTCCATGCCGCCGGGGATGTTTGCGTAGACCAGGGTCTTCAGCCCGCGCGCGCGCAGGATGTGATAAAAATACCACAGATGCTCGGTGTACCCCGTGCCGGAGGCGCCTGCGTCGTAAAAGGCCTCGTCGGTATCATATTCGTTGCGCAGCAAAAAGTCGATCAGTTGCCCGAGTTGCGCGACGCCATGGGTAATATATTTGCCCTCTTCGTTCGTCCCGACGGCGTTGTAGACGATATTGCAGGCGCCCAGCAGCACGTGTTTGGGCTGATCCGCACGCGTGGGATCGAAGAGCGCGTAGCGGAGAAACTCGCTACGCTTCTGCCAGGTCCGCAGAAAGGGGCCGTCGGGAAGCAACGAGGACAGGCCCCAGGCCAGGCAAAAGCCGCACCCCACGAGCAGCGCGGTCACGAACGCCCGGGCTGGTCGCGAAAGCGGATGGTCGCCGGGTATTGCCGTCATGTCCTGCCCTCCGGAAGGCATGGTAGCGAAAATGTCTTCCGAGAGCCAGCCCCGGAGACGCCGCCCGCTCGCCCCCGCCACGGACACAGGCCGCTCGTCGCGCTCTTGTCACAGAATCGTCATTATACGGTCGGTTTACCAGCGTAATGTCACTTGTGAGACAAAGACCCGGCCCGACAGGCCCGTCTCCCGCGTCGGATATACAGGCCGCCGCTGCAACCGGAAAATGGAGGCCCTCCGATGTCCAGCCCCGAACCGAGCCGCCGTCTGTTGTCATGCCCGGAGCCCGTTCACGGAACCGGGGGATTCAGAAACCGTTGTGCCGCCTGGATGCACATGGCCCTGCACAGGCTGCTGCGTATGCGGCGCATCGACGCCTTGTACGCCGGGGCGCCATCCGGGAACGGTCCGCTGGAGTTCACGCGGAGCATCCTGGACGGCCTGCAGGTGTCCATGCGCCTGAGCCCCGAGGAGTACGAGCGCATCCCCACCAGCGGTCCCGTCGTCGTGGTGGCCAACCATCCCTTCGGCGCGGTCGAGGGCCTGCTCCTGGCGAACGTACTGCGCAGCCGGCGCAGCGACGCGCGGATCATGGCCAATTACCTGCTGCGGCGGGTGCCCGAGCTAGCGGACCTGCTGATCATGGTCGATCCCTTTGGCCGCCGGGGCTCGGCAACGCGCAACCTGGCGCCGCTGCGCGAGAGCCTGCGCTGGGTCCGTAACGGCGGTCTGCTGGGCGTCTTCCCCGCAGGGGAAGTCTCTCATTACCGGCTCGGGCAGGGCGTATCCGACCCGGACTGGAGCCCGCTCGTCGCGCGCATCGTGCGCAAGACCGGTGCGCCCGTGCTGCCGGTCTACTTTCACGGCGCCAACAGTCCGCTGTTTCAGTTTCTGGGGCTCATCCACCCCAGGCTGCGCACCCTGCTGCTGCCGCATGAGCTGCTCCGCAGGCACGGCAAGACCGTGGATATGCATATCGGCGCGCTCATTCCGCCGGCCCGGATCGCCGAGTTCGACAACGACCGGGACCTGATCCTGTTCCTGCGGCTCCGGACCTATAATCTTGAGCACGCGGCCCGGCGCGGACGGCTGGTGAGCGCACCCGCAGTCCGGGACAGCGGTTGCGAACCCGTACACGTCGCCGCTGGAGAGAGTCCGGGCGGCATGGCGCGCGAAATCGGAAATCTCCCGGACGAGCGCGTGCTGGTCCGGTCAGGAGCGCTTCAGGTCCTGTACGCCACGGCGGACGAGATTCCCTCCGTACTGCGGGAGATCGGCCGCCTGCGCGAGATAGCCTTCCGCCTCGTCGGCGAGGGCTCCGGCGAGGAGTACGACCTCGACCCCTTCGACGACTACTACACGCACCTGGTGCTCTGGAACAGCGAGGCCTGCGAGGTCGTCGGCGCCTACCGCCTGGGCCTGTCCGACGTCATCCGGCCCCGCTTCGGCAAGAAGGGCATGTATACCTGCACGCTGTTCAAATACAAAAAGGCCTTTCTGGAGGCCATTGAGCCGTCAATCGAGCTGGGTCGCTCTTTCGTGCGCCCGGAATGGCAGCGTAACGCTCAGGCCCTTCCCCTGCTGTGGAAAGGCCTGGCCCGATTTGTGGCACAACGGAAAATATACCGCTATCTTTTCGGCCCGGTCAGCATTTCCAATCGCTATCAGCCCGTATCGCAGCAATATATCGTCGAGTTTTTGAAGAAAAACCGGCTGCACGACGAATTCTCCCGCTACGTCCGCCCCAGGACCCCTCCCCGTTTCGCCCCCCTGTTCCGGTCGTCGTCGCAGGCCAGTTTTCTGAAGCTGGTCAAGAGCATCGACGACGTCAACGCCATGGTGGCCGACATCGAGGCCAACGGCGCCGGGGTGCCCGTGCTGCTCAAGCAGTACCTGCGGCTGGGCGGCGAACTGCTCGGCTTCAACGTCGATCCCGCCTTCGGTCGCTGCCTTGACGGCCTGATCCTGGTCGATCTGCTGCGCACGGATCGCAGGGTCCTGGGCCGCTATATGGGCAGGCCCGAACTGGACGCCTTTCATGCGCACCATGCGGCCCTGGGCAACGAGGGAAACTGACCGGTTCCGATTCGAAGGAAACACCCGGGCAAAGGGCTGACAGCGCGTCGAGCCGGGCAGGCCCCGGAGACAAACTCTGGATTGTATCTCCTGGCCGTTGCCTTCCAGGTCCCTTGGTCGATGTTGTGTTCGCACTGCTGCGGGACATGTAATCCTTGCCATCGGGCCGCCAGACATTCACCCAGGTCCATTTCGCTCCCTGTCATATTGTAAACCAGGACAGCCAGTTATAAAATAATAGTGGACTCACAATCTAAAAATAAGTATAGACGTGGCGAAGTCATAAACGTTTGCCAGGACACTTCTTCCACCTCCCCATTCGCTCATATCATTGTTCGCTAGAATCGCAAGGGTGAACCTGGAGAGCGGACAGAGAAAAGAGGAATGAGCGGGTCGCGTTTTGGAGCACATGTCGCAGCGTGGCGGACAAGAGACGTGAGTCAGTGGCGATATAATCGTGAACACGCATCATGCAAAGTGGTCTCAGCTACTGGATTCGCCGCTTCAAAACACCCACAAAGCCCTAGAGCATCTTAACTTTGAAAAAGTTTAGATGCTCTTATGCAGTTCCCTGAAACAATGGGACATTGTTTCAGGGCAGAGCCTTGTTTCAAGGCGAAACTGCGCTAGCCGCTGCCCAACTACGTCGAGATTTCGGCCGCGACCGTTGTTCGAGCCGTGCGGTCGACACCTGATCCAGCACCACTTATGCTCATGATTGCAGGACGTTATCAGCTTGGCATTCATGACGATTTCCACGCGCGTGTCCTGGAAAAAGTCATCCGCACGCTCGAACGGCTATGAACCCCTTCCCCGGCAACACCCGCGTCTATCTGGCCACGGGGGCAACCGACCTGCGCAAGGCCATCGACGGGCTTTCCATTCTCGTAGTCGAGCGTCTCGCCCGAGCACAAGCGAAAAAAGCCTGGCCGTCGACCGCTTCCTCCCGAGCTGCCGCGCAAAAAAATATTCATGACCTGCCCGAAGCCGACAAGGTTTGCGTGTGCGGCTGCGCCTTGACCAGGATCGGCGAAGACTCAGCGAAAAGCTTGACATTGTGGCTGCGAGCATCCAGGTCGAGCGCCACGTCCACTAGAAGTACGCCTGCCGGTACTGCGAGAGTCAGGCCCGGGGCTTGGGCGGTGCGGTCAAGATTACGTCGCTGCCTCCGCAGATCATTCCTCAGGGCATCGTAACGCCTGGCCTTCTGGCGCA
>CAZGAH010000122.1:0-9338 GCA_964523295.1 uncultured Desulfovibrionaceae bacterium | reverse complement strand
AAACTGCCGATCCCGTAGATATCCCAGCCAGCCTGCGGGGACACGGTGTCAAGCTCCTGCGAGATCATCTCGGTCACGCCGTCCATGAAGATGATCCGGTTTACGCCGGTCTGGGTGTTGCGCCAGAGGATGTCGTTCTTGGCGTCGTCGTTGAAGTCGGTCACGCCGCGAATGGCCCAGGCGCTGTCGACGTTGGGCATGCCGTAGGCGGATTTTTTGGTCACGCCGTTGGTGCTGTCGTATTGCATGAACCAGATGCGGAACTGGGAGTTGGAATTATTGCGCCAGAGGATGTCCGCGATGCCGTCGGCGTCCATGTCGCCAACGCCCTGAATTCCCCAGGCGGCGTTCACGTCGTCCTGACGGTAATTGCTCGAGCGGGTTATGCCGTCCATCAGCCAGATGGTGTTGCGCAGCAGGGTCGGGCTGCGCCAGACCAGGTCGGGTTTGTCGTCGTTGTTGAAATCGCCCGCACCGCGGATGTTCCACTCTGTCCCTACCACTGTCAGGGAGGCCTTGCTGGACTGGGTGATGCCGTCCATGTACCAGACCGTGTTGCTGCCGGTCTGCGTATTGCGCCAAAGGATGTCGCTCTTGCCGTCGCTGTTGAAGTCCGCCACGGCCACGATGGACCATACAAGCGGCACGGTGGCGATGGAGGCGGCGCTCGAGCGCGAGATGCCGTCGATGTACCAGACCCGGACTTCGCCGGTATTGCGGTTGCGCCAGATGATGTCCTTGCCCACGGTCGTGCCCGGAGTTGAACCGCTGGTCGTAAACGTCACCTGGCTGCCGTAGGACGTGCCGAACTCGTTGGTCGCGTAGGCGCGGACATAGTAGGTGGTGGAGGCGCTCAGGCCCGTGATCGAGCTGGTAAACTCACCCGTGCCCGTGCTGTCCGAGGTCTTCGAATCGGCGACGGTCGGGCTCCCGGTGGTGTTCCAACACACGCCACGCGCGCTGACCGTGCCGCCGCCGGCGGCAGTGACATTGCCGCCCGAGCTGGCCGTGCTCGCGGTCACGCTCGAGGCAGCCGTCGTCGTCACCGTGGGCGCCGTCCCGCTGGTTGTGAACGTCACCTGGCTGCCGTAGGACGTGCCGAACTCGTTGGTCGCGTAGGCGCGGACATAGTAGGTGGTGGAGGCGCTCAGGCCCGTGATCGAGCTGGTAAACTCACCCGTGCCCGTGCTGTCCGAGGTCTTCGAATCGGCGGTGGTCGGGGTTCCTGTGGTGTTCCAGCACACGCCGCGCGCGCTGATCGTGCCGTCGCCAGCGGCAGTGACATTGCCACCCGAGCTCGCGCTGTTGGCGGTTACCGACGAGGCCGCCGTGGTCGTCACGGTCGGCAGTACGCCAATCGTGACTCTGAATTTCAAGTCGAAGTCATTTTCCCAACCATTTAGGATGTATACGCGTCCTCCATTGTAGGGGTCTCCGCTTTGAAACTGGTAGTCCGGAGCGTCAGGGGCTGTGAATACGAAGGTATACTGTTGACCACTGATGACTGCAACAGGCGTGCTCAACGTGACAGTAATCCAACCCGTCGTGTTCAAAGCGACGTCTGCCTGCGTGTAGATCGCCGAGGCAATGATTTCTCCGTCATAAATTTTCAATGTGCCTGTTGTGCCTGCACCCGCTAGACTGACCTGAATTTCGGAAAGGTTCCCGGTACACGGAGCAGTAAAGCTCTGGCCCACATTTTCGTCAGTTGCAACCCCATTATCCGCATTCTGTGCAATTTGACAGGCGAGCACGGGTTGGGCAAACAGCACGCAAGCCATTATAACAAAGAGATAATACGGCCAAGCTTTCATCTCACATCCCTCCCTGTATATGCCGCGCAGGACCGATGGGCTGGCTCGTAGCGTGCTTGCCGCAGCATCACAAATTACTCAAGCCACTTTCCACACTATAAAAAACTTGTCTATCAGCGTTTATGTCATCACTTCAAATAAACTTTTTCTGCATTCATTTTGATTTTACCTACTGGCAGGGAATAGGAAACACGTAAAGGCCCGCGACGAGGTCACTGCAGCCAAGAGTGAAAAAAATACACTGTTCATCGTTTGCCCCCTCTCATGCCCATTGACCCGAGCAATGTATCCTGGAAGTTAGCGCAGTTTCGCCTTGAAACAAGGCTCTGCCCTGAAACAATGTCCCATTGTTTCAGGGAACTGCACAAGAGCATCTAAACTTTTTCAAAGTTAAGATGCTCTAGCGCTCCGAGTGCAAACCGCCGGTAAGAGCACGGCAGGCTGGCGCGAGGCGATGGCCTCGGACACACTGTCCAGCGGAAAAACATTCCCTTCACTCTTTCGTTTGCAAACACTACGCCAGAAACAGCCCATCCAGGAAAATCAGAGCGTTGCCGTCGCGAATCGCACCGGGGCGCAAGCGACGGGGGAAAACTTCGCGCGGGGCGTCATTTACCCGTCGCGCTGAACGGATGGCCTCCACGACGATGCAACGTGGCGCCACGGTTTTTGTCTATTGTTAAGTAACTTATACCCGATTGCCAGGGTATTGTCAAGAAATAGTGCATGACAGAGGCGATGAATGGATTGTGCTCTCCAAAAATGTATTCTTCTTGAAATGGTATAGATCGGAATTCAACGCGCACGGGCGAGGGTGTTGCCGGACAGACTGCGGACAGCGGTCCGGCACGCTCGGTCGACGTGGCAAACCACGCGAAAACGAACGACCGACACTCCAGGTCTCGCCGTTCATGGAGGCTGCGGCCCGGGCGCGACAGGGAATGCTGCGTGATCGAACGGATCGGGCCGGGGCAGATCGATCGTATCGTCCGTACCGCCCCGGCAGCTCCGGTTCAGGCCCGGTACAGGCGCGTTCCGTGCGGCGCGTCCTCGAGGGTGAAGCCGGCCTGGAGGATGCGCTCGCGCAGCGCGTCGGCGCGATTGAAGTCTTTGGCCTGACGCGCCTGCTCGCGCTCGGCGACCAGGTCCGCGACCTCGGCGGGCCAGTCCGGGCGGGCTGTTGGCGCGTGGCGCAGATCCAGGATACGCAGCACGGCGTCGACGGCCTTGAGGCGCTCCAGGCAGGCCGCGGCAGCAGCGGGGTGCAGGTCGCCGGCAGCCTGGACCCCGCGGATGTCCCGGCAGAAGGCGAACAGCCGGGGCCAGAAGCGGTGCAGGTGCAGGTCGTCTTCCATGTCCGCGGTGAAGCCCTGTTCCAGGGCCGCGAGCGCCTGTTCCACGACCGGAGGCAGATCCTTTGTCTTCGGGCCGGCCTCGGCGGAATGCTCGCACAGATCGAGGGCCAGATGCTGCACCTTCAGCCAGTTTTTCCGCCACATGGTCAGGCTTTCGTGCCCCAGGCTCAGGGGCTTGCTGTACGACGTCGAGAGCAGCCACATCCGCAGCGCGCCGAGTTCGTCGGGCCGGGGCGGAAAGACGCCGTCAAGGGCAAGGTCGGGAGCGTGCCGGATCCCGCGGCAGACCAGCCAGGCCTGCGGCTCCATGGCGCGCGCCAGGGACCAGATGCCCCGGAAGTTTTCCAGATGCGGGAAGCTGTGCGCCTCGCCGGCCATGAACACGTCAACGGCCGGCAGCCGGTCCATGGCCACGGCCGCGTGTTGCACAAACCAGCCCGGCCGGACGTTGCCCCACTCGGTATGCAGGCATTCCCCGCTCTTCAGGTCCTGCAGCGAGGCGCGTTTGAGCAGCGTGAAATCCTTGGGGTTGTCTTTGGCGTAGGCTTCCATGTCCACGGTCTTGCCCAGGCTGAGCTTGTCCAGGTCCATGGCGCTGAGCTGGCCGTACTTGTCGTAGCGCAGCACGTCGAAATACACGGAGCGCAGCTTTTCGTAGGCCGCGCCCTTGGCCAGCAGCTTGCGGCAGGTGCCCAGGATCGTCTCCACGCTCTCCCCGGCCAGATGAAACTCCACCCGTTCGCCGAGGCCCAGGCTCCCGGCCAGCTCGACGCAACGGCGCAGCGCCTGCGCGGCGTAGCGCTCGCGCGGCAGCCCGGCCTGGCGCGCGGCCTGCATGGCCCGGTCGTCCATATCGGCCAGCCCCACGACCAGGCGGCAGCGCAGCTTGCGGCTTTCCAGCCAGGCCACGAGCACGTCGAGCAGGACGATGCGTCGCCAGGCGTCGAGGTCGTCGGCGCCGTCCAGGGCCGGACCCAGAGTGAACAGACCCAGGTCCCTGGCGCCGGCCTGCAGGCTGACCGGGCCGGCAGAGGCCAGATTCCAGAGTTTGAGCCCCTTGCGCTCGGTTCCGGCAAAGAGCGTGGTACTCAGATAGCGCTCCCCGCTGTCGGGCAGGATGGCCACGATCAGACCGGACTCGAGCTCTTCGGCCAGGGCCAGTGCCCCGGCCATGGCCGCGCCGGAGCTCATGCCTACGAGCAGCCCCTCCTCGCGGGCCAACCGGCGCGCGGTTTCAAAGGCGCGCTCGTCGTCCACGTGCATGACCCGATCCAGGGTCCGCTTGTCGTAAATGCCCGGCGGATAGGACTCCTGCATGTTTTTCAGGCCCTGAATCCTGTGCCCGGCGTAGGGCTCGATCGCGAGCACGCGGACGTCGGGGTTCTGCTGGTGCAGACGCCGGGCCACGCCCATGGCCGTGCCCGTGGTGCCCAGGGCCACGACCACGTGGGTCACCTGTCCGCCCGTCTGCTCCCAGATTTCCAGGCCCGTGGTGGCGTAGTGGGCCTCAATGCTGGCCGGATTGTTGAACTGGTCCATGAGCACGAAGGCGTCGGGCTCCTCGCGGGCCAGGCGATAGGCCTCCTCGATGGCGCCGTCCGTGCCCAGATGCCCGGGCGTGAGCTGGATCTGCGCACCGTAGGCGAGCATGATCTTCTTGCGCTCCTCGGAAGCGGTGGCCGGCATGAGCAGCTTGAGGGGATAGCCCTTGACCGCGCAGACCATGGCCAGACCGATGCCGGTATTGCCGGACGTCGCCTCGATGATGGTCTTGCCGGGCTGAATGAGCCCGGCGCGCTCGGCGGCCTCGATCATGGACATGGCCACGCGGTCCTTGCTCGAACCGCCCGGATTGAAGTATTCAATCTTGGCCAGAATTCTGACGCGCGGGTTAGGATTGAGGCGGTTCACCGACACGAGCGGGGTCTGGCCGATGGTGCTGAGAATGTTGGAATGAATCATGGCTGCGTCGCTCCGCTGGTTGGATGCGCAAGAGTGTGTTGACGTAACGCGGGCTCAGGCCGGATGCCTGGCCGGGGCACGGGTTGACGTCCTGATGGATGGCGTATTCTTTGCATAGGATGCGACATGAACACGACATCATTTCTCCAGAAAAATCTCGAGGCCCTGGTCCGAAAGAACAGTCCGATCGCCCACTGGCTGTCCCGACAGCCCGTCGACGTGGCTGCGGTCGAGCAGAACGTCTTCCAGAACCGCTGGAACATCCGGGATTGGCGGATGCCCGGGGGAAAAGGCCTGTTCGAGGCCATGCCTCCGAACCTCTACTACAACGGGTGGGGCATCGACGAATCCAACGCCGGCACCAGCGCCACGTTTATCGTGGGCTGCAATCTGGGATATGGTCTGAACCATGTTCTGGTCAACACCCCCAACAGCCATAAGGTGGTCGTTCTGGAGCCTGATTACAACCTGCTGGTGGCCTGTCTGAGCCAGACGGACTACACGCCGTTTCTCGAGCTCGGCAAGCTGTTCTTCTTGCCGCCGGAAAAGGAAATGCTCGTGTTCGCCGTGCAGCAGGCCGACGTCCAGTTTCTCTTCGGGCGCATCTACCTGCGCGTTGACACGCCCAGCCAGCAGCTTGGGCCGGAGTATGCGCGCTGGACGCATACCGCGCGGGAACTGCTGGAGAACTTCTCCGTGGAACTGGCTACCCTGCGTCTGCGGCAGGATACCATGGTCGGCAACGAACTCAACAATTTCCGCAAGGCCATGGCCGACGGCAGCATCAGCGGGCTGGCCGACGCCGCAGCCGGCGTCACTGCGGTCATTCTCGGCGCCGGCCCGTCTCTGGCCAGTCTGGGGCCCGGTCTGGCCAGGCTCGGCGGCAACGTGCTCTATACCACGGCCCTGCAGACCCTGCCCGCCGTCCACGCCGCCGGCATTACGCCACATCTGGCCATGGCCATCGACTACAGCGCGGGCATGAAGGCCGTGTTCGAGCGGCTGGATCCATCCTGGGCGAAGCATATCCCGCTGCTCTATTCCACGAAACTCGACCCCGAGGTCCTGGCCCGCTACCCCGGACCGGCCATTCCGGTCTGGACCCAGGGCGGACTCGGCACCTTTATCATGAAAGAGCACGAATACGTGCTCGACGCCGGCGGCAATGTCAGCGTGGCGCTCTACCGGCTCCTGCGCTGGTTCGGCGTACAGCGCGTGCTGCTGGTCGGCCAGGATTTCGCCTGGAAGGGCACCCAGTCGCACGTCGCCGGGCACCACGCTGCCGGGTACGTACACACCAATACTATGGAGCTGCAGAACCGCGCGGGCGAGACCATTCTTTCGACGCTCTCGTACGTCACCGCCCTGCGCGACATCGAGAAGAGCATTGCCGAGACCGGCCTGCCGACCTACAATCTCTACGGCGGCGGCGCGATCATCGATGGCGCCAGGGAATTGACCCTGGATGAGCTGGCCGGCTCGGGCCTGACGGACTCCGAATCAGGCAGCCGGGAGCGCTTTCTGGCCAGCCTGAAGCGGGCGCACGCGTCCCGGCCCATGCCCCGATTCGACGCACGCGCGCAGTCCTGGACCGTTTCCCTGCGCAACGTCACCAAGCGTCTGGAGAAGCATTTCAAGAAGCTGGGCGCGCGGCAGGAGGAAATCTGGGCGACCTTCAAGGAGGTTCACCAGTTCTTGCGCCACGACCCGCTCTATCTGCCCTACCTCTACAACGAGGTCATGGACGTGGCCGGCCTGATGTACGCGGGTCGCAAGTTCGAGCTGAAGGATATGATCGCCTTCAAGGCAGTCGTTAAACGGATTCTGGCCAAGGTGCGCGAAATCGACGAGGCCCTGGCGCCGGCGCAGGAGGACCTCGCCGCGGCGCCCAGCCGACAGGCGGCTTGAACTGCCGCCTGCCAGCCCCGCCGGACGGCCGGGCGTCGTCCCGGCTCAGGACAGGGGTCGAAGCACAGCCGATAGCCGGAACGCCGTTACTCCGTACGTGATCACATTGGCCCAAGGAGCGCGCGTATGAGCGTCATCGTGGAATTCTCGATGTTTCCCATCGGCAAGGAGGGGAGTCTCAGCCCCTATGTAGCGCGGTTGCTGGTGATCATCCGGGAAAGCGGGCTGCCGCACGTATTCGGGCCGATGAGCACGAGCGTGGAAGGCGAGTGGGCGCAGGTCATGACGCTGGTGGATCGTTGCCACGCCGAGCTGGCCCGCGACTGCGAGCGCATCCATATAGCGCTGCGCGCGGACAGCCGCCGCGGCGTCAATGGCCGGCTATGCTCCAAGGTCGAGCACGTGGAGGCCCTGATTCACCCGACGGAATAGAGACCCGCCGGGGAAGGCCGGCAGGCGGCGCGTCCGTACAGCGGCTGTCAGGCGGATGCAGCGCCCTCGGCGAGCAGCGCCTTGATGGCCGTTCTGGCCGTCTCGAGGTACTGCGGCATGGCGGTAGCGCAGGTCGGCGTCAGTTCCATTTTCCAGGTGGTGAAATCTTCGGGCTCCATGCCCAGGATGCGCATCGTCGGCCGCTTGCCGATGAGATCGGCCATTTTGAGCGAGTCGATGAGATCGATGTCGTGCAGCGAGAGCCGTTGCGAATCGTTCTGGACGAGATCGTCCTCGTTCAGACGGAAGATCGTGCCCGGCGCATGGCCGGCATGGACGACGTCGAGCACGAGCAGCTCGTCGTAGCCTTCGAAAAGATGGTACATGTCCTGGGTGAAGGTGCCGCCGTCCATGAACTCGACGTTTTGCGGCCAGTCCTCCTTCGCCAGCTCACGCACGGCCCAGACCCCCAGCCCGTCATCGGTCAGCAGGATATTGCCCACGCCCAGAACCAGAATTTTTGGCATGAATGCTCCTTTTGGTACGCGGCCTCGGTCGGCTGTATAAAGCCAGGCGGCCGGAAAAAGCCGGGGGGAAAACCGACGCGGTCTTCCCCCCGGAGTGGCGGAACAGCGTATCGCGGTCCTTACTTCACTTCGACCACGGTCACTTTGCCGGTTTCAGCGTGCATCACGTGCACGGCGCAGCCCAGTCACGGGTCAAAGGAGCGTATGAGACGCGCCACATTGACGGGGTTGTCGATATCCGGAACCGGAATGCCGATCAAGGCTTCTTCGATCGGTCCGCGCTGGCCGGAATCGTCGCGCGGGTTGGCGTTCCAGATCGTCGCGGAGACGATCTGATAGTTGGCGATTTTTTTGTCTTTGATGTTGATATAGTGCAGCAGCGAGCCACGGGGCGCCTCGGTCATGCCCAGGCCCTCGGCGGCGTCCGGAATCGGCTTGGCGACCCAGGTTTCTTCGCCGGGCTTGACTTCCTTGAGCCAGCGCTCGATACCGAGCACGACCTGGTAGGTCTCCTCGGCGCGGGCGACGTGCCGGCCCATGATGGAGAAGGCGACGTCCTTGAGGTCCATGAACTTGTTGACATCGAGCTTGAAGAGCTTTTTCAGAGCGGCTTTGCCCATGGGGCTGATGTCGGGGTTGGTGACGATCATGCGGGCGAGCGGTCCGGCCTCGCAGGCCTTGCCGTCGTAGCGCGGGGCCTTGATGAAGCTGTAGGCGCCGGCCTTGTCGTACTGCGGCACGGTCTTGCCCTGGCTGAAGTTCAGGCCCGTGGTGCTGTCGTCGTACCAGGAGTACTTGACGAATTCCTGGATCTTGGCCGGATCGACGTCCACGACTTTGCCGTCGATGAAGGCGCCGCGTTTGAGCAGGAATTCCTTGTCGTCGTCGTCCATGGGGAAAACGCCCCAGGACACGGCGTTCTTGTGGCCAACGCCGGTGGAGAGCAGGTCTTTGTAGACGCTGCCGACGAGATAGACGACCGGCAGATACTTCTTTTCGACGAATTCACGGACTTTCTTGAAGCGGGCGGCGTATTCGGCGATCCGCTCCTTGGTCGGGATTTCGGTGGCGCCGCCAACGACCTGGCCGGAGACGTGGGGCATCTTGCCGCCGAACATGGCGACCATTTCATGGCAGATGCGGCGGATTTCCAGGGCCTCGACGTACTGATCGACCGCGACCTTGTTGGTGGCCTTGTCGAGCCGCAGGTCGGGCTTGGCATAGCGGGGAATGAACGGCGCGGTCTGCGGACCGGACACATAGTCCAGGGCCGCCAGATGATAGAAGTGCAGGATGTGCGACTGCAGGTAGTTCGCGCCGAAAATCAGGTTGCGGGTGAG
>CAZGAH010000121.1:0-9755 GCA_964523295.1 uncultured Desulfovibrionaceae bacterium | reverse complement strand
TCTGCAACCGGGAGGCGAAGGAGAGCTGGTTTCTGGAACATCATCCCAAACGCAGTGAGGCCGGTGTCAGGGGGGGGCCGTGGAATTGACCTTTTTTCCGGTTGCGTATATCCGGCGTCTCAGGATATAATTATTTCAGCGCCGCAATGGCGCTGAGGCTGCGCCGGTACGGCATCCTGCGACGTCTGTCACACACATCCCAACCAACGAGGTCGTTATGTCCGATCCTGTCGCCCTGGCCCAAGAGCTTGTCAGCAATGCCAAAATTGCCGCTGCCGTGTTCTCCGGATACGACCAGGCCCAGACTGACGCCATTGTCACTGCGGTGTTCGAGGCTGCGTTCAGGAACCGTGTCAGACTGGCCCGGATGGCGCACGATGAAACCGGGCTGGGCGTCTTCGATCACAAGGTCATCAAGAACACGGTCGGATCGGCGCTCGTGTATCAGGATATCATCAACGAAAAAACCGTGGGTATCCTCTCCGAGGACGATCACCTGGGCATCACGGAAATCGCCCAGCCCATGGGGCCGATTCTGGGCGTAACCCCGGTGACCAACCCGACGTCCACCATCTTTTTCAAGACCCTCATCGCCTTGAAGTCGCGCAACCCGATCATCTTCAGTCCGCATAAAAAAGCGCTCAACTGCTGCCGCGAAGCTGCGCGCATCTGCTACGAGGCCGCGCTCTCGGCCGATGCGCCGGAGGATTGCGTGCAATGCATCGAGGCGCCCTCCCGGGACCTGACCCATGCGCTTATGTCCCATCCGGACATGGCCCTGGTTCTGGCCACCGGAGGTCCCAGCCTGGTGAAAGCGGCCTACAGTTCTGGGACACCGGCCATTGGCGTCGGACCGGGGAATGTTCCGGTGTTCATCTGCGAAAGCGCCGACCCCGAATTCGCCGTACGCAATATCATCACATCCAAGACCTTCGACAACGGCACCATCTGTGCCAGCGAGCAGGCCATTGTTGTCACCCGGAACAACGATGCGGCGCTCAGGGCGGAGTTCGTCCGACAGCATTGCCACTTTCTCGACCCGGAGCAGATCGCCAGGGTCGAGGCTGTCGCCATCGATCCCAAGACCAGGCTCATGCATCCGGATATCGTGGGACAGAGCGTGGATCGCCTGGCGGCGATGGCTGGCATCACCGTGCCCGCGGGCACCAGGATTCTCCTGGCCCCGCTGGATCATGCCGGGCATGATCACCCCCTTTCAGGCGAGGTGCTCGCGCCGGTGCTGGCCTACTTTGTGCGCGAGGATTTTACCGAAGCCATCAAGCTGTGCATCGACCTCAACTACCTCGGTGGCGTGGGGCATACCGCCAGCATATACGCGAACGACGAAGCGGAAATCGCCCGATTCGCCCAGCTCATGAACGCCGGGCGCGTGGTCGTCAATACGCCCTCGTCGCATGGCGGCGTAGGCGGTATCTTCAACCATCTGCGCACCTCCTTCACCCTGGGTTGCGGCGCAGGCGGGAAGAATATCACCACGGAAAACATCACTGCCAGGAATTTGATCAACATCAAACGCGTCTGTCGGCGACGTGAAAATGTCGCTTTACTGGCCTTGACGCCGGCGTCATACCAGGATGAAAGCATCGGTGCGCAGGCCTTTTTGAGCTTGCTCCGGAAAAACACCTAGCCTCGGAGAGTCCCATGGTCGATTTTCAGTTCGACACCACGTCACGCACGCTGCGTTGCCTCTTTGGCGAACGCATGGATACCGTCGCCGCCGGAGCGCTTGCTCCGCAACTGGACGAAAAGCTGGCCGCCTGCGCTACGGATGGCCCTGTTCACGTCGTTTTCGACATGGGCAAGGTCGTCTTCGTCGCATCGGCCTTCCTGCGGATTTGCCTGAAGACCGCCAAGGAAACGGGCGTTACGTCGTTCGTCGTGGCGAATTCCCTTCCTGAAGTAAAAAAAGTGTTCAAAATCGCAGGATTGGAAACGCCGCTGAACGTTACCTGATACTGCGCTCCGGCCAGGATGCGCATCGAGCGGCGACAGGACGGCCTCACACTGCCGCCCTGGATACGCAGTGAGCAGCGACCGGGCCGCAACACGCCGGCGACGGAAGCCGCCGTCGCCGAACGAGCCGCCGTATCGGAGAGGACCACAGTTACGCGATGAGTCGCCGTCAGAAACAATCGACGTCCCCTTCACTTCCGCCATTCATCCCAGGATCGACCGAACCCGGACCTTCCGCTCCCGCAGTCAGCGGCACGGCGCGGGGACGCTGGCTGTTCCCGGCGGCGGGGCTGGTGCTCTGGATTCTTGTCCAGGGGGCGTTGACGAACATCCCGTTATGGCAGCGGGCGCTTCCGCCCGAATTCGACGATGCCATCGGGTATCTGACCAAGACGCGCCAGATGCAGGAGTGCTTCACCCAGGATTGCCCGGCCCTGGAAAGCTTGCGCGCGCAGTTGCTGGCGCCGTCCGCGGATCCTGAAGTTGCCCGGCAGCATGATCTGGCGGCGACGCGGATCTTTCCAGTCTACCATTTCCTCTACTCGCTCGTCCTGCTGGGATTGACCCCCTTTGGCCTGGATATTTCCGCTGCGCACGATCTGGTCTGGACCCTGGCCCCGGTATTTTTCGGCCTGGGCTTCGCCTGGTTGCTGACCGCGCTCTGGGGGCGCGTGGCGGGAGGGCTCGGGCTCGTGCTCGCGGCCTTCAAAGTCTACCCGTCCACCGGGCTGCACCTGGTTCAGCCAGGCAACCTGACCATGGGGCTGGCTGTCTGCATCTGGGCCCGGCTCATCGCCCGCAACGGTCAGGCCCCCTGGACCCTGGCCCTGGGTTCGCTGCTGCTGGTCGGGTCGCATCCGGTGGGGCGCATTTTCGCGGTCATGGCCGTGGTCATGGCGCTGCTGCTGTCCACGCGCCCCTGGCCCCGCAGCCTGTGGCTGTCCTGTGCCTTCGCGCTCGCTGCCGTTGCCGCCGGCTTCGTGCTCTCGGCGAGCGTATCCCGGCCACAGCTTATCAATCCGGCCATTCCGCTGGATGGGCCGCTCTGGCTGGCCGTGCTGTCCGGGGCGGTGGAATCGCTGGTGGAGCTGATCGCCAGCCTGGTCAACCTCGAGCAAGGTTTTTTCGGGTCACTGGCCTGCTTTTTCCTGGCCTGCTTCGCCGGTTTTTTGACCACCGAGCCAGCACAACGCAACAAAATTTTCAAGGTGCTGCTCGTCTATGTGCTGTTCCTGCTGGCCATGCTGTTCTACGTTGAATATTGGGCCGCCGGCGGCGTGTACCGTATCTGGATTCCCTTCCTGGTCATCTTTTTCGGCGCGATCGGCCAGGCTCTACGCTATACCGCAACGGCGTCCGTGACCGCCTGGCGGACGTTTTCCCTGCAAAGCCACGAACTGTTGAACTGGATTCGACTCATACCCGTCACGCTCTTCGCCCTTTTGCTCGGGTACTGCGTGCAGACGACCCTGCACGCCGCCGAGCAGATAGGGACCACCATCGAGCACGCGACCGCCAAAGAGCCCCTGCGCCTCGACCCGGCGCAGGTTTCGGAGCTGCTGGCTCAGGCCGGGACAGGGGACAGCGTGCTCTATACCAGCATGATCGTCATGCCGTACTATTTTCTGCACGGCGCGATGCGTCTGGGGGCGGTGTACTATCACCCGGCCCTGCGCGAGGCGGAACCGGATCGCGAGATGTTGAAGGACCCGGCCCTGCGCTTTGCCGTGGGCTATAACCCGACCGTGTTCCACCCGTCCTTTGTCGGCGTCAACGAGGACAGCTGGTGGATCAGCTATCCGGATTTCCGTTTTTCTCCCTTGAGCACGCGCAGCGCGGCCCAGCCACTGAACCGCGAAGGCTGGATACCCGCCCGGGAGCTGTTGCACATCGATATCCGCCCCGCCGTTCAACCCGGCGCCCCCCTGCGAGCCTTGCTGAAGAACCGGGGCAAGGCGACTGCGCTCCAGGTTCTTCCGCTCGACGCCGCGGGCACTCCCCGGAGCGACGCCGCGGCAATCGTCCCCGTCGCCCGCGGCTGGTCCGGCTGGCTGGAACTCGGCCCGGCCATGCCTGCCGATGCGACAGGCCTGCGCATTCTCCTGCCCGCGGGGTCCGCCCGACTCGACATTGGCGGTCTGACCTTCGGGCCAGGCCCTTTGCACTGGCCCTGGCAAGAGAAGGCCGAGCTGACCTTTCTGACCAAAGATCCCGCTGCGGGCGCCGTGCCCGTCAGCTTCGATCCCGCCCGGCTGCTGCCGGAAGTCCTGAGCACGCGTACCCCTACGGTGCTCAACGACAGCGGGTCATCCGTGCTGCTCCGTTTGCAGTAATGCTCATCGGGCCGTGCCTGTCGGGCAGGCCCTGAAAAGGATTTCGTATGAAAATGCTCTTTTTGAATCCGCCGACGCGCGACAACAAGAAATTCATCAGGGAAGGCCGCTGCATGCAGCTGACCTCGTCGTGGGCTGCCATCTGGCCGCCCCTGAGCCTGGCAACCCTGGCCGCGATTGCGAAAGGGCTCGGCCACGAGGTGCGCATCGTGGACGCTAACGTCGAGGACGTGACCTTCGAGCAGATCCCGTCACTGTCGGACGGGGTCGATCTGGTCGTGGTGAATACCTCTTTTCCGTCCATTGATTCCGACCTCGCCGCAGCCCAGGTCATCAAAACAAGCCATCCCAAAACCATTGTCGTCAGCTTCGGCGTGTTTTTCACGCTGGTCAGGGAGGCCTCGTTGCCCGAAGACGGGAGCATCGACTACGCGCTGGTCGGCGAGCCCGATGCGACGTTCAGGGAATTGCTCGTGGCCCTGAGCAACGGCAGCGATCCGAATGCCGTTCCCGGCTTGCTCTTCCGCCGCGACGGACAGCTGGTCTTCACCGGCGAGCGCGCCCTGATGACAGACCTGGACGAGCTGCCCCTTCCCGAGCGCACGCTGTTGCACAACGAGCGCTACGTCCTGCCGCACAATGGCGAGCCGTTTACCCTGATCAACACCTCGCGCGGTTGCCCCTTTCAGTGCACGTACTGCATTGTGCACGCCTATTATGGGCGCAAGATCCGGCGACACTCTCTGGACTATATTTTCAAGGAAATCGAATACTGCATGAAGCATTTTTCCCTGCGCAACTTCCTGCTCTGGGAGGAGGCCTTCACCCTGAATCCGCAGGTGGTCAAAGACTTTTGCCAGGGATTGCGCGAGCGCGGCCTGAATATCAACTGGGCAGTCACCACGCGGGCGGACTCGCTGGAACCAGAACTGCTGCGCCTGATGAAGGACACCGGTTGCTTTCTCGTGGGCATGGGCATCGAAAGCTCGTCGCAGGACATTCTCGACCGCTGTAAAAAGCAGGTCACCGTCGAGGCGCTCGCCCGCGGCGTACGCTATTGCAACGAGGTCGGCCTGCCGGCCATGGGACATTTTATTTTCGGGCTGCCGGGCGAAACGCCGAAGACCGCCAAGGCGACCATCGCCTTTGCCAAACGCCTGGGACTGACCTACATGCAGAGCTATTGCGCCGTGCCCTATCCCCGCACGGAATTCGGCGAGCTGGCCCGCAAGGAGGGCTGGGTGAGCACCAGGGAATGGTCACGCTATGACTTCGGCGGTGATTCCATTGTGAACATGCCGGAAATGCCGGCGGAGCTGGTTACGTCCTTTCGTAAAAAATGCTTTGTCCGCTTCTACTTCCGCCCGAGCACCATCCTGAGAGAATTGAAAAAGCTCGGCTCGTGGGGGCATCTGCGCCAGGCGCTGTCCTTTTTGGGGTGGATACGCTGATGCAGCGGGACGAAGGATTGAGCATCATCATCCCTTGCCTCAACGAGGAGCTGACCATCGAGCACTGCGTCCGGCAGGCACTGGACGCCTTGCAGGGCCATGGCATCGCCGGCGAGGTGCTCGTGGTGGACAACAACAGCGTGGATCGGTCCATCGCTCTGGCCGAGGCCGCCGGCGCGCGCGTGATATCAGAAACCACGCGCGGTTACGGCGCCGCCTATCGGGCCGGAATCCGCAACGCCCGCTACCGCTACTGCGTCAAGGGCGACGCCGACGGTTCCTACGACTTCAACCAGATTGGCGAATTCTACGCCCGGCTGCGCCTGGGCGATTGCGATCTCGTCATTGGCAGCCGTTTCAAGGGGCGGATCATGCCCGGGGCCATGCCGCCGCACCACCGCTATTTCGGTACCCCGGCCCTGACCACCCTGGTGAATTGCATTTACGGCAGCCGGCTCACGGACATCAATTCCGGAATGCGCGGCTTCGCAACGCAGGCCCTGCTTGACCTGAATCTGCAGTGCGACGGCATGGAATTCGCCTCGGAAATGCTGGTCAAGGGCATCAAGAACGGCCTGCGACTCTGCGAAATCCCCATAACCCTGCACAAGGACCTCAGGGATCGCAAACCCCACCTGCGCTCCTTTCGTGACGGCTGGCGACATCTGCGCTTCATTCTGCTTATGTCGCCGCTGGGCCTGTTCTGCCTCCCCGGACTGCTGAGCATCGTTTTCGGGGTGCTGTTTTCCCTGGTGCTCCTGCACAACAACGCCCCGCAGCCGGATGCCGGACTGACAGGCGCGCGCTCGCTGTTCGGGGTCACCACCTTTGCCTGCCTGCAAAGCCTGATTCTCCTGGGCGAGATACTGCTCATCTTTTCCTACATTTCCAAGTTGTTGCTCATCGAACGGCAGATAGACCTGCCCGACGCGCGCATTGCCTGGATGGCCCGGTATTTCACCCTGGACCGCGTGCTCGTCGTGGCTGCCGCAGGGCTGGTGCTCAATGCCGTCTGGACGGCCATTATCGCCTGGCGTCTCTACGGCTTCTACGCGGCCGGGCAGTTCACCATCTACACGACCATGCTGGGAATGCTCAACTTTACCGCCTACGTCTTTCTGATCATCCTCTTTTTTTCCGCCTTTTTCATTGCCGGCTTCAGGGGAAAGACCTGAGCGGGCGCCGGAACACAGCACAAATCCGGAAAAACGGTATGCTCACGCGTTCCTGCGCCCGGCACCTCGCCATTCCGCCATTCCGCCATGCCGTCAGGCCCTGAAGGCCTTTTCCCGATGTTTTGCCGCGATGCCGTCCGCCAGCCTGTCGAGCGCCGCGAAGGTGTCCTGTCGGGGCAGGCCCTTGCACAGGACCGGCTCCAGCACCTCGACCTTGAGGTTGGGGATCATGCCTGCCAGGACGTCCACGGTCTTGCCGCCCCAGCCGTAGGAGCCGATCACGGACAGGAACTGCGCCTTGGGCCGCAGCGCATTGGCCAGAAAGGCGGCGTAGGCGGCCAGGGGGTGCGGGCCGGCCAGCACGGTGGGCGCGCCGAGCACGATACTGCCGGCATCGACCAGCGACATGGCCAGCTTGCCCAGATCGGTCACCGCCAGGTTGAACACTTCGACGCCCACGTCACGCCGGGAAAGCGCCTCCACCAGATGATCCACCATGCGCCGCGTGCTGCCATGCATCGATACGAACGGGAGGGTCGTCAGATTGCGGGGCAGGGCCGAGACCCATTCGCGGTAGGCAGCCACGATCCACGCCGGGCTGTCGTAAATCTGCCCATGACTGGGGGCAATCATCCGGATGTCACGATCGGCGAGTTTGTCCATGTTTTTCGCGATGATCGTGCGGAATGGCATCATGATCTCGGCAAAATAGCGCTTGGCCGCCTCGTGGACGCGTCCCTGGTCCGTCACGTAAAGTTCGCTGCTGGCGATGTGCGAACCGAAGAAGTCGCAACTGAAGAGGATCTTGTCTTCAGCCAGCCAGGTGACCATGGTCTCTGGCCAGTGTACCCAGGGCGTATGCACGAAGGCTAGCGTTTTCGAGCCCAGGGAGAGCGTGTCCCCGTCCGCCACCTCGATGAACGTGTTTTCGGGGATGGAGAGCAGGTCCATGAGCATGCCCTTGGCCTTGGGCGTCGCAACGACCCTGGCCTCGGGAAAACGGGCCAGGACCAGCGGAATAGTCCCGGAATGGTCTTGCTCGGCATGATGCGACACCACGTAATCGAGGCGTTCGACGCGTTCCAGCGCAGCCAGCAGCGCCGGCGCGAATGACGGATCCACGGTGTCCAGCAGGGCGGTTTTTTCGCTTCCCTGCACAAGATAGGCATTGTACGTCGTTCCGTCAGGCAGCGGAATGAGCGAATCGAATAGCCGCCTGTCCCAATCCACAGCCCCGACCCAATACACGGCATGGGCAATTTTTTTCATGCGCAGCTCCTTGTATTGTTTGGTGTCTTCCTGAATACGGCGCACCGTTCCGGACTCTGAAGCCAGGCCCGGGAACTCGCAACATAGCATCGGATCGTGGCGTGGGCAATGACGAAGTACAATTTTCGCACTCGAAACGCTGAATTGCCTGCCGCACCCAACGCCTTGCGCGCCAGCGCGCCACGTTTCTCAAAGGAAAAAAGCCCTACAGCATATCGACCGGATCGAGATCCAGGCTCAGCCGCCAGTCCGCGGGCAGCGGGTTTTCTGTCAGCAGGGTGGCGTAGAGCGTGCGGATGGGCTGCCAGTCCGGGGCCTTGAGCAGCACGTTGAAGCGGCGGCGGCCGCGCAGCAGGCGCAGGGGTGCTGGCGCCGGCCCGAGCACGGTCACGCCGGAGCGGCGGCCGGCCTCGCGCGCCAGGCGTCCCAGGCTGGCCACGACGCGCTCCGGCTGTTCGGCGTCGAGCGGGTAATTCAGGCGCAGCAGGCCCAGTTTGACGAAGGGGGGATAGAGCCGACGTTTGCGGATGGCCAGTTCGTAGCGGTAGAAGCCCTCGTAGTCGCTGTCGCGCACGAAGGCCCAGCAGGCGTGGCCGGGGTCACGGGTCTGTATGTGTACGGCGCCGGGTCTGGCGCCCCGGCCGGCGCGTCCCGCCACCTGTACGAGCAGTTGAAAGGTGCGCTCTGTGGCCCGGTAGTCCGGGAGGTTCAGCCCCAGATCGCCGTCGGCCACGACCACGCAGGTGACGTCCGGAAAGTGGTGCCCTTTGGAGAGCATCTGCGTGCCGACCAGAATCTGGGCCTCGCGGCGGGCAAAGCGGTCGAGGATGTCCTCCAGCCGGCCCTGGCGGCGCGTGCTGTCCCGGTCGAGGCGGAGGATGCGGGTTTCCGGGCTGAAGGCGGCGGTGAGGGTCTCCTCCAGGCGCTCCGTGCCCTCGCCCATGGGCAGGTAGTTACACCCGCCGCAGTCCGGGCAGATGAGCGGGAAGGGCAGGCTCTGCCCGCAGTAATGGCAGACCAGGCGTTCGCGGGCCTTGTGGTAGGTCAGACCGATATCGCAGTTGCTGCAGCGCGCGACGCTTCCGCACTCCAGGCAGTACATCAGGGGGGAGTAGCCGCGGCGGTTGAGCATGATAATGGCCTGGTCGCCGCGGGCTGCGGCCTGTCGGACGCGGTCCAGGGTCTCCGGGACCAGGAGTTGCGAGGTCGCGGCGTGGGGGCGGATGTCCACGAGCGTGACCTCCGGCAGAGGGCAGCCGCTGACGCGACGGCGCAGCGTCACGGTCGGCACGGCGCCCTGCTCCGCGGCGAAAAAGGTCTTGATGTCGGGCGTCGCCGAGCCCAGAACGAGCAGGCCGCCGCATTGCTGCATCATGAACCAGGCGATCTCCTTGGCCTGATAATTGAGCCGCTCGTCCTGCTTGAACGAGGCGTCGTGCTCCTCGTCGAGAATGACCAGGCCGGGCGCCGGGGTCGGCAGAAACAGGGCCGAGCGCGTGCCGATGACCAGGACCGGCCCCCGGGCCGTGGCCGCGGCCTTGAAGACCTGTTCG
>CAZGAH010000120.1:0-10224 GCA_964523295.1 uncultured Desulfovibrionaceae bacterium | reverse complement strand
GCACTTCAAGCGTCTGCGCGTCACTGCGGAGAAAGTCGTGGATTTTGAGGTTGCGACCATTGAACAGGAGCACGCCGGACTGAAAGCGTCCGCTCCCGCCCTTGGTCAACACCACGCGCCCCTCGCCCGCCCGAGCCTGAAACCCCGGCCAGGCCAACACCACGCGCGGCCACCCGATCACATAGCGCTGCTCGAAGACCGCGGAGGCGCCAGCCTGCGCACCTGCGGCTGTGTTCCCGTTCTTCGCCCCGGCTCCTGACTTCCCTCCCTGGGCAAAGGCCCCGGCCAGACACCCCAGAACCGCCACGACGACCAACACCACCCCGAGAACCTTCTTCACCAGCGCTCCGCTCATAGCCCTGCCCGAATACGGTTACTGTTACCCAAACTCATATCTCAAATTTCAACCGGCATCGTGAATGTATTGTTACGCCATTTGCACACAGCATGAACCCCCTCGTTCACCCCACCTCTACACCCCGTACACCCTCCCCCCCATCCCATTCGCGCCTTCCCTTCACCCACGCCCCCGCCAAAGCCCTCATTATGTCGCCTGTTCGCCTTGGCGCACCGTAATTGGCGTGATACAGTGCATATCATAGGCTTATACTATATAATGGCAGTAAAATTTTTTCTGCGAATCATTGTCATTAATTTTGCAAGTCGATATTGTTTTGCACGCTTTCTGTCAACCATTTTCGGAATGTTTCTGACAATCATCGACCTGCCATGGAACCCGGTCAGGGCCACCGCTTGCAGGGCCTCCAGCGCGCTCAGGCCTTTTCGCGCTTGCGGGGCGCCTGGCGCGGGGTTGGTGTCGCCGACGCGCGGTTATGGAATTTCATGGGTGCCGGAGTCGTTCGTTTTCCGGGCGTTGCGTTGTCTCTATGGCAAGACCCTGGCGTGGGCTCAGATAAGGCTTGACATCTTTCTTCCGCTCTTCATAAGTTTCACGGATTGCTATTCGATGACGCCGGCAAGGCGCCGGTTTGTCAGAGTGTTCACGTACCCCTGAGCACAGGGGGAGCAACCGGATACGAGAGCAGCCAAGGGAGAGGTACATGGCAAAAGCGCTGGATACGCAACGAACCTATGCAATCGTGGGCACCGGAGGGTGCGGCAAGACCTCGCTGGCGGAGATGCTTCTGTTCCAGACTGGCGTCATCAACCGTCTGGGCAAGTCCGAAGAGGGGACCACGGTCCTCGATTACGAGCCGGAAGAAATCAAACGTCACGGCAGCGTTCAGCCCGGCTTTGCGCAATACTCATGGAATAAGAACACCCATTTTCTGGTGGATATCCCTGGCGACGGCAATTTCAACGGTGATATCGATTATCTGCTGCAGGCTGTTGACGGCGTGGTGTTCACCATCGACGCAGTTGACGGGGTGCGGCCTTTGACGAAGAAACTCTGGGGCCACGTGCGCGCGGCAGGCCTGCCGGTGATTGTGTTCATCAACAAGATCGACCGGGACAGGGCCGATTTCGACCTGGCTTACAACGGGCTGAGCGCGATTCTGGGCATCAAGCCCGTTCCGCTGTATCTGCCGCTTGGCCAGCAGACCGATTTCAAAGGCCTGGGCGACGTGCTCAATGACACGGCCCTGCTTTTCGAGGCCGACGGCAAGACGAAAAAAGGCGAGCTTCCGGCCGATCTCCAGGAGCGGATGCACAGTCTGCGCGAAGCCGCGGTGGAGAACGTCGCCGAGACCGACGAAGAGTTGATGGAGAAATATCTCGATCAGGGCGAACTCAGTGCCGAGGAGATGCGCGCCGGTCTGCGCAAGGGCGTCCTGTCCTGCGCGGTCGCTCCGGTCTGCTGCGGCGCGGCCCTGGAAAACAAGGGCGGGGCGCAGCTGCTGGATGCCATCCAGGAGCTGTTTCCGGATCCGACCGAGCGCCCGGCCTGGAAGGGAGCCGACGAAGCCGAACGGCGCCCCCTGCCGGACGCCCCGGTGTCCTGCTTCGTTTTCAAGACCATCGCCGACCCCTTCGCCGGGCAGCTGAGCCTGCTGCGCGTGCTCAGCGGCACGTTGAACGCGGATTCCAGCTACCTCAACAGCAGCAAGGGGGAGACCGAGCGCATCGGGCAGTTGCTGTTCATGACCGGCAAGACCCAGAATCCGACCAAGGAGCCGCAGGGACCGGGCGCCATCGTGGCCGTGGCCAAGCTCAAAAACACCTCGACCGGGGACACCCTGTGCGCGGAGAAGGCATCGTTTACGCTCGCGCCGCCCAAGCTGCCGCCGACGCTCATCTCCTATGCCCTGGCCCCCAAGGAAAAGGGCGACGAGGACAAGGTCTATTCCTCGGTCAACAAGCTGTTGGAAGAGGACATCACGCTCAAGCTCTCGCGCGACGGCGAGTCCTCGGACATCCTGCTCTCGGGCATGGGGCAGCTGCACATCGAGACCGCAGTGGAGCGAGCCAAACGGCGGTACAAGGTCGACATCCTGCTCAAATCGCCCAAGGTGCCGTATCGCGAAACCATCAAGGGCAAGGCCGAGGTCCAGGGCCGGCACAAGAAGCAGACCGGCGGCCGCGGTCAGTTCGGCGACTGCTGGGTCCGCATGGAGCCTCTGCCCCGCGGATCGGGTTACGTATTCGCGGACGAAATCGTCGGCGGCGTCATTCCCAGGCAGTATATTCCGGCCGTGGACAAGGGCATCCAGGAGTCATCCCTGCGCGGCTATCTGGCCGGGTGCCCGGTGGTCGATTTCCGGGCGGCCGTATATGATGGATCGTACCATACCGTGGATTCCTCGGAAATGGCCTTCAAGATAGCAGGATCGCTGGCCTTCAAGAAGGCCATGGAGTTGTGCAAGCCCATTCTGCTCGAACCGATCGTCATGCTGACCGTGACCATACCGGACGAGCACATGGGCGATGTCATCGGCGACCTTTCCAGCCGTCGTGGCAAGGTGCTCGGTTCGGACTCGCAGTCCGGGATCACGGAAATCAAGGCCCACGTGCCCATGAGCGAAGTCCTGCGCTACGCACCGGACCTGCGCTCCATGACCGGCGGTCAGGGCACCTTTGTCATGGAATTCGACCATTACGAAGAGGCGCCCCCGCCGGTGGCCGAAAAGGTCATCGCCGAGAGCAAACGCGAAGAGAGCTGATCCTGCGGCTGGTGTGCACCGCCCCGCGTTCGACCAGCCACACTTCAGGGGTCGGGGACATGTACGTCCCCGGCCCCTTTCCGCTTCGGGAACGCAGCGTCCGCGCACTCTGCGCCCACTGCTTCAGAGCCCCCCCCCGTCCAACCGGCATCCGCAACGTCGTCTCGATCGCGTTTTTTTCTTGGCATTCCCTGATTCCCTGGGTAGAGTAGCGCGATACCTTGCTCACGGAACCTGCCCATGTTTCGCAACATCATCTTTTATCTATCATTTTTTCCGCTGACAGTATTCTTTTCCATCACGGCCGCGCTGGGTGGGCTGCTCTTCCCCCGCAGCCGTATCCCCTGGCTGAGCGGAAAGTACTGGAGCATCCCCTCCCTGCGCGCTGCCGGAATCCCCGTCGAGGCGGACATCCAGGCCCTGAACGAGGGTCAGGCCTACATTTTCATGCCCAACCATCACAGCCACCTGGACATACTCATTCTCTACGCCGTGCTGCACCGGTTCCCCATCGGATTCGTGGCCAAGGAGAGCCTGTTTCACATTCCTGTGTTCGGAAAAGCCCTGCTGGCGGCCGGGCACGTGCCGATCGACCGGGCGAACATCCGCCGCGCCATGAAAAGTATTGACGAGGCCGTGGCCCGGGCCAGAGGCGGCAGCTCCATCGTCGTCTTTCCCGAAGGCACGCGCCAGAAGCAGTTCGAATCGCTGGCGGAATTTCACATTGGCGGCGTGGTGCTGGCTCTGCGCTCCGGACTTCCTGTCGCCCCGGTGCTGATAAGCGGCTCGGGCGAGATCCTTCCCAAAGGCAGCCGGCTGCTGGCCAAGGGAAAGCGTCTCGTCAGGGTCAAGGCGCTCCCTCCCCTCGCTACGGGCAGCGTCGCGATGAAAAATCGCGACGCCTTCAAAAACGACCTCTACGCCATGATGAACGCGGCCTACAAGGAGTTGAAAGGATGAGTCCTGACGAGTCGTTTGTCAGAATAACCCCCCTGGGCGGACTGGGCGAAATCGGGCTCAACTGTCTGGTCGTAGAAACCGCGTCGTCGCTGCTGGTGGTGGACTGCGGGCTGATGTTTCCCGATGACTATCTGCTGGGCGTGGACATCCTTATTCCGCGCTTCGACTACATCCTGTCCAAAAGGAACAAGCTCAAGGGCATTCTGCTCACCCATGCGCACGAGGACCACATCGGGGCACTGCCCTGGCTTCTGCCGCACGTCAAGGTTCCCATCTACGGCTCCCGGTTCACCTGCGCCCTGGTCGAAAACAAGCTCAAGGAGCATTTCCTGGACCGCAAGGTAGAGTCCCGCTACGTCACGGCTGGCGAGCGCGTGGAGTTCGGCGACCTGGCCGTCACCTTTCTGCCGGTCCACCATTCCATCATCCAGGGCTTCGGGCTGGGCTTCGAAACCCCGGTCGGGCGCGTGGTCCATTCCGGGGATTTCAAGATCGACACCATGCCGCAGGAAACCCCGCAGACCGACCTCGACCTGTTTCGGGAATTTTCCAAGCCGGGCGTGCGGTTGCTGCTTTCGGATTCCACCAACGTGGAGCGAGAGGGCCATTCGCTCAAGGAACGCGAGATTACCGCGGCCCTGCGCGAGCTGTTCGCCCGGGCACCCGGGCGCATCATCGTTACGCTCTTTTCCAGCCACATCCAGCGCATCCAGGAAGTCTTTACGCTGGCGGCGGAATTCGGCCGGCGCGTGGCCGTGAGCGGGCGCAGCCTGCAAACGAACATCGACATCGCCAGTGACCTCGGGTTCATGAAAATTCCGCCCGGCACGTCGTGCGAGACGGAGGAACTGGCCCGACTGAACGATGCGCAGGTGGTGCTGCTGGTCACCGGCTCGCAGGGAGAACCGCTTTCCGCCCTGGCGCGCATCGCCTCCGGAGAACACCGGCAGCTGCGCATCCATCCCGGCGATACGGTCATCATGTCCTCGCGCTTCATCCCGGGCAACATCCGGGCCATAACCCGCGTCATCAACAACCTCTACCGCCTTGGCGCGGAGGTGCTGTACGAGAAGGTCCAGGGCATCCATGCCTCGGGACACGCCCATCGGGAAGAATTGCGGATGATGCTCCATGCCGTGGCCCCCCGATTTTTCATCCCGGTACACGGCGAGTATCGCCACCTGGTCAAGCACTGCCGTCTGGCCCAGGAGTGCGGCATCGCCCCGGAAAGGACCATGCCCATAGAGGACGGCAACCCGGTGACCTTTTTCGCCGACTCCGTTCGCTTCGAGGAAAAAGTCCCGTCGGAGTCGCTCTGCGTGGACGGCAAGGGCGTGGGCGACGTGGGCCACGCCGTGCTCAAGGAGCGCCAGCTCCTCGGCGGCGGCGGCATGGTCGCGGCCATACTGGTCATCGACGCGCAGACCTGGACCATCCTGTTCGGCCCGGAGGTCCAGTCCAAGGGATTCATCTTCGAGCAGCAGTACAGCCACCTGCTCGAAGACGCCAAATGCATCATGCTCGACATCTTCGAAAACATCCCTGCGGGCGATGACGCCAAGCTCCGTGAGCGCATCCGCTCCTCGTTGCGGCGATTCTTTCGCAAGGCCCTGGATCGGGACCCGGTCGTGCTGCCGCTGGTCATGGTGGTGTAGCCTCTCTCTCGACTCGATTTCTTGTTGGACTTCCTTCTGTCCTCTTGTTACGGAGGGTAAAAAAATTTACCCTCCGATTTCGTCCCACGAGCAGAACCCCTTCCTGCTGAACCTCAACCACAAAGAGTACCGCCATGCGCGTTCTTCGTGTCCGTTACCAAGACAAGTTTTTTTATGCCGCCCTGTTGCAGCAGGAGAGTCCCGAAGGCGAGGGGCCGATCCTGGAGGTGCAGTGTCTGAACAAGGAGATGGGCTTCGCCGAGCCGATTCCCTTGCAGCAGGTCCAGGTCGTGCCCCCGGTCGTGCCGACTAAGATCGTCTGCCTGGCGGTGAATTACCGGACCCACGCCAACGAGGTCGGCAGGGCCATTCCCGACGAACCGGTGCTCTTTCTCAAGCCCCCGTCCGCCGTAATCGGCAGCGGGCAGCCGATCATCATGCCGCCGCAGTCCAAGCGCGTGGATTATGAAGGCGAGCTGGCCCTGATCATCGGCAAGCATTGCCGCAACGTCGCCCCGGAGGATGCTGCCGGATGCCTCTTCGGGTACGCCTGCGCCAACGACGTTACGGCGCGCGATTTGCAGAAAAAGGACGGTCTCTTCGCCCGCGCGAAAGGCTTCGACACCTTCGCCCCTATCGGCCCCTGGATCGAAACCCAGGTCGACGATCCGGGCAACCTCCGGCTGCGGACCTTCGTCAACGACACCCTCAGGCAGGAGGGGTCGACATCGGACATGATCTTTACGCCGTTCGAGGCCTTGAGCTTCGTCTCCTCGGTCATGACGCTGCAACCCGGCGATGTCATTCTCACCGGCACGCCCGCCGGCATCGGTTCCTTGAACCCGGGAGACGAAGTCCGGGTGGAGATCGAGGGCGTTGGCGCGCTCATCAACCCGGTGATCAGCGCCGTGCTCGACGAGCCGTCGAACGCTCCGTTACAATAGCGCTGATGTCTGGTCTTCTGTCCGTGCTGCCCCGCGCGGCGTACCGGAACCGGAGGATGACAATCCGGGCAAAACCCGGTAACATCGCCTTTTCAGGAAAGGATTTTCTGTAACAGAGCCGGTTCCAATTTCCGCGTGGGGGCAGGAATGGACGATTCTGAAACGACCAGACACGACGCACGGAGCGATCAATCGGGACTTCCCGTGCAGCCCGCCGGGGAGGATCTCGAGCGCGGACGGTGCGGCATGTCCGTCTCCGGACCGCCAGAGGCCTGGCTCAAGGAAGACACCATTTTTCGCCTCATCGTGGAGACCTGCAACGAAGGAATCCGCCTGAGCGACAAGCAACGCCGCATCGTCTTCGCCAACCGAAAAATGGCCGGGATGCTGGGGTACGAAGTCGACGAACTGCTTGGTCTGGATACCGCGGCCTTGATCTTCCCGGAGGATATGGCCGACCATCTTTCCCGGATATCGGAGCGCGAGAGCGGCCGGGGGGACAGCTACGAGCGCCGGCTGCGCCGCAAGGACGGCAGCGTGCTCTGGACCGAGGTCTCGGCTACGCCCGTATTCGACGAATCCGGCGACTATGCCGGCTACTTCGGCATGTTTACGGACATCGGCGTCCGCAAGCGGGCCGACGAGGCCCTGCATTTTCTCATCCACTGCGGCTGCGACGGCAAGCGCCCCTTTTTCGAGGCCCTGGCGGAATACCTGGCCCGGACCCTGCGCGTGGAATTTGTCTGTATCGACCGCCTCGACGGCGACGGTCTGACCGCGCACACCGTGGCGGTTTTTCACGAGGATCAGTTCGAGGACAATGTCAGCTACGCCTTGAGCGACACACCCTGCGGCGAGGTGGTGGGCCAGGAGATATGTTGTTACCCCGAGCGCGTGCGTGAGCTGTTTCCCAACGACGCTGCGCTGCACCATCTTGACGCCGAAAGTTACGTCGGCGTTACCCTTTGGAGTTCCAGCGGCAAGCCTATCGGCGTTATTGCCGCCATCGGCAGAAAACCGATGAATTCCGCCGATGCGATTACGGCGCAGACGTTGCTGCGCCTGGTAGGGCCGCGCGCTGCGGGCGAACTCGAGCGCCTGGCCGCGGAGGCGGCCCTGCGCGAAAGCGAGGAGCGCCTGGCCTGCGTGCTCGAGGGGAGCCAGCTCGGCTTCTGGGACTGGAACATTCGTACCGGCGAGGTGCGGCGCAATGCCCGCTGGGCCGAGATGTTGAGCTACACGCTCGACGACATCGAATTTACCGTCAAGCAGTGGCTGGATTTCATCCTGCCCGAGGACCGGGACCTGGCCTGGCAGAGCATCCAGGATCATCTGGGCGGACATACGGCGATGCACCGGGCCGAATACCGCATGCGCTGCAAGGACGGCGGGTTCCGGTGGATTCTGGACCAGGCGCGCATCGTGACGCGCGACGAGCAGGGCCGGCCCCTGCGCATGAGCGGCACGCATACCGACATCAGCGCGCTCAAGTCCACGGAAAAACACATCCGCGTTCTGCTTGCCGATGCGACGACGAACACCCACAAGCTCTCCGCCCTGCTCGATGCAACGCACGCGGTTCTTGAAATCACCGACTTTGCCCAGGCCGCCCGGCATATTTTCGACAAATGCCGCACCCTGACCGGCGCCACGGCCGGTTACACTGCCCTGCTCACCGACGATGGCCAGGAAAACGAGGTGCTCTTTCTCGAATCCGGCGGCCGGCCCTGCCTGGTCAATCCCGACCTGCCCATGCCCGTCCGCGGCCTGCGCGCCCTGGCCTACGACACCAACAGCGTTGTCTTTGAAAACGATTTTCACCACAGCGCCTGGGTGGAATTCATGCCGCCGGGTCATGTCCACCTGGACAACGTCCTGTTCGCACCGCTGATCGTGGAGGGAAAAACACTCGGGATCATGGGCCTGGCCAACAAGCCCGGCGGCTTCGACAACGCGGACGTCGACACAGCCCGTGCCTTTGGCGACCTTGCCGCCATAGCCCTGCGCAACGCGCGCACGCTGGACAGTCTGGCCAGCAGCGAGGCCAGCCACAAGGAGGCCCGAAAGGCCGCAGAGGCGGCCAGCCGGGCCAAGTCCGAATTCCTGGCCAACATGAGCCACGAAATCCGGACTCCGCTCAACGGCGTGCTCGGCATGTTGCAGCTGGCGGAAACGACCCCGCTGGACGACGAGCAGCGGGAATACATCGCCACCGCGCTGCTTTCCGGTCGCACCCTGCTCACGCTCATCAACGACATCCTGGATTTCTCGAAAATCGAGGCCGGTTATATCGAGCTTCGCGACGCGCCCTGCGATGTCCGTGAACTCCTGCGCTCGCTGTTGCGCATTTTTCACAAGCAGGCCCTGGTAAAGGGACTGCAGCTGCGCAGCGAGATCGATCCCGCCCTGCCGGGGCTGGTGCTCCTCGATGCCGGCCGGCTGCGTCAGGTGCTCTTCAACCTGCTGGGAAACGCCGTCAAATTCACGGAGTATGGATCCATCGACGTCGCGCTCCGCTGTGCGCGGTTCGAAGACGACGACCTGCTCAAACTCCATTTCACCATCACGGACACCGGCATCGGCATCCCCGAAGACCACTTGCAGACCATATTCAATCCGTTCACGCAGGTGGACGGATCCTTTACGCGTCGCTTTTCCGGCACAGGACTGGGGCTGTCCATCGTCAAGCGCATCGTTGCGCTGATGGGCGGCGAGGTGGGCGTGGAAAGTGTTCCCGGCCAGGGCTCGACCTTTGCGTTTTCCGTGCTTGTCGGCCAGGTGGACAACGCCGACCTGCGCCCCGCGCCCCGGAGCGAGCGGAACGGATTTCCGACTCCGAAAATTGCGCTGAACGTGCTTATTGTCGACGACGACGAGGTCAGCGGCGAGGTCATCGCCCGGCATATGGCCAGGACAGGGTGCAAGACCACCCTTGCGGAAAACGGGCAGGAGGCTTTGCAGGCCCTGAAGCGCGAGCGGTTCGACCTGGTACTGATGGACGTCCAGATGCCCGTCATGGACGGCTGGGAGGCCACGCGCCGCATCCGTAGCGGGGAGTGTGGCATGACCGCCGATCAAGTTCCCATCGTGGCCCTGACCGGGCATGCGCTCGATGGCGACCGCGAGAAATGCCTCGCCGCCGGCATGAGTGACTACATCGCCAAGCCGGTGGACCTGGCGGAACTCAGCCGGCTCATTGCCCGACGCTTTCAGGCCACGCCCCCGGCGTCTTCGTAGCCGCCAGCGCTGGCGTTGCCCTTTTCCCTTCCTTATCCGGACGCGAGTGGATTGCCTGCCTGTGGATCTGTCTGGCGTACGCACAGTTCCGCGGCAGAAGCAGACGCGAGCAGTGCCTGCAAACGTTCAGGGGAGCTGTCCGTATCCAGCCAGACACTCCGCGCCCGCGGGTCGAGCACGAGCGGCATGCGCTCATGCACGGGCGCAACGACCGCGTCTGCTGCAACCGTCAGGATGGTCACCGTGAACAACTCGACATCCGAAGGCCCCGTCCAGCGCTCCCACAGTCCGGCCATGGTGAACGGA
>CAZGAH010000119.1:0-10230 GCA_964523295.1 uncultured Desulfovibrionaceae bacterium | reverse complement strand
TTTGCAGATAGCCCTGAAAGGCGCCGACGAGCGTCTTTGCTACCTCGCCGCTGCGGCTGGGCTCATAGTGGAAGAGCACTGCCGGCGCTTCCGGCGGACCGCCGCGCAACTCACTCGGGCACGACGCTCTTCGAGGAGAATGGAAGAAGTACCCTACTTGACGCTTACGTAAAAATTGAAAGCGGGCGTAAGGTAGAAAATGAAAGAATGCCCCGAACCAACCATCTGAAATCTAACCGTTCCCATTGCAAGTCGTGGCAAACTGTGGGTCGAGATGCTCTAGCGGGCTTTCAGCTGGTATTTGCGTACGGCGCGGTTGTGCTCGTCCAGCGACTTGCTGAAGACGTGGCTGCCGTCTCCGCGGGCTACGAAATAGAGATAGTCATGTGCTTCGGGATGGGCCGCGGCGCCGATGGCGCTCAGGCCTGGCGAACAGATCGGCCCGGGCGGCATGCCGGGGTGCTGGTACGTATTGTAGGGATTGCTCGCGTCGTTGATGTGTTTGCGGGTCAGATTGCCGTCAAAGGTCTCGCCCAGCCCGTAGATGATAGTGGGATCGCATTGCAGGGGCATCCGCCGTTTGAGGCGCTCGGTGTATACGCCGGCGATGCGCGGGCGCTCCGACGGAACGGCGCTTTCCTTTTCCACGAGCGAGGCCAGGATGATCAGGTCGCGCAATTCCTGCGGGCGCTCGGCGATGCCGCTTGGCAGGGCCTTGGCTGTCTGTTCCCGGAAGGTCTTGAGCAGCAGCTCGACGATCATGCGCGCGTCGTTTCCGGTAGGCCGCTTGAGGAGATAGGTTTCGGGATAGAGAAAGCCCTCGGCGGATTCGAAGGGGATCTTGTAGCGCGCGAGCAGCTCCTTGTCCCGGATGGCCAGCGAAAAATCCTTGAATGATGCGTAGCCGGCGGATTCCACGATTTTTGCCGTTTCCCACCAGGTCAGTCCTTCGCGGATGCCGAGTCGGTAGAGGATGGGCTTTCCGGACACGAGCATGTCGAGCACGGCATGAGGCGTCCAGCCGGTATTGAGCTTGAATTCGCCGGCCTGGATCGATTCGAGCTTCTGCTCCCAGCGGGCCAGCAGCCGGAAATACTGCACGTTGCGGATCAGTCCGGCACCCTGGAGCCTTTCGGCGACCTTGAAAAAGGTTTCCCCGGGCTCGACGGTGAAGAAAATATCACGACCGGGCGTTTCCGGCGGCACCTTCAGGAAGGTATACGCCTCGTAGGCGATGTAGGAGCTGGCGGCGATGACAGCTGCGAACAGCAGCGCCACCAGGGCGACGATCACTCTGCCCATGTGCTGTCCCGAGGCTTACGGCCGGTGAACGGCGCCGGCGGCGATAAAGGTTTCCAGAATGCGTACGGCTGCCTGCTGGTCCAGCACCTCAGTCAGGCGGCGGCCATGGCGGCCCGAGTGCCGCAAGTCATCGAGCGCCGCCTCCGAACTCAGCGTTTCGTCGACAAACTGAATCGGGATGCTCGTTCGCCGGGCCAGGGCCTGGGCGAAATTGCGTATTTGCCGGACAATGAGCGCGGGCTCGTTATCGCCCGTCTCCTGGACATCGGGCAATCCGATGACGATCAGCTCGGGCTTTTCCTCCTCGATGATCGTCAGCAGCGCGGCAAACAACGTCTCCCGCGTCGTTCTGTACAGGGTTTTTTTCGGAAAGGCCAGCGTCGCGGCGGCGTCGGTCACCGCCAGTCCCACGCGCTTGATCCCGAAATCGATGCCCAGCAGTTTCATGGCCGGTCTCCGCTGCAAGCGCCCGGGCGCCCCCGTAGTATACCCTCCAGCCGCTCGACCATGGCCGCGAGTGAAAAGCAGTCCCGTGCGCGCTGCTGTCCGGCCCGGCCGAACTGCTCGCGCAGCTGCGGCGCCTCGAGCAGAGTCTGGACATACGCGGCCAGGGCCTGCACATCGCCCGCTGCGGCCAGATACCCGGTCCGCTCGTGGAGTACGATTTCCGGAACGCTGCTGACGGCAAAGGCCGCCACGGGCCGTGCGGTGGCCATGGCCTCGACCAGCGCGTATCCGAACCCCTCCCAGCGCGAGGTCAACACAAAGACGTCGATGGCCGCGTAAAAGGCCGGCATGTCGGAGACGAATCCGAGAAAACGCACCCGGTCGGCAACATCGAGCTGCCTGGCCCGCGCCTCCAGGGTCGCGCGCAAGGGCCCCTGGCCGGCCAGCAGCAGCGTGAACGGCAGATCGCGGGCCTTGAGCAGCGCGGCCAGGTCGAGCAGACGGGCCTGGTCCTTCTGGCCGGTCAGCCTGCCGGCCGAGCCGATCCAAAGCTCTCCCGGCGCCTTGGGCGGCAGCCCCCCGTGCCCGGCCCCGGACACGGCCGCGGACAGGGGCGCGATATCGATACCATTATATAAAAGATGGATACGCCCGGACGGCAGCAAATCCGGATTGTTGCGCAACACCATGTCCCGCGTGTCCAGGGAATTGACGATCAAGCCATGGATCACGCGGCGATAGAGGAAGCGGTTGAACAGACTGTCCCGCACGGGGGCCGCCAGACCGCGGCGATAGAGCACGCGCGGCACGCCGGCCAGCCGCGCCGCCAGGCCACCGGCCTTGAGATCGCCGGGCAGGCCGGACACGAGCACCTGAATGCCCTGACGCCGGAACCAGCGCGCCAGTCGCACCAGGGTCAGCGGGTTCAGGAAACTCGCATTGCCCAGGCGCAGCCCGAGCAGCTCCAGCCCGGCGTGTTCCCGGACGCGCGCGGCGAGCGCGCCCCGTTTATCCGCCACGACGGCGACGCGCCAGCCCCGGGCCTGCAGGGCAAGCGCGGCGGTCAGATGCCACAGCTCCCCGCCGCCCCACTCGCGGTTGCTGTTGAAAAAGCAGACGGTGTCGAATTCCAACGGATTTCTCCCGACCGGGAAAACCACCCGGCCCTCGTTGCAGCAGGGGAGTAAGCCGGGGGAATCAGGACGTCAAGGAGGCATGAGCCCCATGAGGCGCGGCCCGGTGAAGTCGGCGTGCGGAATAAAAAGTCCCGAGAAGAACGCTTTTTTCCTTGACACGTCCGAATGCTTTGCCTAACGTCACCCTTCTTTCAGCGTCTCGCTTCAAGGAGTTTTTACCATGAAAACGTTCATGCCCCAGCCCAAGGATATCGATCGCTCCTGGTTCGTTGTTGACGCCAGCGAAAAGATATTGGGCCGCCTCGCCTCACAGATAGCGCACCGTCTGCGCGGCAAGCACAAGCCTGAATTCGTCCCGTATCTCGACAATGGTGATTTTATCGTTGTCGTCAACGCGGGCAAGGTCAAGGTCACCGGCGCCAAGCTGACGGACAAGATGTACTATTGGCATACCGGTTACATTGGCGGTATCAAATCCAAGACCCTGGGCCAGGTCATGGCGACCCGACCCGAAGAGGCCATCATACGCGCGGTAAAAGGTATGTTGCCCAAAAACCGGCTGGGGCGCGCCATGCTCAAAAAGCTGAAAGTCTACGCCGGGCCGGACCATCCGCACGTAGCCCAAAAGCCGCAACCCCTGGAACTCATCCAGTAATTTGCTCGGAGACGGACGATGACTATTGAATTCAACTACGGAACAGGCAGAAGAAAAGAGGCCGTGGCCCGCGCCCGCCTCTATCCGGGGACCGGACAGATCGAAGTCAATGGCCGCCCCTATCAGGACTACTTTCCCCGGCCAGCGCTGCAGATGATCATCCGGCAGCCTCTGGCGCTGACAAACCAGGTCAGCAAATTCGACATCAAGATCAATGTCTGCGGCGGCGGTGTCGCCGGCCAGGCATGCGCCGTCCGTCACGGCATCGCCCGTGCGCTTCTTGAATTTAATGCCGATCTGCGCGCCCCGCTCAAGCGCGCCGGGTTCCTGACCCGCGACGCCCGCAAGAAAGAGCGCAAAAAGTACGGCCAGAAGGGCGCCCGCGCCCGCTTCCAGTACTCGAAGCGCTAGATCGCCCGACACGGATTCCGATTCACCTCGGAAGCCCTTGCCATATCCTGCGGACAGGCTCTACGGAGCCTGTCCGTATGTTTTTCCTTTTCTGTCCCTTTTTTTGCCCTTGTCCGACCGCGATCCGCTGCTTTCCCGCTCCGCTGCGATGCCGTTTCTTGTCAGCGAGCCGGCATTCCGCTACTCTTGTGCCTGATGACCATAGGCCGTCGCTCCCGCCTGCGCGCATTCCGGCAGGCACGCGTACGCGACGGGAGCAGCGCCTGGCGCAGGCGCGGGGAGGAGAGGGTGGCAACGTATACGATCCGGACCATGACCCGCGACGAGGTCGATTTCGCTGTCGACATGGCGGCGCGCGAGGGCTGGAATCCCGGCCTGGGCGATGCGGAATGTTTTTATCGCTGCGATCCTGAAGGGTTTCTGGTCGGTCTGCTGGACAATCGGCCGATAGCCTGCATTTCCGCCGTGGACTATGGCAACGGGCTGGCCTTCATGGGCTTCTACGTCGTGCTGCCCGAATTTCGCGGCCGCGGCTACGGACTCTCGATCTTTCATCAGGCCCTGGAACGCCTGCGCGGGCGCTCTATCGGGGGCGACGCCGTTGATGCGCAATTGTCGAATTATCAGAAGATCGGCTTCGTGCCCGCCTACCGTAACAGCCGCTTCGAGGGTGTCAGCCAGGTTGCGGAGGTCCGGCACCCGGCGCTTCGCCCGGTTGCCGGGCTCGATTTCGACGCCCTGGTTGCCTACGATGCTGCCATCTTTACGGCGCAGCGGCGCAAATTCCTGGAATGCTGGCTGCGGACGCCGCGTACGCTCGGACTGGGTTGGGTCGAAGGGGGCGAACTCCGTGGCTACGGCGTGATCCGCCCGTGCGGCCTGGGCTGGAAGATCGGTCCGTTGTTCGCGGACCGGCCGGATGTCGCGGATGCGCTGTTTACGGCGCTTCGCGGACACCCGGGACCAGGGGAACGTCTCTTTCTCGATGCGCCGCTGCCCAACGCAGCCGCCGTGGCCCTGGCCGGACGCTACGCCATGCGCGTCGTGTTCGAGACCACGCGCATCTACCTGGGGCCGACGCCGTCCATACCCCTGGCTCAGGTGTTCGGGGTGACGAGCTTCGAGCTGGGATAGGGCGGGCGAGGTGGCCGTGTTTCGTTGACAAGGAACCGGCAACACGAAAATCGGGAGAGCCTGGCACTTCAATTCCCACGCCGAAAGGCCCGGCTACCGCTACAAGACCAGCAGCGGTATCACCCGGGCCATGGCCGTGCGCACAAGGCAATGACCCCTGTCAGGCGGCTTTGGGCCGGCGTCGGGCCAGGCCGTAAAACGCGGCGAGCGCCAGGGCGATGAGCACCAGGGCCAGCAACGGCCGGTAGAAGAACCAGGCCACGCCGACGATGATCAGCCCCAGGGCCAGCGCCAGGACGAACGCGGCCAGTCCCAGACCGACTTCGGCCAGATTGCCGAGAAAGGGCAACACGTCCAGGAGCACGGAAATCGGCCTGAAGGCCAGGGCGAAGCCGATGAACAGCAGAAGGAATCCCAGCGCACGCAGCACCCAGGTCAGGGTGACATTTTCCGAAACCGCTTGCTCGAACATCGCCGGCGCGCTGTGGACTCCGGTCTGGATGCGCTCCAGGGAACGTCCGTTTTTCGTCTTGAACGGCGCCAGCGTATTCCCTGCCTGCGCCGCGTATACGCTGACCTCCTGCGGCTGAACCTGGTCCCAGCGGATGGTCAGATCGCCGATTTGCGGCTCGGCCGGATTCGTGCCGACAAAAAAGCCGGAGCCCGAGGCTGTGGCCTTGCCGCGTAGCGTCGGGGGTACCTCCACGACGAGCGGCTCGTAGGCGGTAAGGTCGTCGACGAGCCTTGCAGGGAGCACGAAGGCGCCGAGCGTCACCTTCGATGCCGTGAATTCGCGCGTGTCGTAGGGCATGGACGCGGGATTGGCGTGACCGTCGGGCTTTTTGAAGTGAGACGAGTCGATGTGGGTGTCGGACCAGGTTTTCGTATAGGTATAGGTCGTTTCCGTGGTCTCGCCGCCGCCCACGGTCTTGTGTGTCCGCGATTCCGTATTTTCGCGCCACTGATACATCTCCACCGTGCGTCTGAGCCTGAGCGCGCGGGCGGAGACGCCCAGCGCGGCGTCGGTCACGGTCGATTGCGTATCGGCCAGGCCGGTCAGATGCACGAGCGAGCCCTCGTTCTCGGGCAGAATCCGGCCGGCGTCGATGCTTTTGACCAGGCCGAGCCCTTCTTCCAGAGCCTTGGCCGTGGCCACGGAGCGCCCCTCGTTGGTGAAGAGCAGAATGCCGCCGCCGAGCAGGAGCAGCAGGCCGAACAGCACGCCGCCTATCGACTGTCCCAGACGCGAGAACCAGGATCTGGACGTCACCTCCGTATAGGAATCGTCGGCCATGTCATTCCCCTCATTCCAGTGGTTCAACGGTTGCACTGTCTTTATGATTCAGTCTATGCTCTATGGTCGGGCTTTCGTCAAGAATATGGCCAGCCCTCGCTGGTCAGACCGTTTCCTCTGCCTGAATGACAGCCCCTGGGGCAAACTGAAAATGCCTCCAATCCGCCAGAGTGAAAATGCGGTATCTTCTGTTTCTTGTTTCCTTTCTCGGCGTATTCTTCCGCTGGCAGGTTGCGGCGGCGAAAGGCGCGGGCCTACTGCGCGGCATTGTTAATGGCGATGATGCGCAGTCTGTGATCAATAAGGCCGAACCAGAGTTCGCCATTGCCGATCATCACGCCTTGATAATTGACGAAAAGAGTGTCTGGCTCCTGCGCGAGCACGGCCTTTCCGACCGCGTCGGTCATGATCTTGGCATAGTTCGTCGTGAACGCATCGTGCGTGCGTATAACCTGCTTGCGTCCGTCTACGAAGACTTTTATGGGAAAGTCCACGAGCGAGGCGACTGCGGCTGCATCACCGTGCTTGACCGCGGACTGCAACGTGTGCAGGAATTGCTCGACGCTTTCGACGTCGTCGATGCCGGCGGCCGTGAAGTCCGCGGCGTATACCGAGCCCGCAAGCAGAACCATTGCCAGCAGAAGGGACAAAATTCGGGTTGCGCTCTTCACGGTATCACCTCCGTGTCATTGCCAGGTCGGAAACGGCATGGGGTAAAAGCCAGGGACGGCGAATCGACAAGGTCAAGGGTTTGCAGAGAATGCAATCAACCTCAGGCAACGGATGTTCCATGAATACGAAACCGGGTCAAGGGACTCGGTCGCTTCTTCCCGGAAGGCCGATGGTATGGCGTATTCCGAACAAACCGTTACGAAACCGACTATTTTCATGAAACATATCGTCACGGCGTCCCGTGCTGAGCGACTTTCTTCGCTCTGGCACAATCTGTTGCGTTCGTACCGCCGCAGCAGTTCGGTACGCCTGCTGTTGTTGGGCGGAATTACCGGGATGGGTGCCGGATTGGTCGCAGCGGGCTTTTTTCTGGCTCTGGAATGGGTTCGCGACGCCGTACTCGTCGGCCTGGTCGGCATAGAGGCCCCGCCGACCTCGGGCGAGGGGCTGTTTCACGGCCTGCCGGCCGTCTTCCGTCCCTGGTTGTTGCCGCTGCTGCTCGGCGTTCTGGGCCTGCTCACCGGCTGGCTGGTGCAGCGCCTGGCCCCGCAGACCCTGTCCGGCAGCACGGACGGGACGGACACGATGATCAAGGCCTTTCATCGTCAGGGCGGGATACTGCGCGCGCGGGCAGTGCTCGTGCGCGGGCTGACCTCGATCCTGACCCTGGGCCTTGGAGGCAGTGCCGGTCGCGAAGGGCCGGTCTCGCTGATGGGCGCGGGCGTCGGATCGTGGATCGCCCGGCGGTTGAAGCTGTCGGCCCGGGAACGCCGGATGCTGCTGCTCGCCGGCGCGGCCGGCGGGCTGGGGGCTGTGTTTCGTGCGCCGCTTGGCGGTGCACTGACCGCCATCGAGGTCATTTACAAGGAAGATTTCGAGGCGGAGGCCATCCTGCCCGCGGTGTTGTCCTCGGTGGTCGCCTATTCGCTATTCAAAAAGCTCTTCGGCACGTCTCCGATTTTCACCCTGCCGCACTACTCCTTTTCCGACGCGCGCGAGCTGGTGTTCTACGGCCTGCTGGGCCTGCTCTGCGCCGCGGCGGGTTACGGCTATGTCCGCTGCTTCCGGTTTTTCAAGGACCTGGTCTTCGAGCCGCTCTACGGCCGGATCGGCCCGGTGGCCACGATGGGCCTGGGGGGATTCTGCATGGGGCTGCTCGGCATGACGTTTCCCATGCTCGTCTCGGACGGCTACGGCTGGCTGGAGCAGGCCATGCTAGGTAAGCTGGCCTTGTGGACGACCCTGGCCACGTCGCTGACGTTGGGCTCCGGGCTCAGCGGCGGTATGTTCGCCCCGGCGCTCTTTGTCGGCGGCATGTGCGGCGGCTTCGTCGGCTACGGGTCGCAGCGCCTGTTCCCGGACGTCGTCCACCAGCCGGGTGGCTACGTGCTCGTGGGCATGGCCTCCTTTTTCGCCGGCGTGGCCCGCGCTCCGATAGGCCCGTTGCTCATGGTCTGCGAATTGAGCCGGGGCTACGGGTTGTTGGCGCCGCTCATGCTGGCCTCGGCCATAGCCCTGGTGCTGCAACGCCGTGCGGCGCTCTATGAAAACCAGGTGGAAAACAAGTTCTCTTCGCCAGCGCACACGCGGGATATGGCCGTGAACATATTGGAACGACTGCAGGTCGGCGAGGTGTACCAACAACGCCCCGTGCAGACCGTGCCCGAAAATGCCACTCTGCAGGCTCTGGCCGGGCTGGTTGCTGACAGCGCAGAGCAGGCCTTTCCCGTGCTGGACAAAACGGGCGCGTTGAGCGGCCTGCTCCTGGTGGACGACGTGCGCAGCGTGCTTTTCGAAGAAACGCTCTACGAGGTCATCCGCGCACGCGACATCGCCCGGCCGCCGGTGTATCTGCGGCCCGACTACGATCTTTACACCGCCTTGATGGCCTTTGTCGGCGCTGATGTGCCCCAGATACCCGTGCTCGACGAGAACGACGCGCTGCTCGGCACGCTGCAACGCAAAGAGGTGTTCACCGCCTATTCCAAGGCAGTGCAAGGCTTCAGCGAAGAATAGCCCGAGAGTGTGCCCTGCTCCCTGACCGGGACGCTGCCGGGAATACGCCGCTTGCGTCTTCCAGGAACTGTCATTTCCCCTGTTGCTCGCATTACTCGAACAGATAATCGATCCCCCCGAAATTATGCTCCAGGTAGCGCAGATACTCGTGCTGGTCCCGCCGGCTCCAATCCAGGGTCAAGGGCATCCCCGACGGCAGCACCACGGCCAGCGCGCGTCGTAGCGTGCGCGTGCGGTCGAAAATTACGGCCTTGAAGGCCTGCTCCAGATACCGCAGGGAGCCGGGGTCGAGGGCATCGGCGCCGCATTGTTTGCCCGAGCAGGGTTCGAAGCGCTCGTAGCCGACGAGCACGATCTCAAGCGCCGAGGCGCGACGGCGCGTGGCCCGGTCCACGTAGACGACGTTGTAATACGGGTCCTGCAGCTCCCAGCGCAGGGAATCAGGATTGAAGACCTCAACCATGCTGTGGTCCGCGGCGGGACCCTGTTCCGGGATGCCGAACACGTGCACCAGCCTGGCCTGCCGCCCCAGGGCCAGCAACAGCGTCTCCATGGCCAAGGCCCGGTGGTCGCATTTGAGTTGCGGTCGCTCGCAATCGGCGTCGTGCAGGCACGCGGCCCAAAGACGGGTCATCCAAGCGATATTCTTGACATTGGCGACGCCGTCGGCATCGCGTCCCTGGTCTTCCGCGTCCCGGCTGTGAAGGAAGATGAACTCGCGCAGCCCATCGAACAGGCCGGTAGCGTTGCCCTGCTCCAGGGTACGGACATAATCCAGGAAGGACGCGTCGATCATCTCCGATTGCATGGCCTGATACTCGTTGCGGTAGCGGCGCTCGACAAGGGGCTGGACAACGAGCGGGTCCCTGACCTTCTGTTGCGCAGGAACCGGGGCGGGCAAGGACAGCACGATCAGACAGATCGGAACCAGCAGGAGTGCTTTGTTCATAGGGTGCAGGGAGGGTTGTGGGCGTTACGGATTGCGGGTCAACTCGCAACGCAACAATTCCTGATTCTGTTTTTTTTTTCACTAAAGTTCAAGTGAATTTTTACTCATTGAGATTCGGAGCAGGCCATTTCGAAAAAAATCCTATCGTCGGCAAAAAATGCTGAACACATCGGCGCGCGGCGTGTAAGGTCGCGCCATGTCACGGAAGGTTGCC
>CAZGAH010000118.1:0-10399 GCA_964523295.1 uncultured Desulfovibrionaceae bacterium | reverse complement strand
CAATGTCCCATTGTTTCAGGGAACTGCATAAGAGCATCTAAACTTTTTCAAAGTTGACCCAAGTTTACCATTTTTCGTAGCCATGGGCGGCTCCAAAGAAATTTCGCGCAACGGCTAAACATTAAATACACTTACAGTAGACTAAATTTAATTGTTTTTTTATATAAGTATCTAGCACAACGCTTATTGCGATTTCCGTGGCAACTCATGGTGAACTTTAGTTAAGAGCATCCTCGCCGGACGAGACCACGAGAGGGATGAACGCTCGAACCTGAAGTGTGACACAGCTATTAATGACTTATAAAGGCCAATATAAAAATTTATAAAAACATAAATTTATTATAAAACTTTTATTATTTTTGCAAACCGTTCAAAAATATTATTCATTTTTACTTCTTCGGCTTTTAACGAACGGCTTGCACCTCTTGACAAAGTCCGTATGGGTGATGATAGCATTTTTACAGACGGGAGGGGCTCGCGTCTGACGGCTCCCTTCCTGCCGCGCTCCGTGGGGGGGGCATACTGGAACGTGTTGGAGCGGTTGACCGTGCTTGCGAACGACATGAATTCCTTTGTTGACGAGACTGCGCCATACGGGCAGCTGGCCAGGACGTATTTCGACACGCTTCAGCGCCGTGAACGCCCGGATGCCAGTAAAGTGATTCTCCAGGCCATTGAGTCGGGAGTTTCCATAAAGGATATCTATCTCCATGTATTTCAGCCCGTGCTGTATGAAATTGGTCGTCTTTGGCAGTGCAACAGGCTGAGCGTGGTTGAGGAACATTATTACACCGCGGCGACCCAGATGGTCATGTCGCAACTCTACGACCGGATTTTTTCGCAGCAGAACACCGGTCCCCGGCTGATAGCCGCCTGCCCCGGCGATGAGTTGCACGAAGTCGGCATACGCATGGTGGCCGATTTTTTTGAACTCGAGGGTTGGGATACGCAGTATCTCGGGGCCAATGTTCCGGCCGAGGCCATTCTCGCCGCCTGTCTGCGCCAGAATCCCGACGTGCTAGCCCTGTCGACAACCATGTCCTATCACTCGCACCGGGCTGCCAAGGCCATAACGATGCTGCGCTCGGAGGAAAGTTGCCGGGACGTCCTCGTCATTGTCGGCGGATACTGCTACAAGCTGTTTCCGGAGCTTTGGAAAGAGGTCGGGGCTGACGGCTTTGCTCAGGACGCCGCGTCTGCCGTGGCGCTGGCCTCGCAATTGCTCCGTGACAGGACAGTACGACAATGACCGGCACTATCGACGGCATAGCCTTGATCTGCGATATGCAGGGCATGGTGCGCGACGTGGTCCGCGATGACTTCGGCATCGTTTTTCCCCGCCCCCGTGCCGAGGAGACCCACTTCAGCGAGTTGATCGACGAGGACAACCGTGCCAAAGCGCTGCAATTTCTTGATGACATCCGCGCCCGGGGGGCATGTTTCCTCTGCGAACTGCCCATGCGCTGCAAGCAAGGCGTGGAGGTACTCTATTTCGGGGGCAGCCTGTTTCGCGATGAAATAGCCTTGATGGCCTCGAATTCGCCGGACGACATTCAGGAATTCTACCACGAGTTTCTGTCGCTGACGCGCGAGCAGGCCAGATTGTTGCTCAGCACGCTGCACAACGGCCCCAGACTGCGGCAAGCCGACCAGGGAACGAAGAGGCTTTACGAGGAGCTTTCGCGCGTGAACAACGAACTGGTCAATGCGCAGCGGGAACTCCATAAAAAGAACGTGGCCCTGGCCAATCTGGTCAAGCAACGGGACATGTTCCTGGGCATGGCGGCCCACGACCTGCGGAATCCGCTGGGCATCATTCTCACCTACAGCGACTGCCTGCTCTCCGAGATGCGCCCCGCACTCGGCGCCGAACACGCCGAGATGCTCGGCTCCATAGGCGTCATGAGTAATTTCATGCTCGATCTGGTTGAACAGCTGCTGGACATATCCAAAATCGAATCCGGCCGTCTGACACTGCACAAATCGCCTACAGATATTATCCGGCTTTTCGAGCGGACCGTAACCCTGAACAGGGTGCTGGCCCGGTCCAAAGGGATGACGCTGCTCTTCGAAGCCGAAACCCCGCTGCCGCTGCTGATGACAGACCAGGTCAAGATCGTGCAGGTGCTCAACAATCTGCTGGGAAATGCCATCAAGTACGCGCCGGCCGAATCCACGGTGCGCATCCGTCTGCGCATCGACGGAGAACAGGTGCAGTTCAGCGTACACAATGAAGGTCCTGGCATCCCTCAAGACAAGCAGGAAGCCATTTTCCAGCCCTTTTCCAGGCTGGGCGCCGACGATGCGGCGCCCGCGGACTCCGCGGGCAAGGGCCTGGGCAGGGGCGCGGGATTGGGTCTGGTGATCGTACGAAAAATCGTGGAGGGGCATGGCGGACAGATCCGCGTCGAGAGCGCGCCTGGACAGGGCGTTACGTTCGTCGTCCGGCTGCCCTTTGAGCCGGCGCCCGTTCCGCAGCCGTCGCCGACGATCCTGGCGCCCCCGGCCCCGGCCCAGGAGGCAAACCGCAGTGCCGGGCCCCGGAGCGTACGCATTCTGCTTGCCGAAGACGATCCGATGCTTGCCCAGATGATGCAGCGTTTGCTGGAAAAGCGCGGGCATACGGTCGTGCGCGTAGAAAACGGACTGGAGGGGCTGGCGGTATTGTCCGGAACGCGTTTTGATCTGGCCCTGCTGGACATCCAGATGCCCGGGTTGGACGGGCTCGAGTTGGCGGAAAGGATTCGGGATGAGGATTCCGCCGTGCTCGACCACAGGCTGCCCTTGCTCGGCCTGACCGGCATGACCGGCGAGGAGGAGCGAAACAAGGCCCTGCAGGCGGGAATGAACGGGTATCTGACCAAACCGGTATCCAGCCAGGAGCTTTTCGCGGCGATTGCCGGCCTTGTCGATCATTCCGACCGGACGTCCGACTCGTGGGAGCAGTCGTCCACACGTGAGGAGGAGCGTTCATGACAGGACACGAAAAATGCGGATCGACCTTTCCAGCCGCGCTCATAGCGTTATTCGCCGCCGGCTGGTCACTGACCCTGGCGCTTGGCGGCGGCGAAAGCCTCTGCGTGCTTTCCGGATGTGAACTCTATCGCGATGTCGTACTCTTCGGACTGTCCCTGTGGTGGTATGGTTTTGCGGGTTTTCTGGGCATAGCCGCTACGTGCGTGCTGGAATGGCGGCGCCTGGCCCTGGGGCTGGCCGCCACGGGTGTCGCGCTGGATTGCGGCCTGTTGGCCTGGATGGCCTTTTCGGTGCCCTGCTCGGATTGCCTGATCGCAGCGGCACTGTTTTTTTCGATCTGGCTGACGCTGCTCCCCCTGATCAGCGGCAGGCAGAAGTCTGCGGCGGCGTTGTCGCTGCTCTGGCTGCTGTTGTTCAGCCCCAACCTCGTTGCCGGGGTCAAGGAATTTGTCGATCCCTGGCCCCTGGTCGGTGAAAACACGGCGCCGATTCGAATTTTCTTTTCTCCAAGCTGCGCGGCCTGCCGTGACGTCGTACAGGCAAACGCAACGCAGCCCCCCTCGGTTACCGCCTTCTACCCCGTGGCGGAAAACGATGACGATCTGCTTGTCATTCGCACAATGGGTACGCTGCTTGGCCAGGGAGAAACCCTGCCACAGGCGCTGGCCAAGGCCTTGGCCGCGGAGCGCGTGACGCCCGACCTGGGCGACCGGCTGGCCTGGGAACTGCGGGCGTACCGCAACCGCCTGACGCTTGCACGCCTTGGCGTCGACCGCATCCCGGTCACCGTCATTGTCGGCGCGCCGAATCGCGCTGCGGAGAAACTCCAGCCCGGGCCCTCGGGCGCCACGGCGCTGCCCCTGCCTGCCGCCGGCGACTACCGCAGCTGCCGGCGCGGCGACACGTCGCCGGACTGCAACTGACCCTTGCTTCACTATTTTATCCAGGACCATTTCGTTCTCTGCCATATTGTAAGTCGGGATAGCCAGTTACAAATAATGCTGGACTCCCTCTCTGAAAAAAATGCAGACGTAGCGAAGCCATATTTTTTCAGAAGTAACCATGCCAAATATTGGAGAAATTGAGGGTAAAACGGTTTCTGTTCATGGAGAACGGCTCTTGCAGGATTTGATGCGTCAACATCACTACTTGGGCTTTCTGCCAAAGATCGGCGAAACTCTTTGGTACGCGGCGTCCTGGAAAGGCCAATAGGTTGCGCTCACTTCATTTTCAGTTGCCGCACTGAACTGTTCGGCACGAAACAACTTTTTAAAGGAGTGACAAACGTCACACAAAAAACGCGCGAGCTTGCCCGCAATACGCGTCAAGTGTTTGATTATCTCGGGATGACCCTTAACACCCGCCCGGTGGCGGTGCGGGCTTAGAACAAAATCGCCGTGGGCTCCGGGCGGTCGATTCTGGACGCGCGCGTTCTTTTCTGGTAGCAAAGGTTACAAACAGCAGGCGACGCCACAGGGGAGGGCTCGATGAGCGACAGCACTTCTTCGCCGGGTCACGAACAGCTGAGCGGCGTTTTCTCCATGGAGACCGAGAATAAGATCGGGGCAGGAGCGACGCGGCGCAAGGTGAAAACGACGACCTATTATTTCGTCGAGTCCATCGAAGACGGCGTCGTGCATTACCGGACCCTGAACGGATTTTTCGTGCCGACCGGAAACTGCCAGAAGATGCCCGCAGAGGCCTTTGTCGCGCACTACAAGCCCGAGCCCGAGGTCTACGAACAAAAAACCTTGCCGGCACTGAAACAAGTCGCCAAGCTGCTGGCCAAGGCGGAGCGGCTGCGCAGCCAGGGCCAGCCATTCAGCGCGGAAGTCGAATTCAAGAAGGTCCTGGGGCTGGACGAAAGCAACGTGCGCGGCATCTATGGCCTGGGCCTGACTTTTCTCGATCAGGGCAAAACCGAGGACGCGGGCGGGCTGCTAAAGAATCTTGTGCGCCTGGACGATGCCTTCAAGGCCGACAACAAGCACATGTTCAACGAATTCGGCATCAAGCTGCGTAAGAGCAAAATGTACGACCAGGCCCTGGCCTACTACGCCTCCGCGTACAAACACGCCCGCAACGACGAAAATCTGTGCTACAACATCGCCCGGACGCTCTACGACAAAGGCGATATGGAAAAGGCGGCGATATACGTGAAAAAGGCCCTGGAAATCCGGCCCGATTTTCCGGAGGCGGCCAAGATGCTCGCTGCCATCGAGCGCCTGCTGGCCAAAAGCGGCGCACCGGCCGCCTGAAGACGGCCGCAACGGCCGGAATAACCATTGCCTGCGGGCACGAAGGAAAAGCGACTGCGCATGACAGCAACCAAGCGAACGTATTCCTCTTTGGGGACGGAAGATAAGGCCAGACTGATCGCATCGTGGATCGTGGACAAGCAGGGCGAGGACGTGATCGCCCTGGACTTGCGGGGAAAAAAAATGGCCACCGAGGCCGTGATCATCGCCACGGCCCGCGGCGTGCGCCATTGTCAGGCCCTGGCGGATCATCTGCTCGGTAGCTGCGGCCGGGATAATCTGGAATTTCTGGGCATGGAAGGCTACCAGGCCGGACAGTGGATCCTGTTGGACATGAACGACGTGGTCGCGCACCTGTTCCTCGAAGAGGTGCGGATGCACTATAATCTCGAAGGCCTGTGGGCCGACGCGGCGGCGCTGTTCCGTCAGGCCCCGGCCATGACGCGCGCGGACGGTCGCGACGCCGAAGGAGCATCCCGATGAGCGCGCTCACGCCGACGCTGCTGCTGATCCTCGACGGCTGGGGCATCGCGCCGTCAGGACCCGGAAACGCCGTCTCCCTCGCCCGCACGCCCAATCTCGACCGGCTGCTCGCCGGGCATCCGCGCACCGAGTTGCTCTGCTCGGGTCGGGCCGTGGGCCTGCCGCCCGGGTTCATGGGCAATTCCGAGGTCGGGCACATGAACCTGGGCGCCGGCCGGGTCATCTGGCAGGACATGACGCGCATTGATCTGGCCATCGAGGAGAACGAATTCCCCGCCAATCCGGCCCTGAACGCGCTCTTCGACACCGTATCCGCCAACAAGGGCCGGATGCACTGCCTGGGGCTCATTTCCGACGGCGGCGTACACAGCCATATCAACCACCTCCACGCCCTGCTCACGGCGGCCAAGGCGCGCGCCGTGCCGGTCGTCGTCCACGCCTTCATGGACGGACGCGACACCCCGCCCTCCAGCGGCCTGGGATACCTGCGCGCGCTGCAAGCCTTCATGGATGAGCTGGGCTGGGGCGAGATCGCCAGCGTGACGGGCCGCTACTACGCCATGGATCGCGACAAACGCTGGGATCGCGTCGCTCAGGCTCACGCGGCGTTGACGGGCGGCCAGGGACGCCCGGCCGCGGACCCGCTCACTGCCGTGCAGCAGGCCTACGACGCGGGCGAAACGGACGAATTCATCCACCCGACGGTCGTCGTTGACGCCCAGGGCCAGCCCCGCGGACTCCTGCGCGACGGCGACGGCGTCTTCTTTTTCAATTTCCGCGCCGACCGGGCCAGAGAACTGACCCGCAGTCTGTTCGACCCGGCCTTTGCCGATTTCGAGCGCACCGCGTTCCCTCGCCTGGCCAACCTGACCACCATGACCGAATACGACGTGAGCTTCGGCCTGCCCACCGCCTTCCCGCCCATCGCCACGTCGGAGATCCTGGCCGAGGTCGTTTCCGGCCTGGGGCTGCGCCAGCTGCGCATCGCGGAGACGGAAAAGTACGCGCACGTCACCTACTTCTTCAACTGCGGTCGCGAGGAACCCTTCCCCGGCGAGGAGCGCGTGCTCGTGCCATCGCCGCGCGACGTGGCCACCTACGACCTCAAGCCGGAAATGAGCGCGGCGCAGGTCACGGACTCCTTTCTGGAGCGCTGGAACGCCGGGGACATCGATTTCGCGGTCTGCAACCTGGCCATCCTGGACATGGTCGGCCATACGGGCATCATCCCCGCCGTGATCACGGCCTGCGAAACCGTGGACGCCTGCGTGGGCCGCATCGTCGAGGCCGTGCTCGCGCGCGGCGGACGCGTGCTCCTGACCGCGGATCACGGCAATGCCGAGGAAATGATCGACGCGGACGGCCAGCCGCAGACCGCGCACAGCAAGAACCCGGTCAATCTCGTTCTGATCGAAGGCGACGGACGCGCGCGTCCCAAGCTGCGCGCCGGCGTGCTCGGCGACATCGCGCCGACGATCCTCGCGCTCTGGGGCGTTTCCAAGCCCGCGCGCATGACCGGCGAAAGCCTGCTCGTCGACGGGGGGCAGCGTCCATGACCGAAAAGAAAAAGCCCCTGCTGCCGGTCAAGCCCACGGGCATCGAGCTGGTCTATCTCTACGTCTGCCCGTTCTGCCAGCGCCAGGTGCCCATCGTCAGCCCGACGCAGCCGTCCATGGTCCAGTGCGAGGCCTGCCGGTCCAGTTTCCCCATCGTGCCCGTGGACGACAAGACTGTGCAGTTCGTCAAGATCGTCCTGGCCAACGGCAAGGCCGGGATCGATCCCGATTTTCTGTAGCTTGCCGATGTGGCCCCCCTGCCGCCCGGTCGGCGGGCCGCGCCTCAGACGATCACGTGGCGCTTGATGTAGTGGACGACCTCGTCCGGCGTATCAAGCACCGTAATCAGCTCCAGCTCGTCTTCTCGGATGAACCCCGCCTGTCCCATCTGCTCGCGGACCCAGTCCAGCAAACCGCTCCAGAAGCGGCTGTCGTAGAGGATGATCGGAAACGGCTTGATGCGCTTGGTCTGGGCCAGGACCATGGCCTCGAACAGCTCGTCGAGCGTGCCGATGCCGCCGGGCATGACCACGTAGGCCATGGCGTATTTCACGAACATGACCTTGCGCACGAAAAAGTAGCGGAACAGGCAGCTGATGGTCTGAAACTCGTTCGGCCCCTTTTCCAGCGGCAGTTGGATGTGCAGACCGACCGAATCGCCGCCGGCCTCGAAGGCGCCCTTGTTGGCTGCCTCCATGAGCCCCGGACCGCCGCCGGTGATAACGGCGTAGCCCGCCTTGGCCAGTTTGCCCGCAAGCTCGACGGTCGCCTCGTACAACGGCGACGTGCGCGCGACGCGCGCCGAGCCGAAAATGGACACCGCGGCGCCCAGCTCGCTCAGCGTGTCGAAGCCGTCCACGATCTCCGCCATGATCTTGAACAGCCGCCAGGATTCGTGCATCGACAGATTGTCGATCAGAAATTGTTTGTTGCCGTGCATGTGTACTCCTTGCGCAAAGACTCGCAGCCGCAACCGGCCGCGGATGCGTGCTGTTCTTGCAGGATTGCCCCGTATAGGCAAGCCTTGCGGATGTCTGGCTCTCGAAGAACGTCGCGGGAGGGAGGGAAAACATTCTGAAACAGGGGCTTCCCTCCCCCTCGCAATCTATTTGACCTGGGTATAGACATAATTCCTGTAGAAAATTGTCAAAGAAATATATGAATGGAATGGTGATTTTCTAATGGAGCGCAGGATCAGGATTTTCGTATACCCAGCTTCTTCATGCGCGAGTCGAAGGTGGAACGGTTGACGCCGGATTCCTTGGCGGCGCGGGAGATGTTCCACTTGTTTTTTTCCAGCAGGGAGAGAACATACGAGCGTTCGAGTTCGTCCCAGGTATATCCGCCCGGACCGAGCGCAGGCTCGGGAAATGCGGTCTTGTCGGCGGTGGGGGTGGACTCCTGAGCGGGGGGCGGGGGCGGGAGCGCGGCCTCCTGGACAATGTGCGAGGGCAGGTCGTCGACCTCGATGACGTCGCCGTGCACCGTGGTCAGCAGGTATTTGATGAGGTTTTCCATCTCCCGGATGTTTCCGGGCCAGGGGTGCGCGGCCAGGCGCTCCATGGCCTGTGGCGAAAAGCTGCGTTCGCGGGTTTCCAGTCGGAGAGACTCGCGCCGGATGAAGTAGTCGAGCAGCAGGACGATGTCTTCGGGCCGCTCGCGCAGGGCCGGCATGTGCAGGGGCAGGACATTCAGCCGGTAATAGAGGTCTTCGCGAAATTCGTTGCCGGCTATGGCCTGGCGCAGGTCCTTGTTCGTGGCCGAGAGAATGCGCACGTCCACTCGTTTGCTGGCCGTGCCGCCCAGGGGTTTGATTTCGTTGTTCTGGATGACGCGCAGTATCCGGGCCTGGAGGCTGAGGGGCATGTCGCCGATTTCGTCGAGGAAGACCGTTCCGCCGGCAGCGTCCTCGAACAGACCGGGCTTGTCGTGCAGGGCACCGGTGAAGGCGCCTTTCTTGTAGCCGAAAAGCTCGCTCTCGAGCAGGGTCTCGGGGATGGCGCTGCAGTTCTGCACCAGGAACGACTTGTCGCGGCGCCGGCTCAGACGGTGGATTTCGTGGGCCACCAGTTCTTTGCCTGTGCCGCTTTCGCCGGTAATGAGCACGGGAAAGTCGGTTCTGGAGTACTCCCGGACGGATTTCAGCGTTTTGAGAAAGGCCGGGCTCTGGCCGATTATCGGCGCCTCGCGCCGGATTTCGTTGAGCGTGCGCTTGAGTTTGACATTCTCACGCAGCTGATCGGTAAAGGCCAGCGAATTGGACAGGGCCATGGTGCCGATCGCGACCTGAGCCTGCAGCAGCTTGAGATACTCCTGGTCCAGGTTGAGGTGGTTGCCCTCGGCGGAGGTGTCGATGATCTGCACGGCGCCGTAGACCTCGCCGCTTTTGAGGATGAGCGGGTAGCAGAGGATGAGGGTGCTCTTCTGGTCAACCTCGTCCTCGATGGCCGCGTAGTGCCTGCTGTCCTTGCCGGCCTCGGCGACGGTCATCTCGCCGTGCTCGATGACCCAGCCAACGATGCTCGGCCGCTCGGCTTCGATCGCCACGCCCTGTACCAGCTCGGATTGCGGCCCCATGGCCTCGACACAGACGTAGGATCCCTCTTTCTTGACCCAGATGGAACCCCGCTCCACGTTCTGCAGCACGAGCAGAGAGTGGAGAAACTTGCTGCGCAGCTTTTCCGGATCCAGCTCCTCGAACAGCGCTTTGTAAAAATCGAGCACGGCCAACAGCTTCGGCTCGGGTCGGCGCCTTGTCGTCACGCGTTCACCTTTTTATCGTTCAAAGATATCCGCCCATTTATCTACCGGCTTTCTTCATGGATGGCAACGTCGGACGCGCATGGTTGCGCTGCTCAGTGAATGTATCCGGCCATGGCAGTTCTGCCGGATCTTTCCAGACAGCATGTCCGCCGAAGCGAAGAGGACAGGTTGTAAGGATTCCTGCCACGTAAAGGAGCCCTTAACTGAAATTCGGAGCAGGTCTAGCCGGACAAATCAGGTAGTCTGCGAAAATGAGCCGAACACAAGGACCCGCGGCGCGTAGAGGCATGCCGTGTCACGGAAGGTTGCCAGCACGGGAGATTATCGGACTCGCCTGGCGGTGCTGCCGGAATGGCAGACAGC
>CAZGAH010000117.1:7429-10636 GCA_964523295.1 uncultured Desulfovibrionaceae bacterium | reverse complement strand
ATGCGGGCAGCGCAAGGAGGCCATGCCCTGCGCGTCGACCGGAAATCGGGGGATGGAATTCATTGCTATGACCAGCGACCGCCTCGTCACATGGACCGGGGCTCCCGCGCCGGGTACGACGCCGAAGCTGAGCTGGCGCCCGGCCTGCCCGCGCTCGGATTTGACAGGGGGTGGCAGGATGCCATTCTATCCGGCTCGCAAACCGGTCCGATTCGGCCTGGCCCTATCCTTCAGGCCATAAGATAGAAACCGAGTTCCTTGTCGTGGGCGCGTCTCTCGCTGAACTGGGTCCCGATGCAATTATCGCGCACGAAGCGCACGACGACACGGCGAAGAATTTCCGTGCCCAGCCGGTCGTCGAGCCAGAACGAGAGTTCCAGCAGGTCCTGGGGGCTGATCCCATGGTCCTTCTGCTCGTCGGGATCGATCTGGGCCATGAATCCTACACCGCCAAATGAGATATCCTTGATGTACATCCAGCCTTTTTTTCGCCGGCGCAGGTTCGTATACTCGCCCGACAGATTGACCCGCTTGCGGTAGCTCTTGCGGAACTCGATACGGAAACGGATGATTTCGCCGCAGGGGCACAAAAAACCCATGGGGTGGGCCAGCCGTTTGTCGGCCCTGGCGTCGAGCTGTTTGGAGTACCCGGACCTGGGGCAGAGAATCGTGGCCTTGCCCTCGTCGTTGGCGTGGAAGAGTTTCGTCTCCAGCCCGGCCAGTTCGCCCGGCCGCAACGGGAATATCTCGCCTGGCTGGCGCCGGCTCGGGTCCAACAAGGCCGGAAACTCGAAGCGACAGCGGAAACAGGTCCTGCATCGGCACTCAATATTCACGATCTGCTTCGGGGCGAGCACGAACGGCACCTGCATGGTGCTGGAGAAGCCGCAGGTTGGACAAATGACCGTGGCTTTGCCGGCGTCGTCGACCTGGAAGACCGGCACGCACAGCTCCGAAGATCCCGGAGTCGCCAGGGCCGGGGACGAGGAACGTGGGGGCGAGGCGTCGGCGACCGGCTCGGCTTCGATCTCCGGCAGATCGTCATTGTGTTCGTTGCCAGACGAGCCGCCGGTGGTGCCAGGCCTGGCGCCGGGCTGCGAGAACGCGGACTTGACCGGCGCAGGGTTCACGTGGGTGGCTCTGGCCGCTACCGTACCTGGCAGGGAAGCGGAAAAATCAAAGCATGCGGTATACTGTTTGCCGCACCGGCATGGTATCGTCATGATCCTGTCCTGCCCCTGCAGCATGATCACGTTCATGGTGGCGGATTGTCCGCAATGCGGGCAGCGCAAGGAGGCCATGCCCTGCGCATCGACCGGAAATCGGGGAGTGGAATTCGTTGCCATAACCAGCGACCGCCTTATCAATCGGACAGGGCTTCCCGCGCGGACAGGGCTTCCCGCGTCGGGTACGAAGCCGGAGCAGACCTGGCGTCCGGCCTGCTCGCGCCGGGATTTGACCGCGTCGCGCATCTGCCGTACACCCACGGGGCGAAGGGCGGGCCATGGGCCTGCGGCAACGCCGGAAGTCAGCCATGCGGCGCAGGTATGCCTCACGCCGTATCCGATGCCAGCCCGGGGAAAAGTATATAACGCATCAAGGATTTTAGTCAATGCCGAATCGACGACAGCCTCTGCCCGGCCGTCCCCTCAGGCGGCTTGTACCGACCGCTCGTTCCGGACGTTCCGCATGAAACTGACCCTGCACGAGCTTTCGAAATCCTTCGGCGGAAGGGATCTGCTGCGGGATTTCTCCCTGGAGCTGCATTCGGGAACGCGTCTGGCCGTGGTCGGCGCCAACGGGACCGGAAAATCGACGCTGCTCAAGATCCTGGCCGGCGCGGAGGCGCCCGACAGCGGACGGGTGCTGCTGCCGCGCGGCGCCCGGCTGGGCTACGTGGCCCAGGAGCTGGCGGAGGACGACCTGCGCACCGGCCTGCTCGACTGGGTGCTTCAGGTGCTGCCCTCGTGGGCCGAATTCTGGCAGGACTGGGAACGGGCCTCGGCCACGAACGACCAGGCCGCCCTCGCGCAGCTGGCCGGACGGCACGCGGAACTGGAGCAGGTCTACGGGTATAATCCCGAACAGCGCGCCCATGCCGTGCTCAGCGGCCTGGGCTTCGCCCTGGCCGAGCACACGCTTCCGCTGTCCTCCTTTTCCGGCGGCTGGCGGGAGCGGGCCAAGCTCGCGCGCGTGCTGGTGGCCGGGGCGGATGTGCTCCTGCTCGACGAGCCCACGAACCATCTGGACATTGAGGCCGTGGAGTGGCTGGAGGCCTTTCTCAAGGACTATCGCGGGGTGCTCGTCTTTGTCGCGCACGACCGCGTGTTCATGGATAACGTCGGCACGCACGTGCTGTTTCTGGGCTTCAGCCGTCCGCTGTTCCGCAGGGGCTCGTTCGCGGACTTCCTGGCCTGGCAGGTCGAACTCGAGGAGCAGCGCCAGCGCGAGGCCAAGAAGCTGAGCGACGAAATCGACAAAAAGATGGATTTCGTCCGCCGCTTCAAGGCCAAGGCCACCAAGGCCAGGCAGGCCTCCAGCAAGCGGCGTCACGCGGAAAAGCTCGAAAAGCAGCTTGCCGGGCTCGCCCCGGAGCCGAAGCGCAAGACCTTGGATTTCAAGTGGCCGGAACCCGGCCGCGGCGACAGGACCGTGCTCTCGGTCGTGGATCTCGCCTTTGCGCACGAAGGCCGCGAGCCGCTCTGGCCGCCGCTCACCTTTTCCATCTACCGGGGCCAGAAAATCGCCCTGGCCGGCCCGAACGGCTGCGGAAAGACCACCCTGCTCAAACTGGTGCAGGGCGGGCTCATTCCGTCTTCCGGGCGCGTGGAAAGCGGATCGGGCACCCGCATGGCCTACTTCAGCCAGCATCAGCTGGAGATCCTCGACCCGGACAAGTCCACGCTCGCCGAAATTCGCCGCCTGAGCGATCCGCGCCTGACCGAGGAGGAGCTCATGAGCGTGCTCGGCCTGTTCATGCTCGGGCAGGGTTATTTCGACCGACCCGTGCGCGAGCTTTCCGGGGGCGAGAAGAGCCGGCTGCTCCTGACCTCGCTGTTCCTGTCCAAGGCCAACTTCCTCGTGCTGGACGAACCCACCAACCACCTGGACCTCGAAAGCCGCGAGGCCCTGATCCAGGCGCTCGAGAATTTCAGCGGCGCCATGCTGCTCGTGGCCCACGACCGCTGGCTGATCGAGCGGGCCGCC
>CAZGAH010000117.1:0-7419 GCA_964523295.1 uncultured Desulfovibrionaceae bacterium | reverse complement strand
TGGTCGCTTTCAGCGACCGGGCTGACCGTGCATGACGGGGGCTTCGCCGCCTACGAGCGCTGGCGACGCGAGGCCGCCAGCACGGCCTCCGCGACGCCCCCTCCGTCAACCGACTCGCCCGCAGCGGAGTCGGAATTCTCGCTCAGAACGGACAGCGACCGCGACGGCGCCAGACGCCGCAAACGCGAACAGGCCGAGCTGCGCAACACGCTCTATCGCGAGCGCAAACCGAAACAGGACGCCCTGAATGCACTGGAAAAGCAGCTCGAAACAGTGCTCGACGACCTGGCCGCCATCGAGCGCGACCTGGCCGATCCGGACGTCTTTGCCGACACCGCGCGGAGCACGGCCCTGTTGAAGACCTACGACGAAACCAGAACCCTGAGCGAGACCCTGCTCGAGCGCATGGCCGGACTGGAACAGGAGCTCGCGGTGTTGGAGGAAAGGGGCAAACAGCTACTCTGAGGCGTCTGCGCGGTCGGTACGACCAAGGGGCGTCGGGAGCGGACAGGAGAAGGACGTGGGCATACGGCTGGCGAAAAGGCTGGCGCGGGAATTTTTCAGCGGACTGGCGCGGGGCAACGGGGAAACGGAGCCGGCGCTCCGGTTGCAGGCCGTGGGCAAAAGCCATATCGGAAACGTGCGCCAACGCAACGAGGATCGTCTGCTCGTGCGTCACGACGCCGACGACGCCTGGCTGCTGGTCGTATCCGACGGCATGGGCGGCGCCTCCTCCGGCGACTACGCGGCCCAGCGCTCCGTGGACTTTCTCGCGGATTATCATCCCGCGGCCCAGGACATCTGCCAGGAGCTGGCGTACCGGGTCCGGCAGGCCAGCGACTCCCTGCGTTCCGAGGCCCGCGCCGACGCCGGACGCGCCGGCATGGGCGCCACGCTGACTGCCGTCTACGTCGCCGGGGATCAGGCCTGCTGGGCGCACGTCGGCGACAGCCGGCTGTACATGCTGCGCGACGGCCAGCTCGAACAGGTCACCAAGGACCATACCCTGGTACAAAGCCTGCAGGATCAGGGCGTGATCACCCGTCAGGAGGCCCTGCTGCACCCGTACCGCAACGTGCTGGAGCAATGCGTGGGCTGTCCGGCCTGTTTGCCGGCAACGGGCCGCCTGACCTTGCGGCCGGGAGACCTCCTGCTGCTCTCGACCGACGGCCTGCACGGCGCGCTGTCGCTCGAAAACACCCTGGACGATCTGGACTCCGACGCCCCGCCGGAGGCCAAGGCCGAGACCCTGGTCAAGGCGGCGCTCGACGCCGGCGGACGCGACAACATCACCGTCGTGCTTGGCCAGGCCGTCTGGACCTGACCAGGCGGCGTACAACCGCAGAACAAGGCTTCCGGATTCATGCGCAAATGCACCCACACGCTGGCGATCATGCTCGTTTCCCTGGTCGCAGCCCTGTTCCTCGGGGAAATCGGACTGCGCCTGCTCGGGCATCCGCCGCGCCGTCTGATAAAGAACACGCACTTCACCAGCCACTGGGCCCAGCTGGACGACGCGCTCGGCTGGATGAATCGCCCCGGCACCTTCGAGTCCATCGAGCCGGGACACGTTCCGATGCACTTCACCGAAGACCACCGCCGCGTATCCGGAAACGAAACCGAGCTGGCAGGGAGAAAGGCCTCGGTCGTGCTCGTTGGTTGCAGCTATACCCAGGGCTACGGACTTCCGGACGAGCAGACCATGGCCGCCCTGTTGAACAGCCGCTTTCCGGACATCACTTTCCTTAACTTCGGAACGGCCGGCTACTCGACCTATCAGTCCCTGCTGCTGCTGGAGCGCATCCTGAACGACAGCCGCTACGCTCCGTCCATGGTCATCTACGGCTATATTCCCCACCACAACGAACGAAACTACGCCACGTACTCCTGGGCAAAATCGCTCACCGACAGCGACGGCCGCTATCTGGTCGCCCCGCACGCGCGCCTGAAAGACGGTGCGCTGGTGTTTCACGGCATGACCATCATCGATCCCTGGCCCCTGGAAACGCGCTCCGCGTTCGTCACCCTGCTCCATGACGCCTGGCTGCAATACGGCCGCTACGCCGCCTTTGGCACGGATGAAATGGACGCGATTACGGCGCAGTTGATCGTGATGCTGCGCGACGCGTGCGCGAAAAAGGGCATCCGCTTCGCCGTGCTCGCCCTGCACGAGCCGGCCACGCCGGCGGTACGCAAACTGGCCGAATCCGGACAGATTACCTTCGCCGACTGCCAGAAGGAGATATACGGACAGCCGGAGTATCGCATCGGCGGCACCGGGCACCCGAACGCGCGGGTGCAGGCCGAGTGGGCGGACTGCATCGCGCGGCATATTGATTTTGCGGCATTGATCCGGTAATGGACGTGCATACTCAGAAACCCAGCGCATCCGGCCGGAGCCACCGTCCGGGCGCAGCGGAGGAAACGCCATGAAACTGCTGATCGCTTTCTATTCCCTGTACGGGCACATCCGGACCATGGCCGAGGCAGCCGCCGAGGCGGCAGCCGAAGTCCCGGGAGTCGAGGTGCTGCTGCGCCAGGTTCCGGAAACCCTGCCGCCCGCGGTGCTGGCCAAAATGGGCGCCACGGAGAGCCGGGCCGCCATGGCCGATATCCCCGTCTCCACGGTGGACGAGCTTGGCGCCGCCGACGCCGTATTGCTCGGCACGCCGACGCGCTTCGGCAACATGTGCGGCCAGATGAGTCAGTTCCTCGACGCCACGGGCGGCCTGTGGGCCTCGGGCGCCATGGTCGGCAAACCCGGCGGCGTGTTCGTCTCCTCGGCAACGCAGCACGGCGGCCAGGAGTCCACTATCCTGCACGTCCAGGCCTGGCTGCTGCACCAGGGGATGATCGTGGTCGGGCTCCCCTACGCCTTCGCGGGCCAGATGCGCATGGACGAAATCACCGGCGGCTCGCCCTACGGCGCAAGCACCATCGCCGGCGGCGACGGCTCGCGACGCCCCAGCGCCAACGAACTCGACGCCGCGCGCTACCAGGCCCGCCACCTCGCCGAAATCGCCCGCAAACTCCGGGGCTGAGGGCTGGGGCTGCGGGAGGGGCGGCAACGAGGCGTTACCCAGGCCGAAACGGCGTGCTTTTATCAGATGAGTGCGGCATTTCTATTTGACATCTTGCGCGAGGAATAGATTGCATCGATACGATGCGGGCAGAAGTTTTGGCTTGGAATAGTAATCGAAACAACCATCAAACCAAGGTAGATTGGCAATTTTCAGCCAGCAATGCCCGAACCGGGCTTAAGCGGCTTTATCCGAAGGTTTAATCTGCACTATGTACCAGAACGCTGGTTAACCAAACCTTGGGTAAGAGGATATGGCTGAAGCTTTAGCGCGGGAGTCAAGAGCCTTTCCAGGTAATGATTAAATAATTTGACACAATGGAACTCATAAACTCAGCTTGCTATACTTTTATTACACTTACCGAACCGCGTTACTTTTTGATATTTCCACAGCCATAGACAATAGCAAGCATTTGTTAACTTATGAAAACTACTGCGCATTGTTACGACAGTTCCATGAAGCATGCGCACTGTGGGCCAGCAGGGAGTTATCGAGCAACTCCGAACCTTCCGCCGGATTTCCCCTCCCTCGTCAAGGCCGCCACCACGCCCGCCGGCTTCCCTTTGCCTGCGAGCGGGAAATAATTGCCTCTGGGCCGGGCTGTTCTGCGAGGCTTTCCCGCCTGGGCGTTGCCTGGTGCGGGTCGCGCTGGGTGGGGCGGCAATGTGCATGATTATTGCATAGAAAAAGCAGTTCTTGTCGCAAAGTCAGCGAATTGGAGAAGGAGTCACACGATGCTGATACGGATGCTGGAAACCGGCGCAATGGACAGTGCTTTCGACCCGGCCTCGCGGCTGGAGGGGATTCTGAAACGGGCCAAGGCGCAGGCGCAGGAGTTGGGGGAAAAGGTTGCCGACAGCGGGCCGCGGGTTCTGCTCGGTCCTGACGGCAACGGCCTGGCGGCAGCTGCGGGACGGCGGATCGACTTCGATGATCCCCTGGCCCGGGAGTGTTTTATCGACACGTTGGCCGATACGGCCACTGGATCGACGCCGGAGGGGCAGCCCATGCATGCGCTGGACCCGGACAGGGTTGCCGCGCTGCTCGGCATGATCTGACGGTCTGGCGGTCGGTGCGTCATTCCCCGGCGGGCGCACGCCTGGCGGAAGCCGGTCGAGCCGGTTTTTTGATGGCCTGGAGCACCTTGCGCGCCCGGGGAAGCATGGGGTCCATTTCCAGGGCCGATCTGACCGCGGCCAGTGCCTCGCGGATTTTTTTCTGCCTCAAGAGAAGCTCTCCGAGCAGTTCGTAACGCTCGGCGTCGTCGCCAAAGCGCTCCTGGGCGGCCCGGAGTACGGCCTCGGCCTTTTCGACACTGTCCAATTGGTAGTAGGCTCGGGCGGCCAGCAGAAAGGCCTGCTCTCCTTCGGGGTCGACCTCGATGCCTTTTTGCAGATAGCGCAGGGATGGTCGGGCGAACCCCGCGGCAAGGAGCTTCGAGCCGATCAGGAAGAACAGCTTGTGCTCGTCGACGTACAGCTTTACGGCCTCCTGAAAGGCCTCCTCGGCGTCGGCCAGCTTTTTGTTCTCGAGCGATTTTACCCCCCGCAGCACGAAGTGGTCCAGCGAGAGCTTTCGCTCGCGCGTGGCCTCGATGGATTCTTCGTTTTCGGCCTCTTGAATGGCCTTGAGCAGCAGCAGCAGGGCCTTGAGCAGCTGCTTTTCACCGCCGCGCCCGTAGGTCAGGGTCTTGGCCGGGTGGTATTTCTGGACTTCCTCGGTGCGGTTCAGGCTTTGCACCAGTTCCTGGATTGTCCCGATCATCCGCAATTTTTCACTGCCGACCACTTGCAACGTGGTCATGGCCTTCAGGGCCGTCGCCATGGAGATCATCGTTCGCTTGATTTCATGGCGATGATAATAGGCCTTTGCCCGGGCCAGTTCGTCGGTAACCGCTTTTGGATTTGTGGTCATGGCGCGTGTCAAGGTTCTCCAAACGGCGCAACGGATAGGAACTCATACGCACAGGCGCATAGGCCGTCAAGCGATTGAAGATACCACAATCAACCACCTCGCCGTCGCGCACACCCCCCCCGACTTTTTTGGGAAATTTTCTGGCTCGGGGTGCGTTGTCGAGGCTTTGTTCCAATGGGTTTCATGGCGTTTTTCTCTGTTCTAGAGCCCCTCAGGGGCTGTTTTTGGACGCAACTGACCTGGGGGTTGATTCTTTTCAGGGGGTCAGGCTGACCGCCAGAAAGGGCTTGGCGTGAGTTTAACCAGCCTTAGCGGTATTGACCACCACCCTGGGGGTAGCGGACTCGACAACACCAGGCCGAGAATTATGGCGCTCGCTGCGCCGTAGCCGTTTGCTCCTGTGTCGGCTGGGTTGGCGGCGTTTGCGAGTGGCACCCCAAAATGCGCCGTAACAACCCAGCCTTCCTCCTTAGCCTGTCCATAGCTCGTGTAACTGGCCGGTCGGCGAAACGACCGCCGCCTCGCTCCGCAGCTGAGGACCGCCGCCGCAGGACAGAACGGGGAGGCACGGGCCCGGGTCGCGTTCCTGGTGGACGGTGTCCGGGTCGTGCGACGATCGTATCCCCGCCCCCGAGGCCTGGTCCTCCTCCGGCCCAGAGGCCTCCTGCTGTACGGTGATGACCGAAAAGATGTCATTATCGCCGGGAGGGGCATCCAGAACAGCGGGTCCTGTTCTTCGGTGACGCAGCACTTCGTCGCGTTTTCGAGCAGGTGCTCTTTGACCATGCCGCAGGCGTTGGCCATGATGAAAAAGGCGCTTTTGCTCTTGAAGACGCCGGGCTGGAGGTCCACAAACTCCTGACCGTTCTCGGTCAGGGCCGGAGAGCAGGAGATTACCGGCCCGACCTGGTCGAGTTCCACCCCGACTTTGGAATTGCGAGGGATGATTTCCCTGCAAAAAATCCCACTGCCCCCTGACTGCAGTAACAGTACTATGTTGACAGAGAAGATAGAAAATGCAATGCACTCATTGCAGCGTAAGGAGTTTTCAACTGATTTGTTACAAACAAATGGACCATCAGAGACTAAATGATTTTGTGCCATGATTCTGTAAGCGGAAAATTGAGCTTGTCATGGATGCATTTTATTATACTGTTGTATAGAAAATCATTCCAGCATTCTCTATCAAGATATTTACTTAATATTTATCTATTTAGTATGGCTTACTAAAGACATTCAATCTATGGTGAGCTTGTTTGTTCTCAAGGCATTTTTCGACTTGACGGACGAGGAGTGCATCGAGGCCTTCACCTTCCACGAGCGGAGGATATCCTCGCGCTGATCAAACGCTTTCACGAGCACCCGAATGTTTCCAAACCGGAAAGCTTCGGCTTGATCAGCCGACTGGCCAGCGAGCAGATACAGGACAACGGCGAGACCGTCGTCGTCGAGCTCGCCGAGGAGCACAAAGGCAGTGTACGTTGCAACCCGCATGATCCGGACGCGCCTTACGACGGGCACCGCGAGGATGTTGGCTATCACGTGCAACTGACGGAAACATGCGCGCCCGAAAAAGACGTGGACAACCCGAAGATCATCACCCAGGTCGATGTCAATCTGGCAAACACCGCTGATGTCCGAACCGTCGTCCCGGGCATCGAGCGACTGGAAGAGGCCGGCTTGAAGCCGAAAATCCTGCTGACCGACAACGTCTTCCCGGCTGCAACGGCTTTGAATATCCTGCGAACGCACCTGCGGGAAATGTGGGGCTCCGCCGGCAGGGCGGAAATGGGACTTCGAAGCAGGGAGATACTGCTGAAAATGTCGCGTCAAGGTCTTTTGTCACGTTTCGCTGGGTAATCGCAAACTCATGGCTCCAAATTTTGCCCCGTCTTGACAAACCCGCTCCCCAGGAGTGAGGGGTGATCGTCTGACGTGATTTGGGTTTTTGCAGGGAGATTCGATCTGGCAGCCGCGGAAATGGCCATGAAGCGCGCTGCGGCCAAGGCCCGGCAACGTGCCAGACAGGTGGGCGCCGGCGTGGTGGTGTGGAAGGATGGGAACGTCGTCGAGGAGCGGGAAATCGTCGCGTATGTCGAGCTGATAGCGGTCGGCAATCAAGAGTGTAAGTGACGCTCGCGCAGAATCGGACCGCACAGCCTGAAAAATGGTAGCCGCCGATATTTCGACGATGTTGGGCAGCGGCAAGGGCGTTGCGGGTGTCTTGAAGCGGCGAATCCAGTAGCTGAGACCACTTTGCCTGATGCCATGTTCACGACTATACCGCGACTGACTTACACCGCTTGCCCGCCACGCTTCGACATGTGCGCACCAAAACGCGACCCGCTCCCCCCTCTTGACTCTCTGCTCGCTCTCCATGGTTCACCTCCTGCGATCCTGGCGAACAATGACATGAGCGGATGGG
>CAZGAH010000116.1:2004-10883 GCA_964523295.1 uncultured Desulfovibrionaceae bacterium | reverse complement strand
GCGACAGGGCAAGGGAACGAAGAAAAGAATTTACACCACTTGACAAGACACTACTGTTTGGCCCGCCTCAGAATTTTTCGTCCTCCTCTGCGTATCGTACGTAAATATATGCGTTTTGGTTCATTGTTCTGCGAATAATAGCCCTCACTCACGCGGCTATATCCTGCCGTCATGCCGACGTCCTCAAAGCCACAGGCACGGTAACATGTCCCTTCGCGATTATTTGCAACAAACGTTTCAACTATAAGTACAGGGTGCTCCCATTTTTTTTCCCAATCCGCACACAGACGCCGCAGGCATAATGCCAGTACGCGTGAAGCCAGGTTGGGGAAAGCCCCCCGTTCGGGCAACATAAGAAAACGGCTGTTGTTGACGACAAAACCTAACCTTATGGCACGTTGCCGGGGTGTCCAACCAATCCACTTTTCCCGGTCCTTGATTTTGAGCGCGGCAGCGCTGAAGCTGATCAAAGCGAACCATTCGCCCTTATACTCTGCAACATACCGAAGAAAACGACCACGATAATTTATACTTTTTAAATAGTGATAGTTATCTAAAAGATTATTAAATCGCTCGACCTCATCGTCGTTGATAAGCCGAACTGTTATCCCCCGCCGGACCTCTTCCTCGTTGTGACATCGCTGAGTGTTCATGCCCCCAGGCATAACAAAATGAAACGGCGCTGTCTAGGGTAGCTGATTGTTGATTGCGATTTTTAGTCATAGTTTTGCAGATGAAATGTCCCTGTTTTCACGGTGGATCGCAGGGGCTGCATCCAGCAAGTCAACCTGACTGGGAGCACATTTTTGGGCAGCCCCCGCTCCGGCCTGCTCGGACAGCTGCTGGAAGACTTCGTTTCTCCAGCGCATCGAGCGGGCTTCGTCGCCTTCCTGGATCAGGCCCTGTGCGCCAGACATGAAGAGGGTGTGCATAACAACGAGCTGACAATTCAACTTCGCAAAGGACCCCAACCCGGCTCGACGATGGACGTGCTTATGCATAGTCTGCCCGACTCCACGGGCCAGCTTTGCCACATTGCCGCCGTCAATCTCACCGAACGCATCCAGTTGGAACAGCATCTGGTGCAAGCCAAAGAAGAAGCCGAGGCGGCCAACAGGGCCAAGTCGACATTCTTAGCCAACATGAGCCATGAAATCCGCAATCCGCTGAACGGCATACTCGGTATGCTCAGGCTTCTTTCGCTAACCAGCCTGGACGCCAAACAGCTTGAATACGTAGAGATGGCCTCAGAAGCCTCTCAGCGTCTCACCCGCCTGCTGACTGATATCCTGGACCTGGCCAAGGTCGAATCAGGCACCATCACCATCGAAGACAAAGAGTTCTTGCTGGCCGATATCCAGTCCTCTCTTCAGAACCTGAGCGGCCATCTGGCCCGACAAAAGGGTCTCGATTTCGTGGTGGAGCTTGACAAGCGCCTGCCACGGACGCTACGGGGCGACGATGCACGGCTTAAGCAGATACTGTTCAACCTGACCGGCAACGCGGTCAAGTTTACCGACCAGGGCTCGATACGCATCCAAATCGGGCCGACAACGCCGCTGGACGACGAGCGTCTGCACGTTGCCTTCAGCGTGACCGATACCGGCTGCGGCATCTCAGGATCCCGGATTGAAAGCATTTTCGAGCCCTTCACTCAGGAAGAGAGATCGTTGACGCACAGCGCAGGCGGGGTGGGTCTGGGTCTGGCTATCGTCAGAAGGCTGACTGATCTCATGAAGGGGCAAATATCCGTCGAAAGCAGAGTCGGTCAAGGAACAACCATGTGCGTAGTCCTGCCCTTTTCCCGGCCATGTCCGCCGGCAACGGAAGTCATGTCACCGGATACGACCGACGCAGGAGCCGGACAACAACCTCTACGCATCCTTCTGGTAGAGGACGAGCGACTGAATCAGCTTGCCTTGCGTTGGCAACTGGAACAATGCGGCTATCATGTGGACACGGCTGAAAACGGCGATGATGCTCTTCGATATATTACTGCATACCAGTATGACTGCGTGCTCATGGATGTGCGTATGCCGGTCATGGACGGGGTGCTCGCGACGCGAATGATTCGCAGTCTTCCGGAATTCAAGGCAAAAGCCAAGGTGCCGATTGTCGCTGTCACCGCATTCGCCATGACAGGCGACAAGGAGCGCTTTCTGGCAGAAGGGATGGACGCATACGTGAGCAAACCAGTCAATATGGACGATCTGAAATGCGCAATCGCCACGGCCATACAGTCGAGAAAATCGTCGAGCGAGCCGGCTGCCGTCGAAACCGCGTGAGCAAAATGCTACGAGCAGGAAACAAAACGCTGCGGCGGGTTCCTGTTCTCAGTAGTATTGAACGTCAGTTATAAACAATGTGTTCCGTGCGTCGGGGATATGATCAGTCGTGGCAACAGGCTGGAGACGAAAAGACGCTCACTGTCAAGACGGATGGCTGGGACATCCGTGGCTTGCATGCCAGTCCGTTTTCCTGCATCAGGATGCCCCGCCGGACATGGCCACGTACTGTTAACGGAAAGCATCCTGAATGGAATCCAACTTTTTCCGCCTTCTGGCTCAGGAACTCGGCGCCGCGCTCCAGGGGTGCCGCGTCCAGAAAATTTATAGCCCGGCGCCCTCTGTTTTCTCCTTCGAACTTGATGGTCGGGCTCCGGCCCGTTGTCTTCTGCTGAACTGCGACCGCCAGCGCCCGCTGCTCTGTCTCAGCCAGGAAAAACCGGAAAATCCGCCCCGGCCCGACGGGCTGGTCATGAGCCTGCGCCGGCACCTGGCCGGCTGTCGCCTGCTTCAGGCGCATTCGGACTGGCCCGGACGCCGGCTGGCCTGGCGACTGAGCGGGCCCGAGCAGGCCTTTTTCTGTATCGATCTGCGCCTGGGGCCTCAGGTCCTGCCCGCGCTCGACGAATCCTTCGACCACGAACCTGCCTGGCCCGACCTGGACCAGATCCGCACAGACCCGGACGTCTGGCGGCACGCGCAGCAGGTGTCGCCCGCGTTGCGCCGGCTCCTGACCAGTCTGGACCCTGAGGCCGCAGCGCAGGCCCTGGCCGACGTTCGCGCGGGGGCTGGCGGCGTCTGCTATGGCTACGAACCGGCCGGGTCCCGGGACGCGAACTCGCGCCTGGCCCTGGCCTGGCGGCTTCCGGACTCCTTACGACGCGGGCGCGATGAAATGACCTTTGCCAGCGCGACGCAGGCCGCGGACTGGGTTGCCGAGGCCGCGATCTACGCCGCAGTGCATCAGTCCAGGCATCAGGGCGAGCTGGGAGCGCTCAGTGCCGCGAACCGACGCACGCAGCGCGCCCTGGACAGGCTTGAGGCCGAGCGCCAGCGATTGCAGACACTGATCGACGGTGCGCAGGAGGCAGCGCTGATCAAATCCCAGCTCTACGCCATGGATCCGCGGGCAAAATGCTCCACCCTGACCCTGTCCGACGCATCGGGCGTGCACCGCACGCTGACCCTGGACCCGCGCTGGTGCGTGGCCGAGAATATGGAGCGGCTGTTCCGTCAGGCGGCAAAGGGCAAACGCGGGCTGCCGATCCTGGAGGCGCGGCGATTGACGCTGGAACGTGAGCTGGAGAAACTGTGCTCCGGCCATGCGCCGTCCAGCTCCCCGAACAAGCCCCCGGCCCCTTCGGCCCGCCCCAGGAAAGCCCGACCGGAGCCGGCCTTGCAGCGTTTTCGCACCGACGACGGCTTTCTCCTGCTGCGCGGGCGCAACAGCAAGGCCAATCATGCCCTGGTGACCCGGGTTGCGCGCCCCTTTGATCTCTGGTTCCACGCCGAAGACGGCCCGGGCGCGCATGTTGTCCTGCAACGCGAGCACCCCGGCCAGGAGGTGCCGGCGAGGAGCATGGAACAGGCGGCGATGCTGGCCGGCCTGCGCAGCTGGCAGGCTGGCAGTGCCAAGGCCCGCGTGCTCTGTGCCCGCGTGCGTGATGTACGCGCAGTGAAAGGCGCCGATCCGGGCTCCGTCCGCGTGGACCGCGTTCTCGATTCCTTTTGCGTGGCCTTGGATCCGGACCTGGAGGCACGGCTCTGCTGTTGAGCAATCGCCACGCGCCGTGGTTGACGTCTGGCTGGCCCGACTGCGCCGTTGCCGTTTTTCCTTGACAATCGCTTCGGGTTCCGGACAAGCTTCATTCGTTTGTTGCCGTGATTTCGGCACACACCACCCACATCATGCTTTCCCGTCGCTACGCCATCGTTCTCTTCAACCAGAAAGGTGAAATGAAATGCTCGTTTCACCTGCGGGGCTGGATGCCGGTGCTCGTCCTGTGCGCTTTGCTGGCCTGGGGCGCGACGGATGCCCTGCTCTGGTACTGCGCCCGGACGGTGGTCCGGCTGGAGGCCACGCTCGAGAATTCTGAAATGCGCCGACGCGAGCAGGCCGCGGCGCTCTTTGACAAGGGCTTCCGGCTTCTGGCCATGGAAGAGCTCGCGACGCAGCTGCATGATTTCAACTTCAAGCTCGGGATCATGCTCGGGGTGGAGCATTACGACTATGCGCAAGAGAGCGCCGATGAAGACCCCTTTGCCGAGCCCCGGCCCGAGCAGATTGCCCTGGACCCCGCCAAGCCCTATCCACCGCAGTTGCTGCGCCTGTTTCATCGCACCTGGCGCGACCTGAGCGCCGAAGAGGGCCGGCAACTCGCGCTGATGCAGGCCATAGGCAACGAAAAACTCAAGCTGAGTTCGATCCCCTCCATCTGGCCTGTGCGCGGCCGCCTGTCCTCCTACTTCGGCTACCGGCGCGATCCCTTCAGCGGGCGTCGGGATTTCCATGCCGGGCTGGACATCGTAGCGCCCAGCGGAACACGGATCATCGCCCCGGCCGCCGGCGTGGTCACCGCCAGCGAGTGGTCCGGCGGCTATGGCCGGTTGCTGGAGATTACGCACAGTCCTTCCTGCGTCACCCGCTACGCCCATCTCAAGTCGGCTGCCGTGGCTGTCGGCGATCAGGTGCTGCGCGGCCAGATCATCGCCTACGTAGGCAATACCGGTCGCAGCCAGGCCCCCCATCTCCATTATGAGGTCCGCCGCAACGGCACGCCCGTCAATCCGCTGTGGTATATCGTCGACTAAGCGGACTCGTATACAGGGATTGATCCTGACAGACAGCCGTCCTGCGGGGCCCTCTGCGGAGGGACCGAAACCGGCAGCCCTTTATACTGGACGACAGGCGACTCGTTGACGTAGGATTATTACGTCTTCGGCTACAAGAGCGAAGCGGCCGCGGGGACGGCGTGTGGAGTGTTCGCCCCGGATCGTGCGCCGCTCGCGAGGAGTCAGCCCATGTCCCTTGGCAGCAAACCCGAAGCAGTCGCTCCCGTGGCAGGCGCAACCGCCCTTGAAGGCGGCCAGGAACGCATTACGATCGGGGCGTTTTCGGTCGCTCCCGATGGGCGCCTGCTCTGGTGCAATGACGGCCTCTCCCGGCTGCTGGGCTACGATACGCCCGAGTCCCTGTTCCGATCCGCCCCGGACGTGGCGCACGTCCTGTATCTCGATCCTGCCGACTGGGAACGCTGCCGGCGGCGTCTGGAAGAGGGCGCCGACGCGGTCGACGGCCTGTGGTCGCTGCGCCGCCTCGACGGCGGCGTTGCGCACGTAGCGGGGAATGTGCAGGCGCTGCGCGACGCGGAAAGCACACTCGTCCAGATAGGCGGTTTCGCCATGGAAGTCGCCGGCGGCAGGCAGACCGGCGAGCAGGCCGACGACGAGGCGACATACCGAACCGAAGAGGCGCTCAACACGGTTTCCTCCATCCTGGCCGCCGTTCCGGTCGGCATCCTCGTCTTCAACCAGGCCGGGCGCATCGTGCGGGATAATCCTGCCGGCAGGCGCATGTTCAACTGCCCGGGATTCAGCCCCAATGGATTCCGATGCGGCGACTATATCGGCTGCTGCCACCGGCAGGAGCATCCAAAGGGGTGCGGCAGTTCCACGAATTGCTGTGAGTGCGAAATCAACGCGGCGATTTGCCGGATATTGCAGGGCGAGGCGCACGAAATCCGGAATCAGGAAAAGACGATCGTCCATGACGACGGCGCAGGCGAGGATCAGCGCGTGCGCTTCAGCGTGGCGCCGGTCCGACTGCGCGGAGAGCGATGCGCGATCCTGGTGCTTGAAGACATCACCGGACAGCAGCGCGCCGAGGCGGCGTTGCGCGAGGCGAACGCCTTTCAGGATACGGTGATGACTGTCGCCGGCGACGGCATTGCCGTGTGCCACGCACGGGAACAGTACCCCTATCTGGCTTTTTCGGTCTGGAACAAGGCCATGGAGGAGATGACCGGCTATTCCATGGAAGCGATCAACCGTCTGGGATGGTTCCAGACCGTTTACCCGGATCCGGCCATGCAGGCGCAAGCGGTCGAACGCATGGACAGAATGCAGTCGGGCGAGCACCTGAAAGACGAGGAGTGGACGATCACCCGGGCCAGCGGCGAGCCGTTGACCATCACCATATCGACCTCGTTTCTCCCGGCAACGACGCAGCATGAGGCAGGCGTACTGGCGGTCATGCGCGACGTCACCGCGCACAAGCGCATCGAAGCGGACCTCCATTTCCAATACCACCTGCAGGAGATGGTCGCAGAGATCGCCGCGGATTTCATCACCGCGACGAGTGCCAATATCGACGGCAAGATCAATACGATGTTGCAGCGGACAGGCGAATTTTTCGGTGCGGACCGCAGCGGGCTGCATATCTATTCCCGCGACTACGAGACCGTGGCCAATACGCACGAATGGCGCCGCGAGGGCGTAGAGTCCAAGCGTGCGCTCATGCGCTATTTTCCGTCGAAAAGCATGCCCTGGTGTACGGACAGGCTGCTCAGGGAAAAGGCCGTCGTGCATATTCCCGGCCTGGAGCATCTGCCTGCGGAGGCGGACAACGAAAAACGGCTGTTCGCCTCGCTGGGCGTGCTCTCGGTGCTCGCCGTGCCCATTTACACCGAACGCCGCACCTACGGGTTCGTCGCCTTCGACATGGTCCGGGAGGCGTCACGGTGGACCGACAACCAGATTCAGGGCCTCGGCGTGGTCGCCAGGATTCTGGCCAATGCCTTTACCAGCATGGACGCGGAGCAGGCCCTGCTGGCGCTCAAGGAACAGGCCCAGGCTGCGAGGGAGGCAGCCGATGAGGCCAACCGCGCGAAATCCGAATTCCTGGCCAACATGAGTCACGAGATACGCACCCCCATGAACGGGGTCATCGGCATGACGGGCTTGCTCCTGGATACGGACCTGAGCCCGGAACAGCGGCGTTACGCCGCGACCATCCAGCACAGCGGCGAAACCCTGCTCGGCATCATCAACGACATTCTCGACTTTTCCAAGATCGAGGCCAGAAAGCTCGAACTGGAAACCCTGGACTTCGACCTCGCCGACCTTCTGGACGACTTCGCCGCCACCATGGCCGTGAAGGCGCACGAAAAGGGGCTGGAGCTGATCTGCAGCATGGACCCGGACGTACCGGCCCTGCTCCAGGGCGACCCGGGCCGTTTACGGCAGATTCTGTACAATCTGGTCGGCAATGCCGTGAAATTCACCGAGGCGGGGGAAATCTTCCTGGAGGCCAGCCTGGACGAGGACACGGCGACCCAGGCCTTGATCCGGTTTTCCATCCGGGACACGGGCATCGGCATTCCCGCGGACAAGATAGGACTGCTTTTCAACAAGTTTACCCAGGTGGACACCTCGGCCACGCGCCGCTTCGGCGGCACCGGGCTCGGGCTGGCCATTTGCAGGCAACTGGCGGAAATGATGGGCGGGCGCATCGGAGTCAGGAGCCGCGAGGGACAGGGCACGGAGTTCTGGTTCACAGCCAGGTTCGTCAGGCAATCGGAGGAACGAGCCCTTCCCGACCTTTCGCGCGACCTGCGCGGTCTGCACGTACTGGTCGTGGACGACAACGCGACCAACCGCGAAATTCTGGGCCGGCAGCTGACGGCCTGGGGAGCGCGTGCCGAGGTGTTTCAGGACGGCGTGACCGCGCTACAGGCGCTCCTGAACACCTGGGACATGGGCTGTCCTTTCGACCTGGCCATAGTGGACCTGCAGATGCCGGACATGGACGGCGCGGAGGTGGGCGAGGCCATCAAATCGGACAAGCGATTCCGAAACCTCCCGCTGGTCATGCTCACCTCGCTGGGCAGGCCGGGCGACGCCAGACGGTTTCAGGAACTGGGCTTCACCGCCTACCTGAATAAACCGGTGCGACAGTCCGAGTTGCTCGATACGCTGATGACCGTTCTGGCTGGCGCCGAAAGGGAACAGGAAAACGGGCCGATCATCACCCGACACATGGCCAGGGAGACCAGGCGCAAAAAAGGGGCATTGCCGAGGCTCTCCGGCCGGGTGCTGGTGGCCGAAGACAATCCGGCCAACCAGCAGGTTGCCTTGGGCATCCTCAAAAAGCTCGGCCTGACGGCCAACGTCGCCGGCAACGGGCTGGAGGTGCTCAAGGCGCTGGAAACGATCCCCTACGACCTGGTGCTCATGGACGTGATGATGCCGGACATGGACGGCCTGGAGGCCACGCGGGCCATCAGACACCGGGAAGAAGAGCCGGCCGCGGCAGGAACAAAGCCCTCCCGACCGCGCATCCCTGTCATTGCCATGACTGCCGGGGCGATGCAGCAGGATCGGGAAAACTGTTTCGCTGCCGGAATGGACGATTACGTGCCCAAACCGGTAAACCCCGTCGAACTGGGCCGGGTGCTGGGAAAATGGCTCCCCAGGTGTGCGGACGACGCGAACGGGACCACGGCCACGGACAATACACGGTTGCAGCGGACGCCGAAGAAAACGACAAACCGGGAATCCGCCGCATCGTTCGGCGGCACCAACTGGACGCACGTT
>CAZGAH010000116.1:0-1994 GCA_964523295.1 uncultured Desulfovibrionaceae bacterium | reverse complement strand
GCCTCGCCCGAGGGCCGTGCTCCTCGCTGCGGCTCCGGTTCCGGGTCTGATCCGGCGCTGCCGATCTTCGACAATGCCGACCTGCTCGACCGCCTCTCCGACGACGACGACCTGGCCAAAGAGGTGCTGCGCATCGTCCGGGAGACCGTGCCGCTCAAGATAGCCTCCCTGCGCGCCGCGCGGGAGCGTGGCGACATGCAGGAAGCCTTCATGGACGCCCACGGGATGAAGGGGCTGGCCATGAACGCCTCGTGCAAAGCCCTGGCCGATGTCTCCCTGCAGATGGAAGCTGCCGCAAAGTCCGGCGACCTGCCGGCCCTGGATCGCCTGCTGTCAGAGGCGGAATGGCAGTTTCAGCGGCTCTTGCAAACGCTTGACGCGCGTCGATGATGCTCTCCGCCAGCCTGCCAGGGTCCGCTGAGCACCCCAGGGGCCGCGAAAACGATCGCCCTGCTTTTTCGCTTGCCCTGCCATGGCCCCTTCAGTAGTATCCGACCGCGATTCGCCACAAGGAGGCTCCCGCTATGCTTTACCGCCTTGTTTTCATCCTGTTCGGTCTGGCCGTGCTGCTGACACAACGCCCGGCCGCGGCCCTGGCCGTTAATGAACCTGCGCAACCCTTGGCCGCCGCGCGGCAGCTCGTGCTGGTCATCGCCGCGGACTGGGATTCGAACGCCGGGCTGATGCGGTGCTACGAAAGGGCAACTGCTGATGGGGCATGGGTGCGCGTCGGCAGTGACGTGCCGGTCTCGCTGGGCCGCTCCGGCCTGGGATGGGGGCGCGGTGTTCATGCCGCTCAGTTGATCGCCGGGCCGATGAAACGCGAAGGCGACGGAAAGGCGCCGGCGGGGGTATTCCTCTTCGGCGAGGCCTTTACATCCGCGCCATCCGAATTGGGGAACATGGACCTGCCCACGCTGACGACCTCGGCAACCCTTTTCTGCGTGGACGATGTCAATTCACGGTTCTACAATACGCTGCAGGATACGTCGTCCGTCTCCCCGGACTGGAACAGCAGCGAATCGATGTTGCGGGAAGACGGGCTGTACCGACACGGGCTCATCGTCCGGCACAACAGCGACCCCGTCGAGCCGGGCGCCGGCTCCTGCATCTTTTTTCATATCTGGAAAGGGGTGGGGCAGAGCACGGCCGGATGCACGGCCATGAGCGCAGAGGATCTGACCAGACTGTTGCGCTGGCTCGACGAGAAGAATGCGCCAGTGCTGGTCCAGCTGCCCGAAGAAGCGCTGGCGACTGCCGTCAAGGCCTGGGGGCTGCCCGCGCGGTAGTCCGTCCGACGGCTCTTTTTTTATTTTTCTAATCACCATCATTCGACAAGGAGCGCGACATGGGCAGAGACAATCTCGTGGTAGCCGTGGCCGGCGCCACGGGCGCCGTGGGCCGTGAAATGCTGAAGACGCTGGAGAGCCGGAATTTTCCCGCTACCGAGGTCATTGCCCTGGCCTCGTCACGCTCGGCCGGATCCAGGCTCCCCTTCAAGAACAAGGAACTGGTAGTCCGGGAACTGACCGAAGACTCGTTTCAGGGCGTCGACCTGGCCTTGTTTTCAGCCGGAGGCTCCACCTCGGAGCGCTTCGCCCCGCACGCCGCCGCTTCCGGCTGCGTCGTGGTGGACAACTCCAGCGCCTGGCGCATGGACGACCGCTGCCCGCTCGTCGTGCCCGAGGTCAACCCCGACGATCTGGACTGGCATAACGGCATCATCGCCAACCCCAATTGCTCGACCATCCAGATGGTCGTCGCGCTCAAGCCGCTGCACGACGCGGCAACCATCACCCGCGTCGTCGTCTCCACCTACCAGGCCGTTTCCGGCACCGGGCAGAAGGCCATCGACGAGCTGGCCTCGCAGGTGCAGGCGCTGTTGAGCATGAAAGACCCGGAAACCAAGGTCTACCCCTATCAGATCGCCTTCAACTGCCTGCCCCAGATCGACGTCTTCCTGGAAAACGACTACCCAAGGGAAGAGATGAAGA
>CAZGAH010000115.1:5370-10900 GCA_964523295.1 uncultured Desulfovibrionaceae bacterium | reverse complement strand
GAAGTCCATCGCCGTGACCCGGGGCAAGATCGCGGACATCCTCGTTGCCCGCGGCGAGCTGGACGAAGCGCTACGCATCCGGACGGAGGAGGTACTTCCGGTCTATCAACGCCTGGGCGACGTGCAGTCCATCGCCGTGACCCGGGGCAGGATTGCGGACATCCTCATTGCCCGCGGCGAGCCGGACGAGGCGCTACGCATCCGGACGGAGGAACAACTTCCAGTCTATCAGCGTCTGGGCGACATGCGCTCCATCGCCGTGACCCAGGGCAAAATTGCGGACATCCTCGTTGACCGCGGCGAGCTGGACGAGGCGCTGCGCATCCGGACGGAGGAGGTACTTCCGGTCTATCAGCGCCTGGGCGACGTGAGGGCCATCGCCATAACCCAAAGTCAGATCGCGGACATCCTTTATGACCGCGGCGATCTGGACGAGGCGTTGCGCATCCGGACGGAGGAGGTACTTCCGGTCTATCAGCGCCTGGGCGACGTGAAGTCCATCGCCGTGACCCAGGGCCAGATCGCGGACATCCTCGTTGCCCGCGGCAGGCTGGACGAGGCCCTCACGTCCCTGCGAGACGAGGTGCTCCCCGCCTTCCAAAGATTGGGCGACGTGAAGTCCATCGCCGTGACCCGGGGCAAGATCGCGGACATCCTCGTTGACCGCGGCAAGCTGGACGAGGCGCTGCGCATCCGGACGGAGGAGGTACTTCCGGTCTATCAACGCCTGGGCGACGTGCGGTCCATCGCCGTGACCCAGGGCAAGATTGCGGACATCCTCGTTGCCCGCGGCGAGCTGGGCGAGGCCATGGCCTTGCAGACAGCGCGGCTGGATTCATTTACGAAGCTCAATGATCCCGACGGCATCGCCCATACGCTCTGGGGTATGGCCAACATTGATTTGGCCCAGGACAAGCGACACGAGGCCGCGGAAAAGGTTGCCAGAGCCTATGCCATCGTGGAGAAGCTCGGCCGGCTGGACTTCATCGCAGCCATCGGGTCAGGCCATGGCCGATTCCTGATCCAGGCCGGTCAGCGCGAGGCGGGGCTGGCGGTGCTGCGGCGCAGTATGGAGGGTTTTCGCAAGCTTGGACAGAATGATGCCGCCGCAGAGATCAAGGGGATCATTCAACGGGTGTTGGCTGGGGTCGGCGACAGCGGGACATAGCAGGCGGGGGGCTGCGTCGGATGTCGAAAACGCCTCGGGGCATTTTCATACCCCCGATCAGCCGGGCGGCACGGGCGGGCAGGCGCGCAGGCGAGGCGCAACATGCCGTCTGTCGCGCAAGCTCCGGCTACCCGCTTCCGGTACACGGCGGCCGTTTTCGCTCTTCGATCAGCCGTATGCTTTTTCTGGCACTGCGCGGCGTTGTGGAGACCCACCATGCCAGGTCTTCGAAGGCGAGGTCATCAACGATCACGTTCACGCTTGACCTCTTCGAGCGTCCTGCCTCCCTGGCGATGCATGGCCGTTTCAATGCGCTCTTTCATGCGCTCGCTGCTCATACAATGCCGCGTTTGCTCTTCGCCTGACATCATCCAGGCCTTGAAGCGTTCAACGTCGATCAAGGCCTTTCCTTCGTCCTGGTATCCCAGGAAAAAGGGGCAATTCTCCAGATAATCCGTCATGGTGTCCTTCATCGCCGTTCCTTCTCAGCTCTCCCCCGCCGGCGCAGGCGAGGATTGACGTCCCTGGCTCAGGAACACGCCGCAAAAGATGAGCCCTGCCGCGCCGAGTTGTAGCGGCGTCAGGCGTTCGTCCAGGAAGGCGTAGCCCATCAACGCCGTGAATACCGGAATGAGGTTGACGAAGGCGCTGGCCTGGCTGGCCGGGATGCGGCTCATGCCGTAGTTGTAGAAGCCGTAGGCCGCGATGGTCACGATTGCGCCCAGGTAGAGCACGGCCAGCGCGGCCGCGGGGTCCAGGTGTCGCGGGAGCTCTGTCCAGGGCAGGAACAGGGTCGGGAAAAACAGGATGCAGCCGACGAACGACTGCACGGCCGTGAGAAACCAGGGCGAATAGCGCGCCGAGAGTCGCTTGAGGCTGATCATGTAGCCGGTCGCGCAGCCCATGGCCAGGAGTTCGAGCAGGTTGCCCAGCAGCGGCGCCGGCGCGGAGCCGGTTTCCTCGGCCGCGAGCGAGATGACCACCACGCCGGCCACGCTCAGACCGAAACCCGCCCAGGTGCGGCCGCGTACGCGTTCTTTGAGCATGAGCACCGCGGCCACGGCCACCATGGCCGGCAGCGTGGCCGTGATCATGCCGGCCTGCGACGCCGAGGTCAGGCGCAGGGCATAGCCCTCGCAGACGAAATAGAGCACGGGCTCGAACACGGCCATCAGCGTCAGCGCCTTCCAGTCGCCCGGACAATAGCGCTCGCGTCGCCAGCGTCGGGCGAGCGGGGCGAACAGCAGCGTGCCGATGAGCATGCGACAGAAGACCACCACCAGCGGATCATAGCTGCCCACGGCCGTTTTCATGGCCACGAACGAGCTGCCCCAGAGCGCCATGGCGCTCAGCAGCGCAGCATAGGGTAACCAGCGTGTACGCATAACCACTCCGGGCCGAAACCCGGCGCCGTTGTGCCCGCAGCGGCCCGGAATCAGGCGCTGGCAAAGGCGGAAACTCCGGCCTCTACGCCTGCCGCGTCCCTCTGTCCAGCGCGTACATGGCATCGGCCGGCCTCTCCCCCTTCGACGCGCCGCCCCGGTCTGCAAGGCGAGACCGAATCCTACTTGCCGTCGACAACAGCACAAAACAGTAAACGTTTTTTGGAGAGATAGGGGGAGGGTGTGGGAGGGGGAAAGAACCCCTTTTTCCAAAAAGGGGTTCCTTCCCCCTCCCACGACGTCGGGCACGCGCCAGAACATTGACATTGCCCGGCGTTTGGTGGAGCACTGCGTATCGGCCAGCTGCGGCAAAACGACGGGCCTTTTTCCTGTCCAGGTCAACGAGGAGCGCGATGACGCTATCCCTTTTCCAGCGTACACTGACGGCGGCGCTTTTGCTGTTCATGAGTCTGGCCACGCCCGGCTGCCAGTCCAAAAAGGACGACAAGCCGCCGCCGCGGCCGGCAGTGGTTTCCGTGGCCAGCGCCTTTCAGCGCCACGCGCCGCTGACGCTCGAGGCCGTGGGGCATGTCGAGGCCACGCGCACGGTGAACGTCCGTGCCCAGGTCACCGGCACGCTGCTGGAGACGCTGTTCGTCGAAGGCGCGGACATCGCCGACGGCAACCTGCTCATGCGCATCGATCCGGCGCCCTTCGAGGCCAAACTGCGGCAGGCCGAGGCGGCCCTGAGCCGGGATACCGTGCTCGCTGGACAGCGCGACCGCGATTACCGCCGCTACGCGCAGCTCGTGCGCCAGCAGGTCGTCAGCATCGACGACTACGAAAAAAGCCGATCCTCTGCCGGGCAGGCCCGGGAGCAGGTGCGCGTCGACGAGGCCGAGGTCGCCACGGCGCGGCTGAACCTGGGGTACTGCGAAATCCGTTCCCCGGTTACCGGCGTTGCCGGATACCAGCGTATCAAGACCGGCAATCTGGTCAACGCCAATACCGATACGGTGGTAACCATCAACCAGATCCAACCCGCCATCGTCAAATTCACCCTGTCCGAGAACGATCTGCCCGGACTGCGCCGCTATCTCGACGCCGGGCCGCTGCAGGCGGACGTCACCGGCCCCGGCATCGACGGCGTGGTCAGCGGACTGGTCACTTCCATAAACAACGCGGTCGATCCGCAGACCGGGATGATCCTGGCCCAGGCCGAGTGCGCGAACACGGAGAAAAAGCTCTGGCCCGGGCAGTTCGTGCGCGTCGTCGTGACCCTGACCACGCAACCTGACGCCCTGCTCGTGCCCACGGTGGCCGTGCTCTCCAAGCGGGAAGGCGATTTCGTCTTCGTGGTGCAGGCCGATGAAACGGTCGCGCTCAAGCCGGTCACGGTCGAACGGCGCGTGGACGGGTTCTCGCTGATCGGCAAGGGCCTGACTCCGGGCGAAACCGTGGTCACCGAAGGCCAGATCCAGCTGCGGCCGGGCATGAAGGTCCAGGCCCGCGCCTCCGATACGCCGGCAACGCCGGCACCCGCCGGCAATCCCGCGCCCTCGCCGGCAGAGGGCGCCCGCCCATGAACCTGACCGAGAGCTTCATTTCCAGACCGATCGCGACCACGCTGCTCATGGTCGGGCTGCTGTTTTTCGGCATCACGGCCTATTTCACGCTGCCCGTCAGCGAGATGCCCAACATCGACTTCCCGACCATCCAGGTCTCGGCCACGCTCCCGGGCGCGGATCCGGAAACCATGGCCTCGGCCGTGGCTACGCCCCTGGAGCGGCAATTCTCGAGCATCGCCGGCATCAGCTCCATGAGCTCGGTGAATGCGCTGGGCCGGACCACCATCACCCTGCAATTCGATCTCGACCGCAACATCGACGGCGCCGCGCTCGACGTGCAGACCGGCATCTCCGCGGCCCAGGGCTATCTGCCCACCGGGATGCCCAGCCCGCCGACCTTCCAGAAGGTGAACCCCGCCGACGCGCCGATTCTCTACATCCGCATCTGGAGCGATTCGCTGCCCCTGTACCGGCTCACTGAGTATGCCAAAGTCTATCTCTCGCAGCGCATTTCCATGGTTTCCGGCGTCTCGCAGGTGGCGGTGTTCGGAGACCAGACCTACGCGGCGCGCGTGCAGGTGAACCCGGACAAGCTGGCGGCCTTTGGCCTGGGCATCGACGAGGTCGCCGACGCGCTCGTGGCGTCGAACCAGAACGTGCCGACTGGCATTTTCGACGGCCCGGACAAGCTCTATACCATCAAGGCCGACGGCCAGATCATGAGCGCTGCCGTATTCAATCGCCAGATCATCGCCTACCGCGACGGAAAGCCCGTGCGCGTCGCCGATGTCGGCAAGGCGGTGGACGACTCGCTGAACACGCGCAATGCCTCGTATTTCGGCTCCGACCAGTGCATCACGCTGGCCGTACGCCGGCAGCCCGGTACGAATACCATCGCGGTGGTCGACGCCATCCAGGCCATCCTGCCCAGCATCCGCGACACGCTCCCGGACGCCGTGGAGATGCTCGTGGTCTTCGACCGCTCGCAGACCATCCGCGAATCCGTGGCCGAGGTGCAGTTCACGCTGCTGCTCGCCGTCGCGCTGGTGGTCGTCGTGGTCTATCTGTTCCTGAAAAACCTGCCGGCCACGATCGTTGCCACGCTGTCGCTACCCACCTCGCTCATCGGCACGCTGGCGGTCATGAAATACTTCGGCTACTCGCTGGACAATCTCTCCCTGCTGGCGCTCACGCTCGCGGTCGGCTTCGTGGTCGACGACGCGATTGTCATGATCGAAAACATCGTCCGGCATCAGGAAATGGGCAAGTCGTCCATGGCGGCGGCGCGCGACGGAGCCCGGCAGATCGCCTTCACCATCATCTCCATGACGCTCTCGCTGGCCGTGGTCTTCGTGCCGATCCTGTTCATGGCCGGCATCATCGGCCGGCTGCTGCACGAGCTGGCCGCGACC
>CAZGAH010000115.1:0-5360 GCA_964523295.1 uncultured Desulfovibrionaceae bacterium | reverse complement strand
CCATCGCCATCGTGGTCTCCGGCGCCGTGACCCTGAGCTTTACGCCCATGCTCTGCAGCCGCTTCCTGCGTCCCGGCGCGCATGTCGGACGCTCGGGGCGGCTGTTCGCGATCCTGGAGCGTGGGTACGAAAAATCCCTGCACGTGGCCCTGCGCTTCCGGCTGCTGACCCTGCTCGTCGCCGTGCTGGTCCTGCTCGCCACGGGCTGGCTGTTCCGGCGCGTGCCCACGGGATTCATTCCCTCCACGGATTCCGGGCTCATCTTCGGCTATGCCCTGGCCGAGCAGGGCGCGTCCTTCGCATCCATGAAAGAGCGCATCCTGCGGGTCAGCCAGATCGTGTCCGCCGATCCCAATGTCAGCAGCGTGGTCTCCATCGTCGGCGTGGGCGGCCCGAACGCGTCCATGAACAACGCCTCGTTCTTCACCATCACCAAACCGGCCAGCGAGCGCGCGCTCAACGCCGACGGCGTGCTCGACGTACTGCGGAAAAAACTCGCGGCCATCAACGACCTCCGGCTGTTCATGTTCAATCCGCCGGCAATCCAGATCGGCGGCAAACAGTCGCGCGCCATGTACCAGTTCACCCTGCTGTCGCCGGACACCGCCACGCTCTACGCCGCGGCGGCGAAGTTCGAAACCGCCCTGCGCGCGCTGCCCGAGCTGAGCGACGTCAGCAGCGACATGCTCATCGACGGGCCGCAGCTTCAGCTGGCCATCGACCGGGACAAGGCCGCCGTGCTCGGCGTCACGACCAAGGCCATCGAGGTCGCCCTGCAAAGCGCCTACGCGCAGCGCGAACTGAACAACATCTACGGTTCGACGGATACGTACAAAGTGGTCCTGGAGGTCGCTCCGGAATTTCAGACCGATCCGGACCTGCTCTCGCGACTCTACGTGCGCGCGGACATGGAGAAGAACAAGGACAAGCTCAAAGACGTGCTCTTCCCGATCCAGTCGCTGTTGCTACGCGCGCGCGAGGGCCACGGGCCGGTGACCATCAACCATACCGGCCAGCTCGCCTCGGTGACGCTCGCGTTCAACGTGGCCACAGGCTATTCCCTGGGCCACGCCACCACGGCGGTCTACGACCTGGCCCGGCGCGAACTGCCGGCCAACGTCAACTACACCTTCGAAGGCCAGGCCACCGCGTTCGAGCAGTCCTTCCGCAGCGTTCCTTTTCTGCTGTTCATCGCCGTGTTCGTGATCTACATCATCCTGGGGATGCTCTACGAGAGCTTCATCCATCCCCTGACCATCCTCTCCGGCCTGCCCTCCGCAGCGTTCGGCGGACTGCTGGCCCTGCTCGTGTTCGGCCGGGAACTCAATCTCTACGGCTTCGTGGGCATCATCATGCTCATCGGCATCGTCAAGAAGAATGCCATCATGGTCATCGACTTCGCCATCGAGGCCGAACGCCAGGGGAAATCGCCGACCGACGCCGTCTTCGAAGGCTGCGTGGTGCGCTTCCGGCCGATCATGATGACCACCGTCGCCGCCATCGCCGGCATCCTGCCCGTGGCCCTGGCCTTCGGCGGCAGCGGCGCGAGCCGGCAACCCCTGGGCCTGGTCGTAGCCGGCGGCCTGGCCATCTCGCAGATCGTAACCCTCTACCTCACGCCCGTCTTCTACACCTACATGGACCAGCTCCAGACCTGGCTGGGCAGACGCAAGCACGGGCGGGACGACGCGACGTAAGCAATCGACCGGCGGCAACGACCTCCCCCCCCACTGCTCGACGCCCGGGCCGACGCGTGCGAACGGTGCGGGCTTGCTGGTTCTGCAATGAGGAAAGAGAACGTATTGGCGTAACATTTGCCTGCAGATTGACATGTGCGTACCCGTACGGTATCGTAACACCCTGTAATTTCTCGTCACCGGCGGCACCGGTGCCAGCGCTGTGCGCCTGCGTTCCGCGGATGCCGTCTGGCAGCAGGAGAATGCCATGTCATCGCGAATATGCGATTCCGGGCCTGTGGACCGAGCCATTTCCATCTGCCTGCTTTTGCTGTTCACCGGGAAACGCTATACGCTCAAGGAATTGGCAGATGAGTTCGGTTGCTACAAGTCCAGAATCCTGGCAACCATGCGCTACATTGAAGCGAGCCCGAGGTTCGAGCTTGAAGTCGAGAAGAAGGGCCGGGAGGTGTGCTACCGTATCAAAGCGCCCGATGTCGTCCGGCATCCGGGGGTCTTGCCCGAGAACCTCCAGCAGCTCGTCCTCTGCCGGGACATGCTGTACCTGTTTCTCCCGAAATCAATGCGCGAGCGCATGGAAACGATGCTCGGCGCCTCGGCCATGTTGTTGCAGGATTTCAACACGCGCGAGGAGGCCCTGACCAGCGTGGCCCGGGGCGTGGCCAAGGGACGCGTGGACTACGAACCGCAGGCAGCGCTGCTCGACCTGGCGCAGCAGGCCATCCGCGAGCACCGGGTCTGCCGCCTGCGCTATCGGTCGCTCGACAGCGACGCGGACCGGGAGCACTATTTCGCCCCGCTGGCGCTGGTCAGCCGCGAGGGGTCATTCTATCTGCGCGGGATCAAGACCGAAGGCCACCGCGGCCGCTACGCCGAAATCGGGCCGATGTTCCTGGTTATGCAGCGCATCCAGGAGCTGAACCTGTTGAGCGCAAAGCACGACTTTACCCTGCCGCCCGAGCCCCCGGGCGAGACCTTCGGCCTGTGGAAGGGCGAGCCGTTCCGCGTGCGTGCGCGCTTTTGGGACAGCGCGGCCACCTACGTCCGCGAGCGCATCTGGAGCACGGACCAGACCCTGGAGGACCAGGCGGACGGCAGCCTGATCCTGGAGTTCACGTCCACGAGCGTACCCGAGTCCATTGCCCTGCTCCTCAGCTTCGGCCCCAGCGCCGAATGCCTGTCCCCGGCCGACCTCCGCGCCGAGGTAGCGCAGCGGGTGGGGGAGATGGCGAAGCGGTATACGGGGTAGCCAGGGGCAAGACCGCAGCAGATTCAGTTTTCTCCTTCCGCAGAATGCCAGCCTGAAATCGTAATCCGGCCCTCCCCTTCCTGAAACTTTCTCCTCAACGATTCCGCAATCTGGCACGATCTCCCTGTATACCCCTTTCCTGGTCCGGCGTGATGCCGGAGAAACCCGGAGGAGAGGGGTATGTCAAGGTCTATACAGCGGTATTGTCAGCGTGAATGCAGTCTGGAACAGCCTGGCTTGACGCGTTTCACCGCCGCCTGTTCCCTGGCCCTGCAGCTGGTGGGGCTGTGCATCGACGCCATCTGGTACAACGGGGGCGATGTCGTGGCCGCGGACATTCCCGAGTACGACGCCGCCACCTGCGACCTGCTCGCAGCCGGTCGAGTGGCCGGGATTCCGGTCCTGGGCACCCTGCCGCGGCGCGCGGCTCTGGCCGAGCGACAGCCCTCCACGCCGCACGAACTCGCGCTGTGCATTGCCCGGGCGTACGCGGAACGTCCCGATGCCCTTTGCGTCGCGCTCGCGTGGGAGTGCTGGCGCCTGGCCTGGCTCAAGGCTCACCACCCGGCCGAACTGCTGGCCACGCTGCTCGACAACGCCCCGGACGAGGCCACGGCCCGCGCCCTGCTCGACGAGGCGTACGCCTGCGGCCTGGTTGTCGAACTGCACGACCAGCCCGGCTTTGCCGGCGGCCTGCGGGACCGGAGCTACACCGCGCGCGACGGCGGAATCCTCGGCGTGGGCTGAGCGTGCGTTTCCGGGAAAACGAACGGACCAGAGGAGACAGACCGTGTGTACCTTCGAAGAACATTGTCAGGAATCGTTGCGCCTCTTTGGCCAGGACTTCGCCGAGCTGCATCGCTGGCTGGACGAATTCGCCGGACGCCCGCCGCACGGGATGCGGCACCGGCGCTTTCGACACCACGCGGCCGGCATCACCGAAGCCGTGCGCCGCTTCGGCCCCGAGGCCGGTCTTGCGGCCCGGCAGCACGTCATCTCCGACCTGCGCCAGGAAGGCTGGACCGAGACCGACCCCTTCCCACGCGACGAGGCGCATTACGTGGCCATGGGCCTGTTCTGAGCGCGCACGCAGGCCCGCCCGCCCCCGAAACGACGCACAAACCGCACAGGAGACACCGATGACAACGCATTCCCCCCTTTCGCGTCCTGGCGCCGTCATGTTGCTCGTGCTGCTGCTCGGGCTCGGCGCCTGCTCCGCCGACCCCGTCGAGTCCGTCAAGACCGGCACCCTCAGCCTCGACGAATCCGTCACCGTCGGCAACGCGCTGGATCGCTACCGCTATTTCACCAGTTACGCCTGGAAAAGCTTTTCGGACGCACAGAAGCGCACCGTCGTACAGTTTACCGGCGTTGTCGACGTGGACGCCTACAAGGATAAGTCTCTCGGGAGAATAAGTCTGTCGGCAGAAAACGTCGAGAACGCCAAGACAACGTTTACGCGGATGGAGTACGTGGCCCAATTTGCCATCAATCTCGATGGAGAAAATTTTTCGATCGCGTACAGTGGCTATTTACTGTACGGACTGGACAATAAGATGGAACTGGAAGTCAAGGACGACGACCTGAAGTCCCTGCGCGTCATCTACCACAACGAACTGGACGGGGAGGTGTCCGACACGCTTGTCAGCAAGGCGATTGCGTACACGCAGAAGCAACACGAGCACGCCCTGCAGGTGCTCGAGGCGAGCATCGGGAAATTTTCGGAGGACTTCCTCGACGCGGAGCCCTTTGCCAGTCGGCTGCGCGCCATGCTCAAGGACCGCTACAACGCCTTTGCGGAAGGCCTGAGCGTCTCCTCGGGCATGGAGAAAAAATCCGGCTGGTACGTGCTCTCCGGGTGCGTGCCTCATGCCTGCGGGGTCCGTGAATCTTTTCTCTGCATCAATGGCCAATCCCTGAAAATCTTTGCGGCAATCCTGGAGGATGAAAAGATTTCCGCCATCGGCGACGACAACGACTACTCCTGGGACAATCCCTTGCGCGCCTGGGCCAAAGAGCGCGGCGTGACGTTCAAGTAGCCACGCCTGATCGGGCAGGCGCGAGCGGCGCAACGCGACGGAGCCCGGCGCAGAACACCGCCGCAAACAGGACTGCGAAAGGCTATGGGGCGTGGAGGATGAAATATCCATGCCCCCAAGGGGGGGGACCATGACGCACGTCCCCCTGGTCGGGGTACCTGGATGACCAGTATCCTTTTAACACGGGAGAGATGGCATGTTGATGTCAAGCGACACCAGGAATTAACCCTTTCGCGACACCAGGAATTAACCCTTTCGCGACACGAACAATTGACCCACCCCCCCTTGGGTTTGCGGCCAAAACGTCTCCGGGGCGACACCTTCGGCGCTGGCGACGTCGTGGCCGTAGGCTCTCGTATCGGCTGGGTTGGCGCT
>CAZGAH010000114.1:0-11732 GCA_964523295.1 uncultured Desulfovibrionaceae bacterium | reverse complement strand
CGCGTCGTTCCAGGTGGCGCGGCCGTCTTCGATGCGCGTCAGGTCGAGCACGTCGTTGATCAGCCGGGTGAGGCGCTCGCCCTCGTGGATGATGATGCGCAGGTTGTCGCACAGGCGTTCGCCTTTCTGGCGCGTCTTCCGGTCCTGGGCCAGCGGCAGAAAGGCGCTCTGGAACGATTTTTCGATGAGCTTGGCGAAGCCAAGCACCGAGGTCAGCGGGGTACGCAGCTCGTGCGAGACCGAGGAGAGAAAGGCGGACTTCATCTTGTCCATTTCCTGGAGCCGGACGTTGGCCTGTTCCAGGTCCTTGGCTTTGAGCGCCAGATCGCGGGTACGCAGTTCGACCTCTTTTTCCAGCTCGGCCGCGTGCCTGGCCAGGAGTATCTCGCGTTCCTTGTGGTAATCCACCATTTGCTTCAGTTCTTCGGGGCTGAGCCGGAGTTCCGCCAGAATATCGGCGAACTGCTGCGACAGCGTTTTCGTCTCGGCCTGGGTGAATATCCCGGCCTTGGCAAAGGCCTTGTGCGCGGCGGCGGAACCGATGGCTCCGGCCAGAATCTTTTCGGCCTCCGAGCACAGGGCCGCAAGTTCCATGACACATATCCGGGGGCTGTTCTCCAGCCCGGCCCTGGCGATACACAGCTGCACGGTCTGCGCTGCCTGCTGTTCGGAAAAATACTCTCCGAGCAGTCTCTCCAGGGCGCTGAGCCGGCTCTGTAGCGCGATGGTCGGAGCCCCGGAGGCGTGGCCGCGGACCGCCCCCTCGCCTTGCAGCACGTCCATGAACTCCAGGGCCAGGGCCTTCTCCTCGTCCGAGGTCCGGCAGAGCAACGACCCGAGCACGAGAAGGCCGCAGTTGCCGAGCATGGACCAGAACACGGTATGGGTCAGAGGATCCAGTCCGCTCAGGCCGAACAGCGCCTCGGGTCGCAAAAACGCCAGCCCCCAGGGGCCGCTTTCAACCAGCGACATCGACAGCCAGCCGCTCTTGGCAAAGGCCGGCAGCAGCAGCGTGTAGAACCATATCCCGATGCCGGCGCCGTGGCCCAGCAGGGCGCCTGTCTTGCTGGCGCCGCGCCAGTACAGGCCGATCAGCAAGGCCGGCGCGAACTGCAGTGCCGCCGCGAAGGACATCATGCCCATGTTCACCAAGGCGTAAGAGGTGCCCAGCGTGCGCTCGAACCAGAAGCCGATGCCGATGACCACGACCACCGCTACCCAACGGCAACGCAGCAGATGCCGGCGCAGAATACCCAGTGAGCCTATGGCGGCCACGACAGGCAGCAGCAGATGGTTCGTGAGCATGGTGGACATGGTCATGGCCGCGATCATCACCATACTCATCGCAGCGGAAAAGCCCCCGAGGAACGCCAGCAGCGACAGCCAGTGCCGCCCCTGGCTCAGTGGAACCCGCAACACGAAGGTGTCGGCCCAGGACGCCGGAAGCCCCTGCGCCAGCCCGACGATGGCGATGGGCGCGACAAAAAGATTGATGAGCAGCATGTACAGCGGAAAAAGCCAGATGGACGTACGCAGATGGCGCTCGTCCGCGTTCTCCACCACGGCCACGTGAAACTGTCGCGGCAGGAACATGATCGCCGACATGGCCAGCAGGAGATACGTGGCCCAGAGCACGTAATCAGCAGATTCGCCGCCGCTCAGGCTGAGGATTCGGGAAACGGGCAATGTGGAGACGTCCACCTCCGAGAACAGCCCGTCGAAGCCGTCGTACAGGCCATAGGTTACGAAGATGCCCACGGCCAGAAAGGCGACGAGCTTGACCACGGACTCCAGCGCCACGGCCGTGACCATGCCCTCGTGCCGCTCGGTGGGGTCCAGGCGCCGCACTCCGAAGACGATGGTAAAGACGCACATGAGCGCCACGGTCACCAGTCCGGCGTTGTCATACAGCCACTGACCAGCCGGTCCGGCCGGCGTGGTAATGACCTGAAAGGTGGTGTTGATCGCCTTGATCTGGATGGCGATATAGGGCATGGCTCCGACAAGCGCCGAAAGGGTGATCATCGCGGCCACGGCCTGGGATTTGCCGTAGCGCACGGAGATGAAGTCCGCGATCGAGGTGACCCGATAGCGGTTTTTGATCCGGATCATCCGGCGCAGCAGAAACCACCAGAGGATGATGGCCAGCGTCGGCCCGAGATAGATGGTCAGAAAGAGAAAGCCGGAGGTAACCGCCTTGCCTACGCTGCCATAATACGTCCAGGCCGTGCAATACACCGCCAGCGACAGCGAATAGACCAGCGGGCTGCCGGCCACGCGCCGACCGTACCGACCGCCCCGCTCCACCCAGAGCGCAACACCGAACAGCAGCGCGATATACACCAGGTCGGCCAGCAGCACGGTGAAAGGACTGAACATGGCGGCAGTCCCTTGCTCAGGCCGAATTTTCCGGCTTGCGCGGATATCGTCCGGCCAGCCAGAGCAGGGCGATGACCCCGGGCCAGACCGTGAAAAGGTAGACGAACAGCCCCTTTCCGCCGCGCTTGGCGGCAATGGAGAGAATCGGCCAGTCGAGCGCCAACAGGGCCAGCGCGAAAGTAAGCAGGAGCAGAAGCCGGACGATTACTCCGCCGTGACTCCACGTGCATCCCGACCCGCGGTGGATCGGAAATAAGGGGCGATTTGGCTTGTCCATACGGCTTTCCGTTGCTTGCGAGCAAATGTTCTCGGAACCTGCCTCTCGGCCCGATCCGGGCGCAGATAATTCACGTTAGCCGCTATGTTCGGGCAGCGCCCCCCCTGAACAATGCACAGTCCCGGCTCACCCGGTCGAATGCAACGGATTACAACATACATCTCCTATTTATTATTATACGTTTTTCAAAGTTTTCGCAAGTGTTTTTTCTGGTCCTACCCAGAGCCCGTGTATGTGGCCGGTTCACGGAGCACAGGAATTGCCCGCCAGGTGATTTGCGGGGTGGCAGAGCGCTGTCTATGCCGTTGACACCAGTTGTCCGCCGGTTCATAATTTAAGTTCTGTTTTGACACTGCGTGATGGGCTCGCCCTGTAACCCGTTGGAGGAAAGCATGGTCACGCTCTCGCCTGCGTACGTCGACGCGGCCGTGAAGGCCGGGCCGCCGGGAAGGGCCGCGGCCTGGTGCGACGTCGTGCAGATGGCTACCGGCGTCGCGCTCATCGTCTTCATGTGCGCACATATGATCCTGGTTTCCAGCGTGCTGTTGGGCCCTGGCGTTATGAACGCTCTTGCCCGTTTTTTCGAGGACACGGGCATGGCCCAGATCGGTGGCCCGATTATCGGTCTGCTCTTTTTTCTCCATTTTCTCCTGGCCGCGCGCAAGCTGCCCTTCCGCTTCGAGCAACAGCGGCTGATCTGGAAGCAGGCCCGCATGATGCGGCATCCCGACACCTGGTTGTGGCTGGTGCAGGCCGCGTCCGCGATGATCATCCTGATCCTGGGCGCCGTGCATATCTGGGTCGTACTGACCGACCTTCCCATCACGGCGGAAAAAAACGCCGCGCGCATCCAGCAGTGGCCATGGCTCATGTTCTACCTGACGCTGCAACCGCTGGTGGCGCTGCACCTGGGCATCGGTTTGTACCGCGTCGGCGTGAAATGGGGATTTATCGTACGCGACACGCGGAGAAAGGCGAAAAAGATAGCGTGGAGTATCACGCTCGTCTTTATCGGCGTCGGGATGATCACCCTGCTTCGCCTTCTGACGCTCGGCGTCGCAGGAGGATGACGCCATGCAGACCTGCTATACCGACCTGTTGTGTATCGGCGCCGGCCTGGCGGGCGAGCGCGCTGCCGTCGAGGTCGCGGGCGCCGGTTTCAGCGTCGTCTGCCTGAGCCTGGTGCCGGCGCGGCGCTCGCATTCGGTCTGCGCCCAGGGGGGGATGCAGGCGGCCTTGGGCAATTGCGCCATGGGCGAGGGCGACAGCCCGGACGTTCACTTTGCGGACACGGTCAAGGGCTCGGACTGGGGGTGCGACCAGGAAGTGGCCCGGCTGTTCGCGGACACGGCCCCGGTGGAGATGCGCCGGCTGGCGAGTTGGGGGGTTCCCTGGAACCGCGTGGTTCCGGGCGTGCACACCTGTTTCAAGGGGGGCAAGCCCTTTGAGATAGAGGAAAAGGAGGCGCACCGCGGCCTGATCCACGCCCGCGCCTTCGGTGGCACGGCCAAGTGGCGCACCTGCTACGCCTCCGACGGCACCGGGCACGCCGTGCTCTATACCATGGACAACCGCGCGGCGCAGCTCGGCGTCGACATTCGCGACCGCAGCGAGGCCATTGCCCTGATTCACGACGGGAGCAGCTGCCTCGGCGCCGTGGTCCGCTGTCTCAAGACCGGGGACCTCGGCGCGATCCTCGCCCGCGCCACGCTCATCGCCACGGGCGGATTCGGCCGTATTTACCGCAATACCACCAACTCGGTCATCAACGACGGCGGCGGGTGCATCGTAGCCCTGGACACCGGGCTCGTGCCGCTGGGAAACATGGAGGCCGTGCAATTTCACCCCACCGGCATCGTGCCCGGCGACATCCTCGTCACCGAGGGCTGTCGCGGCGACGGCGGCACGCTGCTGGACGTGGACGAAACGCGCTTCATGCCTCTCTACGAGCCCGAGAAGGCGGAGCTGGCCTCCCGGGACGTGGTTTCGCGCCGGATGATCCAGCACATCCGCGCAGGCAAGGGCGTACAGAGCCCCTATGGCGAACACCTCTGGCTGGACATCCGCCATCTGGGGGAGCAGCACATCCGCAGCAAACTGTGCGAAGTGGATGAAATCTGCCGGTATTTCCTGGGCATCGACCCCGTGCACCTGCTTATACCCGTCCGCCCCACCCACCATTACAGCATGGGCGGCGTGCGTACCGACAAAAACGGCGCGGCCTGCGGCCTGGCGGGCCTGTTCTCGGCCGGCGAGTCCGCCTGCTGGGATCTGCACGGCTTCAATCGCCTGGGGGGCAATTCTCTGGCTGAGACGGTCGTCGCTGGAGGCATAACCGGCAAGGCGATTGCCGAATTCCTGGCCGGGGCCGAGGTCTCCTTTCCCTCCAAACTGATCCAGGACAGCCTGAAGCAGAGCCGGGAACGCATCGAGCGGCTCGTACGCTGCGCCGACGGCAGCGAAAACGTGTACCGCTTGCGCGAGGCCATGTTCGGGGTGCTGGAGCAGTACGTCGGGATCTATCGCAACGGCCCGGACCTGGAAAAGGCCGTGGCCGTGCTGCAGGCGGTTCTCGCCCGGGCACAGCGGCTGGGATTGCAGTCCGGCGGCCTGGGCCCCAGCCCCGAGCTGGCTCTGGCCCTGAAGCTGCCGGGTATGGTCAAGCTGGCCCTGTGCGTGGCCTGCGGCGCGCTCGCCCGCACCGAGAGCCGCGGGTCGCATTGCCGGGAGGATTATCCGGCACGCAACGACCGGGACTGGCTCACGCGCACGCTGACCACCTGGCAACCAGGGGAAGAACTCCCCACGCTGCACTACGAACCGGCCTCGCCGAGCATGGAGCTGCCGCCGGGTGATCGCGGTTACGGCGGCGGTCAGGTGATCGGTGCGGAGCAACCCGAATAAGGCGCAGCGTCTCCAGCGCGCGCTGAACACTCCCTGCGGGGGCTTGATATGGCACGGCAACTCGTCTTCGACATCTTTCGCTACAATCCCTGCGATCCGGCATCGCGTCCGCGCATGGAGCGGTTCCACCTGGAGGAGACGCCGAGTCTGACGCTTTTTCTGGTGCTCAACCGCCTCCGCGAAGAGCAGGACCCCTCGCTGAACTTCGACTTCTGCTGCCGGGCCGGCGTGTGCGGCTCCTGCGCCATGGTCATCAACGGCCGCCCCGGCCTGGCCTGCCGGACCATGACCAAAGACCTGCCCGCGGCAATTACCTTGCTGCCTTTGCCATTTTTCAGGCTGATCGGCGATCTCTCCGTGGACACCGGCACCTGGTTCCGGGAAATGTACCAGCGGATCGAATCCTGGATTCACACCGACAAGCCCTTCGATCCGGCGGCGGAAGAGGAGCGCATGGACAACGCCGTGGCCGAAAAAATCTACGGTCTGGACCGCTGCATCGAGTGCGGCTGCTGTCTGGCGGCCTGCGGCACGGCCCGGATGCGCAAGGACTTTCTGGGCGCCGTGTCCCTGAACCGTATCGCCCGCTTCATGATCGATCCGCGCGACAAGCGCAGCACAAAGGATTACTTCGACCTCATAGGAACCGACGAGGGCATTTTCGGCTGCATGGGCCTGCTTGCCTGCGAAGACGTCTGCCCCAAGCAGCTGCCCTTGCAGGATCAGCTGGGCTATCTGCGACGCAGAATGGCCCTTTCGATCCTGCCCTGGAAACGCTAAGGAGCTTCAGCCATGCGCAGTATTCCAGCCCGGGACATCATCGACGCGGTGGCCGACGCCTGCGTGACCGCCAACCGCAACCTGCCCGGGGACGTACGCCGGGCATTCGAGGCGGCGCAGGCGCGCGAGACCTCGCCCGTGGCCAAAGAGATATTCCGCCAGCTGCTCGAAAACGCCGATCTGGCCGCGGCCTCGGGCCTGCCCCTGTGCCAGGATACCGGGCTCGCCGTGTTTTTCGTGGAGCTGGGAGCCGAGGTACACGTCGTCGGCGCCACGCTGCCCCAGGCCATCGACGAAGGCGTGCGCAGGGGCTACCGTGACGGCTTTCTGCGCAAGTCTGCCTGCGATCCGCTGACGCGCAAGAACACCGGCGACAACACCCCGGCCATAGTCCACGTCGAGATTGTCCCCGGTGACCGGCTCAAGCTCGCGTTCATGGCCAAGGGCGGCGGGAGCGAGAACATGAGCCGGGTGACCATGCTGGCGCCGGCCCAGGGCTGGGCAGGCATCAAGCGCTTCGTGGTCGAGCGCGTGGCCGAGGCCGGACCCAATCCCTGCCCGCCCATCATCCTCGGCATCGGCGTGGGCGGCACCTTCGAGCGCGCCCCTTTGCTGGCCAAAAAGGCCTTGCTGCGCGCGCTCGACGACACGCACCCCGACCCCGGCGTGGCGGCCATGGAGCAGGAACTCCTGAACGAGGTCAATGCCCTGGGCATCGGCCCCATGGGCCTGGGCGGGCTGACAACCTGCCTGGCCGTGAAACTGGCCTTCGAGCCCTGTCACCTGGCCAGCCTGCCCCTGGCGGTCAACGTCCAGTGCCACTCGGCCCGGCACAAGGAGGTCGTCCTCTGATGGCTGAATATCACGTGCACACCCCGCTGGCCGACGCGGATATCCTCACACTGCGTAGCGGCGACGTCGTCTTTCTGTCCGGGACCATCTACACCGCGCGCGACGCGGCCCACCGCCGCCTGGCCGATGCCCTGGACCGCGGCGAGGAGCCGCCGTTTCCGCTGCAAGGGGCGGTCATCTATTACGTCGGCCCCAGTCCGGCTCCACCGGGCCGCCCCATCGGATCGGCCGGCCCGACCACCAGCTACCGCATGGATGTCTACGCCCCGCGCCTGCATGGGCTCGGCGTCAAGGCCACCATCGGCAAAGGCAAGCGTTCGGAGTCCGTCAAGCAGGCCCTGCGCGAGCACCGGGCCGTCTATTTCGGCGCTACGGGCGGCGCCGGAGCTTTGCTTTCGCAGTGCATCCGCGCAGCGCGCGTCATCGCCTACGAGGATCTCGGCCCGGAGGCCATACGCGCGCTCGAGGTGGAGCGGTTCCCCTTGCTCGTGATCAACGACGCCTTTGGCGGCGAATTGTACGTCACGCCCAGGCTTCCCGAATGACCGCCCCGGACGGACATACATCAGACACGCAGCATCGGCGCAAACGACGCCGACAGCGAGGAGAATGGAATGGACAGCCAGAATTTTTCGATGATGCAGGAAACGCTCATGCGCGAGCTGCGCTTGATGCATTATCCCGTGGCCATTCGGTACGTCTTCGACGAGCAGGAGCTGGACCGCTTCAAGCGCACGGCGCCCCATTCCGTTCCGGTCAAGCCGTTGACCTTCTGCCAGGCCGAAATTGGCGCGCGCATGGAGGGGATTGTCGTGTTGCTGGAAAAGGAGCGCCTGGGCTGCTCCAACGCCAGATACGTGTTCGGCTGGAAGGAACTGGACGAAGCCGAGATACGCAGCCACGCGAAATATACCCGTGACGAGGAACAGGCCCGGGCGTTCGTCCTGTCCAAGCCCCGGCTGCCCGAAGGCGCCCTGCGCGCCGTGATCGTCGCCCCGCTGGCCGAGGCGCTGGACACGCCGCACGTCGTCCATTTCTATTGCGATACCATGCAGGCCTACCACCTGTCGGTGGACTGGATGGCCGCCACGGACGTACACCCGCTGCGGACGTCCATGACCATGAACTCGGCGGCGTGCGGCGGAAATGTGCGGGCGTATCTCGACAACGCCATGAACATCTTCCTGGCCTGCAGCGGCAGCTACAACGCCGGCAAGACCGAGCGCGGCGAAATCAACGTGGCCATTCCCGGCGACCAGCTCCCCCTGGTCCTGGAGCGCCTGACAAGACGCAGGCACGACACGGGCGGCGCCTCGCTGACCCGGCCCGGACATCCCTTCCCCGGGGCGGACATCTGCAAGAACTGTCCGCTGATCGTGTTCAAGAAGGGCGAGGCGGCGCAAACGGAGGCGTCCGGCCCCGGGGCCTGAGTTTTCCCCCTGTTCTGTCCTGGAGGCGGAGATGTTGCCGCAACAGTGGAACGTTCCGTCCGCGGCCGGTGTGACAGAATCGTCCTACACAATTGTAAGAAAACCGTTGACGCGCTCTTTGATTTGTAGTAGCGCGCCTTTGCAGCTGCAATCCGGCCGACTCCGGGGGCGGGAAGGTCGGGACATGCCGTTGCGGCGCGAGGCCGTGGCGAAAGACGACAACACCGCAACCCGGAGACGATCGAAATGCTCGGCAACATGCGCATCAAGGCCAAGGTAACGCTCATCATTGTCATCATGGTGGCGAGTTCGCTGGCGGCAGGGATCAGCGCCAGCATGATCATCTCCTCCATCAAGGTCAACGGGCCGATCTATCAGGCGATTGTCCAGAACAAGGACCTGATCGCCGACATCTTGCCCCCGCCTGCCTATATCATCGAAAGTTATCTGACGCTTTTCGAGCTGGCCGGAGAGACCAGTCCGGCCCGACGCGACGAGCTGGTCGCCTACACCAAAAAGTTGCAGAACATGTACCAGGAGCGCCACACCTTTTGGCAAGGCGCCCTGCCTGAGGGCCGGCTGGCGAAAGCGCTGCTTGCGACGTCCTACGAGCCGGCGAAGGATTTCTACAGAACCATGAACGACGCCTTCCTCCCGGCCCTGCGCGACGGCAAGCCGGCTGCCCTTCAGGAGCTGCTCTACGGACCGCTGAAGGACGCCTACCAGCGTCATCTGCGGGGCATCGAGGAAACGGTGTCCCTGGCCGAGCAGAGTATCAAGGCAACCGAGGCCGCGGCGACCGACGCCCTTGACCGGGGCATGATCCTGCTGGTCTCGGTTTTCGTGCTCAGTACGGGTCTGGCGGTGCTCCTGGTCTGGGTCGTGCTCAGTTCCATCAACAAGGCCATTGCCGGGAACATGGAATTCGCCCGCTCCGTGGCCTCCGGAAAATTGGACAGCACGCTGGCCGTTACCCGCGGGGACGAACTCGGCGTACTGGCCAATGCCCTGCGCGCCATGGTCGGTGCGCTGCGCGGCAAGATCGACGAGGCCACCGCCACGTCGGCCGAGGCGACCCGGCAGGCGGCACTGGCGCAGGAGGCCATGACCGAGGCCGAACGCTCGGGCAAGCAGGCCGAAGCGGCCAGGGAGCGCATTCTCCACGCAGCGGGCGAGATGCAGCGGGTGGTGGAGATCGTCACCTCGGCCTCGGAGGAGTTGTCCGCCCAGGTCGAGCAGGCGCGCCGCGGGGCCGAGAACCAGTCACACCGCGTCGGTGAAACCGCGGCAGCCATGGAAGAGATGAACGTCGCGGTCCTGACGGTGGCCCAGAATGCCTCCAGCTCGGCAGGGCGCACGGACCAGGCCCGCGCCAAGGCCCGCGAGGGCGCGGCCATTGTAGGGAAGGTGATCGCTTGCGTCGAGAATGCGCGCGAACAGTCAAGAGCTGTCACCGAGGACATGGCCACGCTGGGGAACAGGGCGGAGTCCATCGGGCAGGTCATGGAGGTGATCAGCGACATCGCGGACCAGACCAACCTGCTGGCGCTCAACGCGGCCATTGAGGCGGCGCGGGCCGGCGAGGCTGGCCGGGGCTTCGCAGTCGTGGCCGACGAAGTCCGCAAACTCGCCGAAAAGACCATGACCGCGACCAAAGAGGTCGGACAGGCCATACGCGGCATCCAGGAAGGCACGCGCGACAACATCGACAACGTCAAACAGGCGGTGCGCACCATCGAGGAGGCCTCGACCCTTGCGATCACCTCCGGCGAGGTCCTCCAGACCATCGTCTCCCTGGTGGAAAACGCCTCCGACGAGGTCGGCGCCATTGCCGCCTCGGCGCAACAGCAGTCCGCGACGTCGGAGCAGATCCATCACTCCGTCGAGGAAATCAACACCATCTCGACAGAGACCTTCCGGGCCATGTCTCAGGCAGCGCAGGCAGTGCATGAGCTGGCGCAGCAGAGCCATACGTTGCGCTCGCTGATGAGCGGCATGACCGGATAAGATAACCCCGAAGTTCGGCCCGCTCCACGGCTGAGATAGAGTGGCGTTCCCTCGCTGACAGCCGTCGCCGACGGTCAGATGCGGAAGTTGCGCACGGCAGGAAGGTCGCGGGGATCCAGCGCGACAGAGTTATAGGCGAAAAGGTTCAAGGACCGCGCGACCAGACCAGCACAAAAAAAGGACAACCATAAGCGTGAATCACGCCGGGTCAATACCAGATTCCTCAGGAGGCGTTTAGGAGTTAACCCATTGTAATTATGCGGAAAGCATTCTTGTTTCTTACCCGTTAAAAATGTCACTGCAGATGCGTTATTAATTCTAAGAAATTTTTGGATATTATATAGTTATACAGCGTGAAGCCCGTTATGTTTTTTCGAATATTTGTAAGCCAATAAGCCTTTTTCGATGATAAAATTCTGCATTTCCAAAATAGAAGAGAGCCATCATGCACAAAAAAGGAAACACCAGAGCATGACAAATTTGAAACTAGAAAATCTCGACTACCGTTACACCCCACAAATATTTTAAATTTACGCATGCAAAAGATGAGTTTATTATCGCATATTGCGCCGAACTTAAAAAAGAAAAAAACTATAAAAAATGCATATGACGTAACGACACAGCCGCAAGAAAGAGCAAACTAAAGCATAAATTATGAAGCAATGAAATAAGCCATTTCTCATTGTAAATAAAGGCATTTATGCCAAAGATAGAGTATTCAATGACGATCGAAGCCAGATACAAAAGGGCTATATTGCTGAAAATGTGAATCGACTTAGACGGTTTGCTTGTGGCTCTCTCCTTTGTAAAGGAGTGGCAAACGTCACACAAAAAACGCGCGAGCTTGCCCGCAATTCGCGCAAATTGTTTGACCACCTCGGGGTGACCCTTAACACCCATCCTGCGGCGTCACGCGTTTGAACAAAATCGCCGAGCAAGGAATAAAAAACTTGACATCGGCCATCGGAAAAAAGTATTAAAAAAGTTCGCGCCCGTAGCTCAGTGGATAGAGCGCCGGACTACGAATCCGTAGGTCGCATGTTCGAATCATGCCGGGCGCGCCAGTGAAAGCAAGGGGTTACAGACGAAAGTCGGTAGCCCCT
>CAZGAH010000113.1:6376-11816 GCA_964523295.1 uncultured Desulfovibrionaceae bacterium | reverse complement strand
ACGAGGCACTTATAGCCTTGATTGGATTCAATGCGGCACAGGCCCAGCAGGGGAGCAACGGCCGCGGTCTTTCCCGTCGCGCGTCCTTTGATATCAGTGTATTTTGAATTGTGACAAGGGAGCATTGTTTATCAAATAACTCTATTTTTTGACACAATATAGGATAAGGAGTTTCATCGACAGCCGTTTTTAGAAGTATTTTTTTCATGTTCAATTAATGCAGCAACCATGTAGTCCATCTCTCCTGGTTCAAGACGATTGTCTTATTTGTGCTCACGAACCCATCGTAAGAGAGTATTTACATGGCAACCAAAGATATCAGCCAAATTATTGGCCATCTCTTTTTTGAAATGAATGCCTTCACCGCTTGTTCTCTGATTTCTTTCGTTGCTATGGGCATGAGGCCGCGCACCACAAACTCTAAAAAATTTCGAGATCATAAAGCCTATGGCATGGGCGCGACCGTATCCCCCGGAGAGATGGGCCGACGCGGCGACTCCAGGGGCCGATGCTGCGCCAGCGGCAATGTGAAGCGCGCCTCCAGGCCGTCTTCGCGGATGCGATTGAGCGCGTTCCGGGCCGCAACCTCGTCAACGCCCATGCGCAGCAAACAGTCATCAAGCAACTGATACTCCGCGCGCACGTCGGTGTTAAAGGTAATCTGATCATCCGCCCCGATACAGACCGGCAACGCGGTCCTGGCGGCGTCCGAGGTGAAGGGCACCAGACGCCACAGGGGATGATCCTCCATGTCCGTCAGATGGCCGATGAGCAGGTTTGACGAGGGATTGACCTCGATGGTCGCGCTGATGTCCGAGAGTCGGCCCTTCACATGCTCCTGCAGGGCGTTGAGGGCCTCGATCTCGGAACTCGGGTCGATGTGTACGAGGCTTTTCCCAAGCAGGAACAGCCTGCCGTCGGTGAGATGACGATATAGCGGGTCACCTCGCATCGTCCGGCTCAACTCTAAGCCCCGGATCGACGATGTCAGGGGGAAGCCAAGACCTTCGAGCTCCACCTCGCTGTGCAGTCTGGTGTACCAGTCTATCATGTCCTGCGCGAGAGTGAAGGTATACCCCAGCTCTCTGCTCAGGCGACGCAGCTCCTGCTCGACGAAAGTCCGCCGCCCTCCGGTCGAAGACAGGTTTTCCATTTCGAAGCAGTATTGCTCCCAAAGCAGGTCGAAAAAGCGGTTTTCCCAGGTCATGAGCACGCGCCCGTTCTGCGTGGCCCAGCGCTCGGGGTCCGTACCCAGGGCCATTCCGTGACCGATGCGGTCGCCTTCGCGCAGGGGAAGAAAGACCAGGGCCTCGTGAATATGACGTAGCCCGGTGGCGAGGTGGATGAAATCCTCGCCGGAGTGTACCGTTGCCCGCAACCGGTAGCTGCCCAGCGGTACCGGAGGAAGCTGCCCGGCCGCCAGATCCGCGCACTCGCGCAGAAAGCGGAATATCGGCACGAAGACCCAGGTGGGCACGCCCTGTTCGTCCGTGCAGATGTCGAGCCCTCTGACGGTCTGCAGCAAGGTTGGGAATGAACGGATCAAACGGCCGAGTACCTCGGCGGAACGCCGTTGTTGTCTGTAGTATCGCCCATAACGGTAGCCGGCGTTACGCGGAGCCTCCGGATCGGCATGGGCCTCGCGCCAGTTGGCCTGGGGAATCCCATCGATGAAGCCGTCGCCGCGTTGCTTGGGGAAATGAATGACGATCCCGAACTCGGGAACGTCCGCCCCCCTGTTGCCGCCCCCGGCGTTCTGTCCGCCTTGGGTCGGCGTACTCCGCAGGCTGTTGCTGTTCTGGATGACATTCCCGGTCTCGGGAACATCAGCGCCCGTGTTGCCGGCCCCGGCGTTCTGTCCCCCTTGCCCCGGCGTGCCTTTCAGGCTGTTGATGGTCTGAATGAAGTCCTGAAATTCAATCCACCCGTCATTGAAACTGTTTGGTGGTCCGAATCGGAACTCGAAGGACTGCAGGCCATGGCCGAGTCCGTCATTGAGCGCCGCGCTCCGCAGGGTCACCGCCCTGGCGACGCCACGACGTGGCGGCCCAAGGCGGCTGAAAAAGCGGGTGAACCACTGCAGGCCGGCAGTCATCGGTCGCTGGATAACGTGGCGGAAGAACAGGACGCGCACGCGCTGGTATTGCCAGAACAGCCGGGCAAAGGGCTGGTCGTCCGGGGTTTGCTGCAGGTAGCGCAGGCCGCGCGCGGTGAACCGCATCTCCGGCGTCGCCTCCTCGGCCCAGCCCGCGGCGAAGGGGCCGTTGCCAAAGGCTAGCTCGGCGATGGGATCGAAGGCCTGATATCCATCGTAGGATACAATGCGCTGCCGTGGATTGACAATGATGCGGTACAGGCGCTGCAGTACGGGACCAGACGGAGACGTCTCCTGGAACTGCCCTTGCCCCAGCTCGCGGAAGGCCGCAACCATGGTCAAGGGCAGGTACGGATCCTGGAGTCGTACTCTCAGGCCTCTCAGCACGTCGTTGAGCCAATCCGTGAAAAGGCGTGGGTCCGGGCTCGACAGATAGCTGGCCAGAAACCATCGCGCCAGAATGGCACGGATCAGCCACGAACCGAAATTTTCGCCTTCGTCCAGGGCTGCTCCGGGGCTTCGGAACTGGTTCAGGATTCCCGGATTGCCGATGACCAGGGTCAGGGCGGTCCATAACAACTTGAAATCGTAGCCTGCGTTCAGATGCAGATGCGGCTCGACATAGCCCGAGCTGAACAGCTGGGTCTCCAGCAGAGGATTGAGAAAGCGCAACGTGGCCGGTGGTGTCGTTTCCGGGTCCAGGGCCGCGAGCAGCAGGTCCGGCGGCAGGGCGAAGGAAAGCCAGCGCCAGCGCCAGCGAAGCTCGGAGGGGGTCAGTCGTCTCACTCGCGAGGTGTCCACCAGCTCCGCCTCATTGCCATTGCGTTGCAGAAAGCGTCGCGTCAGCTGCACGAGATACGTTTCCAGGGGGATGTTGTCACCGAGTGCGGGCCGGCCGTCCGCTTCCGCAAACCAGAACAGGTCGCGGAAATTAAGCGCCTCGTCCACGCTCAGCGCTGGCGTATTGGCAAGAAGCCGCTGCTCGGCGTCCCGCCACAACGTGGCAGTGTCCCTCTGCGTCAGCGACGCCCTGTCGCCACGTTGAAGCCTCGGCGACAAGGCGACGAGTCCGAGGCCAAAGGCCCGTTCCGCAGCCAAAGGGTACGCCGCCACCTCGGCTTCGAGATGGTACAGCGGGATGGAGACGAGGCGCGTGGTGGAGGTCAAGGTGATTTATCGTCCTTGTTTGAGATTGAATTTCGTTTTACGCACTATGCTCCACAAAAAACAGATTACATGAACTGAATGGATAAACTATGCACAACGGTTATTTGGAATCGTGCTGAACACCCGGGAATTGAATCGATGAAATGGTTTCAACAAAATCAGCAAATCCGATTGACAGTAGACTATTTCGAATCTTTTCTTTACGAAAAATAATAAATGATTTAATACTATTAGATTCATAGCATCCTGATTTGAAAATACTTTCATTAACATTCGCTCTGATTTCATCAAAAAATTTACCAATGCAACCGAACTCAGGCAATAAGCAAACGAGAATTCTGCTGAGAAAAGTGACGAAGTAGTCCTTTGTTACCGGGTCGTTTTCTTTTCTTGTTCTATTCCAAATATATTTAATTGTGCTGATAATTTTTTCTTTGATGATAATATCTTCATCGTTTAATTCTCCTACAGTGAATTTTCTTGTGCAATCTAAAGTTGAGACTGAAGCCAATATCCATCCGAATACGATACGTAGTTGAAGTTGATAGCTCTTAATTTCTTTTTGTTGTTCCTGTATCCGATTAAAAATGCTGTTCCACCTTACTCGAAAGATGTCGCATTCAAAAAAAGACAGGAGGGGTGGGCTTGGAAAAATGACAAATAATTTTCCTTCTTCAGCGCCATAGATGCATGAGATAAGACCGTCGAACAGATTTGAGGAAAGCCGGAGGTCTGTGCTTTGATCCTGTACAATGGACAGCAGATCGTGGAAGAGTGCGAGCCAAGCAGCTGAATACGGCTCCAACGGAGTGCCTGGCAGGCTTTCCTGGCCTTCCTCTTTCTTGAGATGTATGCTCCATCCACTGCACTCTGATACGCGCATTCGTGAATTCTCCAAAAAAAAATCTATGTTTTTATCACCTTGAAATGATGTTGACAAATAGGCGTCATAAAAAGATGGCTGCCCATAATTATCGGTTGAAATTGCACTCAAGTATTTCTTTCGAGTGTCTTCGCTGAGGATTGATTCATTTATAGAACTTTTACAAAAAGCAAAAACAAGCGCGAGGAACTCCTTCAGGTGCTGCCTGCGGTTTTCTTCATCCGGAGTATTCACTTTTTTTGGGCTGAATGCAGAAAAGGCTTGGTATAAGTCGGCCAGGATGCGCGGCGTTGTTCGAAAAATGTTGACAGCTTGATAAATATACCGATTACCAGAAGACGAGCCTGCCTTGTCGGAGGGGGGCAGCAACAGCGTTCCCAATGTTTCGATCTGATTTTCTTTGAAAAGGGAGCGGTGCGTTCCTGCCAGGTCCGAGAGTGGCATGGCAATGTTGTTTAAGACCTTCTCCAATATCGGGTCGCTCTCTTTGGGCGTGAAGGCAAGGGCTTCGTCGAGGGTCCAGGGCTCGAGCCGCACGACCTGCTCCGGGGGAATAATTTTCCGTCGGGCCTGGGAGCTGAGTTCCCTGACTCTGCTCTGGATTTCCTCGGTTCGCGACGATACGAAGGCTTTCCCCTCCCCGGCCGCCTGGCCAAACTTATTGAAGAACTGCAAGTCGAGGATGGACTCGGCCAGGTCCACGTCGCCAAGAATAAGGAACAGGATGTACGGCGAGCGGAAGGCGTGCAGGCGCTCGAGGAGTTCCAGGCAGCGAGGCGGGTTGAGGTCGAAATCGTCGATGGGCAGCAGAAACAGGGGGCGCCCGTCGTTGGTCTGCCGGCTCGTGGCGATCATTTCCAGCGCATCGCCCAGCCGATCCGCAAACCCCAGCCGGATGCGCTCGGTGCGCAGCTGCTCCTCGGCAAAGACATCCGGCTCCAGTCCGCTTTTTCGCCCTTCCATGTTGCCGTCCAGGGCAATGGCCGCGTCGCTCAGCAGCACCTTTAATACGGAAAAAGAATCCTTCCGGCCCGTGCGTTCCTCGTCGCACCAGACAGATATCTGGGAGAGTCGCGGCCTGTTGGAAGGAATCCTGTCCTCCAGGCGGACAAGCATTGCTGCCAGCAGATTGCTCGAAGCGGGAAGCACGTCCATGTCCAGGGGCGGCAGGAGGATAGTCCTCTGGCACATGTTGGCGTCTGAAACAAGCTTCCGGATAACTTTGACGATATCCACTTTTCGCTTCGCCGGGGTTGCCGCATCGCCAGCCGTTTCTGCCTCTGTGCTCTCCGTCT
>CAZGAH010000113.1:0-6366 GCA_964523295.1 uncultured Desulfovibrionaceae bacterium | reverse complement strand
CTCTGCCACCTTGCTCGACTTCGCTGCCAGTTTATGCCCCAGGGTGTCATTGACCTGGGGGCGAAGCAGAGAGAGCAGGGAGAGCATGGTTGTCGTCTTGCCCATGCCGCGCCGACCATGCAAAAACAGGACATTGTTGTGCCGCTCTTCCTGAAGCGTCAGCTTGTCCTCAGACCGTACGGCTTTCGGATGCGACTCCAGGGCATTTATCTCCTTCAAGGCACTATCGATTCCGGACAACACGTCCCGTAAGGCTTTGAGTTGTGTTTCATGCAGGTCGGCAAGGTCTACGGGTGTGGCTTCGCGGCGCAGGTCCATGGTATGCCCCTCATGGTGTTGTTTCAACGTATTCTGTCCGTCACGTGCGAACAGATGGTTATGCCAATACGGCAATGTTGAAAATCATCCAGCAATTTGAAATTTAAAAAGTTACTGTAGTTTAAATTTAAGGTTTATTTAAAAAAGTTCATAAATTGAAAAGTTTAGAAATTAAAAAATTGACAAGTGCAAAGTTTGGACTAAAACTACTTCCCCAAATTTTTATATGAACTTTGCACTTTCTTCGATGATTTATACACAAAACAAAATAATACAATATTAAATAAAAAAAGAAGTACATCATATAAAGAAAAGGCGGAAAATAAATTATTAGATTTGTCATTTTGAAATTTTATAATTGTAATTAAGGCTATCATGACAATTGGCGGACACCAATGGACCAAGATGTCAGCTGACCAATCAACTCCTTTTTCTTTAAAGCGTTTTGCATTGAGAAATTCTTCCCACTTTAGTAGATTTCTCTCATCAAGATATTTGATAAATAACTGCCTGATGTGTCCTGAAATATAATCAGCATTAAATATAAGAAGATTATGAATTTGATTACATCTGTATTGTATAATATGAAATATTACTGGAAGTAAATAAAGTAAATTTTTATATAGTATAGTTTTCTCAAATCCATTGCTTTGTGTCAATAGATACCAACACATAGCTCCAAATATTCCGTATTCAACATAAGTTGCTTGGTAAATAATTTTTTCACAGTGCAAAATAGAAGACATATGATGTTTATACTCTTCTAAACAAACCTTAATAATATCTTTTTTTGTATCAAATGACGCATTCAAAATTTTTGGAATCTCGATTAAATAATAAATTTTAGACATTCGATTTAAAAACATATTTAAACTCACACTGTATATAAAATTTTATTCATTTTAATTTTCTATTTTTTTATATTGGTATGAATAATTATAACAATAACCAATCCGTATATGCTCGGTGCGCAGCTGCTCCTCGGCATAGACATCCGGTTCCAGTCCGCTTTTTCGCCCGTCGAAATTGCCGTCCATGGCGATGGACACGTCGCGGAGCAGTGCCTTCAGCTCAAGCAGGGGGTCCTTCCGGGACGGCCTGTCCTCGTCGCGCCAGACGGAGTCCCGTGAGAGGCGCGGACCGTCGGGAAAAAACCAGTTTTCCAGGCGGACAAGTATCGCCGCCAGCAGGTTGCTCGAGGCAGGGAGCACGTCCATCTCCAGGGGCGGCAGGCATATGACGCGCTTGCTCAGGTTGTCCGCTTCGATGCTCTTGAACAGGGACGCCCCTTCGGCTTCTTCATCCTGAATCAGATCGAGCAGCGTGAGCATGACCGTCGTCTTGCCCATGCCCCGACGGCCGTGCAGGAACAGCAGATTGTTGAACCGCTCCCTCTGGAGTCGCAGCTTTCCGGATTGCCCCTTGGACGATGCTTCAGTCCTGGCGGGTATCCGTTTTACCGCGTCGCTGATTTGGCGAGCAAGGTCCTGCAAGGCCACACGTTGTCGTTCGTTCAATGTCGTGAACAAGGCAGGCGTCGCTTCGCGGCGAAGGCTCATAGTGACCTCTCTTGGTTACCGGCAAGGGCACCATATATCTACAGGTATGCATTCAGTCAAGAAAAACTGAACACCGTGTTGCGCTGTGTCTCAGGTCATATTTTTTGACCTATACGATTTTTGCGCAGTGCGGAGGCGTCCGTTCGGTCGCAGGGTATCGCCTGCTCCTATCTTGCCAGACAAGGCAGAACCCGCTATAGGCTGAAGCTCCAGGGAATCATGAACGCGAAACACGGGGCGGGCTATGGCACGTTTTGCTGGGATTGATGCCGGGGCGGTCAGTGTCAAGCTGGCTGTGCTCGACGAGGACGGGGAGTTTGTCGCGTCCGCGTATGCCCGGCACGCCGGGCGGCCGTTGGCAACGGCGCGGGCGTTGCTTGAGCAGGCTTTGGGCGATGCCCCGGAGCTGATGCTGGCCGTGACCGGATCGGCCGGGAAGCTCGTGGCTGCGCGGCTGGGGCTGGCGCATGTGAACGAGTTGCTGGCCCTGGCCGTGGCCATGCGGCGGTATCATCCGGACGTAGGCACGGTCGTCGAGATGGGCGGCGAGGACGCCAAGCTGTTGCTGCTGGAGTCCGGGTCGGTGCGCGATTTCAGTCTCAATTCCGTCTGCGCCGCGGGCACGGGCTCGTTTCTGGACCAGCAGGCCGAGCGGATGCGGCTGGATATCGCGGACTTCGCGGCCCTGGCTGCCGACTGTCCGCGGCCGGCGCGCATTGCCGGCCGGTGCAGCGTATTCGCCAAGTCCGACATGATCCATTTGCAGCAGATCGCCACGCCGCTGGAGGACATCGTGGCCGGGCTGTGTTTTGCCGTGGCCCGCAACTACAAGGGCGCCATTGTCCGCAACCGGGTGCTGCGCCCGCGCGTGGCCTTTCTCGGCGGCGTGGCGCTCAATCAGGGCGTGGTCCGGGCCTTTCGCGAAACGCTCGGGCTCGATGACCTGCTCATCCCCGCGCCGCCCACGGTTTTCGGCGCCGCGGGCGCGGCCCTGAAAGCGCGGGCCGAGGGGCTGCTCGTTCCGCTGCGCGCGTCGGCCCTGGCTGCCCTGGAGCACGCGCCCGCGTCCGCACAATCCGGACGCCCGCCCCTGCTGTCGCCGCAAGACGATTTCCCGGCCCGGCATCTGCGGCCCGAGCCGGACGCGGACTTCTTTCCGCCGGCCGGGGCGTGCGTGCCGGCCTGGCTCGGCGTGGACATCGGCTCCATCAGCACCTGTCTGGCCGTGGTGGACGAGGCCGGCGCGCTGCTTGGCCGCCGCTATCTGCGCACCGCTAGCCGGCCCATCGAGGCCGTACGCGCCGGCCTGCGCGAGATCGAAGCGGCCCTGGGCGGGCGCGTGGATATCCGCGGCGTGGGGACGACCGGATCGGGGCGCTACATGATCGCCGATTTCATCGGCGCCGACGTGGTCAAGAACGAGATCACGGCCCAGGCCCGCGGCGCCGTGGCGCTCGGCAACGGGGACGCGGCCGGCGCCGTGGACACCATTTTCGAGATCGGGGGCCAGGATTCGAAGTATATCCGGCTCCAGGACGGCGTGATCCTGGATTTCGAGATGAACAAGGCCTGCGCCGCGGGCACGGGATCGTTTCTGGAGGAGCAGGCCGAGAAGCTCGCCGTGGCGGTCAAGGACGAATTCGCCGCCCTGGCGCTCGGGGCGAGAAATCCGTGCGCCCTGGGCGAGCGGTGCACGGTGTTCATGGAGAACTCTCTGCAGGGCGCGCTTCAACGCGGGGCGAACAAGGCCGACCTGCTCGCCGGGCTGGCCTATTCGATCGTGGAGAACTACCTCAACCGCGTGGTCGCGGGCCGGCCGGTGGGCCAGCACATCTTTTTCCAGGGCGGCACGGCCTTCAACAAGGCCGTGGTCGCGGCCTTCGAGAAACACCTGGGCCGGCGGGTCACGGTCCCGGAGCACAACGACGTCTCCGGCGCCATCGGTATGGCGCTCATCGCCCGCGACCATGTCCGGGAGCACGGGGTCGCGGCCTCGGCCTTCAAGGGATTGCGCGTGGCGGAGACGCCGTACAGCCTGCGCTCCTTCGAGTGTACGGGCTGCGATAACCGCTGCGAGATCAACCGGGTGCGCATCGAGGGCGAGAGCACGCCGCTGTTCTACGGCGGGCGCTGCGAAAAATACGACATCCGCCGTACTCGCTCGCAGAGTCTGCCCGATCTCTTTGCCTGGCGCGCGCAACGCCTGGAGCAGGCGCACCTGACGCTGCGCGAGGCCTTTGTTCAGAAGGGGCAACCGGCGCGGCGCGGGCGCATCGGGCTGCCGCGGGCCTTTTTTCTTCAGGAATATCTGCCCTATTGCAGCACGTTGTTATGGTCGCTGGGCTTCGAGGTCGTGCTCTCGCCGGCCACGGACAAGCGCGTGACCGCACTCGGCACGCGCTTGACCCTGGCCGAGGCCTGTTTTCCGCTCAAGGCTGCCTTCGGCCACGTGCAGGCCCTGCTCGAGGCCGGGGAGACGCGGCTGTTCGTCCCCAGCTTCGTCAATCTGGCCGGTCCGGAGTCTGCCTACGCCATGGCCTCGGCCTGTCCGCTGACCCAGAGTTTTCCCTATCAGGTCCGGGCTGCCTTTCCGGACTGCGAGGTGTTCGCGCCGGTGTTCAGTCTCAGACAGGGGCCGGCGTCCCTGGCGCGGCGGCTGCTCGCCGGCCTGGGAGGACTGGGCGTGGGCAGGAAGGAGCTGACAACGGCCATGGCGCGGGCCACGGAGGCGCAGCAGGCCTTTGCCGCCGACCTGCGGGCCAAGGGCGACGAGGTGCTGGCCGGACTGCGGGAGCGCCGCGACGGTCCGGCCCTGGTCGTGATCGGCCGCGCCTACAACGCCTTCGACAAGGGCATGAATCTGGACATTCCGGGCAAGCTGGCCTCGCTGGAGGTGCAGGCCCTGCCCATGGACATGCTGCCGCTGCCCTGCGTGCGGGAGACCTGGCCCGAAATGTACTGGCGCTCGGGGCAGCGCATCCTGGCCGCGGCGCGCTTCGTGCGCAGCGCGCCCGGACTGCACGCCCTGTATATCGGGAATTTTTCCTGCGGCCCGGACTCGTTCATTCTGGATTACTTTGCCCGGGAGATGGGCGACAAGCCGTATCTGCACGTCGAAATCGACGAACACAGCGCCGACGCCGGCGTGATCACGCGCTGCGAGGCCTTTCTGGACAGCCTGGCCATGCGTTCGGCCGCACGCGCGCGCGCCGGAAAGACCGGGGACACGGTCGCGACAACAGCGACGGACACGCGACAGCGCCGCTCGACGACGCTGTCCGCCCGGCGGCGCGTGGTCTATGTGCCGCGCATGGGCGACCAGGCCTTTGGCCTGAAGGCCGCTTTCGAGGCCTGCGGCGCCGACGCCGTGGTCATGCCGCGCAGCTCCGCCTCCTCCCTGGCCCTGGGGCGGCGCTTCTGCTCCGGCAAGGAGTGCTTTCCTTTTGTCCTGACCACGGGCGACATGCTCGCCGCCGCTCACGCCCCGGACTTCGATCCCGAGCGCTCGGCCTTTTTCATGCCCGCGGGCACGGGGCCCTGCCGCTTCGGACAGTACAACCTGCGGCAGAAGCTCATCCTCGAGCGCGCCGGCTTTCCCGAGGTGCCGCTGCTCTCGCCGGTCCAGGACGCCGCCTTTTACCGCGACGCAGGCATCATCGGCAAAGACTTCGCCCGCGTGGCCTGGAAGGGCATCCTGGCCGCGGACCTGCTGACCCGCTGCCTGCACGAGACCCGGCCGTACGAGCGCGTGCGCGGGAGCACGGACGAACTCTACGCGCACGTGCTCGAGCGCGTGGCCGGGCTGCTGGCCGGGCCGGATGCCGTGCTCGTGGCCTCGCTGCACGAGGCCGGGCGCGCATTCGCCTCGCTGGCCAACGGCGGGGAGCGCAAGCCGAGGATCGGGATCGTGGGAGAAATCTACGTCCGCACGAACAGCTTCGCCAACGAGGACCTGGTGCGGCGCATCGAGGCGCTCGGCGGCGAGGCCTGGCTGGCGCCCGTGGACGAGTGGGTCTGCTATGTCAACTGGTGTGGCGAGGATACGGCCTTGTCGCGGCGCGACTGGATGGCCTGGCTGCGCGTCCGGCTCAAGGGGCATTTTCAGGGTCGCATCGCCCGTCGGATGGAGGCCCCGTTCGAGCGCCTGCTCCAGACCCTGCACGATCCGTCAACCGCGCAGCTGCTGGACAAGGCCGCTCCGTACCTCGACCGCTCGTTCCGTGGCGAGGCGGTGCTGAGCATCGGCAAGACGCTGGACATGCTCGACCGCGGCGCCTGCGGCGTCGTCAATGCCATGCCCTTCGGCTGCATGCCCGGCACCGTGGTCGGCGCGCTGCTGCGTCGGCTGAGCGAAGAGCACGGCTTCCCGGCCGCCAGCATCCCCTTTGACGGCAGCGAATCGCCGACCATGCAGTTGCAGCTGGAGGCCTTCATGGAGCAGGCCTCTAGAGCATCTTAACTTTGAAAAAGTTTAGATGCTCTTATGCAG
>CAZGAH010000112.1:9258-12443 GCA_964523295.1 uncultured Desulfovibrionaceae bacterium | reverse complement strand
AACGTGATCATGTTCATGGACGGCATCAACGAGGTCATATCGCACACGCTCCCCGCCGTGTCCCCGACAGACGGCTGGGATATCTTCGGCGTGGGTACCTTTCATTACAGTGTAGATACGCAATAGGACTCAAGTGCGTAGGGATTTTCAGACAGAAACAGCCCTTGCTGTGTTGTCGACGCTTCCCCATACGCTGGAAAACGGCGCTGCGCAGAATTTGCCTCCAAGGGGGAGGTACTTTTGTCCGTCGTAGAGCAGAATGCCCTTTATCAGGCGGTCTCCGGCGATATCGGCGAAGCGTCGCAATCCGCGCAAGTCGTTCGCGGCCAGGCTGGCGCCGGCCTTGACCTCGACGCCGACGATTTCTCCTCGCTCATTCTCGATCACAAGGCCTGCTTCGTACTGATCACGATCCCGATACCAGGCAAAACGATACGCTCCGTCTGCGTACGCGGCGTGCTTGCACAGCTCGCGGGCAGAGTGGAAAATAAATCCCGACAAATTGGGAAAGTTTACCCGGCAAATTGGGAATCTGTCGTGCCCCCCCCTTATTTTCTCACGCTACAGGCTCGATGCGCCTCCTTGCAGCGAACCGGTGAGGCATCGCCGTGCTTCGTGCATATTGACCTCGATACATTTTTTCGGGTATTTGGGATCATGTTCGTCCAATTCACCTCCTGTCCGGACCGGTAACGAAGGTGCGCTATGGGCCGTAATGATGCTCGCGACTGCCAGGCTCTCGAAGCTGCGCTTGAAAAGGCGCAGGCCCGGATAGCGGAGTTGGAGCAGCAGGGGGGCGGGGACGCGTTGGGCGCGAGCGAGCGGCGTTTTCGTCAGGCCCTGTTTGCCGTGCCCACGCCGATCATGATCCACGCCGAGGGCGGGGACGTGCTGCTGGTCAATCAGGCCTGGACCGAGGCCAGCGGGTACGCCCTTGCCGACATGCCTACGCTCGGGCAGTGGCTGGAGCGGGCCTTCGGGGGGCAGGCTGCCCAGGTCGGCCTGCTCGTCGACAATGTCTTTTCCCTGGAAGAGCCGACTCCGCTCGGCGAGTTTCAGATAGCGACCGCCAGCGGCGGGACCCGGACGTGGGACCTTCGTTCGGCGCCGCTCGGCCAGCTGCCCGACGGCCGCCGTTGCCTGTTGTTCATGGCCACGGACCTCACGGACCGGCTTCAGGCCCAGCAGAATAGCCGAGCGCTCGCCGAGCGGCTGCTGCGCGTGCTGGACAGCACCACCGACGCAATGTTCGAGGTCGATGCGGACTTCACCATCACCTACGTCAACCGCAAGGCGGAACAGTCCCTGGGGCGTACGCGTGAGCAGCTGGAGGGGCGGAACCTCTGGGAGGAGTTTCCCGAGGCCCAAAATACGCGTTTCGAGGAGGAATACCGCCGGGCCATGCGTTTGCAGACTCCGGTGGAGTTCGAGGCCTTTTTCGACGGCTTCGGGATCTGGTTCGAGGTTCATGCCTTTCCCCAATCCGATCACCTGTCGGTTTACTTTCGGGACATCTCGGCCAGAAAACGCAATGTGGAGGAGCTGCGCAAGCACGCCGACCTGTTGCGCGCCACCGGCGCCCTGGCCCATGTCGGGGGCTGGGTCTACGAACCGCAGACCGGTCGGCTGCATTGGACCGAGGAAACCCGCCGCATCTACGAACTTGACAAGGGCGTCGAGCCGACGCTTGACGACGTCATCGCCTGGTGCCACGAGGACTGCCGCGACAGCTATCGAGTCGCCCTGGACCGGGCCGTGCGCCAGTGCGACGATTTCGAACTCGAGCTGCGGTTGCGGACCGTCAAGGGGCACGAGCGCTACGTCCGCATCATCGGGGCCTGCCAGCATGAGGAAGGCCGCACGCGCAGGTTGATCGGCGCCTGCCAGGACATTACCGCCGTGAAGGCCATGGAGCGGCAGCAGGATATTTTTTTCAAGGTCTCGCTCGATCTCATCAGTGTTTCCGATCTGAACGGCAATTTTACGCTGCTCAGCCCGAGCTGGACGCAAACCCTGGGCTGGAGCGAAAAGGAGCTGCTCGAGCGGCCGTACATCGAGTTCGTACACCCCGACGATCTCGATGCGACGCGCGCGGCCATGCTCCAGCTGACCCGGGGGCATAACGTGGTCAGCTTCGACAACCGCTATCGCTGCAAGGACGGTTCGTACCGCTGGCTTTCCTGGAATACCTTTGTCGACATCGAACGCAGTCTGGCCTTCGCCGTGGCGCGCGACACCCAGGACCGCAAGGAGATGGAAGAGGCTCTGCGTGAGAAGACCCGGGAGCTGGAAGCGGCAAGGGAGGAGTCCGAGCGCGCCAACAAGGCCAAAAGCGAGTTTCTCGCCCGCATGAGCCACGAGGTGCGCACGCCCATGAATGCCATTGTGGGCATGGGGCATCTCATGCTGCGCACGAACCTGAGCGACAAGCAGCGCGAGTACGCCCAGCGCATGCATGACTCGGCCCATAACCTGCTTGCCCTGCTCAACGACATTCTCGACTTCTCCAAGATCGAGGCCGGCAAGCTCGACATTGAGGCCGTGGACTTCGGCCTGGACAGCGTGTTCGATACGCTGGCGGGGCTGGTGGGGCTGGATGCCGAAAAAAAGGGACTCGAGCTGCTGTTCCGCAGGGGCGATGCCGTCCCTGCCGTGTTGCGCGGCGATCCCCTGCGCCTTGGGCAGGTGCTGCTCAACCTGGTCAACAATGCCATCAAATTCACCGAATCCGGCGAAGTGGTGATCAGCGTCGAATGCGAGCCGGGATTCGTCTCCAGGCCGGAGCTGATGCTGCGCTTTTCCATCAGGGACACCGGCATCGGGCTGAGCCCGGAGCAACAGGCGGGGCTGTTTCAGACCTTTTCCCAGGCCGACGAATCCATCACCCGCAAGTACGGGGGCACCGGTCTGGGGCTGGCGATCTCCAAGCGCCTCGCGGAGCTCATGGGCGGGACGATCGGCGTGGACAGCGCCCAGGGCCAGGGCAGCACCTTCTCTTTCACGGCCCGGTTCAGCCGGGTCGAGCAGTCCTGCTCCTACGTCGCCACGGACAAGCTCGCCGGGATGAAGGTCCTGGTCGTCGACGACAGCGAAACCGCGCGTGACATCCTGTGCGAGTACCTCAACGCCTTTCGCCTGCGGCCGTTCCAGGCAGATTGCGCGACATCGGGACCTCGCCCTCCACC
>CAZGAH010000112.1:0-9248 GCA_964523295.1 uncultured Desulfovibrionaceae bacterium | reverse complement strand
GCGTCCGGCGAGGAGGCTCTGCGCTTCGTCTCCGACTGCGACTGCGACGATCCCTTCCGGCTGGTGCTCATGGACTGGAAGATGCCGGGCATGAACGGTATCGAGACCGCGCAGCGCATCAAGGCCGACACCAGCCTGGCAACCCCGCCTATGGTGATCATGGTCACAGCCTACGCCCGCGAGGAGATTATGCGCCAGGCCGAAGAGGCCGGATTGCAGGGCTTTCTCATCAAGCCCGTCAAGCAGTCGCTGCTCTTCGACACCATCATGAACGCCTTTTCCGGCATGGAGTCGTCTCCGCCGCGATCGGAATCCGAATCGTGCGGCGGAACGGCGTTCCCGTCTTTCCAGGGCGTCCGGCTGCTGCTGGTCGAAGACAACCTCATCAACCAGCAGGTTGCCTGTGAACTGCTCCAGCACGCCGGATTCGACGTCGACGTCGCGGCCAACGGCCTCCAGGCCCTGGACAGGCTCGAGAACGCGGCCTACGCTGCCGTGCTCATGGATTTGCAAATGAACGTCATGGACGGATTCGAGGCCACCCGCCGTATCCGGCAGAACCCCGCCTTCGCCGATCTGCCGATCATCGCCATGACCGCGCACGCCATGGCCGGGGACCGGGAAAAGTGTCTGAAGGCGGGAATGAACGACTATACGGTCAAGCCCATTGACCCGGACCAGCTCTTCAGCACGCTGGCGCGCTGGGTGCGCAGCACCGGACCCGCCGGACCCGGGTCGGATGCTGCGCCGGCCGGCAAAGGTCCGACTGGACAGCTCCCGGCCGGGCTTCCGGGCATCGACGTACCGGCCGCCCTGAGGACCCTGGCCGGAAATCAGGCCCTGTTGTCCAGGCTTATCCGTAGCGCCGCAAGCGAGTTTGCCACCGCGCCCGCGGCGTTGCGGACGCATATCCGGGAGCGACGCTGCGATCAGGCCGCCGGTCTGGCGCACAGCATCAGGGGCGTGGCCGGGAATCTCGGAGCCCTCCAGCTACAGTGCGCGGCCGAGGCGCTGGAAACCCTGGCCGAGGCCGCAGCCCGGCGTGCGGAGTGCCCCCTCGACGATTTCGAGACGCCTTTGGAGGAATTCGATGCCGCGCTGGCGGAGGTGGCGAGCGCCGCGGCCATGCTGGACGCGCTCGCCGCGTCGTCGTCGGCGCCGGCGGCAGCGGCTGTCGATCCGGCAACGCTGAAACCGCTGCTCGAGGAGCTTTCGGAACGGCTCGCGAGCAACAGTTTCGACGCCGACAGTCTGGCCCGGACCATTTCCCGCGGGCTGCAAGGCCGTTCCTGCGAGGCGCTGGCCAGGGAGCTGGAGTCGCAGGTTTCCCTGTTTGATTACGAACAAGCCGCCCGGACGCTCGTTTCGCTCGGGAACGCGCTGCACACGCTCATTCAAGGATGCGAACATGCCTGAAGAACACAAGCAACGGATTCTTATCGTCGACGATATGCCTACCAATATCAAAATCATCGGCGACGCTCTGCGCGCCGATTATGCGATCATGGTCGCCAGGGACGGTGAAAAGGCGCTGCAGATCGCCAAGGAGCAGACCCCGGACCTGATCCTGCTCGACATCATGATGCCCGTGATGGACGGCTACGCGGTCTGCCGGCAGCTCAAGGCCGACAACGCCACCAAGAACATTCCCGTCATTTTCATCACCGCCAAGAATCAGTCCGAAGACGAACTCCAGGGACTGGAACTCGGTGCCGTGGACTATATCACCAAGCCCTTTCACCTGCCTGTCGTCAAGGCCAGGGTACGTACGCAGCTCGATCTCAGGCGCAAGTACCTGCTGCTGGAAAGCATCGCGGCTCTGGACGGGTTGACGGAGATTCCCAATCGCCGTCGTTTCGACGAGTCCCTGGACATCGAGTGGCGACGGGCGCAGCGCGACGGCAAGCCTTTGACCGTCATTTTTATGGATATCGATTTTTTCAAGAATTTCAACGATGCGTACGGGCATACCGCCGGCGACGATTGCCTCAAGCGCGTGGCGAAGGTTATGGCGGACTGTGTCCACCGCGGCGGCGATCTCGTGGCCCGCTATGGCGGAGAAGAGTTCGTGGCCCTGCTGCCGGATACGCCCTGTGACTCCGGGCTGGTGCTGGCGGAAAAAATTCGCGTCGGGATCGAGGCCCTGAACATACCACACGCGCACTCGTCCGTGGCGCCCTGCGTCACCCTGAGCCTCGGCGTGGCCACGGCCTTCCCCAACAACGCCCTGACCCCCGGGCTCCTTGTCGAGACCGCGGACAAGATGCTCTACAAGGCCAAACAGCAGGGGCGCAACCAGATCAAGTTCATTCTGATCAATACGCAGAACACATCCAGCAACGGCGCGGGAGCGCCCGCCGCATAATCCGCCAGCGAGGGCGGTTGCGCTTTCCCCGTCAGTCGATGACAGGATGACTCGCCGCGGGATGAAGTCTGCGTTGGGGGAGGCTGAAGGTCATGATGGCTCATCGGGTTGTTTACGGTTCGCGAAGGCATAGTCCGTAGCATTCGCATCGATGAGGTGAAGAAGCGTGGCGAACGAACATACCATTGAACACCAGGTCATACGCGGGCCAGACGGTGCGCCGTTATACGCCGTGGTCCTGTGGTCGGACTTCGAGGCCTTGCTTGCCGGAGACCGGCCAGATGAAGCCATTTTCATCCCTCATGAAGTTGTCGAGCTGATGTATCTTGGCGAGGGCATGAGTCTGATTCGCGCCTGGCGCGAGCACCTTGGCCTCACGCAAGCCGAGGTGGCCAGTCGGATGCATGTCAGCCAGCCCGCGTATGCCAAATGTGAACAGCAGGGCGTTCATCCGCGAGTGGCGACGCTCAGGAAGATCGCCGCGGCCATGGGCGTGGAGTGGGAGCAGCTGCGGGCATAAGCAGGGTTGGTCGTGTCGTGTGACCTGAATTGAAAAAACGACGTATCCCTAGCGCAGTTTCGCCTTGAAACAAGGCTCTGCCCTGAAACAATGTCCCATTGTTTCAGGGAACTGCACAAGAGCATCTAAACTTTTTCAAAGTTAAGATGCTCTAGCCCCGGTCCGGGGGCATTTTTCGGGACAGGTATTCCGTCGCGTTGTCGTGATCGAAGGGGCGGGAGAAGAGATAGCCCTGGGCATTTTCGCAGCGCAGATCCTCCAGCACCGTACACTGCTCCTCCATTTCCACTCCCTCGGCCACGACGTCGAGATTGAGACTGTGTGCCAGGGCGATGACCGCGCGGATGATCTCCCGGTGCTCGGCCTCCGCCCCCATGCGATGGATGAAGCGTTGGTCGACCTTGAGCGTGTCGATGGGAAAGCGCTGCAGATAGCCCAGGGAGGAATAGTTCGAACCGAAATCGTCGATGCTGAGCTTCACGCCCAGGGTCTTGAGCCGCGTCAGCATGAGCACGGTTAATTCCGGATTGTCCATGAGTACGCGTTCGGAAATTTCGAGTTTGAGCGAGCCCGGAGTCAGTCCGGAGGCAGCCAGAGCGGAGGCGATGTCGTCGACGAGGCTGGGATGCTTGAGCTGCTTGAGGGTGAGGTTCACGCTGATGCACAGGCCGCGCAGGGCGGGATGCTGCTTCTGCCACTGGGCCATCTTGGCGCAGGCCTCCTGGATGACCAGTCGGCCCAGCGGGATGATCAGACCGCTGTCCTCGGCCATGGGGATGAACTCGCCGGCTGTGAGCACGCCGCGTTGGGGATGCCGCCAGCGCAGCAGGGCTTCGAAGCCGGTCACCATGCGGCCGGCCAGGGTGACGATGGGCTGATAGAGGATAAAAAATTCGTTGTTCTCCAGCCCGCGTCGTAGCGCAGTTTCCATGTTCATGGCCTGGATGGCCTCGTCCAGCATCCGCGAGTGAAATACCTTGAAGCGATTGCGTCCCAGTGCCTTGGCCCGGTGCATGGCGATATTGGCGTTGCGCAGCAGGTCTTCGGGCCGGTCGTACAAGGCCGGGCTGAGCACAATGCCCAGACTCGCGCTGATGTAGACGCCGTTGCCCTCGAGTTCGAACGGCTCCTGCAGGCTGCTGCGGATGCGGCCGGCAATCCGGATGGCCTCCCGGATCGTGGTCAGCTCCTCCAGAATAATCACGAATTCATCGCCGCCCAGCCGGGATACCGTATCCAGGCTCCGCACGCTTTCCTTGAGCCGCTGCGCGATCAGGCTGAGCAGCAGGTCGCCCATGGCGTGGCCCAGGCTGTCGTTGATCATCTTGAAGCGGTCCAGATCGAGAAAGAACACCGCGTAGTTGTAGGTGTCGCGTCGTTTGGAACGCTCCAGTGCGCGGGCGATGCGCTCCAGGCACAGGGTACGGTTGGGCAGCCCGGTCAGCGGATCGTGGAAGGCCTCGTGCTGGAGCCGCAGCTCCAGCAATTTGCGGTTGGTAAAATCCTGGCAGCTGAAGCGCAGTCCCAGAGGCCTGCCCTGGTCATCGTAGACGCGGCTGCTCTGTTGCGTGATCCAGCGCTCCCTTCCGTCGGGCTGGACGATCCGGAAGTCGATGACCGCGTGCTCCATGCCGGATTTGAGCCGCTGGATGTGATTGCGCCAGGGGCCCAGATCGTCGGCGTGCAGAATCGTCTCGATAAAGGCGCCGTCGGCCTCGAATCGTTCCCGGGGATGGCCGGTGATATGCTGGCAGGCCGGCGAGACGAACAGGACCTTGCCGTCGGTCCCGATCCAGGTCTCCCAGTTGTTCGTGTACTCCGCGATGATGCGATAGCGCTGTTCACTTGTGCGCAGGGCCTCTTCGGCCTCCATCTGCGGGGTCATGTCGATGGCGAAGCCGGCCACCACGACCGGCATATTCCCGCAGTGCAGCGGAAATTTGGAGACACGAAGGTGTTTTTCCTCGCTGCGGCCCAGCGGAGTCACCACGTCGAGCGTGGTCAGCGGCCGGTCCTCTGTCAAGACCCGGGCATCGATTGCGCGCAGCCGCTGTGCGGATTCCGGGCTCCACAGCTCCTCGACCCGCTTACCTGTCCCCGTACCGGGCTCCAGGCCGAGCAGCTGCTCGAAGGCGGGGTTGATGAATATGTACTGGCCGGCGGAGTTCTTGATATAGGCCGCTGCCGGCAAATGTTGCATGAATTCGGCAAAAAGCCTCATGTCCGGGGTCAGCCCGTCCGGACAGCCTGGCAGCGCCTCCCCAGCGCCCGGGTTCGTGTCCGGCCGTGCCGTCGTCTTGTTGCGATTCGTCGAATCGTCCACGCTTCTGCCCCCCGGCAAGCTTAGCGACGCCCAAGCCCGCTCCGCCCGAAAAGAGCAAAGCCGGCTTCCGTCGCAAAGGTCCTGTAACCCGAGTGCGACCGTAAGGCAACACCGTTGCAGAAGGGTAACAGTCGCCTTCGATAAAGGGAATTTTATGTGAATCCAGCAGAGTGCAATTCGATCGGCAGGATGCGGCTGGGCATTGGGGGAATAAATTATTCGAAAAAAACAGGGGCGGAACGACGCGGTCCGACCGCATGATCCTCTGCTGAGGCTTTGTCGGGATTGATTATGCCGCGATGAACACAGGCGGACCCGGTATTGATCAGACCAGGGCTTGCGGCGTTGCTGCCGCAGGCGCCTCCCCCTCGACGCGCTTGGCCAGCAGCACCGTATAGGTCGCGCTGGCGACATCCTGGCGGAAGGTCAAATAGCCGCCGATGTTTTTAACCTGCTGGTAGCTGACGGCCAGATTGAAGCTTTCTTCGTCCGAATCGAACGGCAGGAACAGCTTTTCGGGGTCACGGACGCGATAGTGCAGCGGTGCGACCAGGAAAACCACGCCGACATGCTCGCGCGTTTCGAAGGACCGGACGGTCATCTTCCCGCCGGGCTGCACCGTGGAGGCTGCCTTGGTGATCAGGCTGACAAAGACCTGAGTCAGGATGTCCGGATCGGACTGGAACGGGCCGATGGAATCGTCCAGACCGGACACGACATCCAGGGAGCGGCTGACCAGACCGGGCCCGAGCAGCTCCAGGCAGAAGGTGAGGATGGCGTTGATCTCGCATTCCTGACGTCGGACCGCCACCGGTTCAAGATACCGGGTGATGCGCCCGAGGAGCTGCTCCAGGCGTTGCGCCTGCTCCAGAATGATGCCGGCCTCGTCGAGTTCCGGATGCCTGCTCATCAGGCGTCGGGCAAAGCCGCCCATGGCCATGAGCGGGTTGCGTATCTCGTGCGCCAGCTCGGCGGAAATGGCTCCCAGGGTGTTGAGTTTCTCTTTTTGCACCAGCACCTTGTCCAGGAACGCGCGCTCGGTCACATCCATGAGCACACCCTCCAGGCGTTGCCGCTCCGCCGCGGGCGCCAGGTCCGCGGGCGGCAGGCTTTTCGCCTGCAGGTGTACGAGATAGCCCCGCTTGTGCTTGAACCGGAACACAAGGGAAAATCCCTGCTCCGGGGAGGCGAAGAAACCATCGAACGCGGCGAGCACGGCAGCCTGATCCTCGGGATGCATGCCGGCAATCAACCAGTCCGGCCGGGACAGGGCCTCCTCGGGGGAGTAGCCCAGCATGGTCAGGCAGGTATTGTTGATGAAATCGACGCGGAACTCACGCGTCAATCCGAACACCACGGTCGGAAGCCCCTGGAGCAGGGTGAAATAACGGGTCTCGGCCTGCCGGAGCGTGGTCACGTCTTCGCCCACGGCCTGGTATTCGACGAGGCTTCCGGCGTCGTCGTAGAGCGCGCGGATGATCCAGCGCAGCCAGCGGACGTCCCCGGGAGCCCGGGTCACGCGGCATTCCAGCGTGCGCACGGGGTCCTCGGCAGAAGCGGGATCGAAGGCGACCTCGAGCGCGGAGCGGTCTTCCGGGAATATCTGGGAGAGGAAGGGCGTCCCGATAAGGGCCTCACGCGGGGATTGAAAAAACCTGAGATAGGCGCCGTTGACGAAATAGAGCAGACGGTTGGCGGACAGACGGCCGATAAGCTCTGTCTGGTCCTCGACAACCGCCCTGAAACGGGTTTCCGATTCGCGCAATTCGGCAGTACGCTGTTGCACGCGCAGCTCCAGCTCGTCGTGCGCGCGCCGTAGCGCCTGCTCAGCCTGCTTGCGGGCGGTGATGTCCATACCGTGGAGGATGACCCGCAAGCTGCCATCGGTCTCGGTCATGGGGTGGCTGTTGATCTGATAGGTCCGGCCGTCCTCGTGCGTCCACTCCCATTCGCACGGCGTCTGCGCGGCAAAGGACGGCGCAGAGGGGCAGCCCGGGCAGGGGGCGTCGCGGTGATGCAGAACCTCAAAACAGCGCTGGCCCTTATGCCCGCGGAAGCGTTTGCGAAAAAAACGGTTGGCGTATTGGATGACGTACTGGTCGTCCACCAGGATAAGAAAACCCGGCAGCTGTTCCATGAGATAGATGAGCCGCTGCTGCTGGCGCCGCAGTTCGACATCGGTATGCCGGAAGGCGGTGACATCCTTGCCGTGCAGGACCAGACCGGACGCGACGCCCTGAGTCAGGATCGGGGAAAAGGCGCACTCGAAGATACGCTCGTCGGTCTCGAGTTCGAAGCGGACAGTCCGTCCTGCCAGGGCGGCAGCGGAGTTGCTCCGGCAGATATCGAGGAGCGCGGGCGGAATAAGATCGAAGAAATCCCGACCGGTCGGCACCTCCGGCTCGGCAGCGCCGAACATGGCCGCAGCGCCATCATTGGCGTAGAGTACGGTCCCCCCAACTTCAATGACCCAGACCACATCGGGTATCGCGTCGAGTAAGGCCGAGAGTATGGCGTCCGGCGGCAATGATCCAGTCAATGTCTCAGTCAATGTCCAGTCCCCGTTCATGAGTCCCTTAACGTGGAAGATGCTGCTTCGGACAGGTTACCATGAACAGCAGGTGCGCTGCAAACGCTGAAATGCGCTATAATCCTCGGCCTCTTATCTTCGAACGTACGGATTCGTTTTTCAAGGACATACGCGCGGAAATCGTCGCGGATAGCAAACTGATAGTGAACGAAATCTCGACGATCGGGCAGCGGCAAAGAGGCTCCGGGGGGGGGGCGACGAATCCTGTAGCTGAGAGCACTTTGCCTGATGTTGTGCTCTCGACGCAACGCGTCTGACTCATGCCTCTCTTCCTCCACGCTGCAAAATACGCATGGCGTACACTATGCAACTGGTCCTGCTGGAGACCGCGGGCGGGATGGCCTGGTGGCCGAAATGTAACCGAGTCAGCGCCTGGCATAACCGGGGACGCACCCTGTCCTTCCTCAGTTACTTTCTGGACTTCAGGAGGCCGTTCAGGATACCATAGCACCCGGACCAATTATCACGACACCCTTTGCCGCCAGGAACCGAAACATGACCCACGCGCCCGAATTCCATCTGACCGTCTCCTTCGCCAGGCTTCATGCCGGCGAACTGGATACCTGGATCGAACAGCGCCGCGCGCCGGAGATACTCCTGGACGCAAAGGCGCTCGAGCACTTCACGGAGCAGGACTACACCGACGTTGCGGCGAGGCTGAACGCGGCCGGGCTGCCCTGCTCGTTTCATGGGCCGTTCGTGGACCTTTCGCCCGGCTCCAGCGATCCCGGAATCCTCGAGGTGACGCGGCACCGTCTGGCGCAGGTACTGACGCCCGCGGCAATCCTGCGGCCGCGCAGCGTCGTCTGTCACGTGGGCTACGATCCGCTCCGCCATGTCTGGCGGCGGGAACGCTGGCTCGAAATCGCGGCCGAGACCTGGTCCTGGCTGGCCGCACGGCTCGACGAACTGGGCTCCCGACTGATGCTGGAAAACGTGCTCGAGCACACGCCGGAAGACCTTGCGCCGCTCTTCGCCAGCCTGGCCGGGCAGCCGCTGGGCTGGTGTCTCGACGTAGGCCACGTCGCCGTCTTCGGCCAGGCCCCCATGGCGGACTGGATCGCCAGGCTCGGCCCGGCGCTGGGGCAGCTGCACCTGCACGATAACCACGGCGCCTGGGACGAACACCTGCCCCCCGGGCAGGGCGACATCGACTTTGCCGCAACCTTCGCCGCCCTGGCCTCCTGCCCACCCCCCCGGACCGTCACCCTGGAAGTCCCGCTGGACCAGTTCGCCGTCGCCGCCGCCTACGTGACGCCACGCTGGCCCTGGAAAGCTGAAGAGTGAAGAGTTGTAGCCAGTTTTTGCGATAAGAAAGCTCGCACTGAACCATACACTTCGCTTCTCATTCCGGCCGGTTGTTTATCGCGGCGTGCCCTTGCGCGAACTTTTTCTCAAAGACCCGGCATTCGACGCCTACATCCCGTCCTTTGCCATGGAGTTCTTTGAC
>CAZGAH010000111.1:2133-12590 GCA_964523295.1 uncultured Desulfovibrionaceae bacterium | reverse complement strand
TGGAGAGCATCCAGGAGGCGGACCCGCTCACCGGGAACCTGTTGGGCGCGCTGAACAAGACGGTCATCTACCCGGCCAGCCATTACGTCTCCGATCGCGAGAACCTGACCCGCGCCATCGCCGACATCCGCGACGAGCTGGCCGTGCGGTTGACGGAGCTGACCGCGGGCAACCACCTGGTCGAGGCGCAGCGCCTGGAGCAGCGGACCCAGTTCGATCTCGAGATGATCGAGGAAATGGGCTATTGCAACGGCATCGAGAACTATTCCCTGCACCTCGACGGCCGCCGGCCCGGGCAGCCGCCGGCCTGTCTGCTGGACTACTTTCCCGAGGATTTTCTCCTCTTCGTGGACGAGTCGCACATCACCATCCCCCAGATCGGCGGGATGTACCGCGGCGACCGCTCCCGCAAGGAAACCCTCGTCGAATTCGGATTCCGCCTGCCCTCGGCCCTGGACAACCGCCCGCTCCACTTCGAGGAGTTCCTCGCGCGCGTGCGGCAGTCCGTGTATGTCTCGGCCACGCCCGGCCCCTGGGAGTTGGAGCGGTCGCAGGGGCTGCTCGTAGAGCAGATCATCCGGCCCACCGGACTGGTGGACCCGGAGATCGAAATCCGCCCAACCAAGGGCCAGGTGGACAATCTGCTCGGCGAGTGCACGCGCTGCGCGGAACGCAACGAGCGCGTGCTCGTGACCACGCTCACCAAGCGCATGGCCGAAGAACTGACCGAATACCTCGGCGCCATGGGACACCGGACACGCTATCTCCATTCAGACATCGACACTCTGGAGCGCGTGGCCATCGTACAGGCCCTGCGCGCCGGTGAATTCGATACCCTGGTCGGCATCAACCTGCTGCGCGAGGGGCTGGATATCCCGGAGGTCGCGCTGGTTGCCATATTCGACGCGGACAAGGAAGGCTTTCTCCGCTCCGCGCGCTCCCTGATTCAAACCATCGGACGCGCATCGCGTAACGTCAACGGCCGGGTCATTCTCTACGCGGACGCCAGGACCGCGTCCATGGAGAACGCCCTGCAGGAGTCCGCGCGCCGGCGGGTCAGACAGCTGGCCTACAACGAGGAGCATGGCGTCGTTCCGTGCAGCGTGACCCGATCATTGGATAACGTGCTCGACGCGCTCTACGCCCAGAGCCGCAGCGAGGCTGGCCCCTCCGCCGAGACCCTGGCCGAGACGGCCGCCCCCTACGGGCTGGACAGCGCGACGCTGAGCAAGGAAATCCGCCGCCTGGAACGGGAGATGCGCGAGGCCGCCGCCGAGCTGGAGTTCGAGCGCGCGGCCCAGCTGCGCGACCGTATCAAGCGCCTGCGGGAGCAGGCCCTGCTCGCGGACCAGCCCTGAGCGCCGGCGTCAGCGCCCAGAGCCGGCCCGCGTCACCCTGCTTTCACCCGTCTTCAGGCCGTCTTATTCTTCAGCTGCTTGCCGACGTTCCAACACCTGGCAACAGGCTCGCCCAGGGACCAGTACTGTACGCTGGTCATATCGAACAGCAGAGGCCGGACCCTGGCCAGATCGATCTTGCCCGCCTCGTTGAGCACGGACGTCTCGGCATGGACGCGGACCACGCGGCCGACGAAGATGTCATGGGTGTCGAAGTCGAGAACCCGGTCCAGGCTCAGCTCCATGCAGACCGGGCAGGCCTGGATCATCGGCGCGTGCGGCAACTCCCCGTAGAAGACGTCGAACAGCCCGGACTTGTCCGTGTTTTTACCCGATACAAGTCCGACATAGTCGGTCTCGACCACCTGATCCACGCAGGGGATATTCACGCTGAACTGTCCGTGCTCATGAATGCCCTTGTTGGTGTAGTGGACTTTAGCCATACCAAACGAGAGATACTGCGGCGTGCCGTGGTTCATGATTCCGACATGGGCCACGGCCATGAAGTTCGCCTTGCCGTCCACGACGGCCCCGACAATGGTGGTCAGCGACGGGTACAGGGCATTGATGCCGCCAAGGTCCTTTTTCATGTTCAGCTCCTCTGTTTGATTGTGTGTACATACAAGAAAAATGTCCCAAAAAACGGCTACTCCCCTTCGATCTGCCCGACAGCCAGGTCGATCCGCCGGGCCAGATCGTCGCCGGCCTGCGCGCCCAGAATTGCGCAGTAGCGCTCGTGCAAACGGCGCCAGGCTGCGGCGATGGTCTCCTGCATGGCCAAGCCCTGTTCGGTCGGGAACACACTGACGGTTTTCCCCTGCGCGCGTCGCTCGATCAGCCCCCGCCCGACAAGAGCGTCGATAAAGCGCGTGACCGTGGACGGCGCCAGATGCAGCGCGTCGCTCAGACTCTTCGGCCCGATGCCGGGCGTTTCGATAGCCAGCATGAGCAGAAAGGCATGCGATGGCGACAACCCGGCCGGCATAAAGGCCTCGTCCGCCAGCCGTCCAATGGCCCGACAAAGACGGTTGGCCGTGAAATACAGGCAGCGGTGCAGGTAGCAGTCCAGATCGGGCATAGCGCTCTCGTTTGTTTGTACATACACATGCGGCAGTCGGATGTCAAGCGGAAAGTTTCAATCCTTCCTGCGCGAGGTGCTGTCCGGGAACAGAGGCGAAAGTCGCGGCCGGGCCAGGCCCGGCCGCGTCTGATCATTCGGCGTCCTTGCCCTTTTCCTTGTCGGTCGGGGGCAGGGACTGCAAGCCCTTGAGTTCGAGAAGTCGGTTCATGTCCGTGGTCTTCAGATTCATGCCGCCCTCGGACATGGGCAGGAGCATGATTCGCTTGCCTTTGAGCGCGTCGGCGATTTCCATTTTGACCATGACCTCGCCGCCGGCGCCGCTCATGGCCTGGTTCATCTTGGCGATGCCCTCGGCATCGGCCTGGCCTTCGGCTTCGATGGCCTCGGCTATGCGTTTCTGGCGTTCGAAGTAGGCGTCGGCCTCGATGCGCGCCTGTTCGTACTCGCCGTCGGCCTGAGCCACCATCTTGTTCACCTCGCCCTTGGCCTCTTCGATGCGCTTGCGGTATTCCTCGAGCGTGGCGCGCGTGGCGGACTTGTTCTGTTCGACAAGCTGGTCCGCGATTTTTTTGCCCTCGATGGCCTGCTGGTAGGCGGGGTTGAAGCGATAGTCCTTCGGGAGCACGCGCTCGACGATGATGCCCATGGGCTCGAGGATGTCCTGGAGCTTCTGCCTCGCCCGCTCGGCCTTTTCGATGCGTCGGTCGGCGATGTAGAATTCTTCGGTCTTCAGTTCTCCAAAAATGTCCCTGGGTTGACTGCGGGCCACGGTGCGCATGATTTTTTCCCGGACCTCGCGATCATTGGTGCCCACGTACTGCAGGATGTGCGGCGCCTTGTCCGGGTCGATGCGGTAGGCGATAATGACGTCTAAGCTGATGTCGTTACCGTCAATGGTCTTGAAGATCAGATCGTCCCTGGTTCTGCGGTCGCCGCGTTTCTCTGAAAGGATCATTTCCAGATTCTGGAGCTTGGTGTCGAAGGTATGCCAGTCGTTGAGAAAGGGCATGAAGAAGTAGGTGCCGCCCGGGGCGTAGACCGTGGGTTCCACGCCGGTCTTGCCCATCAGGGCGAACTTCTTGGTGCGTACGCCAACCTCGGTTTCACCCGTGGACTTCATCACGCAGCCGGTGGACAGCAGGGTTAGGACCAGGAGGAGAAGGAGGGATCGTTTCATCGGGCGCCTCCTTGGGCAGCCGGTCTGGCCGCCGCTTCGCGCACCTCGAACAGGGTGAGGATGCGGTGCATATCCAGGGGATTGACTCCCGAGGGGCCGTCGCTGGGCAGGACAACGGTGTCCAGCCCCCTGAGCGCCTGGGCCATGCGCAGGCCGACCATCCGGTCGGAGCCGGCGCCCTGCAGAGCCGCGTTGCGCAACTCGGCCTTTTTGGCCTCGGCCAGCCTGACGAGCAGATCGGCCCTGGCGCGCATCTTGCGGGCGTAGAGTTCCTTTTCCGCCGCGCGTTTTGTGACGTAGGCCTGCCCCTCGCTGAGCTTCACCTTGACGTTCATTTCTCCTTCCTGCTGGACTTTTTTGAGAAAAGCGCCTTCGGTCGCGGCCCTGGCCTCGGCCTGGTTCTTGAACACGAGCTGGTCCTTGAGCTTTTTATCTTCGATGTTTTTCTGAATTTCCGGGCTGTACATGAAATAGCGGACCAGGACCTGATCGATCCTGATTCCCTTGCTGACGAGCTCATTGTTCAATTTATCCTTGGCGATCTGTGTCTTGGCCACGCGGAGTGGACTGTTGTAGAACTCCTCCGTGGTCAGTTCGCCCAGCGTCTCCTTGAGCACGGGCTCGGCCTTGGGGACGATGCCGTTGGAGATGTACAGCGTGCCGGGCCCTATAGACGTGAATACCTTGTGGGGGTCTTCGATGTGATAGAGAATGGACACGTCGACATCCACGAAGAAGCCGTCCGAGGTCTGGATATGGGCGGGTTTTTCGCGCATGGCGAGCCCGGCGGCGGTTTCCGGCGAATTGGTCAGCTCCAGAACCTGAAACGAGCGGGGCATCGTATGCATTTCTTCGAAGCCGAAGGGAATGATGAAGTGGTAGCCCACGTCATAGATTTCCTTATGCACGCCGCGATTAGCGCCGATTTTCACCACCTTGATGCCGTACTGGTCCGGGCCGACGTAGACCAGAAACGAGCTGACCGCCAGCAGCAGCACCACAACGACAACGGCCGCGATACGCAGCTTGCGCGAATGAAAGGGGTTGTACCGTTCAAGGATGTCCGCGAGCCAGGGTGGCGTGGTGCTTCCTTTGCCTACGACCTTTTCCGATCGCGGACGCTCTGACTGTCCCGACGGACCGGGGAAACCGAACTGTTCGCCTGCCATGATCTTCAACCTCCTTGGAAAATCGATGGATGCGGGATGCGCCGACTAAGGCGCAGATTTCCGTATATTCTCAGTCGGCTGCGTCGCAGGACGCGCCGCCGGGTTGCGGTCTGTTCTTTCCGCCGGTCACCGTTCCGGCGATTGGCCTTCATCGAGAAGAGCGGTCTTCGTAGCGGCGGGCAGGTGCAGTTCCGCAACCCGCACGTACTTTTCGAAGGCGTAGATGAAACCGTGCAGGGCCAGGATCAGCCCGGCCCGACCGTCCAGGAATCCACGCTTGAGCAGGTATATCTTACAGAACCTGCCCAACCCGTGGGCCAGCCCGGCGAGCGCGCCGCCCCGTCCACCCCGGGCAGCCAGCTCGGCCGCGGCAATCTGGGTGTAGTAGTTGATCTTGTCCAGGTGCTCTCTCAGCCCGGCATACGGGTAGTGGACGATATCTCCCTGGACCCGGCCCGTGGGCCCGAGCGGATGAAACGAGTAATGGGGGCCGCTGGTGCGGACCTCCATCCTGTCCGCCCGGAATACCCGCAGCAGCCGGTCCGGGTACCAGCCACAGTGGCCGATGAAGCGATCATAATAAAACGACCGGCGCGCGCAATAGAAACCGGCCCGGGTCTCGAGACGCCCGGCCTGAGCGCGCAGTTCGCGGAGCGAGGCCTCAAGTTCGGGGCTCAGGAATTCGTCCTGGTCCAGGCTCATGACCCAGTCGCGGCCCAGCCGCTCCAGGGCAAAGCGGAACTGCGGGGCCGGTCCCTCCCAATGGCGCACGAGCACCTCCGCGCCGCAGTCGCCCGCGATCTCGCGCGTACGGTCGTCGCTTTCCGAATCGACGACCAGAATGCGATCGCAGACGCGCAATGAACGGAGGCAACGCTCCAGGAGCCGCTCGCCGTTGCGCGTGAGTACGAGACCGGTAAACTGCATGTCTTTTGCCTTGCCGTCGCTTGTCCTGTCGCCGCGCCGCGAACGGACTGTTTAAGGCCGTCCCGGCGGAGAGCGATCATCTTTATCCGGGGGGGGAAGACAACACTGATCCGGCCCTGTTCCGTGCTGGACAACCGACGTTTCCTGACTGTAAAGGGCAAAACGAAAAGGGGCAAGCCCGGATATCCCGGACCGGTGCGGCCCTGCGCGTGCTTCCCTATGACCACAGCCGACCCCGACTTCTCCGCCAGCCGCGTGGACGCGACCTGGACCGTGAACGTGCCCGGTCTGGCCGTTCCGTTGCGCCTGGATAAGGCCCTGAGCGACGCGCTCGCCTCCGCGGGCGTCTCCCGCGAGCGGATCAAGACCTGGATCAAGGCCGGCCGGGCGCGCATCGACGGTATCGTCTGCCGGCAGCCGGCCCGGCGTCTGGAGGGCGGCGAAACCCTCATCCTGGAAGCCGAGGTCGAACCGACCGGGTTGACGGCAGAATCCGGAGCCCTGAATATCGTCCACCGCGGCCCAGACTTCGTCGTGCTCGACAAGCCGGCCGGGCTGACCGTCCACCCGGGCGCCGGGACTGACGTCGGCACGCTCGCGCATCGCCTGCTCCACCATTTTCCGGAGCTTGCCGCACAACCGGGACTCCGGCCGGGCATTGTCCACCGCCTGGACAAGGACACCAGCGGCCTGTTGCTGGTCGCGTTGCAGGAGCCGGCACGTCTGGCGCTCGCGCGCGCCTTTGCGGCGCGCGCCGTGGACAAGGACTATCTCGCCCTGGTCTACGGCGTGCCCGACCCGGCCGAGGGGATTATCGACGCACCCGTCGGCCGCCACCCGGTCTGTCGCGTACGCATGGCCGTGACCCTCAAGGGCGGCAAACCGGCCCGCAGCGCGTATCGTGTGCTTTGGGCCGCTGGCGACGGATCGTGCGCCCTGGTGCGGGTTGCGCTGTTTACCGGCCGTACGCATCAAATCCGCGTGCATTTGAGCCACCGCGGCCACCCCTTGCCGGGCGACCGCGTCTACCCCGCCGATGCCGCCACATCCGCGCCGTTGCTCAGCCGGGCACCCCTGCTCCCCAAGCTGGCAACCAGGCAAATGCTCCATGCCTGGCGCCTGCGCTTCCAGCCTCCCGGCGACCCGCAAGCGGCCCCGCTGGAATTTTTCAGCCCGCCGCCTCGCGATTTCGTGCGCGTGCTGCTCGCAGTGGCCCGCCGCCCCCAGCGCGTGCTCGTGACCGGAATGCCGGGCTGCGGGAAATCGTCCCTGCTCCGGCTCATCGAAGCCGCGGGCTGTCCGGTTTTCTCCGCCGATCGCGTCGTGGCCGGGCTGTATGCCCCGGGCGAAGACGGCTGGGCCTATCTGCGCGGCCGCTTTGGCGAGCGCTTCCTGCGCGAACGGGACGACACCGTGGACAAGGCAGCGCTGTTCCAGGCCATGCTGGCCTCCCCGGCGCTGCGGCGCGAGGTCATGGACGCCGTGCACCCGATGGTTCGTCGCCGTCTCGATGATTTCTGGATGCAGCAGCGCGCGGCGAGGGTCGCCTTTGCCGAGATTCCGCTCGCGCTCGAGTCCGGAGGCTGGCGCGAGGACCCGACTGACCTGCTCGTGGGTGTCCATTGCCCGCGTGTGCTGCGCGCGGAGCGGCTGGCGCTGAACCGGGGCTGGGACGAGACCATGTTTGCGGCCATGGAGTCCTGGCAGTGGCCGGAAGAGAAGAAAATCCGCGCCTGCGACCTCGTGGTGGACAACTCCGGAGATGCAGCCTCTCTGCTGGGCCGCGCAGCCGCGCTGCTGCGCGTGCTGGCTTCCCTCCGGAGGGAAAAGACCCGGCGCTGGTTGCGCGAAGTCCAGGATCTGTGGAGTCCGGCCCCCCGGGACCGGCGCCGCGTAGCAGCCCGAAACGTAGCGAGCCCGCCAAATCTTTCTTCTTGAAGCTGTTTATCGTGTTCTGATTCCGTTGTCTGCATTCCTGGAGCACAGCCTCTATCGTACGCACCGGACACCGTGGAGCGGATCAGCGGTGGGATGAACAGCGGGAGCAGGAAAACTTGCATACCACGGCTTCGTGGGGTAAGAACCAAAAATGCCTTTCAGGCATAGCTTCGGCCGTGTACAATGTAAAATTTAAATCTTCGCATTTGAAGCGAAGTGGTTTACCCCTCCCTCAACCAGAAGGAGGAAGGCATGGCACCACGATCCCAATGACTCTTATCCTGGAAGAGCGTAAATAGTTGGAGGCGATTTTCACAAATTGAATATTGCTGAACTTGAACTCAGCATTTCGAAGCGGCAGTGCCTTGCGCGACGAATAGATAGCAGCGAAACGATGTGAGATGAAGACTTGGAAGGGTTAATCTGTTTTTATGTATCAGGGGGAAAGACGTGAGCGCAGCCAAGCGTGTTCTGGTCGTCGACGACGAGCCGTTGAACCGTAAGATACTGGAAGGCTTTCTTAAAAGTCTCGGTCACGATCCGGTCTGCGCCGAATCCGGCGTCAAGGCTATGCAGCTGCTCGACGCCAGCATCGATCTGGTGCTGCTGGACATCATGATGCCGGTCATGGACGGGTTTGCGGTGTGTCGCGCCATCCGCACGCAATCATCCTTCAAGGATGTTCCCATCATCATGGTCACGGCGTTGTCGAGCAAGGAAGACCGGCTTAAAGCCGTCGAAGCCGGAGCCAACGACTTCATCACCAAGCCCATCGACAAGACCGAGCTGCGCGTGCGCACGAACTCGATGCTGACCATGAAGCAGATTCAGGACGAGATCAAACGCTATCAGGCCGATCTGGAAGACATGGTGCAGGTGAGGACCCGGGCTCTGGAGATGATGGTCGAGAACTTGCGCGAGCTGCAGACAGCGACCAAAGCCGCAAATCTGGAGACCGTTCATTGCTTGTCCTACGCAGCTGAATACAAAGATGAAGATACGGCTCAGCACATTCATCGGATGAGCTGCTATTCCGCCATGCTGGCCAAAGCCATGGGACTGCCGGAGGAAGAGGTCGACCTGGTGCTCACCGCCAGCCCGATGCACGACATCGGCAAGATCGGCATTCCGGACGCCATTCTGCTCAAGCCGGGCAAGCTCGACGCTGGCGAATGGGAGATCATGAAGACGCACACCAACATCGGCGCGCGCATCCTGGGAAACACTACGTCCGATCTGCTGCAGGCGGGTCAGATCATCGCCATGTCCCATCACGAGCGCTGGGACGGCAAAGGCTACCCCGAGGGCCTGGCCGGCGAGGACATCCCGCTCTACGGGCGCATCTGCGCCGTGGCCGACGTCTTTGACGCGCTCACCAGCCGTCGCCCGTACAAGGAACCCTTTTCCATGGAAAAGTCCCTGGCCATTATGGCCGAAGGACGAGGATCCCACTTCGACCCCTTCATTTTCGACCTTTTCATGAACAATCTCGACGCCGTGCGCAACATCAAGTCGCAGTACCGCGATCCGGCTTAGGAATCACCCGTCCCGACGTCCACCGACACCCATTCGTACGCGACGCACCCACCTTTCCAGCATCACACCACACGCCCGAGCATCCGCAGCACCCCCAGCGCGGCCTCTTCCTTGGCCTTGGCCTCGACCATGACATCGGCGTCCCAGGGCAACAGCGCGAGCAGGGCTGCGAGGTCTTCCTCGCGGATGAAGAGATCGTGCGCACCGGGCCTGGCGTCCGGCTTCCGGGAGGAAAGATGGACCTTGGGGCGGCAATCCCAGAGTGCTCCGGCCTGTCGAAGCCAGGAGTCCACGTCGGGGCACGGGTTGATGGTGTGGTGGTGTACGTCGAAGACAGCGGGAAGCCCGGCCTGCGCAGCCGCGCGCACGACATCCGCGAAGGTGAACAGGCGTTCGTCGTTTTCCAGAACGAGCCGGCGTCTTATGCCAGGCGACAGGCCAGCCAGCACGCCACCGAGACGTTGCAGGGCGGCGTCCTTGTCGCCGCAGACGCACCCGGCATGAACGACTACCTTGTGCTCCGCGTCCAGTCCCATGAGATCGAGCACGCGGCAGGAGCTGGCCAGCTCGGCCACCGCCCGTTCGACCACGTCCGGCCTGAGCGAATTGAGCACGGTGTATTGCCCGGGGTGCATGGAAAAACGGAAACCGCGACCGGCCCAGCGTTCACCCAGCCGGCCCAGACGCTCGGCGAACATGCCCTCCCAATCGAGTAGCATCCGCTCATGCGAGGCAAAAGGAATGAACGAAGACGCCAGCCTGAGCATCCGGAGATCACGCCCGTCCATCCATTCCAGGGTGGCTTGCAGATCGGCACAATTTTTCTCTACCGCCGCCTCAAGGGTCGCGGCGCTGAGATTGGCGAGCCGCAGGGTATGCCCTGTCGACAAGCCGAGTCCGTAGGTCACGCAGGCGAATCCGACGCGGTGGATCATGTCAGCTCCAATACCAAGGTCAAGAACGAAAATCAGTCCGATTCGCTCCGGCTGCGGACACGGCTGCCCGCGTCGAGAGCACGTACGCGGAAAGAAATCACAGCCTGAGACCGGGTCGGATGACCGGAAAAGGACAAGCACGCGCGCCGTGAGGGGCTTCGTGACCGTGCAGCGGAACAGGATAGTGTAACGTCGCCCACCCGGCCTTATTGTCCCAGTACCTGGTCAATAGCAATGCCTTTTCATTTCCAGGACCGCAGGGTATCCGAAGCCTGACATGTTGAAAGGCGCATGATG
>CAZGAH010000111.1:0-2123 GCA_964523295.1 uncultured Desulfovibrionaceae bacterium | reverse complement strand
AGTCAGCCTTAAATTGTGATTTTAATCACATTTGCCGGAAGAATCTGGCAGATGCACTCATTCGAGGGTCGTTTTCGGCGCAGCTGTTGAGCCGGCTGACCGGGCTTTACAGCCACTTCGCGTGGCACTAATCTTCAACATTATTAATAGGTTAAGATTATTCCAGTTTGGAATTTTTTTGAGTTTGGATTTTTTGTCGAGAGTAAAGATTTTGTCAGAATTTTCTTGCCAGCCCGTCCGAGTCCGTGTATAGGGCATCCATCCACGGCATAAACAAATGGTGCTTTCTTGATTTTGTTGTAATTCCGGCAGATTAGTTTGATTGAATCTGACGGTGCGCGTGGTCGGGCAAATGGAATCGGCAAAAAAATGATTGACAGTTTTTGGTGCGCTTGTTAATTATCTCACAAGCAGCCACCGGAAACGGAGCGCCGCTGAATAACCGCCCAAATAGACGGGGAGTGTCCATGGTTAAGGGTCCGATGACCCACGTAAAGCATGTCGTTGCGCGCTGCTGTCAGCAGGTAAGTGTCTATTTGACACGGTGCTTGCAGGTGACGACGTGGCGGGAAGAAATATACCGCATGGGCCACTGGTGGCGTACAGCGGATTTATTGTGTTGGTGAGCAGGGAGACTTTGGTTTTCCTGCTTTTTTTCTCTCGTGCATGAGAGATATCAGATACGGAATTGTCTGAGGCAGTAGTTTCAACCCTAAACAACACCTGTGGAGGACTTGAGTATGCCAACGTTTGTCAATCCGGAAAAGTGCGATGGCTGCAAGGGTGGCGAGAAAACCGCTTGCATGTACATCTGCCCGAACGACCTGATGATTCTTGATCCTCAGGAAATGAAGGCCTTCAACCAGGAACCCGACGCTTGCTGGGAGTGCTATTCCTGCGTGAAAATCTGCCCCCAGGGCGCCATCACCGCCCGTCCTTACGCTGACTTCGCTCCTATGGGCGGCACCAGCATCCCGATGCGCAGCGCCGACTCCATCATGTGGACCATCAAGTTCCGCAATGGCAACATCAAACGCTACAAGTTCCCGATCCGCACCACTGCGGAAGGTTCGATCAAGCCGTATGACGGCAAGCCCGAGGGCGGCAGCCTGGAAGACGAGCTGCTGTTCACCGAGACTGCGCTGGTTCAGCCGAAAGAGTACATCTGCAAGAAGTTTGACATTTCCGAAGGCGATGCCAGCCAGTGCTGGATTGACGGCGTCTGTGAGTAGTCCGTCCGTGACCTCTACCTACATACAGAATTGAAGGAGAACACATATGCCTAGAATTCCCGTGAAGGACGAGCCCAAAGGTATTGCCTTGGCCGCTCCCGAGATCATCGAGAAAGACGTAGACATTCTGCTTGTCGGCGGTGGCATGGGCAACTGCGGCGCCGCTTTCGAGGCTTGCCGCTGGGCTGACAAGATTGGCGTTTCGGTTCTGCTGGTCGACAAGGCTGCCATGGACCGCTCCGGTGCCGTCGCACAGGGTCTGTCCGCCATCAACACCTACATCGGCGAGAACCCCATTGACGATTACGTCCGCATGGTGCGCACCGACCTGATGGGCCTTGTCCGCGAAGACCTGATCTTCGACCTGGGCCGTCACGTCGACGATTCCGTGCATCTGTTCGAAGAGTGGGGTCTGCCCTGCTGGGTCAAGGAAGGCGACCACAATCTGGATGGCGCCCAGGCTGCGGCCAAAGGCATGACCCTGCGCGCTGGCGCCAAGCCTGTCCGTTCCGGCCGCTGGCAGATCATGATCAACGGTGAGTCCTACAAGTGCATCGTGGCCGAGGCTGCCAAGAACGCCCTTGGTCAGGATCGCTACATCGAGCGCATCTTCATCGTGAAACTGCTGCTCGACGCCAACACCCCCAATCGTATCGCGGGCGCCGTCGGCTTCTCCACCCGCGAGAACAAAGTCTATGTCTTCAAATCCAACGCCATCCTGGTGGCCTGCGGCGGCGCGGTCAACGTGTACCGTCCCCGCTCCACCGGTGAAGGCATGGGCCGCGCCTGGTATCCGGTCTGGAACGCTGGTTCCACCTACACCATGTGCGCTCAGGTCGGCGCTGAGATGACCATGATGGAAAACCGCTTCGTCCCCGCCCGCTTCAAGGA
>CAZGAH010000110.1:3538-12817 GCA_964523295.1 uncultured Desulfovibrionaceae bacterium | reverse complement strand
AGTGCAGGATGTGCGACTGCAGGTAGTTCGCGCCGAAAATCAGGTTGCGGGTGAGGCGGCCGTTGGTCGTCACCTTGGCGCCGAAAGCCTGGTCCAGCGCGAGGCACGAAGCCGTGGAGTGCGCGGTCGGGCATACGCCGCAGATGCGCTGCGTGATCTGGGTGGCGTCACGGGGGTCTCTGCCGATAAGGATATTCTCGAAGCCGCGAAACATGCCGCCAAAAAGGTGGGCGTCGACAACCTTGCCGCCCTCGACGACAACTTCGGCTTTGAGATGTCCCTCGATCCTGGTTACGGGATCAATGGCTATTTTCACTTTGCCTTCAGACATGAAGCGTTATCCTCCTTATGCTCTTCGGATGGAGTCGATCAGGAAACGTAAAACGGAGACTTGCCATCCGGGAAATCAGGCTCTACGCAGCCGATACACACGGCGTTCTCGACGCACCAGTTGATGCCGTTGTTCCACTTGCGCTGAAAGCAGTCGGCGCTGGTGGTGGGGCCTTTGCAGCCAAGCTCCATACGGCAGTCGGCCTTCTTGGTGAACGAGTCCGCAAACTTGCCCTCTTCGAAGTTTTTGAGGTAGGGGCAGTTGTCGTGGATGTTCTTGCCGAAGAACGGCGTGGGACGACCGGTGTCCTTGTCCAGGATCTTGACCACTTCGCCCAGGCCTTTTTCGAGCCCGTGCTTTTTGATCGCATCGAGCGCGACCACGAGCGTGCCGACGATCCAGTCCGGATGCGGGGGGCAACCGGGGATGTTCACCACCGGGGTCTTCACGCCCTTGGCCTTGTACACGTCGGACACGGACTTGGAATCGGTCAGGTTGCCCTTGGCGGCGGGGATGCCGCCGTAAGCGGCGCAGGTGCCCAGGGCCAGGACGGCGGCGGCCTGGTTGCCAAGCTCCACCGTCGCGTCGAGCATGGTGATTTCCTTGTGCTTCATCTCACCGATGATGCAGGCCTTGCCGTCGGCGACCATCGGAATGGAGCCTTCAACAGCGAGGAAGAACTTGCCTTTGTACTTCTCGGCAATCTTGTACATGTGCTCCATGGCCCCTTCGCCTTCCCAGGCCATGACCGTGGGGTGAAACTCCAGGCTGATGACCTTCAGAAGAATGTCGGCGATGCGGGGATTGACAGCATTCAACAGGGATACCGAACAGCCCGTGCAGCCCTGGCCTTGCAGCCAAAGCACAGGCGGACGGCTGCCGTCAGTGGTTCCGGCCAGAACCTCCTGAACGGCGGGGTGGAACATCTGCGAGATGCCGATGCCCGCCACTGTGCCCGTACACAGTTTCATGAAATCGCGTCGTTTGAGACCCATTCCCAACCTCCTTACTCTTTTCCCGTTTGACGGCGGCTCCAGACGGATTGAACAGCCCAATCGCACATGAAGCGTCGTATCGACCATAACAATGCCTTTTCCCCGATGTCAACGCCCAAACGACTTCTCATCGACAAATCAACAAAAAAAAATCCAATGGTGTTGGAATTTTGCATTAGTGACACTGCAAGCGTAATCATGCGAAAAGCGTGATACCCGCCGACAGCCACGGCCAACCGGCGTATCACCGGCGAGGTCGTCAAGCATCTTTACCGGCTGCCGGTTATTCCGTATACTCACATCATGCCACGGACGGTTCCGCTGTCGCTTGTCCCGTGGGCTGCATCGAGGCGCATCTCGACAAATTCCGCTGTCGGCCTTATTCTACGCTAACTGGTCTGCTGTCGGAGCACACGAAATGGACGAGTTGTATCCCGGTCAATCCGGCGAACCCGACGTCAATCTGGACGAAGAGATCAAGGAGCCGCGGAAGTATCGGGTTCTGTTGCACAACGACGACTACACCACCATGGATTTCGTGGTGAAAATTTTACGTTCCGTGTTTCATAAAAACGAAAACGAGGCCATGCGGATCATGTTGGCCGTACACCAGCAGGGCATCGGCGTCTGCGGCGTGTATCCGGCCGAGGTGGCCGAAACCAAGGTCGCCACAGTGCATACGCTGGCGCGCAGAGAAGGGTTCCCCCTCAAAAGCAGCATGGAAGAGGATTAAATGCTCAGCAAACGTCTGGAAAACGTGCTTACGTCCGCGGTGCGTACCGTGCGCAACCGAAATCACGAATATCTCACCCTGGAACATCTCCTCTACGCAATGACCAAGGAGGAGCCCGGCCGGGAGATTCTGGGTAATTGCGGCGCGGACCTGCCCGGGCTTCAGCGCCAGCTTGAAAAGTTCTTTCAGGAGCACCTGGAGTCCCTGCCCGAACATTCCTCCACGGAGGTCATTCAGACCCTGGGCGTACAGCGGGTGCTGCAACGGGCCATCCTGCAGATGCAATCCGCCGGCAAGAACGCGGTCGAAGTCGGCGACGTCCTGGCTGCTCTGTTCGACGAGGACGACTCCTACGCCGTCTACTATCTCAAGGCCCAGGGCATCACCCGTCTGGACGTGCTCGAGTACATCTCCCACGGCGTCGCCGACGACGAGGGCGAATGGCGCCAGACAGAAGACTCGCCCCCGGAACGCGACCGCGACGAGCGCAAGGCCGGGCAAAAATCCCAGCCCCCGCTGGAACAGTTCACCACGGACCTGGTCGAACAGGCGCGCGCCGGCCGCATTGACCCCCTGATCGGCCGCAAGGCCGAGCTGGAGCGTACGATTCAGATACTTGCCCGCCGACGCAAGAACAACCCCCTTTTCGTCGGTGACCCCGGCGTCGGAAAAACTGCGCTCGCGGAAGGGCTGGCCCTGCACATCGCCCGCGGCGACGTGCCCGAGACCTTCCGCAATGCCCGCATCTACGCACTGGACATGGGCGCGCTCCTGGCCGGAACCAAATACCGCGGCGATTTTGAAGTCCGCATCAAGGGCGTCATCGCCGCGCTGCAGAAAATCGATAACGCCATTCTCTTCATCGACGAAATCCATACCATCGTCGGCGCCGGCGCCACCAGCGGGGGCTCACTTGATGCCTCCAACATCCTCAAGCCGGTGCTGGCCGCGGGCAAGATCCGCTGCATCGGCTCCACCACCTACGAGGAATACCGCAATCACTTCGAGAAAGACCGCGCCTTGTCGCGCCGCTTTCAGAAAATCGACCTGACAGAACCCGACCAGGCCGAGTGCATTGAAATCCTCAAGGGGCTGCGCCGCTATTACGAAGCGCACCACAACGTCCACTACACCCGCCCCGCGCTCCAGGCCGCGGTGGAGCTGTCCGCCAGGCATATCAACGACCGCTGCCTGCCCGACAAGGCCATCGACGTGATCGACGAAGCCGGCGCCGTGTTCCGGCTACGCGACGCGGGCCGCAAAAAGAAGGGTACCATCACCGCCGCGGACATCGAGGCGATCATCGCCCGCATGGCCCGCATTCCGACACAGAATGTCAGCAGCGAAGACCGCTCGCAGCTCGGGCAGCTGGAAGAAAACCTCAAGCAGCAGGTCTACGGGCAGGATCCCGCCGTGGAGACCCTGGCCAGAGCCATTCTGCGCTCACGGGCGGGCCTGCGCCAGCCGGGGCGGCCCATGGGCTCCTTTCTGCTCTACGGCCCCACGGGCGTGGGCAAGACCGAACTCGCCAGGCAGCTGGCAGCCACGCTCGGCGTCCATTTCCAGCGCTTCGATATGAGCGAGTACATGGAAAAGCACGCCGTGGCCCGACTCATCGGCGCGCCGCCCGGCTACGTGGGATTCGACCAGGGCGGACTGCTCACCGACGCCATCCGCAAGAATCCCCATGCCGTGCTGCTGATGGATGAAATCGAAAAGGCGCATCCCGATCTGTTCAACATCCTGCTGCAGGTCATGGACTACGCCACGCTGACCGACAACAACGGGCGCAAGGCGGATTTCCGCCACGTCATCCTGCTCATGACCACCAACGCCGGCGCAAGGGAGATGTCCGCCGCGCATATCGGCTTTGGAAAGACCAGCCAGGATACGGCCTTTCGCGGCAAGGAGGCCCTGGAAAAGCTCTTCAGCCCGGAGTTCCGCAACCGGCTTGACGCCGTGATCGGCTTCACGGCGCTTGAGCCCGCGGACATGGAGCGTATCGTCGATAAGTTCATGATCGAGATGCAAAGCCAGCTCGCCGAGCGCAAGATCACCCTGCACCTCGCCCCGGAGGCCAGGACGTGGCTGGCGCGCAAGGGCTACGACCCGGCCTTCGGCGCCCGACCGCTGGCCCGGCTCATCCAGGAACAGATCAAGGACGAGCTGACGCGGGAAATTCTCTTCGGCACGCTGCAAAAAGGGGGGGATGTCACGATTTATTTTAACGAGTCGGCCCTGTCCGGGACGACGGACAGCAACGCCGCCGCGGATGAGCCCGCGCCCGGGGCGCTTGGCTTCCGCTACGAACCGGCCCGCGGGTCCGGTCATTCCACCGGCGCCTGAGCCCGGCCTGCCGCCGCGCTTCCAGTGCCCCTGAACCGGCGCCGGGACCGATCATGACCGTATTCCAGCTCGACTCCGAACTTCTGCTCTTTCCCGATCCGGAGCTGGCCGACCCGGACGGGCTGCTGGCCATCGGCGGCGATCTCGGTCGCAACCGGCTCATTGCGGCCTACACCTACGGGATTTTCCCCTGGTACAACGACCAATCGCCCATCCTCTGGTGGTCGCCGGATCCCCGCTGCATCCTCGACCTCGCCGATCTCCACGTGCCGCGTCGCCTGCGCCGTACGCTCCGGAACAGCCCTTTCCGCGTCACCCTGGACACCTGTTTCTCCCGCGTGATCCGGGCCTGCGCCCGCGCCCCGCGCCGCGAGGGCGAAGGAACCTGGATCGTCAGCGACATGATCCGCGCCTATGAACACCTGTACCAGGCCGGCTTCGCCCACTCGGTGGAGGTCTGGGGCGAATGTGACGGCCAGTCGGAGGCCCTGGTCGGCGGGCTCTACGGCGTATCGCTGGGCAGGGCCTTTTTCGGCGAATCGATGTTCCACCGCGTGTCCGATGCCTCGAAGACCGCCGTGGTCTGGCTGTCCGGTCTGCTGCGTGCCTGGGATTTTGCCTTCATCGACTGCCAGCAGACCACAGGGCACATGCTCCGCTTCGGCGCCCGCGAGGTGCCCAGAAGCACCTTTCTGCACCGCCTGCGACGCGCGCTCGATGTCCCGACCCGCCGCGGACTCTGGGGACTGCCGGACGATTTCTCCCCGCTGTAAAGACTATCGGATCATCGTAACGCGGAACCTGTTTCCGGGCGAAATGGCACGGTGTGACAGGTGGAATTGGTGGCGGGGAGAGAGCAAAACCCGGCAACCTGTCTGCCGGCGTCCTGGGCGGATTCTGGGGACCATGCCCCACCGCGCCTTTTTCGCCCTCATGGCCGCCCTGGCCCTGTTCGGCGGTTGTCTGGCGATCATCTTACGCAAGCCGCTGCGCAACGCCGCGTGAGGTTGCGTCCGCAGGCGGCTGAGGTTCTCTGTCCTCTCAAGAGCGAAACCCGGTGAATCCATGGATGACGGAGTGGCTGCTGGCAATGGAAAGCACAAAGACTTGACTGATAGCCGATGAAAGCATAGTATTCATTATTATTTTTAATTGACCGTGTTCCCTGTAAAAAACATAAGCCATGCGGACAGACCAACAGAAAATCAGTGAATCCTGCTCAATATGCAGAACGGCTGCCGCTTTTCAAGCGTATCGCGAACTCTACGGACCAGCTCGCGATCCTGAGCCAGCCCTCATGACCCACCCTGACGACTCCAAACAGCTGGGCTGGGATGAAGGACTCGCGCCGTGGAGAGACGGGCCTGTGACAGACGGTGAGCCTCCTCCTGGCGCGCCACCCCTTGATTTCTCCATGAATATGGAAGCCAAACGTCTTTGGGCTGTTCGGGAAGAAGACGTGGTATATGCTTTAGAACAATGCGAAAGAGCCAGGTCCTGGAATAATGGAGTTGTCAAGCATTCAAACCTGACTGGCGGCGGAAAGGCGTATGCCGGGGGTGAGTTGCGTTTTCTTAAGGAAGATCAGATCATCATCAATGGTCGTTCAGGACGATACAAGGTGAATGATGATAAGGAAATGCGTGCCTTGGGTCATGCCTTCCGGAGTTCTGGTTATCACGTATGGTGTATGGGGTTTGACAGGGAAGCGGGCGTTCCTTATCCGCTTTGCAGCGTCGACTCTGAATGGTTAGGATAAACAGTATGGCCTGCACTGCTGAAAAATTATATCAAAAATATCACGACCAACACCCTGGCACCTTAGAAGAATACGGTGCGATACTGAGCACTGATTTTGTGCGTAGCCAGGTACAGTTGGCTCTTGCCAGGTACGGTGGCACTGGGCATCGTTACAATCCGGAAGAAGCTCTGGATGTATTTCCGGTTAAAACTTTATTGCAGGTTGTTCGCGATGGATATGCCCCTTTAATACCTGACGCATCTGAGCCTTCAAAAACGCTACTGCAAAGACGTGAAGACTTGAATGTAGATCGAGCAACGTTAGCGCGTCATGTAAATCTGAACGAAGAAATCGTTGCCAATGCGGAAACACCAGGCAAAACTGCACGTATTCGAGAAATAACAAAACTCGCTCAGTATCTTGGCCTTGACGACCGACTGATTGGCATGGAGCCAGCTGCTCGCGGTGACGCTGCTCTCGGTGTACGATTGCGCACGTTGGCTGGTGGCGATGCAAATACATTTACGCCACGCGTCGTGTTGAGCCTTGCAGAGGCGGCGTGGGTCGTTTCACGTCAAGTATATTTATCCGAAAAACTTGGCTTTAAGCCTCACAGTATTCTCTCAGAATCAAAATGGACCAACTACAATTACCCCACATGGGAGCAGGGATATGTGTTGGCCGAGCGTACGAGACTTAAGCTTGGATTGTACGAGGATGTGCCCATTGAAAGCCTTAGAGGGCTTATTGAGGATAAGCTAGGCATTCCACTGATACAACTCCATCTGCCGCAGCGATTTGCTGGAGCAACTATTTCGAACGGTTCAGATCGCGGGATTGTTGTCAACGAAGAAGGGCAAAATAAAAATGTCTGTGTGCGAAGGATGACGATGTGCCATGAGCTGGGACACTTGTTATGGGACCCAGACGAAAGATTGGATAAACTGGCTGTTGACGAGTATGATGCCATATCTGAAATTTCCTACAGAGATGTGCATGATACTGCTGAAATCCGGGCAAATGCTTTTGCTGTTGCTTTTCTTGCTCCACGATCTGCCATAAAAAATATATATAGTGAGACACATTCATTAAGTGAAACAGTTTGCAGTGTTGCAGAAAAATTTAGAATAAGTGCAACCGCTTCACGCAATCATGTTGCAAATATCCTCAATAAAGAAATAGATCATTGCCACATTAACGTCCCACCTCCTTCGCGCGATTGGCTGGCCGCTGAAAACCTTATTATCGATTTTTTTCCTTTGCCTGAAACGTCTGTTTCGAGACGTGGCCGCTTTTCTCGATTGGTTGCGAAGGCGTGGACTCAAGGGATAATATCCACAGATAGCGCAGCACTTCTTTTAGAGTGCAAATCTGAAGATATTGCAGATGCGACAAGAATAATATTAGAAGCTGCGCCCATTTAAGTCAGCAGGCTCCTCACCACTCCTGGCATACCTGATGCCTCTGCTCCGGGCCATTGACAGATTTCGCTTTTGGAATCGGCTAATCGCCCTACGGTCAGGCAGTTGTCAGCCAGTGTTCTCTCCTCAAAAAATGAAAACTCTCGCTCTGCGCGCGAACCCCCTGGACCACGGTCCTGGACGGATTGCCTGCCGGCAACCGTTCTGCTTGCCAATCTGCTTGCAAATGGAGCGGAAATAGGCAACCATTATCCCGGACATGCGCTGCACAGCGGGCACGCCCCTGCCCGGCAGGGAAAGGCGAAAAGGGCCCGCCGACGTGGAGCGGGCCGGAACAACCGACAACATTTTTTTGATTCGATATCGCTCGGGGGATTGCATAGTGATGAACCGACAGTTGCTCGTGACGGTGAGCGAGGACAAAAGCGCGCTGCATGGCGTTCGTTTTCTCTGCAATTTTTTTCGGGACAAGGCCGGCGTGGGGGTGACCCTCTTCTATACGGCCCCGAAACCGCAGGATAACGGCGCATTCAAGGCCTCGGGAGAGGATACGGACGCGGAGGCGCTGCTCTGCCAGACGAAGCAGTGTAACGAGCGGGGCGAGGCAGCCATCGCGGAGGCCAGGTCCGTGCTCCTGGACAATGGCTTCCAGCCCGGCCAGATCGAGTCCAAATGCAAGATCGGCATCCGCTCCAAGGTGATGGACATCATCGCCGAGGCGGAAGACGGTCTGTACGACGCGGTGATTCTCGGCCGACGGGGCATATCCTGGATGGAGGAAACCCTGGGCGAGAGCGTTACCCGGACCCTGCTCGACGAATCGCTCGACTTTCCCTTCTGGGTCTGCCGCACACCGGACCCGCAGCGGCGCAACGTGCTGCTCTGCGTCGACGGCTCGCCGCCATCTCTGCGCATGGCCGACCACGTCGGATTCATGCTCGCGCTGCAACCGGAGCAAACGGTCACCCTGTTTCACAGCGTTACCAACGCCGAGGCCAGAGAAGACGCCATAACCGTGCTGGACCGCTGCCAGGAGATGCTCGCCGGGCACGGGGTCCCGAAGGAAAACGTCGAAACCCGGCTCGTCGTCGGCAACAACGTATCCCAGAGCATTCTTTCCCTGGCAGAAAAGGACCAGTACGCGGTCGTGGCCATGGGCCGGACCGGTTCGGGAGGCGGGTTGCTCAAGCGCCTGTTCATGGGCTCCGCGCGTTCGATTCTCTTCCGCCAGCTTCAGGGCGCGGCATTGTGGGTCTGCCATTGATCGGCGAGCCGCATCCTGGGTTACGAAGATGTTGCCCCACGGCGAACACGGCACAGCCGCACGGGCGACGTCTTTCTTCTCCCGCGCGTTCCTGTTGCGTTGGGACAGACTTTTTTTCGACCGAAGGTTCATGTCCGGTGGAAATCCCTGCGTGCCTGTGCTACGGATTGCAAGTAACGCTGTGAAAACGTCGTATATGAGTTCTCGACCCCGACGTCCGTGAGCCGGATTCACGACGACGCACCCTGCCCCGCAGACAGGTTCGCCATGCCCCGGACCCGAACAGACGACTGGACCCGCATTCATGGGATTGCCCGCGCGCTGCTGGCGGCATCGCCGCTGCCGGCGCTGGTCGTCGACGTCGACGGCATGGTACTGGCCGCCAACAAGGCGGCAGGCACCGGGCTTGGTTGCGAGGACGCCGACGGGATCATCGGCGCGCGTATCT
>CAZGAH010000110.1:0-3528 GCA_964523295.1 uncultured Desulfovibrionaceae bacterium | reverse complement strand
ATTTTCTTCCCCCGCAACAGGTCCCGGAGCTTCGCCGGCTGCTCGAACGCGTTGTCGCGAGCGGCCAGCCGCTGACCTTTGAGGACGATTATACGGGCCGCAGCCTGAGCGGCAGGCTGCACCCGGTACTCGACGAGACGCAGCGCTGCGTGGCTGTTGCCGTGTTCGTGAACGATCTGACGGAATTCCGGCGCGCCGACGAGCAACTGAGGCGGGAAAAGCAGCGGCATATCTTCATCATGGAGTCCCTGCCCGGCTTCGTATTCCTGCTCGCCCCCGACATGAGCATCCGCTACGCGAACCATACCTTCCGCCGGCTGTTCGGCAGCCCGCGCAAGGGGCGCTGCCATGAACTCATGCTGGGGAAGCCGACGCCCTGCGCCGTCTGCCCGCCGCGCGAGGCCATTGCCAGACGCCACATGCAGGCCTGGCAGTGGGAGCGCCCCGACGGGCGCACCTACGCGATCTACGCCCATCCCATGAGCGATGTGGACGGTTCGCCCCTGGTGCTCGCCCTGGGCATCGACATCACCGACCGCACCCTCGCTGAGCGCTCCCTGGAGCGCAGCCAGCGTTTGCAAAAGGCCATTCTCGACAATATCCCGGACATTGCCTGGCTGGCTGATCGCGACGGACGGTTCATCGCCGTGAACAAGGCCTTCGAGGCGATCGTGGAACAGCTGGGACGGATTCCCGGATCCGCGGCCCCTGCGGGAAACTGGCGGCAGGATGTCGCCCGCGAGGTCCGTCTGGACGGTCTGGAAATTGCGCGCACCGGCAACAAAGCCGTGTGCGAAGACCGCGTCGGCGAGGGAAACGGCCAGCAGCGCTGGTTCGAGGCCATTACCACGCCGCTGCTGAGCACGGACGGCGAATTGCTGCTTTCGGTCGGCATCGCCCGCGACGTGACCGAGCGGAAACTGGTCCAGGAAGACCTCGAAGAGCGGGTCAGCTTGCGTACCCGAGAGCTGGAACAGGCCAACCTGCTGCTCGAGCGCAATGCGCAGAAACTGGAGCGGGCCAAGCGCAAGGCCGTGGAGGCGACCAAGGCCAAGTCTACGTTCCTGGCGAACATGAGCCACGAGATACGCGCCCCGATGAACGCCATCCTGGGCATGACCGAACTGGCCCTGCGCGCTGGTGTGGAACCTCAGGTCCGCCGGTATCTCGATCTGGTCAAGTCCGGGAGCAACAGCCTGCTCGGCGTCATCAACGACATTCTCGATTTCTCAAAGATCGAGGCCGGCAAGCTTGATCTCGAAGACATCGATTTCGATCTGCACGAACTGCTGACCCTGCTGACCGGGCTGCTCGGACACGAGGCGGAGCGAAAAGGCCTGTCGCTCGCGCTGGACATCGAAACGGACGTCCCGCGCCTGTTGCGAGGCGACCCGACCCGACTGCGTCAGATACTCTCCAACCTGATCAACAACGCGGTGAAATTCACCGAACGAGGCGGCATTGTCGTCTCCATCTCCAGGACTTCGAACCGGGCACATCGGGCGGCCCACGACTGCACGCTCATTTTTTCGGTCAAGGACAGCGGCATCGGCATTCCGGCGGAGCGCCAGCGCGACATTTTCAAAAGCTTCAGCCAGGCCGACGGATCCATCACCCGGCGCTACGGGGGAACCGGCCTGGGGCTGAGCATCTGCAAACAGCTGGTCCGGCTCATGGGCGGATCCATTACGCTGGAGAGCGAAGAAGGGCGGGGCAGCACCTTTCTGTTTACCGCAAACTTCAAACCCGGCGACGAACGCAATCTCCAGGCCTGCAAGGAAGCGGCGGCACCGATGCCGCTGGCGCCGCTGAAGATTCTACTGGCCGAGGACAGCAGCCTGAACCAGGAACTGCTGACCTCCCTGCTCCGTCCCATGGGGCACGCGCTCGTGCTGGCCAACAATGGCAAGGAGGCTGTCGCGGCCTTGCGACGCGAGCGTTTCGATCTGGTGCTCATGGACGGACAGATGCCCGAGATGGACGGCCTGGCGGCCACGCGGGCGATCCGGGCACCAGGCTCCGGCGTGCTGGATCCTGACATACCGGTCATCGCCATGACCGCGCACGCCATGAGCGGCGACCGGGAGCGCTTTCTGGCCGCTGGCATGAGCGACTTTCTGACCAAACCCCTCGATTTCGATCTGCTCCTCGCGGCCATCAGCCGCTGGAGCCGGACCAGGGCGACGGCCAGGCCACCCGAGCCAGCGACCACGCCACCACAAGCGCCACCGCAAGCGGCAACCGCGCGCGCCGATGACCAGCAGGCGCCGGTACTGAACCGGGCTGCGGCCATGGCGCGGCTTATGGACAACACGACCCTCCTGGACAGCCTGTGCAAACACTTCATGGAAACAGTGGGCAGCGAAATTGACGGCCTGGAGAGGGCCATTGCCTGCGGCGACTGCAAGGGGGCGATGATCGCGGCGCATACGCTCAAGGGCAGCGCCGCCACGATCGGGGCCGAGCGCTTCAGTGCGCTGGCGAGGGTCATCGAATACGCCGCCCAGGCGGGCGAGCTGTCCGGGTTGGAGAATCAGGTGGCGGGTCTGCGGCGTGCCCTGCAGGACCTGGTCAGGGAGCTGGAGCCGACGCTCGATGACGCAGCCGCTGGCTGAGCCTTCTCCCGAGTGAGCGCCCAAGCCGACGGCGCGCTATTTGGCGGGCAGCAGCTCGTGCAGGTTAAAGTGGCCTGAGTAGCGAGGATCGGCCTGCGGCACCTGCAGTCCCCGACGTACCTGGTGGTTCACCAGGATAGGGCCGGTGAGGTTGAGCGAGGTTCTCTCCGGCTGGCCCGCCGGGATACTGACGGTCACCAGCACGGCGACCTGGCGGATGTTGTCGATGCGCAGTATCTTCTGCTCCGCCTCCCCGATTTTGACCTCGTAGTCGGGAATAAAGCCGAAGGGGTCCGAGACCACCAGGCCGACCTTGGGGGTGGTCATGCTCTGGAGAATGAGAAAGGGCGAGCCTTCCTTGATCTGGAGCAGGACAAATTCCCGATGTCCCTCGAAACCGATCAGACCATGCGGGAAATAGATGATCTTTTCCTGCGAGATGGTCTTCTGCCCGAGTCGGGTCTGAATCACTCTTTCTTTGTGTCTGACCATAGCGACGTAACCGCCAGTAAATCGTCTTCCTGCGATTCGAGGGCAAGTTTGTTCTGTTCCTGGACGCGCAGATAGACTTCCTCCCGATAGACGGGCATATCCTTGGGCACATCCAGACCGATCTTGATCTGTTTGCCTTGCACGCTCAAGATGGTGATCTTGATGGCATCGCCCAGGTAGAGGCTTTCGCCGGCACGGCGAGTCAGGATGAGCATGTCGGTTCCAGGTTGTCGTTATCTCGTCTGCGCGTCTGACCCTGTCCGCTCGTTGCCGACGCGGCGCTTTCACATCCTTAGCCGAGCGCCGTGCAAAGGTCCAGCCTTTCGTCACGCGCCATGCCGGGTCAGTGCCCCGGCCCAGGGCCACGAGCGCTAGAGCATCTTAACTTTGAAAAAGTTTAGATGCTCTTGTGCAGTTCCCT
>CAZGAH010000109.1:7973-12827 GCA_964523295.1 uncultured Desulfovibrionaceae bacterium | reverse complement strand
GCCGGTTGTTGCAGGACAATGCCGTGCGGCGTAGCCAGGCGCTGCGCCACCGAGGGTTGGCGTACCGCGTAGAGGTTGAACTCCTTGTGGTCCGGAAAGGGGGGGAAAATCTTGGGCAGCAGGCCAAGCTGGATTTCCCGCGCGATCGACAGCTCGCTCTGTATCCGCTGTTTGGCTGCGGTCACGTCCATCAGGTTGCGGATGTTATCCCGTAGCGATTTCTCCATGAACACGAACGATCTGGCAAGATTGCCGACCTCGTCGCGCGCGCGGACCGGCAGCGTGTTCGTGCTCTCGGTGTCGCTACGCGGGGTCGTGAAGTCCTGGGAAGGGAGCTGCGTGGCGTAGATCGTGAGCTGCTGCAGCGGGCGTGATATCCGGGCAGCCAGAAGGAGCGCAACGAGCAGGCCAGGAACGAGTACGGCAAAAAAGATTTCCGCCTGCGTGCGCACCAGGGCACGGGCTGGCGCGCGTATTTCATCGGGCGAGACCAGCGTGGCGATATAACAGTCCATGGCCTTGAAATAGGCGACATAGGATTCGCGCAGTTCAGGTTGGCCATCGGATCCGATCACCTCGACGAGCAGCGGTTGCCGTTCCGGTGTCCCGGCCGCCTGCATGAGCGCATCGAGCAGCAACTGTCCGCTCTTCAGGTCCATTGCCCGCTCCAGGTCGATATCCTGCGGATTGGGGTTGACCAGCACCTCGCGCTTGCCCGTAAACAGAATCACGTAACCGGTCTTGGCGACCTTGATTTCAGGAAAGGTGGCCTGGAAAACCTGGATGATCTCATCCATGGTCTGCTGCAACCGGCGCTCGAGCAGCTGCATATCGGCCGTGGCGCCGATGGTCCATTGCCAGGGCGCGTAATTGACGAAGTAGCCGAAGCGCTTGGTCAGGTTGTCATCGGACAGCGATTTCCACCAGAACGTCAGGAATGCGGAGCCTGAGTTGCGCGCGTCCTCGCGGGCAGCCCTGGTCACCGATCTTCCCTTGAAATCGCGGTATTCGGAGACGTCGCGTCCGATCCAGGACGGATCGGGATAGGCCAGGGTCCGGTCCTCATTGTCGAAGACGAAACAAAAGCCATCGGCCTCGAAGCCGCGTCCGGCCATCCAGTTCAAAGCCAGCCGTTTGGCTCCCTCCTCACTGATCAATCCCTGTGCTACCATGTCCCGGAATTGATTCAGGCCGGACACAATCACGCTGGCGAGCCGTTTCAGGCGCTCCCGGTTGGTCTTGACCATGTCGACCTTTTCCAGCAGCAGATTCTTGTAGCGGCCGGAAACATTCAGCTCAACGAGCTGAACGACGTTGCGCGCGGAGTTCTCCTCGCTCGCCAACATGGCGTCTTCGACGTTCCAACGCGAAAACAGCATGATCGGCACGGCGACCAGCGCCATAACGATCAGCACGAGGGCAAAAATCTTTCTGCGTAGCGAAAAAACCATAACGTCCTTCGGGGGGGCTTCACCCTGTCGTCGCGCCAGACGCCCGCCGGACGGCAGAGCTTCAGGGACGGCTTTCCCTTTCTCTATACAGGAATCCACCGCCGGCTTCAAGCCCGCGGTGCGAGTCCGGGTGCCCGGCTCCTGGGTATCGGCAGTCGACACCGCATAGAGAAACCGATCAGGCGGATTGCGCCTGCGCCTCGCAGCGCTCCAGCAGATCGCTCACAACGCCGAGACGCCGTTCCAGCGCATACTCCGCCAGGGCCGCGGCTGCCTGTCCGCGGGCAAAGTACACCTGCCCGCGTTTCAAGTGGAGCTGCGGCCACGCCGGTTCCAGCGACTCCAGCTCCGCCAGCACGTCCAACGCCTCGTCATGGCGCCCGGCGTAGCGCAATACATCGCTCAGATTCAGCCGGACGTCGTGAAATTCGGGCTCCAGCGCAAGGGCGGCCTGAAAATCAGCTATTGCCGCCGCGTATCTGCCAAGCGCCGCCAGCGTGCCGCCGCGGGTGCGCAGATGCCATGCCCGCCCGGGATGACTGGCAGCAAGCACCCGATCCAAAAGGGCCAGAACGTCAGCATGGCGGCCCTCTCGCTGTAATTCGACCGCACGGACATGAAGCAATGCTGAATCTTCCGGATGCAATTCCAGGGCCGACACAAGCAGTCGCGAGGCCTCATCAAAACGACTCACCTCAATCAGCAGGGATATTTTCTGCGCCAGCCTGTCGGTGTCGTCCGGCGTCAATAATAGCATGTATTCGAGACAATTGATCGCTTCGGATAATCGGTTCGCCTTGATAAGCAAGTCGGATTTCCAGGATAATAGTTCAAGATTGAGAGCATCCGAAATCAACACGCTCGTTACGCGATCAATAGCAATATCCAGATGTCCGGCTTCCTCATGAAGCGCCGCTTCGCACAGGATCATTTCAGTCGAGTCGCCGGCCGACAGTCGAGAGAACGCAGCCAGCCGCCAGGCCATATCCCACGCGTGATGCCTGGCATGGAAAAGGGCCGAGTCCAGCAGCAGGGGGAGCGAAAACGCCTGTTCGTCCGTGTTGCCGGATTGGTGATACCGGGACAGGAGCGAGGTAGCCCTTGCCTCGTCGCCGGCCAGCGCTGCTGAGAGTGCCTGGCGAAAGAGCAGACCCGGATGGTCCCCGTCGGCCCGGGCGAGCGCCTGCGTAAAGCACGCCATGGCCGCGGGAAAATCGCCCGCGTCGTGGGCCTGCTGTCCGGCGCACATTGGCGCGAACCAGCGCGGAGGCGCATATGTCCGCCCGGCCGGTTCGGAAGGAACCTGACAGGGGAGCATCGGGCGGGACGGGCTGAGCCCGAATGCGTAGTCGAGACTCTCGTACAAGGCGCGGGCCGAAAAGTGCTCCAGAAAGCGCCTTCCTGCCTGGCCCACCCCTTGCCCCGCGTGGCACAGCTCACGAAACGCTGCCCGAAACGAGTCCCGGTCTCCGTGGCGAAAGAGCAAGCCCAGATCATGATCGACGCAGCGCCGGGCCATCAGCCCGACATCGGGGATCACGCCCGGGAGCCCGGCTTCCAGAGTCTGCAAGTGTACCGCAGAGGAACCGTAGTGCGTGCGATAGGGAAACGGCGCGCAGGGGACGCGCCCGGAGTGCAGAACGCGATCAAAAAAATGCTCCGTGGTGAAATCAAACCTGGTAAACACCCTGTCCTGCGCGCGCAATGCGTCAAGCGCCGCGTCGATACGATCGTCCAGTGGCGACGGCACGCGCTCGCCCAGAATGACGCAGGCCAGATCGGTGTCTCTGAGCACTTCATCCAGAATCCACAATCCGTTTTTCCGTTCGTCGAATTTGCCTAACACCGGGATTATCGGGCGGTCGTCATCCGACAGAAAGGCCTCCAGCGCGGCCAGCTGCTCCTGCTCGGCCTGCGACAGACTCTGGACGTCAATCCGCTGAAAGGCCCGGTAGGGGTCGGGCAGGAAATGGAGAAAGGATTGTTCCGGGTCCCGGCTGGCAACGTGGTATTCGTCCAGAGTGAACATGCCCGCAAAATTGCCCTGAAGCGCCGACAAGCGGTTGAGCCGGCAGGTATAGGCGTCGGCGAAGCCGAGATACTGGTCGCGATAGCCAAAGGTGCTGATCCCGTAGACCGGGCGAAGGAAGAGGTTGCTCAGGCGGTGAAACCGGTTGGTATGGAACAGCATGTCGTCGCTGTTCACCAGGAGCGTATGCGTGGGAGAAAACTCGCGCTGCGCGGCGGCAATCGCCGCAATCTGGCGGCTGACGCCCTGCTCGGTGAACAGCGCGTCCACCAGCTCGCGGTCGTCCGTGGGCAAGGGCCCGTCTCCGCTATCCGGCAACCAGGCATCGAGTTCGTGAAAGCGTACCCGGGGCTCGTTGCAGAACCGGGCGTAGAGTGCGCTGGAGGCAAAACCATGCCCGAGATAGACGACCTCGCCCCCACGCTCCAGGGCCCAGTCGACGAAGTTGCCACTGTATACGGTAAAATGCCCTACGCTGCGTATCGTGCAAATCAGCAGCACGGGGGCTGAATGCATCGCCATGCATCCTTTCTCTGAAAAAAGCCGCAATCCGTCAAGGGCAATTGCGCCCCGGCATGATGCACGCCGCACGCCCGGGGACAAGGAGAACCGGTTAAAAAAATTTAACGAAAATATCTCTGATCCAGGAAATCCGAGTCTAGAGAGTTTAAAGATTTTTACTCAAGGATCATTCCCGAGTGCGGCCAGGAGAAGCGGATTGCAACCAATTGAATTATATCATATTTTGAAATATGAGAATTCCGAGATAATCATCCACCACCCGCCCCTCCGGCGACCGGGTTTAGCGACGGGTTGCGCGAAGAATTCCCTGGTTCAAGCATTTTAACCACAGCACCTGATACACGAGGCCTGTGTTTCCCTCGCTGTACCACTCAATACGTTGGAATAATGCGATAATTTATTATTTCTAGGCAGGACGAGCATTTGGCCCGGAAGTTGCTCTATTCAAAGTACCTTCCTGCTTTTGCCAAAACCGGCTTTCGGGGTGTTCCCGAAAAGCCGGTTTTGATTTTTCAGCGCCTGCATCCGAGTTCCCCAACCCGTCCGCCGCGCGCCTGGCCTGTCTGGCGCCACCGCCCCGCAGCCCTGCTGCGCGGCCCGAGTTCAAGCATTTTTACCCAAACCCTCACGATCTGGCCGGACAGGGACGGGCGTTTTCGGCAAAACAGCTTGATATCATAGTAGATAATTTTTCTCACTCGGTTTCGGGGCATTTGGCCCGGAAGTTGCTCTATTCAAAGTACCTTCCTGCTTTTGCCAAAACCGGCTTTCGGGGTGTTCCCGAAAAGCCGGTTTTGATTTTTCAGCGCCTGCATCCGAGTTCCCCAACCCGTCCGCCGCGCGCCTGGCCTG
>CAZGAH010000109.1:4563-7873 GCA_964523295.1 uncultured Desulfovibrionaceae bacterium | reverse complement strand
TTTGGCCCGGAAGTTGCTCTATTCAAAGTACCTTCCTGCTTTTGCCAAAACCGGCTTTCGGGGTGTTCCCGAAAAGCCGGTTTTGATTTTTCAACGCCTGCATCTGAGTTCCCCCAACCCGTCCGCTGCGCGCCTGACCCGTTGTCATCGGGTTACCGGGGCAGATACAATCATTTAAGTAAGGCGTCGAAAAGACAAACTCGCCGTGAACCGCAAGTGGGTAGCCGTCGGCGTCGCACCTCCGCGCCGAATGCAAGGGCTTGTCATTGCCCGACGAAAGGGATACGAACCAGATTCTTGAACAACGGATGCCGTCTTTTTGATCGGTGAGCGCCATTGCGACTGGCAACGGGTGCCGTCCGGTTCTTCGCTTTTATTTTACGCCAATGCCCGTCCGACGGGCGTGTATTCAGGGGGCTGTCATGTACGATGCCGGAAAAATCGATAAAGGAACCCTACGACTTTTTTCTCTTGGCAAGCGACTCTCGTTTCTGCTGGTCATCATCAGTATGCTGGCCTTCATTATCAGCATCGTCAAATACATCGGCGCTGCGCCGGACGTGCTGCAACCGCCGCAGTTCAACGACTTCGCCCCCTTTCTGGGCGTCACCGGGCAGCGGCAGGAAGACCCGGATTTCTCCAAGATCGACACCAAGATTGCCGTTGTCAACAAATACGATTCGCATCTGAAGAGCATCATCACCAACAACCGCCTGGACACCAGCGCCTACGACACCATCGTGTCCTGGATGACCGCCACGCCGGATCATCGCCGCACGCGGTTCATCTCCGGGCTGTCCGATTTTCTCAAGGAATATACCGCCTGGATGAAAAGCAACAACAAACTCAAGGAAGGCGAAGAGCCGACCAATGAGATGTACATGTCCATGGCGGCCAAGTACAACAGGATATTCATCGAGCTGCTGAAAAAGGAAGAGCAGCGGCAGGACGCCTCCTTTCAGGAACGCACCTATCTGCTCATCGCCATCATCGCCTCGTTGATTTTCCTGGTGCTGTTTCTGCTTGTGCCCATCGGCATCAAGATCGAAGAGAATACCCGTTTCTTCAAGTAGCTCAGGGTAGCGATCCGCGCCCTTATCGATGCTGTCAAGGGCGCTCGGATATCTTCACGGGAGGGGTCAGGCCGGGTGCCTGGCTGGAATCATTCCGCTGCCAGGCGCTGGCGGTCCAGGGTGCGGTAGTTGAGCGCCTCGGCCAGATGCCCGGTCCGGACGACAGGATGCTCCGCCAGATCCGCGATCGTACGGGCGATACGCAGGACCCGGGTGTAGGCCCGGGCCGAAAGCCCGAGCGTGCGTACGGCCTGTTCCAGAAAATCATGTTCTTCTTCGCCGATTCGGCAATGCTGGTCCAGCCATTTGCCGGAGAGGTCGCAGTTGGTGCGCAGCGTCGTGCCGGTATAGCGCGCGTACTGCACGTCGCGCGCGGCGGCGATGCGCTCGCGCATGGTGGCTGAGCCTGTGCCGGCCCTGGCCTGTTTCAGCTCCTTGTACGGCACGGCCGGAACTTCCACGTGCAGGTCGATGCGGTCGATCAGCGGCCCGGAGATGCGCGAGCGGTAGCGCTGGACCTGCTGCGGGGAGCACGTGCAGGTGTGGCGCGCGTCGGACAGATAGCCGCACGGGCAGGGATTCATGGCCGCAACGAGCATGAAGTCCGCCGGATAGCTCAGGGACATGGCCGCGCGCGCGATCGTCACCCTGCCGTCTTCGAGCGGCTGGCGCAACACCTCGAGCACATGCTTTTTGAATTCCGGCAATTCGTCGAGAAAGAGCACGCCGCGATGCGCCAGGGAGACCTCCCCTGGCCGTGGAATGTGTCCTCCGCCGACCATGCCCGCGTCGGATACGGTATGGTGCGGCGAGCGGAAAGGCCGCGTGACGATCAAGGCCGCGCCGTCGAGGCTGCCGGCGACGCTGTAGATTTTCGTGACTTCGAGCGCCTCCTCGAAGCCCAGGGGCGGGAGCACCGAGGGGATACGCTGTGCCAGCATGGTCTTGCCGCTGCCCGGAGGTCCGAGAAAGAGCAGATTATGGCCGCCGGCAGCGGCAATCTCAATGGCCCGCTTGGCGTGTTCCTGGCCTTTGACCTCGTCGAAGTCCAGCGGGAAGGCGTCGCGCGCGCGCCACAGACTGTCCAGATCGGTGCGTTGGGGCTCGATGGTCCCTTGTCCGCGCAGAAAATCGACGGCTTCGAGCAGCGTGCGCACGGGGTAGACTGCAACATTTTCGACCACAGCGCCTTCGGCCGCGTTTGCCGCGGGAGCGAGCACGCCGCGCGCCTGTTCGTTCCGCGCGCGGATGACCAGCGGCAGGAGACCGGAAACGGGCTTGATTTCTCCGGTCAGGGACAGCTCGCCGGCCACGAACCAGCCCTCCAGGGCCTCGGCCGGGATGATCTCCGCGCCGGCCAGCAACCCGAGCGCCAGGGCCAGATCGAGGTTGCTTCCCTCCTTGCGCATGTCGGCCGGGGCGAGGTTGACGGTGACGCGCGCCGGCGGAAGACGGAAGCCCGAATTGCGCAACGCGGAAAAGACGCGCTCCTTGCTCTCCCGTACCGGCCCCTCGGCAAGCCCGACCATGGTAAATCCTGGCAGCCCGCTCCGGGTGAAATCGACCTCGATGTCGATACGATGGGCATCGATGCCCAGAATGGCGGCGGAAAGCATCTTGGCGATCATCAGGACATTCCGGATTCCAGGATTCGGCAGGTCTGCCGTCGGGTTCGTAGTTGTCTATAGCGCTGAAGCACGATTGTAAAGCCGGGCTGCGATTCGCAGCCCAAGGGACCATGCCGCAGCGCGTGCCATACGGCCAGGTGAGCGAGCGCGGCAGCATCCTGATGCGGAGCGCATGGAATTCGCATGGAATTCGCATGGAATTCGCATTGAATTCCTTGTTGCCAGGGCAATGATCAGCGTGTATTATTACTCTTACAAGCGCACCTGTTCCGGAGTGACGAGGATGAAAAGCCGCCCTCCCAAGCCCTCCATCCCCAAGACGCTTTCAAAAAGCAGACAACTTGACGCGATATACCGCAGCTTTCTCGAACGCATCGAGGAGTATGCGGACTTTCAGCGTTTCCATCTCAACCGGTACGCCGAAATCGGCATGGCGCTGTCCGGAGAGGAGGATATCGGCCGTCTCCTGGAGATGATCGTCTACGAGGCGCGCGAGATAGCCAACGCGGACGCGGGCACGCTGTATATGCTCGGAGACGACGGCCAGGCGCTCAGCTTCGTGGTCATGCTCAACGACACCATGGGGACCTATCTGGGCGGAGCAACCGG
>CAZGAH010000109.1:0-4553 GCA_964523295.1 uncultured Desulfovibrionaceae bacterium | reverse complement strand
TCACCTTGCCCGCGGTGCCGCTGTATATAGACGGTCAGGAAAACCACGCCAATGTCTCCTCCCACGTGGCCCTGACCGGTGAAATCGTCAATATCCACGATGTCTATACCTGCGAAGATTTTGATTTTTCCGGAACCCGAAAATACGATCAGGCGACCGGCTACCGCTCCAAATCCATGCTGGTCATTCCCATGCGCAACCACGAAAACGACATTATCGGCGTGTTGCAGCTGCTCAATGCGCTGGACCAATCCACGCAGGCCATTCTCGAATTCCAGGACGAGGTGGTCGCGCTGGTCGCCTCGCTGGCCTCACAGGCGGCCGTAACCCTGACCAAAACCCGACTCATCCGCAACCTCACCGATCTGCTCAATGCCTTCATTCAGTCCATCGCCTCGGCTATCGAAGAAAAATCCCGGTACACGGGCGGACACATCTTCCGGGTCAGCCGGCTGGCGATTATGCTCGCGCAAAAAATCAACGAAGAGGACCGCGGTCCGTTCCAGGACTTGATCTTCTCGCCTCAGGAGCTGGAAGAACTGCGTATCGCGGCCTGGTTGCACGACATCGGCAAGATCGTGACACCGGAATACGTCGTGGACAAATCGTCTAAACTGGAAACCATCTTCGACCGGATTCAGCTTGTCGAAATGCGGTTGGACTGCATCGCCCTGCAGCTCGAAGCGGATTCCCTCAAGCGCAGGCTGGCCCGTTCCGAGGCCGGGCTCCCTCCCGATCCAGACGAAGCGAAGACCTTACACGACGCGCTCGATGCGATCGAAAAGGACCGGGCCTTTATCGCCGAGTGCAACCACCCCGGCGAGTATCTTTCCGATCAATCCGTAGAGCGGCTCGAGGTCATTGCCCGCAAGACCTTCCTGCACAAGGGCGAACTCCGGCCCTGGCTGACCGACAACGAGCTGGAAAACCTTTGCATCCGCAAGGGGACCCTCACGGCTCAGGAGCGCACCGTCATCGAAAATCACGTGAAGGTCACGTACAAAATGCTCTCGCGGCTGCCCTTTCCAAAAAACCTGGACAGGGTGCCGGATATCGCCAGCCAGCACCACGAGAAGCTCGACGGCGCCGGCTATCCCTTCGGGCTCAAGGGCGAACAATTGAGCCTTCAGGCCAGGATTCTCGCCGTTGCCGACATATTCGAGGCCCTGACAGCCAAGGACCGGCCATACAAGCAACCCATGCGCCTTTCTCAGGCCGTTGCCATCCTGGGAAAAATGAAAGAACAGGGCGTCATCGACGCGCACGTCCATGATCTCCTCATCGAAACCGACGTGCTCCATATCTACGCCAAGGAAGAACTGAATCCTGAGCAGGTGGACATCGAGCTGCCGGTGGAAGCGCAGCGCCGCCAGTTGAATTCATTGGAAATGGAAATTGCCAGACTCCTGGACACGCCGCCTCCCATTCCCTCCGCCGCAAAACAACGCCCGGGCATTCTGGTCGTCGATGATTCGGTCAACAACCGCATGTTGCTGCAGTACTATCTCAACCAGTCCCCGTACGATGTCTGCCTGGCCCATTCCGGCGTCGAGGGCCTGCGACGCTACATTGCCGATGACATCGATTTGTTGCTCGTGGATATGGAAATGCATCAGTTCAGCGGCAGAGATATGGCTCGCGCCATCCGCGAGTGGGAGTCACGCCATCGCGTTGCGCCGAGGCTTATTGTGGCCATGACTGCCAGCTACTATCGCGATTCGCCTATTGACGACGTCGGCGTGACCAGCAAGATCAGTCGCCCCTTCAGCCGGGAGGCCCTGCTTCGCTGCATCGAGGACGCCCTGTCCGGACGGGAGCCAACTGAGCCGGACGAGAACGATCGCTGAGATACGAGCGCCCTTTTCTCGCTCCGCATCAATCGTCACGCCAGCCCCCCCATCTATCGCACATTACGGGTCAGCCGACTGAGCAATCAACGCGCACCGGCCCGAATCAGACCATCCCCTCGAATCCGGGCGCTTCGTTTCCGAACGCGCGCGGAATCCGCGCGCGGGCGGTCAGACTGGCCCTGCTGGCGTAGGCTGAAGCGGCCGACATGCGCCGAAGGGCTGACGGAGAAGTCGGGTTCGTCGTCTCGCCGGTGCTCGGGGACGCGTTCTCCCCGGTCTCGGTCGGGCCGGTCGTGGTGGAGACGTTGCTGTCTGCTGCCTGCAAAGGGGAGTCGATCGACTGCGCGGAGACGGGCTGCGCCTGCGAGGCCTCTCCCGGGGCGACATTCCCCTTTTCGGGGGCGCCCTCGGGACGCGCGCGTTGCTCCTCGATCTTTTCCATCCTGGCCTCTGCCTCCATCTGCGCGGCCTGAGCTGCCACCTTCTGGTCCTGGCTCGAGGGCGTGGCCGGTGCCAGGGCCGCGCGTCGAACGGTCTGCGCCTTTTCGATGGTGGCCTCCGGATTGCCCGGCACGGGCGAGGTATCGATGGAGACCTCCCCACCGACGGCATACTGCTTGCCATCCGGGCCGACCGTATACTCGTAGCGGGCGCCCCCGCTCACGGCACTGCCACCGGCGGAAATGTGCGCCTGCTCGTGAGACCGGACTTCGCGATCGCGCTGTTCAAGCTCACGAATCTGCTCGAGCGCCTGCTCGTCTTCGGTCACGCCCGCATTCTGGCCAGGGAATCCGACAGAGCCTTTGTCCGCGGCTGGGGGTTCTGCCGCGGCATCGGCCTGTCCGGGCGCAGAGGCGGGGTCATTGTCCTGAGGGGGGGTAGCGGCTTCATCGATGGTGGCGGAGGGGGCTGGCGACGTTGGTTCCGGGTGCCGGGCGGCGGAGTCGGCGCCGGTCGCGGCGAGGGAAACAGCGTATTCGGCGGAGCGGTTGCCACCGAGCAATCCGCGCCGGAGTGCGTTGGCGTCCGTCTGCGCGGCCTGGTCGGGGAGGCGTCCGTTCGTCCGTACGCGCGCGTCATCGAGGCCGGGGATGGCGTCGGCGGCCGGGGTTTGCCTGTTGGCCGCGCCGTGTCCGCCAGCGGCACCTCCGCAGAACGGACAACCTGATTCCCCGGCTATGCCGCTGCCTCCGCACCGGGCACAGGCCCCCGGAAGCAAAGGTCGCGCACTCCCGATCCCGCTGAGCATCGTCAGACCCCGTAGCATCTGGCCGCCCTGTCAGGCGGCTTAGAGAAGAGTTTTCTGAAGTGCTTATCGGCAGAAAAACGCGAGACTTTAGCCCTTCGCGAGAAAAAAACGGAGCGTGCAGACGCCTTGACGCGGCGTCGGTCGGAAAGCCCTTGCCAGAATGGGTCTGGAGAAAAACAGAGCGCAGCCTTATCGAAAGATGAGCACAGCGATCACGACCAGCACGACCGTTGCCCAGCCGAGCCGATCGATGTATTTATGCAATACGGCCTCCATTCTGGGCCCTCCCCAGGCCATCAGCCCGGCAACGAGAAAGAAACGGGCGCCCCGACCGATAGCGGAGGCGATCGTGAAGGGAACGAGTGCCATCGACATGACGCCGGCGGCGATCGTGAACACTTTATACGGGATAGGCGAAAATCCGGCGATAAAGACAGCCCACGCGCCCCATTTCGTGAACCACTCCACGGCGATCAGGTAGGACTCCCAGTAGGCGGTCTCGCGCAAGTAGGGCTCTATGGCGGAAAAGGCGAAATAGCCGATGCCATACCCGAAGAGACCGCCCAGGACGGAGGTGGCCGTGGTCAGAAAGGCGAACCACCAGGCCCGGCGCGGATTCGCCAGGCTCATGGGCGCGAGCATCACGTCCGGCGGAATAGGAAAAAACGAGGACTCGGTAAAACTCAAAACCCCCAGAAGCCAGGGCGCTTTCGGGTGACGCGACCATTCCATGGCCCGACGGTAGAGAGGCGAGAAAATTTTCATGCATGTCATCCTGTCGATGTGATCGGAAAGGGGATAAGGGCTGCGCGCAGGCCGCATTCGTTTTCGTCATCAGCGCTGCGAACCGGAACAGGAGTCCCCGGAGCAGGCACTCAACGCTGTCCACGCGGGCGCCAAAGCTCGGCCGCAGCCCCCCGCGAATGCGAAGAGACGTGTATGTCAGCCGGATAGGGATTGCAAGCACGACGTCATGAACCTGAGATTCGGAGCAGGCCATTTCGAAAATAAACATATCGTCGGCAACAATAGCTGAACACATCGGCGCGCGGCGTGTAAGGTCGCGCCATGTCACGGAAGGTTGCCAGCAAGGACGATTTCCAGACTCGCCTGACGGGGGGGGAATGGCAGACAGCTACGCGCGACAACCCGTTGGTGGCCGGGGAGTCCAACGCGACGCGGTCGATGGATCGGGTTTTCGCGTTGAACACCGCGAGTTTCTTTGACGAGCTGTTCCATTACATCTGCGAGATCGGGGCCTGGCCTTTGCTGGTGGGGTTGGATCCGCAGGATCGCAAAGGCGCTCTGTATCCGTTTGTCCAATTCGTGTTGGTGACGATCATGCGCTGCGTGGGGGGACTTCAGAGCGCCCTGGCGACGCAGGAGGTGCTGCTGACAGACGAGGCACTTATAGCCTTGATTGGATTCAATGCGGCACAGGCCCAGCAGGGGAG
>CAZGAH010000108.1:11897-12832 GCA_964523295.1 uncultured Desulfovibrionaceae bacterium | reverse complement strand
GATGACCCTTAACACCCGCCCGGCGGCGGCGCGGGCTTAGAACAAAATCGCCGTGAGAACGGTCGGCGCGTTATTGACACATCCTGCTGTCGCGGGCTATGCAAGCGCCCCGAGTTCACTTCCCCCAAGGAATCTATCATGCCCCATGTCTTGCGCCGCCCTGGAGCGGCGCTACGCGATCCCGTGGCCGGCGCCGGCCGGAGTCTTTCATGAGCCCCGCCCCCCGGACCCGACATCCCGTGCCTCCGGCCCGAGAGGCCGCCCTGGATTGCCTGCAGGGCGTGCTCGATCACGGCGAAGATGTCCAGGCAGCCCTGGACCGTGTATTACGTACGCGCGGGCTGGACCCGCGCGACAGCAGACTCTGCACGGAGCTCTGCTACGGGTATCTTCGTCTCAAGGGCCGGCTGGACTATCTGCTGCACCGTCGTCTCCGACGCCCCGGGGAATTGCCGCCCCGCGTTTCGTTGCTGCTCGGGCTGGCTGCCTACGAAATTCTCTTTCTCGATCGCGTGCCTGATTACGCCTCCGTGGACTGGGCCGTCACCGCGGTGCGACCGGAAGGCGGAGAGGGCTTTTCCCGGCTGGCCAACGCCGTGTTGCGCCGCGTGGCCGAGCGGGCGAGCTCACTCGGCGATATCGCCGCCTATAGTCAGGACGCCGCAGACGAGGCCGTGGTCCTGGGCCGTTTCTACGCCTGCCCCGAGTGGCTCGTCCGGCTCTGGACAAAGCACTACGGTCCGGAAAAGACGCTGAGTTATCTCAAGGCCTCGATCACGCCTCCGCCTCTTGGGATACGGCTGAACCGGCGACATCCGCGTTTCTCTGAACTCAGCCGCACGCTCGCCGATCATCCCCGCTGCCTCGGTCGCTACGATGACGCCGGTCTGATGTTTCCGACAGGCGGCCTGGACGAGGTTGACAGGCTCTCGGCG
>CAZGAH010000108.1:3104-11878 GCA_964523295.1 uncultured Desulfovibrionaceae bacterium | reverse complement strand
TCTGGCAGCCCAGGCGGCCCTCGACGCGCTCGAGCCGGAGGAATGGGAGGCGCCGATCTGGGACGCCTGCGCCGGCCGCGGCGGAAAGACCTGCCTGCTGCTCGAGCGTGGCTTTGGACCGGTCTGGGCCTCAGACATCCACCTGGGTCGCCTCCAAGGGCTGGGCCATGAGCTGACGCGGCTCGGCCTGGAGCGCATCCCGCTGTTCGCCTGTCGCGCCGATCAGCCCGCCCTGCGCCGGCGGCCACGCACCATCCTGCTCGACGTGCCCTGCAGCGGGCTGGGCGTACTCAGTCGCCGGCCGGACGCCAAATACCGCCGCACGCCCGCCGGGCTGCGCGCGCAGGCGACCGCGCAGGCGACCATGCTCGAACAGGCCTGGCACCTGCTCGAATCGGGCGGTCGTCTGGTCTACATCACGTGTACGCTGACCCCACGGGAAAACGAAAACCAGATCAACGCCTTTCTCGAACGACACCCGACCGATGCCGATCTGGAGCTTACGCACGCGACCCTGCCCGACGCGCCCTACGGCGAATTCTTTTGGGCCGCATCGATCACGAAGGCGTGAGCCGGGGGGGCAGCTCGTCCAAGCCCGGCTCAGGGATCGCGACGGAGCACCGCGGTCAGGCAGCGCGGTCCCGAGCCGTAGCCGATCGTTTCCAGGGCCGGGATGGTGATCACCGTCATGCCCTTTTTGTCGTAGGCGTCGGCAATACGCTCCAGATGCTCCGGGACCACGATGGTGCTTTCATCGATGCTCAGGTTGTTGGCGCCGGCTACCTCGTCGGGGCGAATCGCTATTTTGTCCCATTTGCTCAAGGGCTCGGGAAGCGGATCGACCAGGGCCTCGGGGCAATAGGTGAGCAGTCCCGGGCGATTCAGCGTCAGCAGCCAGTCGAGGTGAAACAGATCGGGCTTCAGCCGGATCGTATGCACGCGAAAGTCCTCGCCGAGCAACTGGCGCAACCAGGCAACGCCCTTTGGACTGCTGGCGTTCCCGGACATGCCGACGTAGACATTGTGCCCGTCGACCATGATGTCGCCATTCTCGAGGTACAAATCATCCCTGGAGTAATGCGGCGAAGGCGGCGGTGTTGAAAAGTAGCAGGCGTTGCTCTGCTCCAGAAGGGGCTCGAGCAGGCGCCGCACGCACCAGACGCAGCTGCGTCTGAAGGGCAGATGGAAGGAGTTCAGCAGGATCACATGCGTTCCGATGACCCTGAAGAAGTCCGCCCCGCCGATGGAGTAATTGCCTTTCTGAACGTCCTTCAAATAGGATCTCTCTTCGTCGAATCCCTCCGGAATCAGGCCTGTCCGATGCACGACGACCCCATGTTCCTGCAGAACGTGCTCCAGGGTTGCCAGGGTATGCCGCATTTTTTCAGCCTGTTCGGGAAACGCCACCGGCGTCGATTTGCCTGCCTTATTGCGAAGACACCGTTTCCCTTCCTCCGAGAGCCAGACCAGCGCCGGTATGTAATCCGGCTCGATGAGATCATCCACCTGACCGAGAACGGCTTCGCGCAGGCGTCCCCATTCGTTCCAAACGCCAATGATCCGTTTTTCGCTCATGCTCTGCTCCTTGAATACGCACGTGCTGTCGGGCTGACGATGCACGTTTTCCAGACCAGGATAAACCGCTAAGCCGGCCCGCTCGCGGCCCGGCTCGACGATTGTGCTCAAGCACTTGTAACCGATGTGACTGCTCGGGAAAAGACCCTGCTCAGAGCGGCCGATTTGCCAATTCCCCGAAGATGTCCTACAGTGTCCGCATGAAAACCGTAACAATCCTCGCTCCTGTTTCCGTCCGTTACAGTTCCCGGGCGATGCGGACCGCGCGTCTGCTGTCGCCGTTGCTCTGTCTGCTCTGTCTGCTGGCCGCGTGCGCGCCCAAACCGGTGACGCCGCCGCCTCCGCCTCCGCCGCCGGAGACGAAGCTGCCGGCCAGGCTCCAGACCTGGGGGCCGCTTATCCAGCGGCTCGAGGCCGACGGTTTTGACCGCAAGGAACTGATCGACTGGTTTTCCCGACCGCAGGTGGTTTTCGACCCCAGTCCCATGCGTACCAAGCTGTCCGAGCTGCTCAAACTGGGTTACGGGACCGAGACGACGCGCCGGATTCAGTCCGGGCTGGCCGATCTGGGCTACGCGCCGGGGCCTTCCGACGGCAGGGCAGGGGACACGACGCGCCGCGCCATACGCCTGTTTCAGCAGCTTCATGGCCTGACCGTGGACGGCGAGCCGAGCGAGGCGCTGTTGACCGCCATTCAGGCTGATCTGGCCCTGCCTCTGGCGCAGCGACCGGTTCCGCCCAAGCAGCCGCCCGTCGAGGAGGAGGCCACGCCGGTTTACAAGGGCATGCTCGTTCCGAAGCAGCTGGCCGCGTCCAGGGCCTTTCTGCGAGAGAATTATTCGCTGCTGCAGGAGATGCAGCGGCAGTATCAGGTGCCCCCGGAAATCGCGGTGGCCATTTTCACGGTCGAAACCAGGCTGGGTGAGTTTCTGGGCGGCAAGAACGCCTTTGTCACGCTGGCCAGCATGGCCTTGTCCAAAGACTTCGCGATGGTGGAATCCTACTTCCAGGCCGATCGGGCAGACTCCGAGGAAGTCGCCTTTCTCAAACAAAAGGCCCGCGAGCGCGGGGACTGGGCCTACAACGAATTCGCCTCGCTGCTCCGCTACGCCAAAGCCAACGAGAAGGACCCGCTGTCCATGCCCGGCTCGATATACGGTGCGATCGGCATCGGTCAGTTCATGCCCAGCAATGCGCTCAAGTTCGGCGTCGATGGCGACAACGACGGCCGCGTGGACCTGTTTACCCTGCGGGACATGGTCATGAGCTTCGGCAATTACATGGTCGCCCACGGCTGGCAGGGCGACATGCGCGACATCGAGCGCCGACGCCAGGTGCTCATGCGCTACAACCGCAGCAAGCGCTACGTGAACACCGTGCTCGCCGTGGCGGAGTATCTGATGAAGAATCCCTGATCCGGGGACAGCCCGGTCCGAAGCGCCGCTGCACGTCGGGCGCACCTTCTTTCAGCAATACGGATGTCCAGAAAAACACACGGCCGGCCCTGGTGCAAGACCAAGGCCGGCCGTACGCTATTCGTAGCCGGCGTCCTGACGGGCAGGGAGTGCCGGCCGGGAGCACGGGGATCAGAGCTTCAGCGCGGTGCGCAGGTCGGCGACCTTGTCGGCCTTTTCCCAGGTGAACTCGGGCCGCTCGCGGCCGAAGTGACCGTAGCAGGACGAGGCCTTGTAGATGGGCCGCTTGAGATCGAGATTTTTGATGATGTAATAGGGGCGCATGTCGAAGATTTCCTTCACGGCCTTGGTCAGTATCTCGTCGGGCACGATGCCGGTGCCGTAGGAGGTGACGAGCACGGAAACGGGCTCGGCCACGCCGATGACATAGGCGATCTGGACTTCGCAACGGGGGGCGATTTCGGCGGCCACGACGTTTTTGGCCACATAGCGCGCCATGTACGCGGCGGAGCGGTCCACCTTGGAGGGGTCCTTGCCGGAGAAGGCGCCGCCGCCGTGGTTGCCCATGCCTCCGTAGGTGTCCTGGATGATTTTACGACCGGTCAACCCGCAATCGCCCATGGGACCGCCGATGACGAACCGACCCGTGGTGTTGATGAAGATGCGGGTGTTCTTGTCCATGTATTCTTCAGGCAGGGTCTTGGTGATGACCTCGGTCTTCACGGCGTCGCACAGATCGGGATAGGCGATGTTCTCGGAGTGCTGGCAGGCGATGACTACGGTGTCGATGCGCGAGGGCTTGCCATCGATATATTCGAAAGAGACTTCCGTTTTGCCGTCCGGGCGCAGGAAATCGAGGATGCCTTCCTTGCGGACGTAGGAAAGACGGCGCGACAGCTTGTGCGCCCAATAGATCGGGGCGGGCATCAGGGTCGGGGTTTCCGTGCAGGCGAAGCCGAACATCATGCCCTGGTCGCCGGCGCCCTGTTCCTCGGCTTTGGCCCGGCTGACGCCCTGGGCGATGTCGGCGGACTGCTTGTCGATCGAGGAAATCACCGCGCAGGTTTCCCAGTCGAAACCCATGTCGGAGTGGTTGTAGCCGATTTCCTTGACAGTCTGGCGCACGATGGCCGGAAAGTCGACATAGGCGTTGGTGGTAATCTCGCCGGCGATGAAGACCAGACCGGTGATGACCAGCGTTTCGCAGGCTACCCGACCTTCAGGTTCCTTGTCCAGAATCGCGTCGAGCACGGCGTCGGATATCTGGTCCGCCACCTTGTCCGGATGGCCCTCGGTAACGGATTCGGATGTAAAGTGATACTTGCCTTTGTCAGGAATCATTGCATGTCCTCCTTAAGGGGTCGCTATGGTGATCAATGCGCCGGCGCGCCTGGTGTCGGGCCTTCGCAGAACTGAAACCATCAGACTCGGGAGCTGGGCTTTTCCGGCTGCAGCAGCGTATTGTCGATGAGGCGGGCCTTGCCGAAGGCCATGACCACGGCAAGCAGGACCGCGTCGTCGATGGCGGCTGCGGGCTGGAGCGTTTGGGGATTGACGAATTCAATGTAGTCGGGTCGCGCCAGAGGCATGGTCTGGTGAAAAAAATCACGTATCCGGCATCCAAGCGTCTGGACGTCGCGAGTGCCTTCTTGCACCAGTTCGGCTGCCAACGTCAAGCCCTTATGAATGTTTGGAGCCTGGAAACGCTCCTCACGACCGAGATAAACATTGCGAGAGCTCATGGCCAGGCCATCCGGCTCGCGTACTATCGGCCGTCCCTCCACCTGTACCGGGATATCGAGGTCCCGGACCAGGCGGCGGATGATCGCGAGCTGCTGCCAGTCTTTCTGGCCGAAGACCGCCACCGACGGCAGGGCCAGCATGAGCAGCTTGGTCACCACGGTGGCAACACCGGAAAAATGTCCCGGGCGGCTCCGGCCGCACAGCGTTGCGGAAAGCGAGGCCAGTTCTACGCGCGTCGTATGGTCCTTGGCGTACATGGCCTCCGGCTCCGGCGCAAAGAGCACGTCCGCGCCCGCCTCTTCGGCCATGGCCCGGTCCCGTTCGAAATCACGGGGATAGCTGGCCAGATCTTCGTTCGGGCCGAATTGCGTCGGGTTGACGAACAGCGAGACCAGCACCTTGTCCGCGTTGTCCCTCGACCAACGCATCAGACTGATGTGCCCGGCATGAAAATAGCCCATGGTGGGCACAAGGGCGGTTCTGATCTGCCCGAAACGCCAATTCAGGCAGAGTGACTGAAACTCGCGGGGATCATTGACGACGCGCATGGCCTTCTCCTGGCAAACGGGAGCGTAGATACCCTTGGCAGGCCGGATTGTCCAGGATCAAAACCCGATAATTCGCTTCCCGGGACGATTTTGTTCAATTTCTGCTTGCCCCGGCGGCCACAAGGGCTCATAGTGAACAGGAAAAGGAAAGTTGCCGACCACGGGCGCCGCGGGTGTTTCCGTACCGACCTTGCCCCTGGACGTCGAATTGCCGGGTACTGTATGCGTCCGGTTGTCCCGGGCCGACAGCACCATTCTTCCCGGGCGAAAAGGAGGCAGCCATGGATCGATCTCCCCTTGTCCACGGCCAGTTTTATCCTGCCGATCCGGAGGAACTCCGGCGGCAGGTGGATTCCTTTCTGGCCCGGGCGGACCCGCAGGCGTCCGGGCGAACCCTCCTGGCGATGGTCCCGCACGCCGGGTACCCCTATTCGGGCGCTATCGCCGGCGCGACGCTCGGCCAGGCGCGGCTCGCCGAGCGCATCGTTCTGTTGGGTCCCAACCACACCGGACGTGGCGCCCGTCTGGCCCTCTGGCCTGACGGCGCCTGGCGCTTCCCCGGCGCTTCGCTGCGCGTGGACATCGGACTCGCGGCCGCGCTGAGCGAGGCGGCGCCTGTCCTGTCCGCCGATCGTGAGGCGCACCTGGGCGAGCACTCGCTGGAGGTGATCCTGCCCTTTCTGCATCGTCTCAACCCCGCGACGACCATCGTCCCGATCGCCGTGGCCGAGCCCCGGCTCGACGTGCTGCTGGAACTGGGCAAGGCCCTGGCCGCAGCCCTGCGGCAACAGGCAGAGCCCGTTTCGCTGGTGGTCAGCTCGGACATGAGCCATTTCATCTCCCACACGGAGGCCACGCGGCGCGATCGCCTGGCCCTGGACTGCATCGCCGCGCTCGACGCCCAGGCCTTGTTTCAGACCGTGCGTCGCCACAACATTACCATGTGCGGCGTCCTGCCCATGACCGTCGGCATCGCCGCCTGTCACGCCCTGGGCGCCACGTCGGCCACAATCACCGGCTACGCCACCTCCGCCCAGGCCAGCGGCGACTTCGACCGCGTGGTCGGGTATGCGGGAGCGCTGGTGCAACAGTAGTGCGTGCATTATGCCCCTTTCGGTAGCCTTCCCGCTCTTCCGTCCGTTCGTATCGGGCAGCACCTGACGTTTTCGCCGCTTGTGCTTCCCGTACCTGATCCAACACGGATTCCGCCAATATTTCCCGGTTACCCTGACCATTCAATACCCCTTGAAATATATCATGTTCCAGGCTATCATCAAATCCGGCCAACGTTTCTCTCCTCCGGGTGATAAACGCTTTGGCAACATCATAATACCGAACTGAAGCGGCAGTCTGAAACCACCAGATTGACAGCATGTTACGGGTACAATCTACAATCTGGGGAAATCATACTGTTTTGGAGATACATAATGACGGCTGAACTAGAATTAGCCCTTGGGATAGCAGGATCTCTTGCGAGTATTATTTCTCTTAAGCCTTTGATTGAGGCTGAGCTTGCTGCTAGAAGGACGGCTGGTTCCATTGTTGATAGCGCAATAACCCCTCCACACAGGCAAATCGTCCGTACAATAGTAATGAAGCTCTCAAGCGGATGCTGGAGATATTCTGAACTTAAGAGCGCATATAAACGTTCCTGCGACAACGCTGAGCGCATCCAGTCTGATTTCTGGAATGGCTTCGATAATGATAGTGCCGTAAACCTGGTTTGCGAGTTGTGTAAAGAGTATGTCGTCTGTGAATTCGATTTTGAAATAATGGTCAAAAAAATGCTCAAGTCATATGAAGGCGTTAAAGTTTTTTTTAATTGTGAAGATGGCGCTGTGTTTGACAACAACATGAAGCAACTTATTCCGATCTTCACCTACTTCTTGACCGATGACTCACGAATCGCTCAGCAGTGGATTGCGAGTGACCTGCGCGCAATAAATGAAAAAATTGAGAGGAGGGATTTGTCGAAAGAACGATATTTTATAGATAAAGATTTGGAGATTGAGTTTGTAGAAAGCTTTTTACAAGGTAAACCTCTGAAGAAAATAATAGGCAAAAGCAGTTCAAAGATTCTTGCATTATATCAAATTGTCTTGGCTGTGCGAGACAAACAGGTCAGAGAGGTCATCTGTCGCGCAGGCGGAAATACTGATAGAGGTGGAGGCGAAAACAGTAATGTTTGGAAAATTCTCCAGAATTTCATTGTTGGAAATATCAGTTTGGAAACTATCAGGAAAGATTTATTTGATGCTTTTAGACTTTTGGAAAATGAAAAAAAATACACTAATAATTCATTTAAAGTTGATGGTATCTTTCAAGACAATGTAATACTGCTTATCCTGACCATCGCATTTTTGAAATGTGACAAGTTTACAATAAGGCCTATTGTTGGTAGTGACGACTCTGGCATGTTCTACAATTATAAATTCAATTATCATTGTGAAGGCTATCAAGACCTGGAAGTGTTGGTCTCGTTTGCTGTCAATAAAGATATTGATCTGCATAGAATAGAAAGCAGGTATTGTGAATTGGGTTTTGTAGAAACTGGAATTTCAGGCAATGTAGAAAATGGAATTAATGGCAAAGAAAACAAATCAAATCGAATTTCGAAAAATGCCATTGTAATATGGAATGCGGTGAGTTTGAATAGTCAACTTGACAGCAAAAGCGAGAGGAAGGCACGAGCACTCAATAAAATTGGTGGAGAAATGCTGAATCACGTATATCGCGACTGCATTGTCATCGTGTTCGGGCCAGAAGTAAGTGAGAGATGCGTTTATGAAATGTGTAAATGTATTCCCAATGTTGTTTTCGTACAGAAGGATGAAAGTGAAAATGCATCAGAGTTATTTGAGGCTGATTTTGCTGAAGAATTTGAACTTTGTATTGATGCATTCCTAAACAATGGATTGCAAACTTCGTAAAACTGAGGAGGCGTTAGGTGGATAACAACGCACGCAAAGAAAAATACATCTGGGATGACAAGTACGTCTTTGCCATCAATGCGGCTATAGCTGTCAACCGCCCCTTGCTGGTACGCGGGGAGCCGGGCATTGGCAAGAGTTCGCTCGCTCGTGCTGCCGCGGACAGGCTTGAGCGACATTTCATCTCGGAAGTCATCACCGCGAAAACCGAGCCCAATGACCTTCTCTGGCAATTCGATGGCGTCATGCGCCTTGGCGATGCCACGGCAACCTGCAACGTGGACCACGCAACGGTAAAGCAGCTTCTCGACAGAAAACAGTATACTTCTCCAGGCGCGTTGTGGTGGGCTTTCCAGCCAGGGCAGGCCTTGATGCAGTATAATAAATGTCAAATCGGTGCTTGTCCGACCGGCGAGGTAATGACGGCCATTGGGAGTGAGCCCGGAACCGCTTCCAAGAAGACCGGCTGGGTCGTACTCATAGACGAAATAGACAAGGCCGACGCCGACGTGCCCAATTCCCTGCTTGGCGCTCTTGCCGACAAGGAGTTCTTTGTCCCCGGC
>CAZGAH010000108.1:0-3094 GCA_964523295.1 uncultured Desulfovibrionaceae bacterium | reverse complement strand
TTCGAAGCATCCGTGAAACAGGAAGGAGACGCCCCCGCCCCGTTGATCATCTTTACCACCAACGAGGAACGCGAGCTGCCCCAAGCCTTTTTGCGGCGATGTTTTGTCCTGCATATGGATTTTCCCGGGGAATCCAAGATGACAACACGACACGATGTCGTGGACTGGTTGAAGAAAAGAGCAGAAGTGCACCTGGCTCATGGGAAGAAGAGCCCTGTCGTGGGCTCAATGAACGACATCGCAACACGGGTGCTGGATGAACGAGGAAAAAAGTCAGGCCCCTACAGGCCAGGCCTTTCGGAATACATAGACTTTGTTTGCGCTTTCGAGGCGATGCTCAAGGAGGAGCAAAAAAACGAAAAGAGCTCCCGTAGCGACGGGGAGCTGATGAATCTCATTGAAAGTTTTACCTTGCAGAAGAATGCGCGTTCCTGAACATGTCCAGGCGAGAACATAGAGAAAGCCTCCCCGCTGTCGGTCGGGGCGACCTTGTGCGTCTGCTTCGGGCCTTTCCGGATGTGCCGCGGGAGCAGATTGCTTCATTGTTGGGCTATTCATATCAACCCGCGGATTCCGATGGCGAACGTTCGCCCCTGCATCTGAAGAAGCGGGATGACACCGCTCCCGCCGAGCCGCTGGCTGAACCAAGCCTTCATTCCCTGCCGCTCACCGCCCGGTTCTGGTACGCCAAGGAGCGCGAGGTCCTGAAGCCTCATCAAGAAGACAGGGACGTGCCGCCTCCTGCCATAGGCGAGCTGCCCGCCATCACCGAGGAAGAAGGCCCGCCGTTTTCTCCCATCGTGCCGTGGGCCGGAGTGTGGCCGTTTCTCAAGGCGGTGCTGGGGAGGGAACATTTTTCGCGCGAGCCCGACGATGTCAAGGCTGTCGCCCGCATCGCGCGTGGTGAGCTGCTCGGGCATATTCCGCGTAAGGTCCGCACAATCTGGGCCGCACGGGCGCATATTGTGATGGACAGTGCGCCCCGGCTTTTTCCCTTCTGGGGCGACTTCAACCAGGTCGTGAGCGGTGTCACCTCACGTTTGGGCGAACTCCGGCTCAAAGTCTCGCATTTGAGGGGTGGGCCTTTCGGCCTGGATTATGATCCCCGGACAGCGACCAACGCAGCGTTCGAACTGCGGCCCATGGAGACGCCGTTGCTCATCCTGTCCGACCTGGGAGCGTATGGCGAAGAGCAGGACAGGAATGAATGGCTGCGATTTGGTGAAGTGCTGCGGGATCAGGGCGTACGCCCCGTTGTCTTGATGCCCGTGCCGATCAGGCTATGGGATACGCGGCACGCCAACCTGTTTCACAGGGTACCCTGGGACGACACGGGACCCGGCCCCAGTGTACATGGATCGCAATTCGCCGGGCACATCGCCAGCGATGATGATCGCACTGTTGAAATCCTGTTGACCCTGTGCTCCACGGCAGTACGTGTCGAACCCCGCCTGCTGCGCGCCTTGCGCAGGCTTATTCCCGGAGCGGATGTTGGCGTCGAGGGACAGGCCTGGACGCATCCCGCAGTGACGCCAACCTACCTGGCTTTTTCGTTCAACCGCGGCCAGCACGAGAAATTCAGAAGGAATTTCCAGAACTCGATAGAGAATTCTCTTTGTGAAGCCGCGCTGCGTTGCATCCAGAAGTTTCACCGTTTCCTGCCTCCGGAAGTGCAATTGGAAGAACGACTGGCGCAGCATGTGGTCAAGCCGTGCACGGTGTCCATGGATGATCAGTTGCGAGCTTTCCTTGGATGGTTAAGCAGTGGCACCGCGGCCATGGGCGAGCCGGATGCCGTCAGGGCGTGGTTGCGGCGCATGGCCTGGCGGCAGCTGCCCGAACTCAAGAACAACGATCTGACGAAAGCGTTGCGCATGAAAATCGTCGAGGTCTTCCAAAAGGAAATCGAGCAAGGCGGTCAATTCCCTGCTGTTGTTGATGACGCGGATGTGGCGGCCTTTCGCAATGAGCCGGTAACACCGGTTCGTGACTGGAGAATCTTACAACGCGGAGAAAAACTCGTTTTTCAGAAAGGGGAAACGGGTGGCAGCGATTCCGCTCCATCCGGCAGTGTGCTGGGCACCATCAAGGCGCGGGAACTGGTGGAAACGTCCGACGGTGCCGGCACGGTCAAGCGTGTGCTGCAGGACGGCCTTGCCTTGCCGCTGCCCCCGTCGGGCCTATTCACCATTTCCACGTCGGAAATGGTTTTGAGCTTTGACAGCATGGAAAAGCCCCCATGGGCGGAAGCGCTATCGTGTGGAGCGCCCGGGGCCTCGCTGTCCCCGCTGCCACGAGAGAACGGACTTTTCGCGACGTTGCCGCTGAACAGATCGATTGTTGTTTGGGCCTTTCCGAAAGATAGTGCCGTTGGTGGTACGCAAAGCATTTTTTCGGATTTGAGCGATGGCGGAAAGGAGCACGGCCTGTGGGTCAACAGTTCCGAGCGTGACGCCCTGGTCAACGATTGGCCCGACCTTTCCTGGGCCAAGGACCATGGCCTGGACCAATACGGCCTCTGGGCGGCGTTCGAGTACGCCGGCGTGCGCCAGGTGATGCGCTGGATACGGCCAGGGACGTTCACGATGGGGTCCCCGGCTGACGAGGCTGAACGTTATGATGACGAGACAGAACACGAGGTCACCCTCACCGAGGGATTCTGGTTGGCGGATACGGCCTGCACGCAGGAGCTGTGGCAGGCTGTGACGGGGCAAAACCCCAGCCAATTTACCCATGCCGGGCAGTTGCCGGTGGAAGGGGTGAGTTGGAATGATTGCCAGCAGTTTCTCGAAGCATTGAATGCCCGGCACTCGGGGCTGAACGTGACCCTGCCCACGGAAGCACAATGGGAATACGCCTGCCGGGCCGGTACACAGACCCCTTTCTGCTTTGGTGAAAATATCACAACGGATCAGGTCAATTATGATGGACATTTTCCTTACAACAATGGTCCCGAAGGCGAGTACAGGGAACAGACCGTTCCGGTCAAGGAACTGGCACCGAATCAATGGGGTTTGTATCAGATGCATGGCAATGTCTGGGAATGGTGTGCCGACAGGTATGGCAAGTATTCACGGAAAAGGGTAGTTGATCC
>CAZGAH010000107.1:3286-12911 GCA_964523295.1 uncultured Desulfovibrionaceae bacterium | reverse complement strand
GCGGCGAATCCAGTAGCTGAGACCACTTTGCCTGATGCCATGTTCACGACTATACTGCGACTGACTCATCCCGCTTGCCCGCCACGCTTCGACATGTGCGCGCCAAAACGCGACCCGCTCAACCCCCTTGACTCTCTTCCTGCTCTCCATGGTTCACCTCCTGCGATTCTGGCGAACAATGCCATGAGCGAATGGGGAGATGGAAGAAGTACCTTATTCCACGCTTACCAACAGACAGGCGTCCTGCTGGTGTGGATTTTTTTCAGCGGGAAATGGTGAGACTGATAGATTGCGGGCTTTTTGAGTGGTTACCCGACTTCTCCGAAGACAAATACCGAACACGCACCAAGACCCTTGCCTGCGCAAGGTTCGGTGCGTTCCGGAACGCCTGGTGATCGGGCTGTCCCTCTAGCCCGGAAACTCGATATCGTCTTTGACCAGTCGCTCCGCTATTTTCCGACTGTCCATTTCGTAGGTACCCGCGGCGACTCGGGCCTTGATCTCCTCGACCCTGTCCCTGCGCACGTCGGGTGCGTTGCTTGCGGCCTTGTAGGCCTCGGTCCGCAGCATAGCCTCATCGGAAAACTGCACCCGGTCTCCCCGGGGAGCGTTTTCGGCGACATGACCGCTTTCACGGCGAGGTCTGACCGTCTCGCTTTCCGACGTCTCGATTCTGGCCCTTTCGTAAGGGTTCAGTCCGCCCAGCGTATTCTTGATTTCCATGGCACGTACTCCTTGCCTGACCACAGCCATCCTTACAACATGGTTTCGTCCACCGTATCAAGGGTTATTTTCCACAGTCGGTTCAGCACGTCCTGCTTCTGCTCGGGCTCCAGCTCGACCGGGCCGGCCTTGGTTTGCCGGAAGACCAGCAGTTCCGGCTCGGTTACCGGGTACTCGAACAGATACGTCTCCTTGCACTCCCGCTCAAGCTGATCCCGGATGCGCGCGACAATGGGGTTGTCACTCCCGGAAATGAGCAGATTTTCGACGACTTCCTTGGCCACGCGTTCGACCAGTTGATTGCGGCGGGCCTCACGGGAGATGCTCAGGGCGTCGCTGGCGTCCGCTGCGCGCATGACCCGTCGATACCGGGCCAACCTTCGGGCGGTGACGAGCTGCCTGTCGTAGCTGCGCAGCATGTTGCGGACGTAGTAGGAATTAATGGCCACGATACTTCTCCCTCATTTACTCTATCGGCCGGGTTCTTAATTTCTTTAGCCCAAAAAAGGATTTTTTTTCAGTAACTACGTCAGCAGCTCCTCCCCTCTGGCAACGGAGTCTGCCGGCCCGTTTAACGGCATGGCGAGCACGCCTGTCGTCCTGCACCTTCCAAAGCGAAGGAGGTCAGGAGATGACAAGGGGATCGGGAGAAATGATGCCGGCTGAAATGATAGTTATGATAATGTGTTGCGAGGCCATTGCCTTTTTCTGGCGTTTCACGCAGATTGCGACGCCGGACCGGAGGCAATGCGCACCCGTCGTGATGACGTACGCGCCTTAGGCTCGGTCCTTAGCTGTCGGGCTTCGCCACGCTGCGGAGCGCATGGCCCCCCTGGGGAAAGGAACGCGGCATTCAGTGATGAGCGGCCTGGACGGTTCGAGCATAACCTCTCTTGTTTGCGCGCTGGCAGGCGCCGTGGCGAACGTCTCGCCGGGCTTGCTCTACTGGACGCCGGCGCTGGCGGCAACGACGTGCACCCTGCTGCTGGCAATCCGCCCCGTGATCTGTCCCCGGACTCAGGGCAGCGGCACTACCCTTTTCAGCTGGCTGCTGGCCGCGACGTTCGTCCTCCTGCGTTGGCCCCTGCTCACGCTCGGTGAACTCAACCCTGACGAAAGCCAGATACTCGCCTCCGCTATCACGCTGGCACAAGACCCCGTGTTCTGGCGCTCCATTGATCCCGGGTCGCATGGCCCACTGGTGGAATACCCGCTGCTGCTGCTCCATCTGTCGGGCCTGAGCGTCGATTATGGCCTGTCAAAACTGGCCGGCATGCTCATGATGGCGGGCAGTCTGGTGCTGCTGTATCAGGCGCTGCGCCTCCTGTTTTCCGACGCCTGCGCCAGGTTGACCGTTTTCACTCCAGCCATATTTCTCGGATTTACAAGCTATTGCGATTTTCTCGCCTATAACGCGGAAACCCCCACGCTGTTGCTGCTCTGTGCGGCCCTTTTTCTTGTCTCCCGTCTGCGCGTGACAGAGGGCTTGCAGCGTGGAACACTTGGCGTACTGTGCGGTCTCTGCCTGGGCTGCGTGCCCTGGGCCAAGCTGCAAGGCATCCCCATTGCCGGCGCGCTCGGCCTGTGGTGCCTGGCGGAACTGTGGCGCGTGCGTCGAAACCGACAGGATGCGCTCGCACAGTCGGCCCTGGTGCTCGGCGCCGGCGTGACTCCCAGTGCGGTGTTCCTGTGCGTCCTGGGGTTGCTCGGCCTTTGGGAGCAGTTTTACGTTCGTTATATAGTGCAAAATTTCTTTTATGTAAGCAAAAAAGCGGAGCCATTTTGGAAAAAATTACTCTCTTTCTATGTTCAATTCGATTACGGCCAGATAAATACATTTTTCTTTCGTAGCGTCCTCTTGGTCACAGCGATTTTGTTGGTGCTGTTTCTTATTCTCTGCTTGAGAAACTCACGCTTACGCACCTTGCTTCGCCCAGCACTGCGAACCGAATCTTCCACGCAGGGGATATATTTTTCAGGGTTGGCATTTTTTCTAACAGTATATTCAATCATTGCGCCAGGCAACTATTTCGCCCATTATTACCTTTTTATATTTATTTTTGCTGCTGTTTTTCAATGCGCTTTGCTTTTTATTGCCGCTGATACTCTTCGTGACCGGGTTGGGCCGTCAGTTATTTTGGCATTTTTTTCACTGACTCTTAGCTTGCCTTTTGTTTTCTTTAAGCATACATATCGTGATAATACAAGTATTTTTAAAGAGCCATATATTTGTAGAGGGCAAGTTAATCATTTTTATTCCGACGTTATTTTGGAATATGCATCTCCTGAAGCGACGGTGGCCGTCTGGGGGTGGTTTTATGACGTGTACGTCCATACCGGACGGCGTATCCCCACCCGCACTACGCCGATGCATATTTTTGGGATCCCCGCATTGCGCGAGTTTTACCTTAATGATTATATAAATCAGTTAATAGCAACTCAGCCCGATATTTTTATTGATGCGATTTCTCCTGATATGTTTGCTTATGATGACAAGGCGAAGTATGGATTTGAGACAGTTCCTCAACTTGCAGCGTTTATTAATGGTAATTATGATTTTATCAGTGATATCAATGGGGTGCGTTTATATGTGAGCCGGAAGCAACCCAAGATGATTGCGACCTTGTTGCAGGATTTGCCTGTACGCGTTGTCCGTGGCATCAACCGGGCCAGAGCAACCTCGGGCGAAGGGGTTGTTTTTCTTGATCCCCGCATCATTGACAGCGCTCAAATTATGCCCTACACGGATGCAGCATTTTACGCTTCTACCGAAGACATGGCCAAAGATAGCCGTATTCATGCCCTGGCCTCGAGAATGCTTCAATATATTGACTTCGAAGATGCCAATTACGTTTCCATTTTTATTCGAAGAAATGGACTTCCTGTCAACTACGTAGTGACTCATGCAACTCTTGAAAATACAGTGCCTGCCGGTATGAAGTTGGTGTATAATGACAGACTCATCAGAATATATAAACTAGAGAAGACTTTCTCTTTTGTCCCGCCACCGGATAGTTAGATTGGGCTGCCGTGATAATTCTTCTCTTTCTTTCATGATATGATGATATGAGTATTTTTACCTAAAAAATGAAAATTGAGGCAGGCTGCATTGGCGTTATTATTTTGACGAGGAGACTGCATCATGCATCTTATGAAACGCGTTCTGGTGACAGGCGGTGCTGGTTTTCTTGGGTCGCATCTTTGTGACCGGCTGATTGAGAAAGGATGTGAAGTCATCTGTGTTGACAATTTTTTTACCAGCTCCCGCTCGAACATCAGCCATCTGATCGGACACATCAATTTTGAGCTGATGCGGCATGATGTGACGTTTCCTTTATACATCGAATGCGATGAAATCTATAATCTTGCGTGTCCGGCATCGCCCGTGCATTATCAATTCGACCCGGTGCAGACGACGAAAACATCGGTGCACGGCGCTATCAATATGCTGGGGCTGGCAAAACGTACCAAGGCTAAACTGCTGCAGGCCTCGACCTCCGAAATCTACGGCAATCCGTTGGTGCATCCGCAGCCCGAGTCCTACTGGGGCAACGTCAATACCATCGGGCCACGCTCCTGCTACGACGAAGGCAAGCGCTGCGCTGAGACATTGTGCTTCGACTACATCCGGCAGCACAACATGCCTGTCAAGGTCGCCCGCATATTCAACACCTACGGGCCGCGCATGCACCCCAATGACGGTCGCGTCGTCTCCAATTTCATTATTCAAGCTCTGCGCAACGATCCCATCACCGTTTACGGTGACGGCAGTCAGACCCGTTCCTTCTGCTACGTCGACGATCTCATCGAGGCCTTTCTCCGCTTCATGGAGACGGGCAACGAGGTCACCGGCCCCATCAATCTGGGCAACCCGTCCGAATTCACGATCATGGAGCTGGCAGAGCTGGTCATCACGATGACCGGGTCGAAATCGAAAATAGAATTCAAGCCCTTGCCCACGGACGACCCGATTCAGCGCAAGCCGGACATCACGCTCGCGCGCAAAATCCTCGACTGGGAGCCCACAGTCCCGTTGGAACTCGGACTGCAACGGACTATCGAGTACTTCAAAAAGCTTGTCGAGTCCAAGGGACTTCGGTAACTGCCGTCAAGCAGCCACGATCCTGGCCCGCGTGCGGTCTGGACCCCGACGATTCCGCGCACGACTGCGCTTGCGGTCGGCGCTCAACGAGCAGGTGAACATGCATCCAAAGTCCATTCTGGTTACCGGCGGCTGCGGTTTCATCGGTTCGTCTCTGGCGCTTCGCTTCAAGCGGAGCAGACCCACGGCCCGGGTTGTCTGCCTGGACAATCTCAAACGACGTGGCAGCGAACTGAACATCTCCAGGCTTCGGGAGCACGGTATCGAGTTTTTTCACGGCGATATCCGCAATCCTGAAGACATCGAGGCTGCCGGCTCCTTCGACCTGCTCCTGGAGTGCTCGGCCGAACCGTCGGTGCTTGCGGGCTACGGCGCCTCGCCCGAGTATCTGGTCAACACCAATCTCGTCGGCACGCTCAACTGTCTGGAGCAGGCGCGCAAGCGGGGCGCCATGTTTTTGTTTCTGTCCACGAGCCGGGTCTACCCCGTACGCGCCGTCAACAACCTGGCGTACGTCGAGCAGGACACCCGCTACGCTCTGGCCTCCGCCCAGCAGGTGCCTGGCGTCAGCGCCTGCGGCATCGCCGAGACCTTTCCCCTGGAGGGCGCCCGCTCGCTCTACGGCGCGACGAAGCTTGCCTCCGAGCTTATCATTCAGGAATATGCCGACATGTACGGGCTCAAGGTCATCATCGACCGCTGCGGCGTACTGACAGGCCCGTGGCAATTCGGCAAAGTCGACCAGGGCGTGGTCGTGCTCTGGGTCGCGCGCCATTTCTGGAAGCAGGACCTCTCGTTCATCGGCTTTGGCGGGGAAGGCAAGCAGGTGCGGGACATCCTCCACGTCGATGATCTCTATGATCTGCTGGAAAGACAGCTGGCCGACCCGGACAGGCATCAGGGGCAGGTATACAACGTGGGCGGCGGGCTGGACAGCAGCGTCTCATTGGCGGAGTTGACGGAACTGTGCGTCGAGGTTACGGGCAACCGCATTCCAATCAGCCGGATTGCCGAAACCAGGCCCGCTGACATCCGCCTCTACATCAGCGATACGCAACGCGTAGAACTGGCAACCGGCTGGCGGCCGAAATGGACGCCCCGGGACATCGTCCGCGATATTTGCGAGTGGATTGCGGCGAATGAAACCGCACTCAAAGGAGTACTGCAATGAAGGTGGCCCTGGTCACCGGTTCGGGCGGTCTGATCGGCAGCGAATCGGTCGAGTTTTTCGCACATCGTTTCGACCTGGTCCTTGGGATCGACAACGATCTGCGACGCTATTTTTTCGGCGAGACGGCCTCCACGGCCTGGAACGTGCGCCATCTCCAGGATACGGTTTCCAATTATCGACACTACAGCGCCGACATCCGCGACGAAAAGGCCATGCAGGCTATTTTTTCCACCTATGGCACCGACCTGGCCTGCGTCATCCACACCGCAGCCCAACCCAGCCATGACTGGGCCGCCAACGAGCCTTTTACCGATTTCACGGTCAACGCGAACGGAACGCTCATTCTGCTGGAAATGACCCGCCGTTTCTCCCCTGAGGCCGTGTTCATCCATTGTTCCACGAACAAGGTCTACGGCGATACGCCGAACCGGCTGCCCCTGGTCGAACAGGAGACCCGCTGGGAAATTGCCGACGATCACCCGTACCACAGCCATGGTATTGACGAGAGCATGAGCATCGACCACTGCAAGCATTCCCTGTTCGGGGCCAGCAAAGTCGCCGCCGATGTGCTCGTTCAGGAATACGGTCGCTATTTCGACATGAAGACCGCCTGCTTCCGTGGCGGTTGCCTCACCGGCCCGCGCCACAGCGGCGCGCAGCTTCACGGCTTCCTGAGCTGGCTGGTCAAATGTTGCATCACCGGCGAGCCATACACCGTTTTCGGGTACGGCGGAAAACAGGTGCGCGACAACATCCACTCCTGGGATCTCATCAACATGTTCTGGCATTTTTATCAGGCCCCGCGCAGCGGCGAGGTCTACAATGCGGGCGGCTCGCGTCATTCCAACTGCTCGGTGCTGGAGGCCATCCATCTGGCCGAGGAGATTTCAGGCAATACGATGCGCTACAGCTACTCCGAATCGAACCGCATCGGGGATCACATCTGGTGGATAAGTGATGTCCGCCGTTTTCAGTCCCACTTCCCTGACTGGAGTTACCGCTATACGCTCGCGGACATCATGACGCAGATTCACGAGGAACTGCGCACGCGGGTCTGACAACTCTTCCCGCCGGGGCCGGCGACGTGAGCCGGCCCCGGACCTTCGGGCCGCAGGGGACTGCGGCTATCGCCGTACGGATTCCTGAATGTCCTTCAGCCGGTTGATCACCGTTATGAGATAGCGGGCCATTTTACCGCGATGGTCGGCCAGCATGGAATCATGGTGGCCGCCGACAACGATGAGCGGGTCGAAGGTACACATCTTGTCCAGATTGGTCATGACGATATCGGCGCTTTCCTGGCCGCCTTTGTTCGTGATTTCCGGAAAAAGGTGCATCAGCGCGTAGAATACGTCTCTGACGACCAGCGTCACGCCCTGAACATAGTAGACGCGATCGTCGAGTTCGGTGAATGACAGATCCTCGTTGCTCTGGATCAACTGTCCCAGGGCCTGACCGAGGAACTCTTCGCCAGTGAGATAGGTGAACAGGCGGTAGAGATCGTCGGAACGACAATTGAACACGGCTTGTCCGGCCTTGAGTTCGTCCTTGTACTTGTTCATCAGGCCGAGGGCTTTGGCATATTCGGTTTCTGCCGAGGGGCGGAAAAAGCCCCAGACGTCCTCGCCGTATACCAGACGTTTTTCCCGGCTCTCCTTGAGGTGAGGATTTTCGGCGTCTGCCGGGCCAAGCTTGGCCAGTTGCGTCGTATAAAAGGTCAGGAACATACGGGTGGCGAAAATCACGCCACGCTGGCGGTTGGCACGGTTATCGAGCCAGCGCGTGGGCATGAACCACAGATCGTTTGCGCTCCAGCCGAAAGGGGAGTGCAGTTCGCGTTGCAGTTCGGCCTGCATCGCTGTCAGCAGGGTGGTCCCTCGCTGATTGCTGTCCGGTTGCGCCCCGGCCTGGGCGACCTGCTCGAGTACGAGCGGATCCGGCGTGGCGAAGCGGGTCGGATCGATGGAACGGTACAATCCGCACAGCATAGCGTAGGCGCCGAACAGGATCGGCCAGAGCAGCATCAGTACGAGCAGAATAATGACGGCCCGCCTGGCGTGCCGGAATTTGGCCCTTATGCCGGACAGTTGCGCCTGGGCATTGCCGTTTCCCTGACCGCCGGGAGCATTGGTGGGAGCAGTCACGTTTACCTCCGTGGTTGCACGTGATCGGAGGCCAGACCGTATGCCGGGCCGTCCGACAGAATGCGACTATGCGAGAAAGTGCCCGGTGCGTCAAGCCGGCCGGATGCAGCGTGGCCGGCTGAAGCGGGTCTGGGGCGGCGAAGCGGACGTGTCCCGCGGCCAGGCCACGTCCGCCATCACTACGTCATGCGGGGTGGCCTGCTCCGACACTATCCGTCACTGCAGGATGACGAGGAATTCCAGATCCGGATTCTTGGCAAACAGATCCTTGACCATGCGATTGATGCGTTCGCCTTCGTAATGATAGGATTCGTATTTCCCGGAGCCGAGCGCGTCGAACAATTCCTGTACCGCGGCCTTGTCCCGACGCCGGAAAAAGACGTTCTGATCCTTGAAACTGCTCCGCCAGTTGCCTTTGGCATGAGCGTTGACATATCCGGCCTGGCGAAGCTGGGATGCGAGGTGGATATCCCGCCCTTTGCTGTCGCTCTTGATATAGTAGATCCAGACGGTGGCCGGTTTGCTTGCCGTCTGTTGGCTGGCCTCCGGCGGCTCCGTGGCTGCCGCCTGCGGGGCGGCGCTCTCGGGGGGCAATTGCGGCGCAACGGGTGCTTCGATCGGCTGGGAGGATGGGGCCATCTCCTGCGCCGGAGCGACGGGCACAGGCGCAGACTCGGGAGGCGTCGGCGCCACGGGGTCCGGAGTCCCGTTCGGCGTCAGTGTGTTCTGGGTGTCGGGCGCAGGCGGCTGGACAGGTCCTGCTGTTGCTGTGCCTCCCCCGGGGGCAGGCGTTTTGACGTCAGCCAGCTCGGCAGTGACAGGTCCGGGGGCGGTTGCCACCGGTTGTTCCTCCTGGACAGGCGGCGGCAGAGGCTGTTGCTGCAGCGCGTCGTTCGCCAGCTCCATCACTTGTTTGACCAGCGGCTGCTGCATGAGCGCATCCCGCCAGCCTGCCATACGCTGCGGCTGGAGGAAGCCATAGACGACGAGCGCCGCTACGCAGCACAGCACGAGAAGGAAAAGCCATCTGCCGAGCCTGATGCCCGGCGTCTGCCCCTTCATCTCGCGTTGGCAATCCTTGCAATACATTGCCGGAGATTCAACGGTTTTGCCACACCGTACGCAGGGTATTTTCATAATCCGTCCGCGAAGTGAAAAATTAAACGCGGGAACGCTCGACACAGAGCGAGGTCCCCCCCTTCAGGTAATGCAGCGCTTGATGCTGCACCGTTCCGACCCCCGGATTGACTTTTAAGCAATATTCGCGTAAGGTCAACCCATTAGACCATTTTTTCCGCTTCACATCCTTCATTGACGGGCTTATCGCTCAGTTCGAGCGGGTTGCTGGCATCCTGCAAGGCAGCTTTCGGAAGCAGCGCCGGAATCCCGGTCTGGTCCGCGTAGCGCCCCGCGATGCATACTCCGGCGACCAGCGCCACATATGCGATGAGTTCCGGCACGGAGATGCTGCCGTTGAACTCGCCC
>CAZGAH010000107.1:0-3276 GCA_964523295.1 uncultured Desulfovibrionaceae bacterium | reverse complement strand
GCCCAGGTGCGGGCCCGTGAGCATAGTGACATCCGCATGTCCGCGTTGCAGGCGCCTTGCCCGCGCGGGCGAAACGCCGCGCTCCAGCAGAAAGGCGATGAAGTCCTCGTCGGTCATGGCCAGCTGATCGTCGACGCGTAAAAACTCTTCCATGTGCCGGTCCACCCCCATTTCCTCGATCATGCGCCCGGCCAGCCCGGAAACGTCGAAAGGGAAGACAGCGTCAAAGACCTGCCCGGTAAACCCGCGGTAATAGTCGAGAAAAATGCCTCGCAGCAGTCGCTCCAGCAGCGGACGGTCGAACAGCTCGCGCGCGTCCACCGGACGTCCCGCGATGTCGCGGCCGATCCGGTCCGGGGCCTTATGGCGGAAATAGCTGCCCGTCACCAGGAGCAGGCTGAGTATCTGATCCCCCACCAGGCGATAAAATGTCCGGCCAGACGTGCTGAAGGGGTCGAGGTGCTCGAAGTCCCGGATGCCGGAGACCCCGAAATTCGGATAGCGGCAGGAGTGCAGCCACTTGTCCAAACGACCGAGACGGTCCCAGAGATAGCGCCCCTGATCCTCGCGCCGCGCCCGTTGCACGCGATTATGGAACAGCGGGATCGGCGCCGTATGCACTACGCCGGCGCCGGCGTGCTCGCCGAAGAGGCGGGCGCCGCGCAGGAGCACTTCCTCGAAACGCTCCTCCGACAACTGACGGCCTGGTCGGTGATCGTTGGGATAGGTGAAGTACGTAGCCGGGGCCTCGAAGCAAATAGCCCGCGAGCAGGTCGGACCGGACGTTCCGGCGCTGCCGTTTCTGAACGAAAACACGTAGCTGTCCGTAAACCGCCAGGGACGAAGGGGGCCGGAGTCGCTGGCCAGACCTTGCGCGCCCAGGCGTTCCATCCACCAGGCCTCGCGAAAGAGCAGGTCCGCCGCCGCCTGATCGTCGGCCTGTTTGACCACGAGCAGCCGCTCCGGCTGCTCCAGCCGGGCCACCAGACTGCGGCCATAGCGCTGCGGCGGCTCCGCGGGGTGCGCGCCGATGCGCGCGGTCAGCGAGGACCAGTCGAGCGTCTCCGGATGCACGGCAGGCGCAGCCTCCGGTCGGGGGCCATTGATGCGCAGCGGCATGAGCCCCAGGGCCGCAGCCGCGGCCATGCGCTGCTTGCCCGGCCGGGCAAAGGCCACGGTGCGCAGGGCCTTGCCCGCCTGCTCCGCCAGCGCCGGTCGCCCGGGGTCCCGGAAGAGCGCACCCAGCAGCGACGCGGCGTCCTTGTAGAGCAGGGATGCCGTGCGCTGGCGCAGATGGTCGGGCCGGGTGAGCACGTCCTCCAGCGCAGCGACAGTGGCCTCGCCGGCGGTGTCCGGTCTGGACTCCAGGCGCAAGCGCAGGGACTGGGCCGCCATGTAGGCGGCCATATAATTACCGGAGAGCGCGTCGAGCGTCTGCCGCAACTCCGGGTCTTCGTGCGGTGTCGTCGTCATGATTTTCGGCCATGGCCGTGCTTTGGCCCGTCCGTCAGGGCCGGTGCGGCGCCCCAGACTGCCGCGATGCGTTGGGACTCCTCGGCCAGCGCGCGTTCCACGGCCTCGGGCACGAGAAAACGGACACTGCGGCCAGCGAGCCAGGCGGCGCGGACCTGCGAGGCGCTGACGTGCAGCACGGGCAGGTCGACATAGAGCAGCTGCGTTGTCCCGCCTGGTCCGGTAAAGCGCCAGGCTGCGTCGGCGCCGTTCGCTGGGGCCGTGGGTCGGGCCTGGTCGCCCCAGAGCGCGGCAACGGTCGCGGCCACCTGCTCGATCCCTGCCCCGGCCCGGGGGACCACCACGAGATTCGCCTGATACGCCAGCTCCAGCCCGCGCCTCCAGGACGGCAGATCAGGCAGGTCGCCGGCGCCCAGGATGAAGTACAGCTCCGCTGCGGGCTGCGTACGGCCGTATTCGGCCAGCGTGCGATGCGTATACGATGGCCGGGGCAGCCGCTCTTCCACCGTGCTGACGGCCAGCCCGGGCACGGGCGCAAGGCCGCCGCTGCCGGACAGGGCAAGTTCCGCCAGCCGCAGTCGCAGGGCATAGGGCAACAGCCCGGCTCCGGGCTTGTGCGGCGGCTCGGCGCAGGGCACCAGCTCCGTACGCTCCAGTTGCAGCCGTTCCCGGAGCTCTATGGCCAGCCGCAGATGACCGACGTGAACGGGATTGAACGAACCACCCAGAATGCCCGTGCCGCGTGCCATGCTCGCGGCAGCCTAGGTCCGCACCTGCCCCTGTCCCAGCACCACGAATTTGGTGGCGGTCAGCTCGGTGACGCCCATGGGACCGTAGGAGTGGAGCCTGGAGGTGCTGATGCCTATCTCGGCGCCCAGCCCCAGCTGTCCGCCGTCGTTGAAGCGCGTCGAGACATTGACTCCGACCATCGAGGCATCCACCTCGCGCAAAAAGCGCATGGCGTTGACATGGTCGCGCGTGCAGATGACCTCGGTATGGTTGGAGCCATGGCAGGCGATGTGTTCCATGGCCTGGTCCATGCTTTCCACCGTGCGTACGGCCAGGATGAGGTCGTGAAACTCGTAGCCGAAATCCTCGTCCGCGGCAGGTCGCGCCGCCTGCCCCAGCAGCGGGAGCGAGGCGGGGCAGGCGCGGAAGGTTACGCCGGCCGGTTGCAGCCGCTGCGCCACCAGGGGCAGAAAGTCCGGTGCCTCGGCCTGGTGCACGAGCAGGCATTCCAGCGCGTTGCATACGCCCGGACGCTGTACCTTAGCGTTGTAGATGACGTCCAGGGCCTGCTCCCGGTCGACGCCGTGGTCGACGTAGAGGTGACAGACGCCTTTATAATGCTTGAGTACGGGCATGGTCGCCTCGGCGACCACCGCGCGGATGAGCGCCTCGCCGCCGCGCGGAATGATGACGTCGATGTATGCCTCGAGCTTGCACAGGGCCTTGACCGCGGCGCGATCGGTGATCGGGATCACCTGCGCGGCGTCGACCGGCAGGCCGGAAGAACCGAGCGCCTCGCCGATCAGGGCGGCCAGGGCGAGATTGCTGTGAATGGCCTCGGAGCCGCCCCGCAGAATGACCGCATTGCCGGCCTTGAGGCACAGGATCGCCGAGTCCACGGTCACATTGGGACGCGACTCGAAGACCATGGCGATGACGCCGAGAGGAATGCGCATCCGGCCGACCTGCAGGCCGTTCGGACGCAGTGCCATCGACTCGATCGAGCCGACCGGATCGGCCATGGCGGCCACTTCGCGGCACGCGGTCGCCATCTCTGCCAGGGTGCGGGCGTTG
>CAZGAH010000106.1:0-13190 GCA_964523295.1 uncultured Desulfovibrionaceae bacterium | reverse complement strand
TTCGTCGATGCACGTACTTTTTCGCGGTGGCCGTGCGCTACGCGCGTAATCAATGGGATCGCATCCTTGCGTACCTTGAGGACGATCGCCTTCGTCCGGACAACAACCGGATCGAGAACACGATTCGCCCGTTTGCAGCAGACCGTAAACACTGGCTGTTTTTCAGGATCGCCACGCGGAGCCGAGGGCAGCGCGGCGTTCTATAGCGCCATCGAGACGTGCAAAGCCAACGACATCGATCCCTAGGCGCACATGCACCTGCTCTTCGAGCGCCTGCCATCCGCACACACCACCGAGGCGCGCAAAGCCCTGCTTCCGCAATCCCTGGATTAAAGCCTCCTCACCACAATCGCCAATCCGACCGATTCATAGCAGCCCGAAACAACCATGAGAAGACGGGGCAGTTTTGGCGCATACTGGATTGTGGCTGGATTCAACAGTTGAAATCCGAGATCAACTCGGTTATAATCGCATGATTCATGCGCGCCCGTAGCTCAGCCGGATAGAGCGCTGGACTTCGAATCCATAGGCCGGGAGTTCGAACCTCTCCGGGCGCGCCAGGAAAATCAAGGGGTTGCAGACGAAAGTCGGTAGCCCCTTTTTCGTTGGCCCCGAGTTTGCCCCGCTATTGTCCCGCTATCGAGGTTTACGGGACCGCCGTACGTGGGCTTTCCCCTCACCATGGCCATGCGCATCATGTACGTTCGTCGGCCTTAAAGAGGGAAAAGCGCAATCCCCTACCATGGCGAATCCGTGAATTGTTTTAACCGATGTCATTGAATAAGCTGATATTTGGCAGACTGCGAGCACGACGTTGACCGCCAGGGCTTTCACCCTTCTCGATTAAAACCGGCCTCGAACGCTTGTGTAACTCCTGATCCGTCGATGCCGACCGGCAACGAGTTCGTAGGCCTCCTTCAGCAGCAACGCTACCCGTTTCCCTCCAAAAACCTCGCCCACAGTTGCCCCAGGACGCGACGTATTACACTCGCCTGACAGATTATTCGACCCCAGCCAGGATTTTTCGGATGATGGTGAAATGTCCAAATGTCCAAGCCCCCTTCTTTTTGATAATATTTCAATTAATTACACTTTCTCTCCACTATCTCGTTACCGCCGTGTATTCGATACGTTTCCCCCTCCTGCACGGGATATCCCAGATAGATCGCAGAGGAACTGGCTGGCATCGCGCATTGCCCATGGCCAGTCCCTCGCGTAGAAATTGGGGAGCCCCTCGGCGTTGGGCGAACGAATGAGATACCAGGATCGCTTGGAGCGGAGAGTCATGGGAAGAGCGAATAGGGAGAAGGGGCTGGAGCGGTTTGCAGCGTTGACCTGGGATGATCTGAATGCCTGGGCCGGCAGGACTATCGTTAAGCGTGGGCAAAACTATCAGCGTGACGGATTGGTACAAGAGCTGGTGCTCTGCTCTGATGGCGGGCTGGTTGCCTGGGTACGCGGCAGCGAAACCTACGCGACGCGTGTCGCCTTCGATGCGGAAGGTGAACTTGTCTGTAATTGTACGTGTCCCTTTTCCGGGAACTGCAAGCACGGCGTGGCCGTGGTGTTCGAAGGGCTGGCCCATATCGAGAACCAGCGGACCATTGCTTCTGCCGCTGCCGATGACGAACGCCTGGCAACGTTGGAACGCCACCGCGCGGAAGAAGAACTTCTTGCCTCGAATCCGGTGGCACCGTCCGACCTTCGGGAGCGGGTCGCCGCCGTGCTCGTCGGCAAGAGCGCTGCCGAACTCGTGGAGTACATACAAGAACTGGCCATCAGGTACCCCGACCTGGCTCGCGAGTTCTCAGATCGGGCCGCGGTTATGGGCGGTGATACCCGCGTGTTGGTCGCCCGGCTCCGCCGCGACATCAAGGAATTTGACGGTGGGCACGGCTGGCGTGGGCACTTGGATGATGATGACGATGTTGTGGACCGAAACGACCTGTGTAATCGTTTGGAAACCCTGCTCCAGAGCGGGCAGGCCGATGCAGTGCTGGAACTGGGGAAGGATCTGATTCAAGCCGGAAATCGGCTCGCCGAGAGTGGTTGCCACGCCGACATCTCCTCTTGCCTGAGTGTCGTGGCCCTCGCACTACCGTCATCTTCCCTACCTGCTTCCGACCAGCTCATCTGGGCCATCGACGCTATCCTCGACGACGAATACGGTTTCTGCGAGGTGTTTCGGAGCCTGCTCGGTCCGGGGTATCCGACAACGGTTTGGGAGGAGGTCGCCCTCCGGTTACGACAGCGGCTCGACAACGCCGCCCCGCCCTCTGGCGACGACTGGTCCGGGCGCTCCCATCGAAATCGGCTGGCCGACCTGGCCATACTGGCATTGGAACACGCGGGTCAGGCCGATGCAATTATCCCCTTGTGCGTCGCCGAGGCCGAGCGCGCTGGAAACTACGGCCGGTTGGGGCAGCGGCTCATCAATGCCGACCGTCTGGAGGACGCGGCGCACTGGATACAGGCCGGAATCCAGGCCAAAGCGCTGAAAGGGGAAGGCCGGACCGGCCGACTGCGGGATTTGCTCTACCAGGTCCGCGCGCAGCAAAAGGACTGGCCCACGGTGCTTGTCATGCGCGTGGAGGACTTCGTGGCCGATCCCTCCCTGACCTGCTACGTGGCTTGCCAGGAAGCGGCAGACCGGGTTGGCGCCTGGGAGGGGCTGCGGCCTTGCCTCTTGCAGCACCTGGAAACCGGTGACTGGCCCTGGAAGCAGCCCGGATGGCCTTTGCCCGAGCAGGCGTGGGAAACTCCCACCGGAGTGAGGAGGAAAAAAATTCACAGCATCCGGGAACTAATCAAAATCGCCATCCACGAAAAGCGGCCGGCAGACGTCCTGGTTTGGTACGACCGAAGACCCAAAGAGTTGTTTGGAGGCTTCAGGAGTGACGAAACCCGGATTGCTGCGGTCATCGCAGACCACGCTCCGGAGCGCTCAGTCTCCATCTGGCAGCAGTTGGCCGAAGGGTGCATCGTTAGGGTCAACCCTGCCGCGTACGAAGAGGCCGCGGGGTATCTGCTCATGGCCTCCCGGGTCATGACCCGAATCAAACGTCAGGCCGAGTGGGAGGGCTACCTCAAACAGCTGCGCGCTACGCACTGGCGCAAGCGTCGCCTGCTGGAAATCCTCGACGGCCTGAACGGCAGGCGCATCGTCGGTAAGCGGCGATGAGCCTGACCCTGCCTCTGCAAGGTTAGTATCGCCATGTCCGGCTTGTGGTCCTTCTCGAGGGGGTCAGGTTCGCGTCGGTCCCTTCCCACTTTCCATGTGGATCAGTTCGCCGTCCATGTGAGTCTCTACGCGAAAAGGTCGTTATGACTGCCGGCACGCACGAGATACAGCTTGCCCGGTTCAAGTCTGTAAACAAGCAGCCAGTCAGGCTTGATATGGCATTCCCGGTGGTCGCTCCAGTTGCCGGTCAGCGCGTGGTCTCGATGTCGCATCTCAAGAGGCACGTCCTGGACCAAGGTCTCGACGACAGATTGCAGCAACCGCATGTCGTGCCGGCCGGATCGGCTCAAGCGCTTGTAATCGCGCTTGAAAGCCGATGTCGGTACAAGCTCGCGGATCACGCGTCGACCTCCAAGTCAGACCACAGCTCCTTTGGCGACGTGTACCCCTTCAGGGTGCCACTACGGGCTTCCTCCATCGCGGCCAAGGTCTCGGCATTGGGCCGGTGGCTTGAGGTGACGCAGGCTTGCAGTTCTTCCCACTCGGCAAAGGGAACAACCACAAAGGCCGCCTTGCCGTTGTCGTCGTAGATGACTGTAGCGCTCATGAAAAAACCTCCGGTCTGTGTTTTTATCTTTGCCTGTTGCCAGTCGCAATGTCCACCACCGTGCCCGTACTGGCCGGCTGTTCGTCAAGCAGTGCCACGGCTCGGCGCAGTGCATCCGGTGCGAGGTGAGAATAGCGCTCAGTCATGTTCAGGGTCTTGTGACCCATGAGTTCTTTCTGCCCCCCCCCGGATATCTGGTCCGGCCGCTTGTCCTTGTACCCGGCCATTCCCACGGCCTCCAGTACGCGCAGTACCCTGGCGCGGCGTTCCGCGGCCGGGGTCTTGCGGATCATAATCAGGGGATACTCCACGTTCTCGTAAACCGTAAGCACGGGAATGAGGTTGAACGCCTGAAAAATGAAGCCCGGGTGCCTCGCGAAAATCCGCCGCCGCCCCCTGTCCAGGGTGTCCGTCCGCGTTCTGTCCACCTGCACGGTTCCGGAGCCAGGCTTGTCCATGCAGCCGATGATGTTCAGCAGCGTTGTTTTTCCGCTCCCGGAGGGGCCGATAACGGTGACCAGGGTGCCCTGCTCGACGGCAACCGTGATTTCCCGCAAAGCCGGAGACTCCACCAGCCCTTGCCGATAGCTTTTCGAGACGGCCTGCAATGCAATAAGGGGCATGTGCGCACTCCTGTTGTGGCTGTGATGGCAGCGCAGCTGCAGGGAACATGTTACAAATAAAATCTGCGCAATACTGAGGATAATAACCTTTAACCCCAATCTCCCCCCCCCGGGAGCTGTTCACAAACAGAATACTTTCCAGCCAAGACAGTTCACAAGCTGAACACTCTCCCTGCGCCGTGTTCAAATCATTTACACCGACCCGTTCACATGATCCATTTACGTCTGATGTTCCAAAGACTTGCTGCGAACAGCAGCACGCAGAACCCTGCGAGCACAGGGAGATCGATGCCATACGGCAAGATGTGCTCCCCGTGGACCGCGCCGTGCAGAAGGTCCGCGCCATAGGTCAGCGGCAAAAGGAAGGAGAGGGGTTTGAGGAACCACGGGAGGCTGCTGATCGGAAAAAACAACCCGCACAGGAACACCATAGGAAAGCGGAAAAAGTTGGAAAATGTCTGGGCCTCGAAGACTTCGCTGACGGCCACGGCAATGAACAGCCCCAGAAAGGTGGACGTCATGGCGATGAGGATGATTGTCGCGAAAAACAGCCCCCATGCCAGCTGCGAGATGTCCGCAAGAAACATGGCCAGAACCACCGGAACGAAGGCGTTGGCGATGCCGAAAAGGATGGCGCCGGAGGTCTTGGCCAGCATCAGCAGTTCGAATGGCAGCGGCGCCAACAGCAACCGCTCGAAGGAACGATTCTTCTTCTCGAACGTTACGGTCACCGCCAGCATGGACGTGGTGCCGAAGAGGATGGACAGGGCGACTACTCCTGGCAGCAACGTCATGATGCTTTCCACTCCCTGTCCGGATTTGATGAAAAACATCCCTGTCCAGGCCAGGGGAAAGAGCAGCCCCCAGCTGATGTTAGGCGGCTTGAGATAATAGGTGCGCATGTCCTTGCAAAGGATATTCCAGAATGCAATCCAGCGGTTCATCCCTTACCTCCTTTCGGCTCCTTCTCCCCGGCCATGATCTTGGCCTCCAAACCGGTGATCCGCATGAAAACGTCTTCCAGGGACGGCAGCTGGCGCCGGGCTTCGAGCACCTCGATGCCGCGCTCTTCCAGAAAGCGGATCAGCGGCGCCACCGGAATGGGCGTTGCCGCCTCCACGCGGAGCACATCCTCATTCTGGACGCTGCAATTCAGGGCTGGAAAGGCAGCGCAAAGCGCGTCCTGAATTCCGGCCGTTGGCGTGCAGCATGAGATGAGCAGCAGGTGACGATCCTGTATGGGACGCAGCAAGGCAGTTACGGAATCGATGCGCACCACCTTGCCGGAAACGATGAAAGCGATGCGATCGCATAAGCGCTCGGCTTCTTCGATGTTGTGGGTGGTCAGGAAGATGGTGGTTCCCGCTTTGTGCAGCGCAGCGATGAGCTGTCGAATCTGGCGGGCACTGGCCACGTCAATGCCCGTAGAGGGTTCGTCCAGGAACAGAATCTGCGGTTCATGCACCATGGCCGCAGCCAGGGTCAGCTTGCGCTTCATGCCCTTGGAGTACGCACCGAACTTGCGTCCCCCTACCTTGTCCAAACTGAACTCGTTAAGCAGTCGGCGTGCCCGGGATTCCCTGTGCCGCTTACGCAGTCCGTACAGGGCACCGCAGAAACACAGATTTTCGAATCCGGTCAGCTCCGGATAGAGGTTGCTTTCGTCAGGGGCAACGCCGATGAGTTGTTGCGCTGCCCGGGGCTTGTGGATGCAGTCGATTCCCCCCAGGCTGAAGCGCCCTGCGTCAGGCCGGGCAAGCCCCGTGAGTATGTTGATGGTAGTTGTCTTTCCGGCGCCGTTGGGTCCCAGAAAACCGAAGACCTCGCCCCGGCGCACCGTGAAGGAGACCTCGGCCACGGCCTGAACCTCCCCGAATCGTTTCTGTAAACCCTGAACAACGATGGCATCGTCCATGCGCTTCCTCCCTTGCAACAGCCTCGACTGGCCGTAGCTCGCTACGTAATCAGCCGTGTCACGCCCTTGTCCAGCGGGATTGTCAGCGGTGTGCATTGAATAAGTGTCTGCGCGGAAACTTTTTATTCAGATTAAAAAAAAGGGGGGTCATTTTTCGCCTTCGAACAAGCCCAGGACGATCCCCCCCCATTGCTTCAGGGTTGCCTCATTGACCCGGTAGTGTACATGGAACCCCTGTTTCGCGGGCGTTACAACCCCGGCATCGCGCAGCACGCGCAAGTGCTGCGAAACCGCGGCCGGGGTAATGCCAAGGGCGGCAGCAAGGGCGTTGACGCAGTACATCCTGTGTCGGAGCAGCACAATGATGCGAATCCGGGTCTCCACCGAGAGCACTTTGAATATCCTCGCCTGCCGCTGAGCAGCTGTGGTCGCTGCATACCCTTCCAAGTCCATGCGCAGCCACTTAACAAGAACCGTAATGCCTGTCCAGCACAAGACCATCTACGTCGCGTCGCGTATTGAGCACCAACAGAGCCACGCCTTGCCGCGCAGTTCCCACTGTTCCCTCAGCTCTGCGAGGTGCTGGATACGCGTCACCTTTTCTCTGGCCGTGCCACCGTCCCCGGTGATTATCGCTTCGATGATCTGGTGTGGATTGAATTCGCTCAGCAGTATACATCCTGACCCGGAGCGATGGCAGCCACGAGCCGGCGAAACGGTCTTGCATTTTTCGCGTCGGGCCTGCGGCGGCCAGGCCAGCCCGGCAGGGCATGACGAAACAGGCTGGCGCCCACAGACGTTAAGCACTTGTCAGGATTTCCCGTGCAGGCCGGCGCCGTAAACCGGGACGCTCAGGGCATTGACTTTCCCCTCACGGACAGGGATAAGACACTGTTTGCTTCACTCCGACGTCGACGCTGGTTGTGCGCCCGGCGGCGATGCCCCTGCCCCGGCAATCGACCGGAAACGGGAGTGAGCGCGGGCTCGACCGCAATCCAGCACGCGCCCCAGCCGGGATCCGGCACGATCAAGGAGGAACGGTGAAGGCCGAAAATCTGAGCATGATGTTCCGGCCGAACTCAGTCGCGGTAGTCGGCGCCTCCAACGAGCCCGGAGAGCCGGGCTATGTCATCATGCACAATCTGCTGGCCAGCAGATTTCTCGGCCCGGTCATGCCCATCAATGCGGAGGGGATTCCGATTCACGGTCAGGAAAGCTACCGGAGCGTGGATACCCTGCCGCTGACGCCGGATCTGGCCATGATCTGCGCGCCGCCAGAAAGCGTGCCCGGTGTTATCGAAGAGTTCGGCAAGCGAGGCACCCGCGCGGCCGTTGTGCTCAGCCGCGGGCTGTTCCGCCGCAATGCCGCGTTGCGCAAGGCCCAGCAGAAAGCCCTGCTCCAGGCCGCCAAGCCTTACGGACTGCGTTTGCTCGGACCGAACTGCCTGGGGTACATCAATCCGAACCTCGGCCTGAACGCCAGCCTGGCCCATTGCGACGCCCGGCCTGGAAAGATCGCCTTCATTTCCCAGTCCGATTCGCTGTTTACCGCCGTGCTCGATTGGGCGACCTCCAAGCAGGTCGGGTTTTCCCATTTCATCTCCACGGGCGACCGCGCCGATATCTGCCTCGGCGAGGTGCTCGACTATCTCTCCAGCGATGCCAACACGCGCGCCGTGCTCATCTATATGGAAACCCTGCAACGCACGCGCCGCTTCATGTCCGCGGCGAGGGCAATCTCGCGCAACAAACCCCTGCTGGTCATCAAGGCTGGGCGCTCGGTGGATGGCGCCATGGCGGCCACCGCCCATTCCGGCTCCTTCCTCGGGGCGGACGAGGTCTATGACGCCGCCTTCCGCCGCGCGGGCATGCTGCGCGTGTTCGATATCGACGCCTTGTTCGACGCCGTCGAGACCCTGGCCCGGACGCGCCCGCTGAATGGCGAGCGACTGGCCATTCTGACCAACGGCGGCAGCCCGGGCTTCCTGGCGGCCGACGAACTCGTCAGCCACGGCGGAAGTCTGGCCGACCTCAGCGCGGAGACCTACCACGAGCTGGACGAGGAGCTGGGCAACGCCTGGTCGTTCTGGAACCCGCTGGTCATTCACAGCAACGCCTCCGGCGAGCTGTACGCCCGCGCCCTGCGCATCCTGCTCAAGGCGCCGGGAGTAGACGCCGTGCTGGTCATGCACGTCCCCACGGCCATGGTCCGGAGCGAGGAAGTCGCCAGCGCCGTTGTCCAGGCGGCAAAGACGACGCGGCGCAACATCCTGACCAGCTGGCTGGGCATAGACGACGCACTGAGTTCGCGCGTGCTGTTCCAGGAGGCCGGCATTCCGACCTATTTCACGCCCGAGAAGGCCATCCGGGGCTTCCTGAACATGGTGCAGCACCGGCGCAACCAGGAACTGCTGCTGGAAACGCCGGCCTCGGTGCCCGAGCACTTCGCTCCCGACGCCTTCACGGCGCGCCGGATCGTCAGCCACGCGATGAGCGCCTCGCGCCAGGTCCTTACCGAGCCCGAGGCCATGGACATTCTCTCCGCCTACGACATCCCTGCCGTGGCCACGCGCATCTCTCCGGACCTGGACGGCATCGAAGGCGCCGTGGAAACAGCTCAGGAGCTTGGGTTTCCCGTCGCGCTCAAGGTGCTGTCGCCGGACATCCAGCGCAAGTCGCTGGCGGGCGGCGTGGTCCTGCACCTGGAGACGCCGCAGGCCGTGCGCGAGGCGGCGACAGCCATGCTCAGGCGCATCGCCGAACTGCGGCCGGAGGCCAGGATTCTGGGCTTTACCGTGCAGCAGATGGTCCGGCGCCCCGACGCGCACGAGCTGAGCATCGAGGTCGGCAACGACCCGGTCTGGGGCCCGGTGATCCGCTTCGGGCAGGGGGGAAGCCTCAAGGACATCGTCGCCGACCGCGAGGTGGCGCTGCCGCCGCTCAACCTCAGTCTCGCCCGGGAGCTTATCTCGCGCACCAAGATTTTTTCCCTGCTCAAAGGCTACCGCGACCGCCCTCCAGCCGACCTGGACGCCATCTGCCTGTGCCTGGTCAAGGTCTCGCAGCTCATCATCGACATCCCGGACATCTTCGAGCTGGACATCAACCCGCTCTACGCCGACGACAAAGGCGTGGTCGCGCTCAATGCCGAAATGAGCATCGCCCAGGCCAGCACCACGGGCGCAGACCAGCTAGCCATCAGGCCCTATCCCGGCGAACTGGAAGAATGCGCCCTGCTCAAAGACGGCCGGCAGATCACGCTACGACCCATTCGCCCCGAAGACGAGAGCGCGCATTACGAATTTCTCAGCCAATGCTCAGCCGAGGACAAACGGTTCCGTTTTTTCGGGATCATCGGAGAACTGCCGCGCGTCGAGATGCAAAAGCTCACCCAGATCGATTACGACCGTGAAATGGCCTTCATCGCCAAAGGGCCGGACGACACCGGCGAGACCAGAACCCTGGGCGTGGTCCGGGCAATGACCGATCCCGACAACCAGGTCGCGGAATTCGCCATCATCATCCGCACGAACGCCAAACGGCTTGGCCTGGGCCGGCTGCTCATGGAAAAGATCGTCCGCTACTGCCGCTCGCGCGGGACCGGCCGAATAGTCGGCCAGGCGCTGCTCCACAACCAGGGCATGGCCGCGTTGGCCAGATCCGTTGGCTTCGATGTAAGAAAAAATTACGATGATGACGTGTTTGAATTCTCCATGTACCTCAATGCCCAGTAGCTGCTATCCAGCCATTTTTTTGAAGCTTTCTCTTTGTTTTTCTTTTTTTTTCATTGCTTGATTTCGCTTATCCAGATTCAGTGCAAAGATTTGTCTCGCCACCTGTCCATGGTGCTCATTTCGCTATCGCTTGAAAGACAGGCAAACGGATCAAAACAATGAACGCAGAGTATTCTTGCCCGCAGTTGCATGGAGCTCCTGTTTCCGTCTTTGACAAAATCCTGCGAACCTTTTAGACGTCATCAAGCGCGCATTCGGCGCGGCGTCGACCTGGTCCGCTGCTGAACAGAGGCTCTCAGCGGCGCCGTTCATCATTTTGCAGGAGGAGAGAGCGTCATGAATCTGCGTACCCACATCCGGGACATCCACGACTTCCCCAAAGAGGGCATCATTTTTCTGGACATCACGCCGCTGCTCGGCAACGGCGACGCGTTCCGTCACGCCATCGATGAAATGGCCGCGCAGTACAAGGACAGCGGAGCGACCAAAGTCGCCGCGGCTGAGGCCCGGGGATTCATTTTCGGCGCACCATTGGCCTATACGCTGGGAATCGGCTTCGTTCCCATCCGCAAGCCCGGCAAGCTGCCCTATAAAACCCAGTCCGTGACCTACGATCTCGAGTACGGCACGGATACCCTGTGCATGCACGAGGACGCCATCCAGCCCGGCGAAAAGGTGCTCATCATCGACGACCTTCTGGCTACAGGCGGCACGGCCGAGGGCATGGTCAAGCTGGTCGAGAACGCCGGCGGATGCGTCGTCGGGGTCGGGTTTCTCATCGAACTCGGATTTCTCAGCGGGCGCAATAAATTGCCGAACCATACGCCGAACTGCCTGCTCTGCGTATAATCCGGCACTGAAATCGCCGTTCGTTCCCCTACTCCACCCAAGGCGAACGCGTGACAACGCGTACGCCGTAATCAGTCGCGGCGAAAAGGACACTTCATGGTGAAAATCGGCATTATCGGCGGCAGCGGACTGGACAATCCCGACATTCTGCACGACGCGCAGGACATTTCACTGGAAACGCCCTACGGGCCGCCTTCCTCGGACATCAGGGCAGGCACCATTGCCGGCCGCGAGGTGTATCTGCTCGCCCGGCACGGGCGCGGGCACACCATTCCCCCAACCCAGGTGAACTACAGGGCGAACATCTACGCCATGAAGACCCTCGGCTGTTCCTGCCTGCTGTCCACGACGGCCGTCGGCTCGCTCCGGGAGGAAATCGGACGCGGCGACCTGGTCATCCTCGACCAGTTCATCGATTTCACCAAACTCCGCGTCGCCACCTTCCATGACAGCTTCGAACCCGGCAACCCCGCCCATACCCCCATGGCCGACCCCTTTGCGGCCGACATCCGCGCGCACTTCATCGACATCTGCCGGGAACTCGGTTTTCCGCACCACGCGCGCGGCACGGTCGTCACCATCGAGGGTCCCCGGTTCTCGACCAGGGCGGAATCGAAGATGTTCCAGACCTGGGGCGCCGACGTCATCAACATGAGCATCGCCCCGGAGGCCGCCCTGGCCAACGAGGCAGGCATACCCTACGGCGCCGTGGCCATGAGCACCGATTACGATTGCTGGAAACAGGATGAAGAGCCGGTGACCTGGGATGATATCTTGCGCGTATTCAATGAAAACGCCCGCAAGGTGACCACGCTGCTGGTCGAAACCATCAAACGCGTTAAGATGTAGTGCCGTTGGGGTCGGACCGGATCAACAGCTAGAATTCATGCATGATAAGTCCCGAAGCAGGCCATTTTCATGTCAGGCGGGTGATTATTGTGTTGTTGTATTTTTTTTTCACGGAATACCGTGAGGAGAAATTCCCGCTTTTGGCACCGGGGGCCGATGTGCCCGTTGCGGACGTTTCCCCGTGTTCCGCGCACATAGTGAAGTCGCTTTCCGGATGTGGAAATCTTAAACGGGCTTTTTTGAGGGTAGAAGATTCGTTATAAGGGAAAATCATGCATTTTTCTGGCATTTTGCTTTTTAATTCAATATGCCAGCCCGGTCCGACCCCACATCCAACCCAACGCCCCGAAAATGACGAGGAAATATTGCACGTATCAATTCCATATCGCCCTGACAGCCCGCCCGCAACATGAACCTGTCTTGCAGCAATTCAGGTCATTGCCCATTCCCCGTTGACGAGGTAAGGAATAATCCTTACTCTTACGGAGTCAAACAAAGGAGCTTTCCATGGGCACCATCCACGAAGTTGCCTCCATCACGTCCAAGGGGCAGATCACGTTGCCGAAATCTGTCCGCCAACTGCTCGGCGTGGGCGCTGGCGACAAGATTGCCTTTGTAGTGCATGGTTCGCAGGTGGTTGTCAGCCGCGCCGAGGAACAGCTGCATACGGACCCGGCCATCACTGGCTTCCTGGCGCTGCTGGAACGGGACATCCGAAATGGAACGCATATTGGTACGTTGTCCGAGGGGCTGGCGCGCTCCATGGACGAAGCAGCGGCATTGTCCCCTGATCATTCTGTTGATGATATTGAGGGCGATGTGGCGTTGTGATGCAGCGTCACGGGTGGACACTGCTCTTCCACGAATGCCTGATCGAGCAACTGCAGCGATTGGAGCAGGCGGTTGCGCGCGCCTTGGCTCGGAACTCCGATGAGGCCGCCTCCAACGCCAACGTCAAGCTGTTCCGCGCCCTGTCCCGCCTCATCCTGGAGACCATTCCCGGGGATCCCGCTCGCGAGGAGTACCGGCAAGGCAACACCATGGGGCCTGCGTTCCGGCATTGGCGGCGGGCCAAGGTCGGCAGGCGCTTCCGGCTGTTCTTCCGGTTTGACTCCAAGGCCAGGATCATCATTTTCGCCTGGGTGAACGACGAGCAGACCTTGCGCTCGGCCGGCAGCCCGTCAGCCCCATACACTGTCTTCCAAATAATGCTGCACCGCGGCCATCCTCCTGACGACTGGGCTGCATTGGTCAAGGGCAGTAAAGAGGATCGGGGTCCAACGGAATAGCGGGCAGGTAAGGCTCAGGCGAAAATGTCGGCCGGGATAGAGGGGTGCGTCCCCTCGACGACCGGTAGGCCGGCCTTTTTCCTGATCGTGCCGATGATCGTCGCCGCATGGGGGCAGTGGTCCACAAGGCACGGGCCGATGTG
>CAZGAH010000105.1:7674-13336 GCA_964523295.1 uncultured Desulfovibrionaceae bacterium | reverse complement strand
CTGCCCGGGCATCCAGGTGTGCTTCATTGGACCTACTCCGAATCTCAGGACGGGCAATTTTGTGGTCAGGTTCGGACAGAGAAAGAACAAGATCATACGCCGACATGTGGACGCGAAAACTGCGATTGTGTCGTCATGATCCTTTTTCAAGCGCAGAGTATGCCTCAGACCTCCTTTTCCAACAGGCTCAGGGCCATATCCTGCTCGCGGACCAGGCGCCCCTTGACGGCATTGCGCACGCGCGGGGAAGAGGATTTGAAGCCGGTTTTCCGGATGCGGTAAATTTCTTCGATGAGTTCTTTGTCAAAATTCTGACTGGAGGGCTTGCCCGCGCGTGTGACGGCGTTGGCGAAGATGTTCGAGGCGCCGCCGGGGCCGTGCTGCACGGCCGTGCTCCAGAGCACTTCCTTGAGCGCGGGGGAGAGGGATTCGACGTCGATGTTGGTTCTGGACGCTATGGCATTGAGGGCCGGGGAATAGTTCGTATGCAGAATGAACTCGTCCTGAAGGGATTCGAAGCGGGTGGGACTTTCCGCGGCGATCTTCTTCCACTCGCTGGCCATCCCGCCCCAGCGGCTGTTGGTATTCGAAGGACCAGCCTTGCGCAGCCGGGAACTCCATTCCGGTGCGCGCTCGTCGAGAAAATCCAGAAAGAGTTTCATGGTGCCGGTGCGCGAGGATATCTGGTACTTGCCATACGAGGTGCCGCCCATGCGGTCGTAACCGATACAGGCGATGCCCTCTTTTCCGGATTCAAAAACGGCGGAGAGTTCGCCGGTGACCGGAAGCAGCACTTTTTTGGCCTCCTCGGTCAACAGCTTCCGGGCCTGGGTCTCGGCAAGCATGTCAATGGCCACAGAGCGTCGCGTCGCCCGGTTCACGGGCAACCTGAGGGTGTCGGCGCCGCCGGCGCCCGAGGCGAGAACAAATCCGTCGCTTCCGCCTTCCGTACCCAGCACTGTGGCGCTTTCAGCCACGGGCGTGGGAGGGAACAACGGCATGACCGGAAAAGAAGGCGTTCCTGCGTTCGCCTGCTGAGAACCCGGAGGGATCATGCCCGGTTGCGGATGCGGAACAGTGGTCCTGTCGCCGAGCCTGGCGGTATCCACGGGCGTGGCCGCGGCATTGGCCTTGGAAACCGTGGCATTGGCCACGGAGGCGATTGCGGTGGCGGGTTGCCGGGTCATCTCCGACTCGGGCGCGTCTGCAAGCGGCTCGGCCTCCTCGGGGTGTTCCAGGGGAGCAGACGTGGGTCTGGACAGACGACCCAGAGCCTGGTTCGCGGGAGCGGGCGCCGGGACGTGGCGCGACACCGGAAGCCGCACTTCGGCCTGGCGCTCCGCCTCGGGATTCACTTCAGACCGGTTCCGCGAAGGCTGCGACGGAGACGCCTGATGCGGCGTTGCCATGGCAACCTGCCGGCCCGGCTCGGGAGCGTTCTGTGCGGCTGGGGGTACGTGCGCCGGGGCCGATTCCTTGCCAACAGACACGGGCGCGGGGTTGGGCTCGGCCCGGGATTGCGTCACTGCGGCGGTTTCAGGCCGGGCCGGGCTGGTCGCGGCCTTTGTGGTCGCCGGAACGACGGGCATGCGCAGTTCATTTTTTCGGCCGGTTTCGAATTCGGAAAGCGTAGCGGCCAGGGATAGGGCTTTGCCCTGCCGGGTGTCGAGTCCGGGCCAGGCGGCGAGCTGTCTGGTGGTGTGTTCGCCGACGCGGTCCCTGGTCACGGGGGCGGCAACGCGCTCGCGCAACAACGGGTCGCGCAGCATGGTCTCGAACCGTCTGGTTTCGAGGCGATCCTGCGTCAGGGTTCTGGGCGACTGTTGCGCCGCTGTCGTGCTCGGACCGGCGAGAGGAGTGGTATTGTCGGCCTGGGATACGGAGGTTGGTGCCATACGCTCGCCTCCCTTGGCGGCTTCAACGATACAAAACGGACTGAGGAGCAGCAACAGGGCGGCGAGAAGGGTAATGCGCCGGCCGCGGTTTCGCGGGGTGCTGTTCGTGCCGGTGCGCTCGCTCGTGCTGTCCATCCGTCAATCATCCTTGTCGTTGTGACGCAGTCATCGAGATGACAGGATGCAAGCACAGTGCCAACATGCAAACTATTGATATAATTATTTTATTGCAATGAAGAGCGATTGGGCGAGGCCCGGAAGTGGCCTGTGTCGGATTTTTGGAGCCCTCGGACGAAGGCGAAGACACGGAGTACAACGGTCACGAAGCCGCCGGCAGCGCCATTATTTTCTCTTGCCTTAGGCGCTGTCAGAGATTATGACGCCCGCACCATGTCACGAGACCTCATCATCGTCGAATCGCCGGCCAAGGTTAAAACCATCAAAAAATTTCTGGGCCGCAAGTACGCGGTCGAGGCAAGCGTCGGCCACGTGCGCGATCTGCCGACCAGCACGCTGGGCGTAGACGAAGAGCAGGATTTCACTCCAGACTACGTCATCATCAAGGGCAAGCAAAAGGTGGTCAGCCGGCTGCAGGCCGCGGCCGAAGAGGCCGACATGGTCTATCTGGCGCCCGACCCGGATCGCGAGGGCGAGGCCATTGCCTGGCACGTCGCCGAACTGATCCGCGCAAAGAATACCAACGTCCGGCGCATTCAGTTCAACGAGATTACGGCCCGGGCCGTGCGCGAGGCTCTGGAGCACCCGCGTGAGCTCGATCGCCACCTCTTCGACTCGCAGCAGGCCCGACGCGTGCTGGATCGTCTGGTTGGCTACAAGATTTCTCCGTTGCTCTGGGCCAAGGTGAAACGGGGCCTGTCCGCCGGCCGGGTGCAGTCGGTGGCCCTGCGTATCCTGGTGGAGCGGGAAAAAGAGCGACAGGCCTTCGTTCCCGAAGAGTACTGGGTGTTCAAGGTCGAGCTGGAGGCCACGGCGCCGCCTGTTTTTGTGGCGGATCTGTTCAAGGTGCAGGGGAAGAAGCCTGTCATCGGCTCAGCCCAGGCAGCGGCGGAGCTTGAGGCCGCCTTTGCCGGCAAGCCCTTCGTCGTCCAGTCGGTGGAGGAGAAGGAGCGATCCCGGACCCCTCCGCCGCCGTTCATCACCTCGACCATGCAGCAGGCTGCCAGCCAGCGACTGGGCTATTCGGCCAAAAAGACCATGTCCACGGCGCAGCGGCTGTACGAGGGCGTTGAACTGGGCGAGCAGGGGGTGACCGCGCTCATCACCTATATGCGAACCGACTCCGTGCGCATCGCCGACGAAGCGAGGGACGCGGCCCGGGAGTTCATCGTGTCCGCCTTTGGTCAGGAATTCTATCCGGAGACGGCGCGCGTGTTCAAATCCAGGGCATCGGCGCAGGAGGCTCACGAGGCGGTGCGGCCGGTCGACGTGACCCTGACTCCGGAGTCCCTCAAGTCGATGCTGCCGCGCGACCAATATAATCTGTACAAGCTGGTCTGGGAGCGCTTCGTCGCCTCGCAGATGGCTGCGGCACGCTTCCACGACACCACGGTGACCGTGGCCGCCGGGCCGACGCTGTGGCGGGCCAAGGGCGAGCGGCTGCTGTTTCCGGGCTTTCTGCGCGTGGCCGGCGCCTCGAGCAAGGACGAGCTGCCGCAGCTGCCGCCGATGCAGACCGGCGAGACCTTGCGCCTTGCGGCGTTGCGCAAGGAGCAGAAATTCACCCAGCCGCCGCCGCGCTACTCGGAGGCCTCGCTCATCCGCGAGCTGGAAGAACGCGGCATCGGCCGTCCCTCAACCTACGCGGCCATCATCTCCACCCTGCTGGACCGGGACTACGTGCGCCTGGAGGAAAAACATTTCTCGCCCACGGATCTCGGGGTCACGGTGGTGGATCTGCTCATCTCGCACTTCACGGCCCTGATGGACGTTGATTTCACGGCGACCATGGAGCGCGAGCTGGATGAAGTCGCTGAGGGCAGCCAGGGCTATGTCGGATTGCTGCGGAAGTTTACGCAGGATTTCAATCCGGCCCTGGAAAAGGCTCGTACGGAAATGGCCTCGGTCAAGGCCGGGCTGGAGACCGGGCTGATTTGCGAGCTGTGTGGCAAGCCGCTGGTGATCAAGTTCGGCAAGAGCGGGCAATTTCTGGGCTGCTCGGGATATCCGGAATGCCGCTTCACCAGCAACTTTCTGCGCGACCCCAAGGGCGTCATTCAGATCGTGGAAAAGGAATCCCGTCAGGTCGAGGTGGTCGGCCGCTGCCCCCAGTGCCAGGGCGATCTGGTGCTCAAGCGCGCGCGTACGGGCAGCCGCTTCATTGCCTGCAACGCCTACCCGGACTGCAAGTATACCGAGCCCTTCAGTACGGGCGTACCCTGCCCGCGCGAAGGCTGCACCGGCGTGCTCGTGGAAAAAAGCTCCAAACGCGGCAAGCTGTTCTACAGTTGCAGCCGTTATCCTGCCTGCGATTACGCGACCTGGGACCTTCCTGTCGCGCAACCCTGCCCCCAATGCGGGCACCCGATCCTGACCCGCAAGCGCACCCAGGCCAAGGGCGAGCATCTGGCCTGCCCGGTCAAGGGCTGCGGCTTCTGGGAGGCCCAGGACAACGACGAGACCGGGCCGGAAGACTCGCCAGATAAGACCTGAGGCGACACCGACCGATGGGCGCTCCCCGGGCTGCATTCGAGGGCTGCGGGCAGGAGTGCATAGCGCAGCCGGCTGGCTGAGCCTGCGCTCGGGCGTTGCGCGTCTGTGGATCAGCTTCCGCTGTCAACAGGAGCGATCCCGATTGCCTGGCTGCCCGGTCGTTCCTTCCGTTCGCTCAGAATCAGCACCTGCAGTCTGTCCCCGCCGGCCAGCTTCGCGATACCGATATGCTCGATTTCTTCGGCCGGGATGATGATCGTGCCCTTGAATCCGCCGTCGATGCGTGCCCACAGCTCGGGCTCGCTGCAGTATTCGATGTTCCATGACGCGAGTGAATCCTGGGCGTAGGCCGGAACGAGCGGACTGCCGGTCAAGGCGATGGCCTTTGTGTCCGGCGTCGGACGCACGAGAAGGCTGTGGAGCGTATCGAGCAGCTTGCGCTCGTCGATAGGCTTGGGCAACGTGGCCTTGACGTCGTTGCAATGGTAATCCTGCAAGACGGTAATGGCCAGAATGGGAATGGAGGCCAGCTGCGGATCGCCATGCAGCTCCCTGATGGCCTCTTCGCCGCCCATGCCCGGCATCATGATGTCCATGGTGATGCAATCGGGCCTGTGCTTTCGGGCCATTTCCAGAGCGCTACGTCCGTCGTGGGCGCAGACCGTGCGGTATCCTTCGTTATCGAGCACCTGACAGAGATAGGAGACGATAGGTGGCTCGTCGTCGACCACGAGCACAAGGGGGCCGGATTTGGCGCTCCGGTCCTCAGGGAGCGGGGGCTGTGTCTGGTAACGCGCGGCATCCGACGGCAGCGCAACGACGAAGACGCTGCCTTTTCCGGGTTCGGACTCGGCGCGGATCGTTCCGCAGTAGTGCGTGACGATCTGTCTGCAGATGGCCAGCCCCAGGCCCGTGCCCTCGGGCTTTTTCTCGCCCTTTTCGATCCGGGATACCTGGCTGAACTTGTCGAAAATGCGCTCGAGGTGTTCTTTCGGGATTCCCATGCCCGTATCCGCGACGCGCACTTCGATCCAGCCGGGCATGGCCGCGGCGGACAGGGTCACAGATCCCTGGCGCGTGAATTTGACGGCATTGTT
>CAZGAH010000105.1:0-7664 GCA_964523295.1 uncultured Desulfovibrionaceae bacterium | reverse complement strand
GTTCAACAGATTGATGACAATCTGCTCGAAGCGGTCCGGGTCGATGCGCAGGCTCGGGAGCACCGGGGGGATATCGACGCGCAGGGTGACGTCGGGTTTTCCGGCGAACATGCCCTTGGCTGCGTTCGCCGACTGAAGGAGAAGGGCGCGCGTATCCACTTCCTGATCCTTCCATTCGATGTGTCCGGCCTCGATCTTCGCCAGGTCCAGGAAGTCATTGACCATCCTGGTCAGCCGCTCGCCCTCGTGCACGATGATGGAAAGATTTTCCCGAATCCGCGCGGCTTTTTTCGACAGGGCATACTCCGTGGAAACGCGCGGGAGAAAGAATTTGCAGAAGTCCTTGTGGATGAGTTTGGCGAAGCCGAGCACCGAGGTCAGCGGGGTGCGCAATTCGTGCGAGACGGAAGAGAGAAAGGCGGATTTGAGTTCATCGAGCCCGCGCAGCCGTTGGTTCGCCTCTTCCAGCCTGGCCGCCTGCTGTTCGAGGGCCTCGCTTTTCATGGTGAGTTGCATTTCCCGATCACGCACGGTGTCGCCCATGGCCCGGAACGCCTTCCTGAGCGCGACGAGTTCCCTGAAATCGTCGGCATACGCCGCGCGCCGCGGGTAGACGCCTTTCTCCATAGCATCGATATCGTCCGAGAAACGCAGCAGCGGCCGTACGACTCGCACGGTTGTCCACCGACTGAGACCTGCAACCAGCACCATCAGAAAGGCCATGAACACGGCCATGCCGACCGCTGTCGTGCGGACGATCGGGAGGTAGACCCGTTTCGCCGGCGTGGTCAGGGCCACCATCCAGCCGGGAGTGCCGGGAATCGTACGAACAACGCCAAGCCGCCATTCTCCGAAGATGTCGTACAACCCGGCAACGAGTCCGTCTGTCGAGCGGGCCTGTCGCATGATCGGCAAATCGCCCACGTTGGCCTGCTGTTCGACGAATGATTTGTCCGAATGCGCCAGGACGTTGCCGTAGCTGTCGGTAATGAAGATGACGAGATCCTCCTTCGCCGCGCGAAAGATCCCCTCGACGCGCCCCTGCAGCTCTTCCAAATCCATCTCGACCACCAGAATGCCTTGCGCCGTCGTCGTGGCATAGCTGACCACGAAGGTGCCGTTGATCGGCGAGATATAGGGCACGGACAGCCTCGGGGCCGCGGCGTCCGGCGTCAGGGAGGGCAGAAAGGAGGAGTAGTCGAGTCCGCCCGCATTCTCGGGCGCGGAAGACAGGGAGTATCCCTGCCGGTCGAGAAGTACGGCGGCGCTGAGCAGAGGGAGCATGTTCACTGCGGTCGCCAGCGTCATCGCAGGGCTCTTCTCGAGAGCGGGGTCTTTTGCGAGCGCGTCGAGCACCGATTCCGCGTCGGCAAGGGAAGTCCTGATGATCGAGGTGACCATCTCTCCCATCCGGACGTAGGCCTGCCGGGACTCCTCCCGTTGAATGAAGGCCTGAAGCAGCCCGGCGAGCAGCACGAGAACGGCCCCCCCGGACAAGGCAATCAGGAACAGTCGCTTCCTGATGATGGAAACAAGATGCGCTGGCGCCATAGGGCGGACCTCAGGGTGCAATGACGTCGAGTACGAGGAATTGCCCGTCCCGGACTTCCTCGATATTCGTCGAGCGTTCAATGTCGCCGAACTCGTCGAGCGCAAGCGCTCCCATCAGGCCCTGGATGTTCCTGAGCCCGGGCAACGTCTCCTTGAGTCCATCCGCCTTCCACCCTGTCAGCTCCAGGGCCGCCGAGAGAAACAGAACGGCCTCGTAGGCATAGACCGCGGCGAAAGTCGGATCGGCGCCGAATCGCTCCTGGTAGCGCTTCTTGAATTCAAGAAACGCCGGCGCCGTGCTGTTCGCGTTGAACGGGCTGCCGAAGATCATGCCTTCGACCGCGCGCCCGCCGTATTTGGGCAGATCGCCGGTTCGCGCCCAACCCGAACCGAACAGCAGGCCCTTGAAGGTGCCGCGGCGCAGCTCCTGCACGAGCGTTGCCGTGTCGCGGGACGAGGCCACGATAAGCAGGGCCTGAGGCTCCCGGGCCATGATCCGCTTCGCCAGGTCCTCCCAGCTCGTCACTCCCCGGGAGGCGAAGACGATGCGTTCCAGCGTCTGCCCGCCGCGCGCGGCGAATGCCTGCTCGAAGGCCTCGGCGAATGGCTCCGTGTAGCCTGCGTTGTCGGAATCGATCACCACCACGGCGGTCTGAGCGTTCCGGGAGTGCAAAGCATTCCCAAGGGCCGCGGCCTCGGCGTCGGAGGTCGTGACGGTGCGGAAAAAGGCGTCCTTTTTGCCTTTGAGCAAGGGGGTCGAGGACGAGGGCGAAAAGAGCACCAGGCCCGAGGCCTCCACGGTCGGCAGCGCTGCCAGAGTCTGCCCGCTGGTCATGTGCCCCAGGATGGCCACGACGCCATCCGCTATCAGGGTCTTGTCCGCCAGTACGGCCTCTTCCGGCGACCCCTTATCGTCGCGAATGACCAGCTCGAGACGTCGGCCCGCTACCCCGCCTTTCGCGTTGACGGCCTCAACGGCAAGTTGCGCGCCATTGCGGCCGTGCACCCCGAGATCGGAATACTGCCCGGTCAACGTGGCAGAAAAACCGATGCGTATCGGCTTCTTCTCGCCGCACGCGACAACCGTGCACAGCAACGCCGCCCCTGCGAGCAGCAGACAACGACAAACTCCGATATTCTGCGAATTCATGGCAATCTCCCAGGCACTCCTGTACGTTCGAATACGGACACGAACACTCCGGCACCCATCCCGTGGATCGTCTCCCTGGAAGCGCGTCCTCGCCCCGGCACAGGGCAGGTTTCGCGCTACCGATGGACGCTGCGGTATGGACGGTGGAATCCTGGTTTCAGCTGCAGAAAGGGAAAAAGGACGCGCTCGAAGAGCATGCCGCGCTCACGGACAACGAACCGGGCGACGCCTGGATAGATCCATCCCGACCATACGGTGAACCGAAAACCGTCTCCCTTTCCCGCCACCTGCACCGACGGGCTGCTGCGCCATGGAGGCCCCTGAGAATCAATTCTCCCATGTATAGCCTTTTTTACGGGGTGGCGCAATAGCTTCTGCAAACAAGCGTGTCTCGTACGAGACATCGTTTCCGGTCTTACTAGGGTGAGATTTGCGTGATTGGTCCTCTCGAAATTGGCATCTTGCCCCGGCGCTCTCTTCTTGTTACGCGAGGTTCTCGAACAAAACAGAGGGGGAGATGTTGATGGGCAACAACACGCTGACGAACACCGACATCGTCGCGGGGTCCCGTTATTGGAGGGCTGTATGACGACCACTCAGCTGTTGGCAGCACTGGCTCGGGAATGCCCCAATGGAGTGTCATTCGATCCAATGTCGTTGCGGCTGTTGCGACAGAAAGTCACGCTGGAGGAGGATCAAATCGAAAATTTGAAAACAGAGATGTTTCAATTAGGGAACAGTCTGTGGTTTTCCCGCGAGATGATTTCGGATGATGATTCCCTGTTGGCGCTCGAAGTTCGAGCTAAGGAATGGTTAGAGGAGCATGGTTGCTTTTCGGTCGAACGGTTATTTGAAGATTTTCACGGCGTTCTTCGCCATATACACACGCCGGACGCTTGCGCTGTCTTCTTGCGACATTTGGGGTTCACAGTGTCAGCGTGGGGAAAGGGTGGCCATTTTTGTTTTCTGCTTCAGTCCAACCTGGATGATAGTCTGGCCGAAGTCGCAAAAGCGATTATGCGACAACTTGAAAATATGCACGGCACATTGACTATAAGTGAAATTAAACATGCGATGCCCCACCTGGCTGCTGGAGCTTTGGAAAATATTCGGATACACTTCCTGCCTGAGGTACACAGGGCCGAGGTCGGTGAGTCACCTTGCTGGCGCAGTACAGAGTCGATTCCGCTGCCGGAGGATTTCTCAGAGAAATTGGCAATCATCATTGATACGCTGGTTGAACTCGAAAAAAAAGTGACCCCTGAAAAACTTGAATTCGCTTTGAGTTTGCTCTATAAAATTCATTTTTGCAAAGAGTATTCCCTACAAGATAAAGTTGTCTTCATGCGCGTCTGTGAACAACACTACAAAGGCGGGAATGACGCCTTTTCGAGTTCGAAGAAACCTCGCGAAAAAGCAATTGATGTGTCCAAAAATAGCAAGCGTGTGCGTAGTCCAAATACAAGTTTTTGTAAGCTTGGTGTGCCTATTGGCGCTGAATTGATTTTTACAAAGGATCACTATATCTCTTGTGTTGTGTTAGATAACAATAAAGTGGAATATGAAGAAAAGCAATGGGCGATTTCGTCATTAGTGATGCACTTGTTGGGCGTGTCTTCTGCAAATGGTTATTGCTATTTTAGCTACGAGGGTGAAACGCTATGGGAGCGGCGGTTGCGGTTGGAGAGTGCGGGTAAGCAAGATGGAAATACGCAAGATGCAATTTTTCCTTTTTCTGAAGTATAGTGGTCTGAGGACGGAATTATTGGCTTTGAAGGACGGATACTGTCGCCAACTACTTGACGGGCGTTCAAAAGAGCCGGAACTAATCCGCGCGTTGTGGTATTGGTGCGACGTGTGGCGAACGGGGAAAGCGTGGAGAATAGTGCACAAGAGACTGGTGTCGTAGTTTCGACTGTGAAGGAATACATCATAAATTGTCGTCGATTTTTTGATGTTTGTAAAAAAAACGGCATCGCGCCGGAAGGCGGCGCGCATGTATAGCTATGAATGGGACATGCGTACGCACGGGTATCGCCTGACGACACAGACAGGGAAGTTTGTGGCGAGTGAAATCCGGCCGGTTTTTGCGGAGGAACTGGCGCTGACGGGGCTGGAGGCGCGGTTAACTTTTGATCCGGCCGAGAGGCGTCCCCTCCTCTGGGCGAAACAGAACGTGTATCTGTATTGTGGCGAAGAAATAGTAAGACTCCATAAGACGCGCTACGGCAAACCGCTGGATATCGAATGGAGGGGTGCGTTGCGCCTGGAAGATGGCTCACATGAAGGAACTATAATTCGAAACAAATTGGAGCTGGTTCCGGTTGATGTCGGGACGATGGTAGCGAAGAACCGTGGCATCATGACCGCGCTGGTGGTGGATACGCTCAAGCGCATCAAGGAGATGTATGATGCCTACTCGAGAAAATGCGATGCAATCTATATCGGTTTTAGCGGAGGCAAGGACTCGGTGGTTCTGCTTGACCTCTGCCACAAGGTCCTGCCGCTGGACGTTCCTGTCGTGTTCAGCGATACGGATATGGAATTGCCGGATACCTACCGCGTTTGGGAAGAAATCCAAAGTCGCTACGACGACCGCCCATTTTTGAAGGTTTCCGCCAAAACCCCAGCATTGGAAAATTGGCGTCTCTTCGGGCCTCCGTCACAAGCGTTGCGTTGGTGCTGTTCCATTCACAAAAGTACTCCCGCTATATTAACTCTCAAAGAAAGGCTCGGAAAAAGGTCTATCAAAGCGCTTGCATTTGTCGGGGTACGTGGCGAGGAGAGTCAACGGCGTTCAACATACGACGATATTGGAGATGGTTTAAAAAGTAAATCACAGGTAAATGCCATGCCGATGTTAGCGTGGTCCGCGCATGAACTGTGGCTTTACATTTTCGAGCATGACTTAGTTCTAAACGAGGCATACCGAAAGGGGCTACCCCGTGTGGGATGCCTGATGTGTCCAATGTCAACCGACCGTCAGAATGATTTGATACGGATTATTTTTCATGAGGCAGTTGCGCCTTTTGCTGATGCAGTGCGCGATACGATTGACCGTGAGTTTTCTTCTGAAGAAGACGCGGATGCGTTCATTTTCGAAGGAGGCTGGCATGCTCGGAAAAGCGGCGTGGCCTTGAAACAAGTCATTTTGGAACCAGGGGTGGAACGCAAAAGCGACAGAGTAACTTGTGAATTTCCAATTGAAGCAAGGCTGGCCTTGAAGGAATGGCTTAAAGCGATTGGAGAAATTAAAGGCGCGGAGTTATCACTTCGTGAGGACGCTCAAAGAGGTTTGCTTCAATGTGTCTGGACCAACGGGAAAACCGACAAGTCCGTTTCCAAATGGCTGGCGTACGCCGTTCACAAGGCTATTGCCTGCATAGGATGCAACGCTTGCGAGGCAGAATGTCCGACAGGCGCATTGAGGATGGAGAAAAACACCTATAGCGGCAAGGTGAATGTCTTTATTGATGAAGGAGCGTGCATTCACTGTATGAGGTGTTATGCACCTGATGAGGGCTGTTGGCGGTATTACTCAAAGCGATATGCAGGAGCAAAGACGATGAGCATCGGCGGTATTAATAAATATATGACGTTTGGACTTAAGCCGGACTGGATTGAAGTTTTGGCTAATGAAGGTGCGAATTTTCGTCAGACAACTGCGTTGGGTAACCGGATGGTTCCAGCAGCCGTCACGTGGTTCCGGGAGGCGGGGTTGATTGGAGATTCAACGACTATAGCCGCGACATTGCTTTTGGAAATTGGTAAAAAACGCAGCTTTAGCGATTTGCTGTTATGGCAATTACTATTGATTCGTCTGGCAAATATTTCTCCACTCGTAAAATGGTATATTTGTAATACGAATATCGATGTTGAATATACGATAAAGAAAATTGATGAATTGCTAGCGCAATCCGTTGGCTCGGCTTCAGTGAGAAAGGGCGCGCTGCAGTCGCTATGCCAATTGATCAAGAAATCTCCACTTAGCGAAGGTGACAGGGCGTTGGTTGAAACCAAAATGAAGGGGAAAGTCGTTGAAAAGCTCACGCGTCGTTCACGTTCTGTGGACCCTCTGGTAATTCTTTACGGGCTTTATGTAATGGCGGAGAAGTCTGGGCGTGGTGTGTTCACGGTGCGGCAGATGATGGCTGCGGAATTTGACGAGGATGTTGTCTCACCCTTGGCGGTGTTCGGCATCTCGCCAGAAGAGTTCAAGAAACAGTGCATGGGACTGGCTTCGGTATTTCCAGACTACATCGCGTGTAGCTTTACCCTGGGGTTGGATGAGGTGCGGGTGTTCCCGGAAGCGAAATGTCGTGACGATGTAGTGGCCCTGATAATCGAAAAGCAGTGAACCCCAGTTGAACCATAGCTTTTGGAGGGTGTTGGAAAATGACTTTCTACAAAGACTACTTCGGGATTAGACCGGATTACGCGCCAATCATGACGCGTGCGAACATTGATATAAGTCCCGATACATGGCTGTCATTTTACCCGCACGACTCGTTTGTGGAGATTTTGAGGGAGCTACTTAAGAGCCTGAACGGCGGGAAAAAGACGATCTGGATCACGGGCGCTTTCGGAACAGGCAAGAGCCATGCGTCCCTGGTGCTGCAAAAACTTTTTACTGACGACGAGGTGCGCGTCAAGCGATGGTTGGATATGCGCAAGGCGCAGATACCGGACCCCGTGCGAAACGGAGTGCTGGAACGGCGCGGCGAAAAAACGCTCGTCGTTTATGATGTAAATGCGGACTGCGTTGACGCTAAAAACCAGTTTCTGATGCGCTTGCAGCGCGGCGTTACGAAGTCTTTGGAGATGGGTGGACACACTATTCCGCTGAAAGGAAAGCTGGATGACGTCATTGAGCGTATTCGACAGGATGAACCCTATTTTTTCGCAAAGCGCGACGAGATGCAGCCGCGGCTCTCGCACCTGAACGCGGGCATCAAAACCGCGG
>CAZGAH010000104.1:0-13685 GCA_964523295.1 uncultured Desulfovibrionaceae bacterium | reverse complement strand
CTGATTGTTGATTGCGATTTTTAGTCATAGTTTTGCAGATGAAATGTCCCTGGGAAAGCTGCCAAGGCCGCGCGGTTCGCCGGCATTTCCCGATGTTGCCGTGAACTCCGCGACCATGTAGGGTCGCGCGGCGTTGTCATTGGCGCACCGAACCACCAGACGCTCGCCGGGCTCAGCGGTCTGCCGGTCGGACGGGCACTGCCGCCCGGGATGTGCGGCTGACGCTGAAAAAGGCGTATGGGAAGCATGCAAGAGTGATGGAGAGCGAAGCGGCCAGACTTTCCGGGAACGGGTCGGGACCGGGGCAGGGCGGGAAACAGGCCTTCGGGGGCGTGTCGGCCATCCTGTTCTGTCTCCTGGCCGCGTGGGCGTCCGCGACCTGGCTGCGTCTGCTGGATGTGCCGGCCTGGAAGAGTCCGTCCATGCGCGCGCTCGGTGAACCGCTCATGGCCACCGTTGACGCGTACTATTGGCTTGCCGGGGCGGAGGGGCTCGGCCGGGCGGCCGGATCGTCCCTGGCCTCGGCCGCGGCGTATGCGTCCGCATGGAGCGGGCTGTCTCTGGCGACGATAGGGCTGTGGGCACCGGTTCTCCTGGCCGGGCTGGCCGGCGCGGCGGTCTGCCTCTGGGCCTTTACGCTCGGTCTGGGAGAGGTCGCCTTGCTGGCCGGGGTTCTCGCCGGCGCGGCGCCGGCCTATGTCTATCGCACGCGCCCCGGCTTTTTCGACAGCGACATGGTAACCCTGACCATGGCCCTGCTCATCGGCTGGACCCTGGCGCACGGGCTGGGGCCGTGGATGCATCGCAGCCGCCTCGACGCAGGGCACGAAGACGTCGGGCCGGGGCTGAGATTGTTCATCTGGATGGCCGCAGCCGGTCTTTTCGGACGCTTTTGTGCTCAATGGCACGTGCTGCTCGCGGTGTTCACCCAACTGTCATTTCTTCTCAGCGTTGCCGGCGTGTTGCTGTCGCCGTCGGTGCCGCACCGTACGGCATTGCTCTGGGGCTGCGGCGCGTACGCCCTGACGGCGTTTTGCGGCTGGCCGGGTCTGGTCGCTGCCGTGCTCTGCGTCTGCTTCATGGCGCGGGGCCAGGCAGCGCTCTTGCGTCAGGCGCGCCGCTTGTGGCCGGTGCTCTGTCTGCTGGTCCTGATACTGGGGCTGGCGGGCATCCTGCAGAACGGCGTGAACGAAACGCTCGCCTATCTCCAACGCGCGCGCTCCAAGTCGGTAACCGTTGCCGATATGGAAGTACAACCGCCGGTGGGAAGTATTGTCTACCCGCGCATGACGGAGACCATAGCCGAGGGCAGGCCGCTGTCCGTGGCGGCGCTTCCCGGGCAGTGGCATCCCTGGGAGGGGGTGGCCTTGTCCGGGCTGGTCGGCTTTGTTGTCCTGCTCTGGCGCCGGCCGCGGGCGCTGTTACTTGCGCCGCTGTTGTTGCTTTCGCTGGCCTCGGTATGGCTGGGCGGGCGTACGGCCATGTATGGAGCTCCGGCCATGGCGCTCGGTCTGGCCTGGTTGGTGCAGTGGGCCGCATCGCAGTATTTTCCCGGCCAGCCATGGAGGCGGAGGGCGACGTATCTGCTGCAGCTGGTTCTGGCCGGGCTGCTGTTCTGGCCGTGCGTCGTGCGGATCGGGAAGGTCGAATTGCCGCCGGTGCTGCACCCGGCGCATGCCCAAGTCTTGCACGAGCTGGGCAGGTCGTCTCCACCCTCGGCGCGTGTGTGGTCCTGGTGGGATTACGGCTATGCATCGCTGTATTTTTCCGGGCGCTTGCCCTTTGCCGATGGCGGGCGTCAGGGGCCCGAGTATGTGTATGTATCCGGAAAGGTGCTGACGGCGCGGGACCCGGCGCAGGCGGCCGCGTTGATGCGCTATACGGCCAGTCACGACTACGCGCCCTGGAATGCCTGGAGCGGCATGGGGCCGGCCGAGGTCGACGCGCTCGTGGCCTCGCCGGCGCTGTTGCGGCAAAGCTTTACCAGGGAGCCGGATCCGCAGTATCTTGTCCTTTCCAGCGACACGTTGCTGCTTGCGCCGGAGATTTTTCGCCTGGGCGCCTGGAGTCTGTCGCACGGTCAGGCGCAGAGCCCATACTGTGCGCGGCTCGAGAAAACGTATACCGTAGACGTGAAGACAGGCACTCTGTTCATTGCAGGCGAGGCGAAACCCGTGCTCCTGCGCCGGGTTGTCGTGCTGCAAAAACCCCGCAATGCCGAGTTTCATTTTGCACATTCGTCAGGACTGTCGCTGGTTCGCCTGCCGGCCACGGGTTTGAGTCTGCTCATGGACGAGCGGGCGTTTTCGTCCATGCTCGTGCAGCTGATGGTCAGAAAAGCGGATGATCCCTGGTTGAACCGTTCCTTTGACCTGGCGCAGGATGCCTTTCCCTTGTCACGGGTCTGGAAGGTGAGGGATGTCCTGACGGAAAAGAAGCGGGAAGATGAACTGGCCTTCAGGGGAGAGTGAGGTACGCGGGAGGCTGGTTGACGGATTCGGAGCTGAAAGGTAGCCTGCCTTTTCTGTCGGAATGGTGCCGGAATCGGATGTCCGGAGCTTTTTCTCCGAAAAGATGTCTTGTCAGAATTCATTCTGGATATTAAGGGATTTTTCCGTCGGTCGCATCGACCAGGCCGGCGACGAGCGTAGAACGGGGTCGATACAGCCAAGGAGGAGCCATGTTTTTTCCAAGCCTGGCCTATGCCATGGGCGCGTCGCCGCAAGGCGGCGCACAGGGCGGCGGCAATCCGATCGCGGCGTTTGCGCCGCTGATCATCATGTTCGTCATCTTCTATTTTCTGCTCATCCGTCCGCAGCAGAAAAAGGCCAAACAACATAAAGAGTACCTGGCCGCATTGAAGAAGGGAGACTATGTCATCACCTCGGGCGGGCTCTACGGCCGCATCGTCGAGGTGGAAAACGAGGTGTTGACGATTGAATTGAACAAGGATCTGCAGGTGAAGGTCAACCGGAGTTTTATCACCGGCGCGGCCGAACCGCAGAAAGAGAACAAGAAATCCAAGAACGACAAATCCTAGTCGCTCAAGGATCGATTCCTGGTCTTCCGGTTGCAAGCCTGGCTGCCGGGCCGTCCGTGCGACCTTCGTCACCCTGTTCGCAGGGACGTGCAGGGCCGCGCGGGTGTGGTTCCTTTGAACGGGCCGGCCGGGTATTATCAACGAGGTGAAAGGATGAAAGATTTGCGTTGGCGGATCATCATTACCTGTCTGGTGGCCTTGTGGGGCGTCATCTACGTCCTGCCGAGCATCCCCGGGATTGCTGCCTCGCCGCTGGCGAAGATACTTCCCAAGGATATGATCAACCTGGGACTGGATCTCAAGGGCGGCATTCATCTGACCCTGGGCGTCGAGGTCGAAAAGGCCATCGAGAATTCGGCCGCACAGACGGCAAGCGAACTGCGGGCCGCCGCCAAGGAGAAGGGGGTGTTCATTCTCAAGCCCCAGGTCGACAAGTCCGGCCGGCTGCAGTTCGTGCTCCCCAAGGCCGATGAGAAAGATACGCTGGAGGCCGTGCTCAAGGAAACGGTCAGGGATTATTCCATCGAGGAGCGGGAAAGCGGCGACGGCAAGATTTCCTATGCGTTATCCATGAAGCCCGAGGCCAGAAAGCGCGTCGCCGACATGGCCCTGGATCAGGCAGTGAAGACGATCCGCAACCGCGTCGATCAGTTCGGCGTGGCCGAGCCTGACATCCGGAAGCAGCAAGACTACCGGATTCAGATTCAGCTGCCCGGGCTTGACGATACGAAGCGGGCCATCCAGGTACTCGGCAAGACCGCCCATCTCGAATTCAAGCTCGTCGACGAGGAGGCCGATCCGGCCAAGGCGCAGAAAGGCATAGTGCCGGCGGGCTCCGAACTCAATACCCTGCTCAAGCGCATGGAGAACGGGAAGTACTCGGAATCGCCCATCGTGTTGAAAAAAGATGCGGCCATGACCGGCGAGTACATTACCGACGCGGTTCCCAGCTTCGACAATCAGAACCGCCCTTATGTTTCGATGACCTTCAACAACCGCGGTGCCCGTCTCTTCGAGCGGCTCAGCGGCGAGAACATACACAAGCGTCTGGCCATCGTGCTCGACGGCAAGGTGTATTCGGCGCCGGTCATCCAGGATCGCATTGCCGGCGGCAAGGCCACCATCACCGGCAATTTTACCATCGAGGAAGCCCGCGATCTCTCCATCGTGCTCCGGGCCGGCGCTCTTCCCGCCCCGGTCAAGGTGCTCGAAGAGCGCACCGTCGGCCCCTCCCTGGGGCAGGAGTCCATCGACGCCGGTCTCATGGCCGGTCTGATCGGCAGCGTGCTCGTGGTCTGCTTCATGGTCATCTACTACGGCTTTGCCGGCTTCGTGGCCGACATCGTGCTCGTGCTCAACGTGTTGCTGCTCATGGCCGGGCTGGCCGCATTCGGTGCCACGCTGACCCTGCCCGGCATAGCCGGTATCATCCTGACCATCGGCATGGCCGTGGATGCCAACGTGCTCATCTACGAGCGCATCCGCGAAGAGCTGCGCAAGGGACTGACCGTCAGGGCCGCCATTGACGAGGGCTACAAGCGCGCGACGCTCACCATCGTCGACGCCAACCTGACCACGATCATCACCGCGGTCATTCTCTACCAGTTCGGAACCGGACCGGTCCGGGGCTTTGCCGTGACCCTGACCCTGGGCATCATCGCCTCCATGTTTACGGCTGTGTTCGTCACCAGGATTCTTTTCGACCTGTGGACAAAATACCGTCCGGCAGAGAAGTTGAGCATCTAGGTCGTTGCCCGGACACGAGGATTCGAAAGACAAGAAGACGCGCGGCCGTGCGCGACACGATAACAGCAGAGCCAGGCCCAGCCCGGCACACGAAGGCGCCCCTCCGGCGCCCGGAAGGAGACCCCAGCCATGGGATTGCAGTTCATCAAAGAGAACATCAATATCGATTTCGTCGGCAAGCGCCGTTATGCGTACGTCCTGTCCGGGTTGCTCATCCTGATCAGTCTGGCTTCTCTGGTTTATAAGGGCGGCCCCGAGTACGGCATCGACTTCGCCGGCGGTCTGAACATTCTCATCAAATTCGACAAGAGTATCGACCTCGATGCCTTCAAGGCGAAACTGGCGCCCTTGAACCTGCCCGGTCTCCAGGTGCAGCGCTTCGGCGACGAGAGCGACAACGAATTCATGCTGCGCGTTTCGTCCGCGGAATTCTCCTCGGAAAGCGCGCGCGAGCTGCTCAATACGGGCATCGGCCAGGATTTCAACGGCGTGAAGTATGTCATCCAGAGCCTGGAAATGGTCGGACCCAAAGTCGGAGCCGATTTGCGCGCCAAGGCCCTGGATGCCCTGTTCTACGTGGTACTGCTCATCTCCATCTATATTTCCGGTCGTTTCGAACAACGCTGGTGGACAGCGGGCTTCATGGCTCTCGTGCTCTCCAGCGCCATGTATTTTATGAACATGTTCGTCTCCGCCGCGTTGCTGCCGGTGGCGGCGATCATCATCACCCTGCTGCTCAGCTGGCGGTTGCGGCTGAACTACGCGCTGGGCGCGGTCATCGCCCTGATTCACGACGTCTTCATCACTGTTGGCGTCTTCTCCCTGCTCAACAAGGAGATCGACCTCAACGTCGTCGCCGCGCTCCTGACCGTGTTGGGCTACTCGCTCAACGACACCATCATCGTGTTCGACCGCATCCGGGAAAATATCCACGCTAAGCACTTCCGGACCCTGGCCGAGACCATCAATCGCAGCGTCAACCAGACTCTGAGCCGGACCGTGCTCACGTCCGGCGTCACCCTGCTCTCCGTGTTGGCCCTGTATCTGTTTGGCGGCGGCGTGATCAATGACTTCGCCTTCGCCCTGCTCGTCGGCATCGTGGTCGGGACTTATTCCTCCATCTTTGTCGCCAGCCCGATTGTACTGGCCTTTTCTTCCCGACAGGAGGCCGAGCAGAAGGCCTGACCGACGCGCTCGCTTTCCGGGATGCCGGCCTCTGTCCGGCGCCAGCTTGAGTGCCTGTGAAGTTGCGACGGCGCAGACTTCTCCTGCGGTTTTCGTGGAAACTTGGCGCATGAGCACGCTGAAGGATAAAATCGACCAGACCTGTGCGCAGTTCGACCGGCTTCTGGAGCAGGTGGGATCGGCGGCGTTTCGTCCGTGGGCTCTTGCGGTCGCCTGGACCGGCGGCAAGGATTCCACCGTGCTGCTGCACCTCTGGCGCAGCTGGCTGGCTGCACGGGGACATGCGAGCGCTATCCCTGTCTGTGCCGTCAATCTGGACACCGGGTGCAAGTTCCCCGAGGTGCTGGCCTTTCGCGACGAGCTGGCCTCGGACTGGAACATCGCCGTACACGTCGAGCGCCCCGACGTCGACATCTCCGCCTATCCGCTGGCGCGCGACAAGGCTGCCTGCTGTCATGACCTGAAGATCCGGCCGCTACGCCGGGCTCTGGCCAGCCTTGGGGTCGTTGCGCTCCTGACCGGCATCCGGCGCGACGAGCATGAAAGCCGGCGCGACAGGGCCTGGCTGGAGCGCGTCGTCGATCCGCCGCACCTGCGCCTCCACCCTCTGCTGGATTTTACCGAGCTGGACGTCTGGGCCTGCATCATGGAGCACGGACTGCCCTATTGCCGCCTCTACGACGAGGGCTACCGCTCGCTCGGCTGCGTGCCCTGTACCTGCCTTCCCGAACTGGCCGGAGCGTATGTCGATGAAGTCGGCGAACGCGGCGGCCGCGCCCCGGACAAGGAGCAGATCCTCGGCCAGCTGCACAGCCTGGGTTATTTCTGAGTCTCGGGAAGGGACAGACCGTAGGCGAAAAACTCGATGCGAAGCGCGCCGTCCTGCGCGATGAATACCCCGGAATTGTCCACGTCGACGTACAGTTTCCCATCTTCCTGCAGGGCCGTGGTCGAGTAGGCGTAAACCACGCCATCGCGCAGTTCGTACGTATGCATATCCAGGTTTCGGAGGCGGAAATGACGGCGTAGCGTATCCGGCCCCGGGATATCAGGGAATGCGTCCAGAATGCTCGTCTCCAGGATCTGTGCGCCGTACAGCAGCGGCAGCGAGGGCGTACGCACGATAAAGGGCGCGGCCTCAATCTGTCTGGCTTTGACGACGCCCATCCCGCGGACATAGTCGGCATAGCTCGCGTCGTCCCTGACGCCGCAGATACGCATCCGGTCGAAGGGCATGGCGGACCACAGCTGCGAGGTGTTGTGCGCGCGCTCGCTGACGCCCCAGACCTGGCCGGGTTGATTTCGTTCCCAGGCACGCCAGCGCGCGTTGAAGACAGCCGGCCAGACTGTCCAGTAATCGCCGGCAACGTGCGTACACCCTTGCGTCAGCAGCGCCTGGCCGTATCTTCCCGTCGCCTGTTCCAGACCCGCTCTGGCCTTGTCCACGGAGGGCAGGCCGTAGCGCAGGAGCGTTGTGGCAATGAGCGCCGTCAGCAGCGCTCCCTGCAACGCCTGGCGCCAGCCAGGGGCCTGGCGCAGGATTCCGGCGGTCAGCAGTGTGGCCGGCCAGATCAGCAGCAGCGTGCGCGAGAGTAGAAGATAGCGGCCGTCCGAGTCGTTGAGCTGCACCCAGGCCGAGCTGCTGACCATGAGCAGTTCGCCGGCAACGGCCGCGCCGATGACCAAAGTAAATTTGGCCAGCCAGGCCGCCCGGCGGCGATCCCAGGGGAAAAGCCAGAATCCGGCGCCGATGATGCTCAGACAGGCCACGGTCCATACCAGACCGGGCGGGCCGATTTTGTCGTGAAAAAAATGTCGTAAGACAGCTGCCCCGTTGTCCAGGGCCTGGGTGAGCGGCAGCAGGGCATAGCCTCCGTGGTACGGGCTTACGCGGGTTATGACGTAGCTTGCGGCAAAGCAGCCGAGCACCAGGGCGATACGGCGCATATCGGCGTCGCGTGGGATGGATTTGAGCGTCAGCGGCAGGGCAGCGGAAGTATCGTTGGCAGCGGACACCGGGGCGCTCAGACCGAGCAGGCGTTTGAGCGCAATGAGCGGAAGCAGGTGAAATGCCAGGGTCGGCGTGACCCAGAATCCGGCAAGCAGGCAGAGCGCGCTGCTCAGGTACCGTGTCAGGGAACGGGCCGGCATGTTGGGCAGCGTCGGAAACAGACAGAGTCCTGCGTATGCCAGCCCGGCTGCGAGGCCATAGCACTGACCCAGGCCGATATACTCGTAGAGCAGGAACGGCGGGTATCCTCCGATGAAAGCGAGCGCAACGAGTCCTCCGATGCATACGGCCCAGGAGCGGCCAAAGAGATACCAGGCCAGCAGAAACGGCGCGGACAGACCGGTCAGGGCTGAAGCAAGGTTTTGCAGGAGCAGGTTGAGCAACGGATTATTGATCGGACTGGTCAGCAGGGGCAGGAGCATTCCGAATCGATCCGCTCCCCAGTAATGCGGCGACCAGCAGACCAGGCTGACGAGAACCGGGAGGACGCTGTCGGCGTGGATGTTGCTTTGTATGTCGCTCAACACGATACAGGGAACGATGAACACGGGCGATATGGCCCAGGCTGCGGTTAGGGCCGTCGAGGAACTGATGGCGGGCTTCATGGGCTTTGTCCGGGAGGCGGCAAAAAAATGAACGCTGCGTCAGCGCTGGCAAAACAGGGTCATGGGGATCGGTTCAATAGGGCGCATACGAGCATTGTGTTGCCGGAAACAGCCGATCGATGCCGGAAAAAAGGAGTTGCCCGCCAAGCAGTGGCGAATGGCTGAACCGACATCCAAAATGACAGGTTGCAACCGTATCGGCAAGCGTTTTGTGGCTGGCCCGGCGAATGAGGGGCATCCCGGTCCAAAAACAAAGGGGAACCGGTGCTTTCATTTTTCATGAATATCGTGTACTGTTTCCGTGCAGTACGGCACGCACCCAAGAAGCTGCGATCGAAGGCAGCCCCTTCGGCCTGCATGGTGCCGACGCCAACCACAGCGCCAAACAGGAGGCTTGATGATGACCCGCTTCATGCACTGCTTCGCCTGCGCCATGTGCATCGCCCTGCTCTGCGCGGGCGCCGCTTTTGGGACCAACGCCTACGACCAGCTGCTCTGGGTCGATGCCAAGGGGTATATCGTGTACGCGACCCCCGATGGCGAGACATCCCTAAAAAGCTTCATCCGTTACCGCCTGGTTAAATCCAAGGGCTCGGACCTCAAGCCCGGCTATTTCAAGTGCCAGTACGAGAATGTGGAGACCCAGATTCCCGTGGACGAAATCCGCAGTCTGAAATTGAAATATACGTTCAAAGAACTGGCCACGCTGCGCCCCGACGATCGCTACAACCGCGTCATCCTGACGCGGCGTGACGGGCAGCAGTTCGAAGTCTGGGTCGAGCGCGACATGGGCTACAGCCTGGCCGATTTTCAATACCTTGAGCTGAAGTACTTCAACGGCGTCAGCAACAGCTATGAGTTTGGCGGCGTTACCGGAGATGCCCTGCGGGAAATCCATTTCCAGTAATCGCTCGCCAGGCGATCACAGGGATTGTGGTGCGCAGAAGCGGCGTGAGGGGAAGACCAGGCGCCGCTTCTGCGCGATGTCTTTTCTCTTTGCCCGCTCCCCCTCGACCCGACCTTTCAGCCCGATCTTTCGGCCCGTTGCCGCTTTCCACGGGGAAACGCCAGGCGTTTTGAAGGGCGAAGGAGACCCGCAGGTATCCATGTTTTCGTTACTCACTGAATTAATTCCCGATACCGTCTTTTTCTCACAGCTACCCCTCCCTCAACTCCTGCTGATCGGGCTATTGAAAAACTCTACAGCCCAAAGAACATTCCCCGGAAGCCGGCCTCCGGCAAGGCTTCAACGGTGAAAAGCGGCTCCGCAGGGCAAAAATTATTTTTTCATCAATGAATTCAAGAAGAAATCACCAATCGAAATGCCCTTTTTTCGTCCGGTTGCTGTACAAGGTCTTGCGCCTGGATTAGGTTGAGCCCGGTTTTGAGGAGTAAAGATTTTTTAGCATTTCTTTTGATTTTTTTTAAAACAGCATTCGGGTTCCTGCCATGTCGCGATGTCATCGGAAAGCGTTCAGTCTGTCCGACGTCGGTGTGCCCGCCTAGGTTCGGCAACGGCGTCGTGATGATCGTGGCGGTTGTGCTGGCGGACGGAGCCCGGAGGTTGGAAGGGATTTCAGGGTAAGGGTGTCGATGAGAGCAGATATCGGAACTCCATGGGATCACGTACGCGGGCTGGAGCGTTTCAGCTTTTGCGACTGGCCCGGACGTAACGCGTGTGTCCTTTTTCTCGGCGGCTGTTCCTTGCGCTGCCCTACCTGTCACAACGCCGAGCTGGCCTGGGCGCCTGAGCTGTTGCCGGTATTGCCGCGTGAGGCCGTGCTGGCCTTTTTGAAGGCCCGGAAGAAATGGCTGGACGGCGTGGTGATCAGCGGCGGCGAGCCCACATTGGCGCCGGGGTTGCCCTTGCTGCTGGCCGAGCTGCGGGAGTTGGGTTTTGCGTGTAAGCTGGATACCAACGGCATGCAGCCCGACGTCGTCGAGTCGTTGCTGGAAGACGGGCTGGTCGACCTTTTTGCCGTCGACGTCAAAGGTCCGTGGCGTCTCTACCCCGCGCTGACCGGCGGCTGTGTGACGCCGCAGCAGGCCGAGACCGGATTGAGTCGCATATTCCAGATGGCAAGCGCGGCGCCTCATGCGTTTCATTTCCGTACCACGCCGGTGCCTTTGCTGACCCCTGAAGACATTGCCGAGGCCTGGGCATGCGTACCGTCCGGCCTTTCCCTGACCATGCAAACTTACCGCGAACCGAGGAGGACCTATGATGCCACAGTATATTCGAAAACGGGACGGCAGGCAGGAGACCTGGGCGGTCGACCGCATCGCACTAGCCATTCTCAAAGCCCTCAACGTCTGCGGCATCAAGGATCCGATACTTTCCAAACGGCTGTCGCTTAAGGTCGAGAACCGGCTCCAGGATATCGATATCCCGGAGCAGGAGCTGGTCCAGGACACAGTCGAGCAGGTGCTCATGGATTCGCGTCTCTACGACGTGGCCAAGAAATTCATTATCTATCGGGAAAAGCGACGGGAGATACGCGAGCAGAAAGCCGCCTATCTAGATATTGCCGACACCATAGACAACTATCTGGACAAAGCCGACTGGCGGGTCAATGAAAACGCGAACATGTCCCACTCGTTCCAGGGGCTGATGCTGCATCTGTCGGGTACGATTCAGGCCCGCTACGCCCTGGAGAAGTATCCCCAGGAGGTCCGCGAGGCGCACAACCACGGCTATCTGCATCTGCATGATCTCTCCTTCGGTCTGGCCGGGTACTGCGCGGGCTGGAGCCTGCGGGACCTGCTGCTCGAGGGCTTCAATCTGGAAGGTCGTTCCAGCGCCGGTCCGGCGCGTCATCTCGATTCGGTACTCGGGCAGATGGTCAATTTTCTGGGTACGTTGCAGAATGAATGGGCCGGGGCCCAGGCCTTCAACAACGTGGACACCTACCTGGCACCCTTTGTCCGCAACGACGGCCTGAGCTACAAGCAGGTGCGGCAGGCGATACAGAAGTTTGTGTTCAATCTGAACACCACGTCGCGCTGGGGTGGCCAGAGCCCCTTTACCAATCTGAGTTTCGACCTGGTACCGCCCAAGCACATCGCCTCCGAGGGCGCTATCATCGGCGGACGCATCGAGGACTTGCGCTACGGCGAGTGTACTGCCGAGATGGAGATGATCAACCGGGCCTTCCTTGAGGTCATGCATGATGGCGATTATCATGGTCGGATTTTTTCATTTCCCATTCCCACGTACAACATTACCACGGATTTTCCCTGGCAAAGCGAGATTGGCGAACTGCTGCTCAAGTTGACCGCCAAGTACGGGGCTCCCTATTTTCAAAATTTCATCAATTCGGATCTGAATCCCGAGGACGTGCGCTCGATGTGTTGCCGGCTGCAGATGGATCTGCGCGAGCTGCGCAAGAAGGTGGGCGGACTGTTCGGCGCTGGCGACCTGACCGGTTCCATCGGCGTCGTCACGCTCAACTTGCCCAAGCTCGCCTACCTGTCGCAGAGCGAGGAGGATTTTCTCGAGCACGTCGAACAATACGCGACGCTGGCCAAGGACGCCTTGGAGTTCAAGCGCAAACTGATCAACGCCAATCTCGACCGCGGCATGTTCCCCTGGACGCGCCGCTACCTGAAGAACGGTTACCGGGGACACTTTTCGACCATCGGCGTGCTTGGCGGACACGAGGCCTGTCTCAACCTGCTGGGCAAAGGTATCGAGTCGCCCCAGGGAGTCAGGCTCATGCAGCGCGTGCTGCATCACCTGCGTGATCTGACGTCCCGGTATCAGGAAGAGACGGGGAATCTCTACAATCTGGAGGCTACGCCGGCCGAGGGCACCAGCTACCGGCTGGCCAAGATCGACAAGACGCTGTACTCGGGTATTCAGGCCTCCGGCAACGGTGTGCCGTATTATACCAACTCCACGGCCCTGCCGGTCAATTTTACGCAGGACGTGCTTTTTGCCCTGGAGCATCAGAACATGCTCCAGCCCCTCTATACGGGTGGCAGCGTGTTCCATACCTACCTGGGCGAGGCCGTGGCCGATACCCAGGCCCTGCAGCGCTTTATCGTCAAGGCCTTTACCGAGACCAAACTGCCGTATCTCTCCATCACGCCGACCTTTTCCATATGCAAGGACCACGGCTACATTGCCGGGGAACACGAGGTTTGCCCCACGTGCGGCCAGCCGGCCGAGGTCTACACCCGCATCGTGGGGTATTACCGGCCGGTGTCGCTCTGGAATAAAGGTAAACAGGCCGAATACGCCGACCGCGCGGTGTATAGCGGAATCTGACGACAGCGCCTCGCGGGCTGTTCCGCTCCCCGGCCAGACCGTCTTCCGGTCTGGCCGGGAGGATTATGTCGCTCCCCTTCACGTCTGTTTCTCAATCCCTGACCCGACGTCTTTCCCTTGCGTGAAGCCGTTGCAACGTTTCGCGAGGTGTCCCTTTCCCGCAGGGACATTTCATCTGCAAAACTATGACTAAAAATCGCAATCAACAATCAGCTACCCTAGACAGCGCCGTTTCATTTTGTTATGCCTGGGGGCATGAACACTCAGCGATGTCACAACGAGGAAGAGGTCCGGCGGGGGATAACAGTTCGGCTTATCAACGACGATGAGGTCGAGCGATTTAATAATCTTTTAGATAACTATCACTATTTAAAAAGTATAAATTATCGTGGTCGTTTTCTTCGGTATGTTGCAGAGTATAAGGGCGAATGGTTCGCTTTGATCAGCTTCAGCGCTGCCGCGCTCAAAATCAAGGACCGGGAAAAGTGGATTGGTTGGACACCCCGGCAACGTGCCATAAGGTTAGGTTTTGTCGTCAACAACAGCCGTTTTCTTATGTTGCCCGAACGGGGGGCTTTCCCCAACCTGGCTTCACGCGTACTGGCATTATGCCTGCGGCGTCTGTGTGCGGATTGGGAAAAAAAATGGGAGCACCCTGTACTTATAGTTGAAACGTTTGTTGCAAATAATCGCGAAGGGACATGTTACCGTGCCTGTGGCTTTGAGGACGTCGGCATGACGGCAGGATATAGCCGCGTGAGTGAGGGCTATTATTTGATTTCGATAACCCAAAAATCACCCGCCTGAGGGCGAAACGAGCGTTGAAAA
>CAZGAH010000103.1:12746-13817 GCA_964523295.1 uncultured Desulfovibrionaceae bacterium | reverse complement strand
CGTATCTGGCCATTCAGGTCGACCTCGCCCCAGAACACCGCTCGCTCGGGCAAGGGCCGGTCATAAAACGAGGAGAGCGTGGCCGCCATCAGGCCGAGATCGACCCCCGGGTCCGACATCCAGGTTTGCTTCATTGGCCCTACTTCGAATGCAATGGCTCCATCATCTTCGAGTTCCTGCTCGCATCCGTTTTCCTACCACTGTCGGTCGATACCGCCCGAAAGTGACGTTATACGTGCCAGGCTTTGGCCGCACGATGCTGGCGCCCTCATATGGCAATTCATGGAGGAACTCGCCAGTGAAGTGGCCCGGCGGGCGAGCCCTGTGAGGGGGGCTCCTACCACCGGCGTTGCCGTTGGTATTTGACGGCCGCCAGACTCGTTCGCTTCCCTGGCCTTGCCCCGGGCTTTTGGTGGCGTCCTGATTGCTGCCGGTGCTCTTCGGAGCATTGACACTCTTCGGACATGGATTGACTCCTCGCCACGAATGACTTAGACTACCGCCTTCCGGTTGGCCCGGCGTGTATGCAAACTGAACAACAGGACGGTGCAATGGAAACCTTGCGTACGCTTCCCACTGATGACCTTCGCCAGATCATGTGGCGTTTTTCTGATCGTTTTGACATGCAGATGGCGGTACAATCCGCCCGTTCCGTGGCGCGCGGCCTGGTGGCCAGGCTGGTTGCCCAGGGCGCACGAAAGTGTCACGACTGGACCGAAGAGAAAGATCTGCTGCTCAAGGCCTTCGACGAGTCCGGCGTGACCGCGGTGTTTATGGACCCGGAGCAGGGTGGTTTTATCGAGGGGCCCAAGAACATGGCCCTGGCCCTGGTGGCCTTCGAGCTGGCCTGGGTCGACGCCGGGGCCGCCACCTGTTGTCTGGCCAGCACGCTGGCCTTGTCGCCGATCCATGAGCGGGGAACGGATATTCAGCGCAACACCTACATGCCCCGTTGTGCGCCGGCCCAGACCGGGGAAGAGCGAAAGGTCTGGCGCGGGGCGTTTGCCTTGACCGAGCCGATTCCCTACGTGGGCGTGGACACGGCCGTTCTCGTGGGCAAGGTCCGCGTCG
>CAZGAH010000103.1:397-12736 GCA_964523295.1 uncultured Desulfovibrionaceae bacterium | reverse complement strand
GAATGGAAAGAGGGGCAGGAGCCCATGCTTCAGGTGGACAAGCGCGGCCGGTTCATCACCAACATGCCTTTCGCCGACTTCGTGACCGCCGCCGTGGACACCGCGGACGAGCGCATCAAAAGTTCGTGCATGATTATTCTTGAAAAGACCGATCCGGGGCTCTGGGATCCGGGGGCGAACACGCTCAAGATGGTTCACCAGCTGTCCGCGACCAGCGATCCCGTGCTTAACGTCACCGTGCCCGCCAGCCGGATCATTGGCGGATACACGGTCAAGGACGGGGTGATCGTTCCCAATCATACGCACACCGAGGTCATTGCCGCGGTGTTCAGCCATACGCGCGTCACCGTGGGCATCATGACCGCGGCCAAACTCCTGTCCGCGATCGAGCCGATCATCCGGTACCAGCGCGGGCGGTTCCGCGGGGGCGATGCCTCCCAGCCCGGAACACCGCGCTATGAACTCGGCCTGCAGCAAAAGGAAGACGCCGTGCATCGCCTGGTCGATGTCTGGGCCACGGGCGAGGCCGCCGCATCGCTTGGCTTCGAGGCCGTGCGCTGCTGCGATATGCTCGATCCCCTGGTCAAAGAGAAGGACCAGGCCTTCGAGGCCCTGGGAATCACCTCGGCCCGACGTCAGTATGCCCATCTGCGCAAGGTGCAGAAAGAGGCCATCGCGTACGTGGAGGCATTGATCCAGGGCCAGGAGCAGCCCGAGCCCGAGGACACGCTGCTGCGCTACATGCTCCTCGAAGCCGAGACCGGCGTTCTCTGCCCGGCGTGCAAACTCTGGAACACGGGTTATGGCTCGGTCATGATGCGCGAAGCGCTGTCGCTCATGGGCGGATACGGCATTACCGAGGATTGCCCCGGATTTCTGGGGCACAAGTGGTTCGACACGCAGCTGGAATCGATCTACGAGGGGCCTGAGGCTGTGCAGCGCCGGCATATCAGCCTGACTATGACCAACGAGGTCTTTCTGGCCAAGGTCCGGCTCTGGATCAAGGAATTGCGGAATATCGCCGCCCGGCAGCAGGATTTCGGCGCCTGCACTCTGGCCGCTGCTCTGGAAATGTGGATGTGGACGCTCGACTACGTGCAGAAAACCAGCGATCCGGCCGGCAAGCCGCTGTTTCACAGCAAGCGCCACGGCGTGGCCTTCCCCCTGGCCGACGCACTCTGCTGGCTGCTTGGTCCGCGCTATCTGCTGCTCGACCTGCTCGAACTGCAAGCCAAGGGCCCGGAGAATCCGGTCGTGGCCGAGGGTCTGGACGGGACGCTGGCCTTTTACACCGACCTGTGCCTGGTGCAGAGCGCGCGCGCCGCGGGCGAAGTGGCCCGGATATGCAGCGAGGTCGTTTTCGGTTACGCCGCGCACCCGTGCTGCGCGGACGTCTGCTGCAAAGGCGAAGGCGCGGACCGGAATACTGCTGAGGGCGCTTCCTCCGTGTTCGAGGAATTCAGGACCCTGCGCACGCGCCTGGAAAGCTGCCTGTCCGGGGCAAGACTGGCCAAAGACCGCGCTGCCGAGGCCTTGACCAGGGTCATGATTCCCGAGGCCCTGGACTATCCTATGTAGCGGACAGACCCCGGATGCTGCGGCGCTCGTTGCGAGGGTGCCGGCCTGCGTGCAGGCCTGCAATACAGTGTCTGTTCGTACGCTTGGGGAGCATCGACGGTTATCCGGCGGAGTCCGCGGAGGCACAAGTGCATGAGTGAAGAATTCGAACGCCAGTCCATGGACGTGGACATTGTCTGCGTAGGCTTCGGGCCGGCCATGGGCGGCTTTCTGACGACCCTGTCCAAGGCGCTGCTCAACGAGGACGGCTCGCCGCGTCTGGAAAGCCAGGCCATGCCGGGCATGCCCCTGCAGATCATCTGCTACGAGCGCGCCGATGACATCGGGGTCGGGGTTTCGGGCGTGTTGACCCGCGGACGCGGCATCAAGGCCTCTTATGATGGTTTCGATCCGGAGCAGATTCCGATGGCCGCGCCGGTCCGGCAAGAAAAGCTCGTCTACCTGCTCGACCCGATCGGCGCGAGCCGGCGACCAGCGCTGATGCGTATGGCCGACGCCGGTATCCGCGCCCTTCGCCGGTTTCTGCCGCTGCACGACCATGCGCTTGAACTGCCGTATATCCCGCCCTTTTTGCGCAAACACGACGGCTTTGTAATGTCCATCGGTCAGTTCAACCAGTGGGTGGGGACGCAGCTGATGGGCTCGGGCATGGTGCAGATCTGGCCTGGGATGCCTGTTTCCGGTCCGCTTATCGACGGTGACGCCGTTGTCGGTGTCCGGCTGGTTGATCAGGGTGTGGACCGGCAGGGCAATCCCGACGTCGGGTTCATGCCGGGCATGGACATCAAGGCGCCGTTTACGGTGGTCGGCGATGGCCCCGTGGGGGCGGTTGGCCGCGCCCTGGACACGCATTTCGGCCTTCCCTCCGGCAAACACCAACGGGAATGGGCCGTGGGGATGAAAATGGTTGTCGAGCTGCCAGATCTGCCCGGTCAGCTGGAACCCGGCACCGTCCTGCATACGCTCGGCTTCCCCGAGCCCGGAATATTCGGCTTCCTGTACGTGTATCCGGAACGGGTCGCCGCGCTGGGCATTTTCATTCCCTCGTGGTTCGACAATCCCGTGCGCACGGGCTACCGCTATCTGCAGCACTGGATGCAACATCCCTATCTGTGGCGCTGGCTGAAAGGCGGGACATTGCGTTCCTGGGGGGCGAAATCGCTTCAGGAATCCGGACTGGGCGGCGAGCCGAAGCTTGCGGGCAACGGCTACGCACGGATCGGCGAGGGCTCGGGCAGCACCAACGTGCTGACAGGCTCCGGCGTGGACGAGGCCTGGAGCACGGGCGTGCTTCTGGCTGAAGCCGTTGTCGAGCTTATGGAGGCGAAGCGTCCGCTCACCCGGGAGAACCTGGAGCAGACCTATGTCCGCCGGCGCCGGCAAAGCTGGGTCGAGACTGAGGCCAGAGTTGCGGCGCGCTCGCGAGACGGCTTCCAGCAAGGCGTGATCCAGGGACTCATAGGCATGGCCATGGCCGGATTCTCGGGCGGCCAGCTGAACTGGCCGGGGCAGTCCCGACGTCCGCACGAGCGTATCCCGCGTGTTGAAGAGTATTTCCGGGGCAAGGTGCCCGATGAGGAAATCGAGCGCATCCGCAAGGAGTCCACGGCGCGTGGGCGTCCGTTGCACGACGCGCTCATGGATCAGGCCGGATGGCCCAGCATTGCCTTTGACGGCAAGCTGCTCATCTCGCACCAGGATGCCTTGTTGCGCGGGGGGAAGGTGCAGGCCCCGGCCGGCTATGCCGATCATGTCCGCTTCCGCAACCCCGGCGTCTGCGCCGGATGTCACGAAAAAATCTGCATCGAGGCCTGCTCCGGGCAGGCCATAAGCATGAATCCCGAGGGCGGAGTCCCGCTTTTCGATCGGGAGAAATGCGTCCACTGCGGCGCCTGCCTGTGGAACTGCAGCAAGGCGGACAGGACCAACCCAGAGCAGACGAATATCGATTTCCTGGCCGGAGCCGGAGGGTTGCATTCGGTGGAAAATTGACCCTGACGACGGGCTGTCTGGCGCGACCGTTCCGGGGACGGAAGATGGCCGAGCGCAGGCGACATGCCGACGCCGGCCAGGGTGCAGTCCGCGGCTGATCAGGCTTTTTTTTCGAGCGTATCAACAGTTAAGGAGTCCAACGCTATGAGCGCACCGTTTCACATTGTCGTCTGCGGGGGCATCGTTCCCGATCCCTTGCAGACGCTGGAGCCCCTGTCCGGGCCGGCGGGTTGGGGATTGAAAAATGAGCTGATGCTGCCGGCCGTGCTCGATCCCTGGGCCGGGCACGCCCTGTACGAGGGTGCACACCTGGCTAAATCCATGCCGGGCAGCAAGGTCTGGCTGGTCAGCCTGGGGTCCAAGGCCAAGCTGCAGCAGGTGATGATGAGCGTAGGCCAGAAAGCGCCCTTCGAGCTGGTCGTGCTTGACGGCCCGGGTAACGGATTCGTGGATGCGGCGGAAACCGCCGCCGCGCTGGCGCAGGCGATTGAAGGCATTGCCGGCCTGGACAAGACCCGGTTACTGCTCTTCGGCGGCTGGCAATCGGCCTCGCGCGGAACCGGCGCCACGCTGCAGATGATCGGCGAAACGCTGGGCATCGTGGACCAGTTCCAGGGCGTGGACCAGCTGACCGCCAATGCTGACGGCTCGCTGACCATCATGGAGCGCGTCGAAGGCGGCGCGTACCAGGTCTCCCGCTGCGACGGACCTCCCGCCGTGCTCGGCTGGGCCACGGGCAATCTGCCCGAGCCGCCCAACAATCCCCAGATCGGCATGCAGAACATGCGGCTGATCATGCCGGCGCTTCAGAAGGCCAAGGCCGTGAAGGCCGGCCCCGGCGGCACGGTCTTCAAGAGCGTGGAACTCCCGGCACAACGTCGCGAGACCCGCGTTGTCAAGGACATGCCGGTGGAAACGGTCGCCCGCGAGCTGGCAGACTGGATTTGCTCCTGAAACGACGGGGGGGCAGAACCGCGCTCTGGATATCCGCTCCGACATCCGGATAAGTATACCGGTTGCGTCCGGCGCTCCGACCCGTTACAAGGGCTTGCGTATCCGCAGGCATCGATGACAGGAAGTCACGCATGGAAAAACTTCTCTTTCTTGCCCATACCGAGGCCGATGGCGCCTTGTCGAAAAATACCCTGGAAGCGCTGACCGTTGCGCAGGACATCTCCAAGGCGCTGGGCGTCGGCTTTGACATCGGGCTTATCGGCGCCGATGTGACCGCCGCGGCCGAAAGCATTGGCTCGGCCGGCGCAGGCGTCTGCTACGCAGTCAGCGGTCCGGAATTCGCCCAGGCGCGCTATGCCAGCGACGCCGCCGCGGCCCAGGCAATCTGTACGGCCGCCGGCGCAAGCATCGTGCTCGCGGCGGCGACCTCGCGCTTCAGCCGGGCTTTGCCCGGCGTTGCGCAACGCCTGGGCGGCGGAATCGATACCCAGGTCAGCGCGCTCGCAGTCGATGCCGGGGCTGTGGTGGCCACGCGCTGGTTTTATCGCCAGCGCATGTCCGGCGTGGTCACCCGCACCCAGCGTCCCTGGTTGCTGACCCTTGCGCCGGGCTGCGCTCCGGCTTATGCCGGCGCCGCGGCGCCGATGACGGTGCAGGCCCTGAATGTGGAGCTTCCAGCCACGGCCAGACGTACCACGGTGCTCGAGATCAAGTCCCCGTCGGCCGATCGCCAGACCATCCGGCCCGACGCAGCGTTGCTGTTCGTCGCCGGAGCGGGATGGACTAAGAAGCAGGCCGATGGCGCGGCCCATGCCGATACGGCGGAGTCGCTGATCCTCGATTTTCTGACCAAGGCCGGCGCATCGCTCGGCAGCAGCAAGTCCCTCGTGGATCAAGGCGGCGAAGGCCAGGCCGTGCTGACTTTTCTGACGCACCTGCACCAGGTCGGCCAGACCGGCTCCACGCCGCGTCACCCCAAGGGCCTGGCTACCTGCTGCCACGGAGAGGAGCCGCACGTGGTCGGCTGGCGCTTCATTGGAGAACGCCGGGCCGTGAATCTCGACGCGAATTGTGGCTGGGCTCAAGGCAAAGCCGACGTGCTCTACGTCGCCGACGCCTTCGCAGTCATGGCCAAGGTCAACGAATTGCTGGGCAAGTCGTAGAGGGGTTCGGTACGGTGGACAGGTCCGGGGCTCAGGCCTCGGCCTGTCCACCAGTGTCGTAAAAACTGCTCTGCCGAAGGCTCAGCGCCCCGTCGTTTCAGTTCCGCATATCCCGCTTCAGTGATTGCCGCAAACCTGGCCTCGGGAAACGTCTTCCCCTCGCGCGGTCGCTCCCCTTCCTCTGTTTCTTTCATGAAATCCGCTTCAGGCGTATGGTCGGGACGAGTGTCTCTTTGCTCTTGGGTAATGGGCAATGATGACGGTTGAACGGGCGCGGGCGGGAGAAGGCGTGAAAAGAAATAAAATGGTATCCCGTTGGCACCAGGATTCAGAATACGATCCCTTGACGTTCGGTCAGCAGCTTCTTTGTTCGCGACGTCAATGTCAAGATGTCCGGCTTGGCGATCTGGTCGTCCGCACCGACGGATTCGCCTTTATGTCGCAAGGCTTCGGTAATAAGCGATGAGAAGAGGATGATCGGTATGGTTTTCAGGATGGGATCTTCCTTCACTCGTTTGGTCAGATTGTGGCCGTCCATGACGGGCATTTCGACGTCGGAGATGATAATATTGACGAAATGCGTTATCGAGAGATTCTGTTCGACGGCCTGACGTTTGTACTCCAGCAATTTTTCCAGGGCGACCTTGCCGTCGCTGGCCACATCGACCAGAAAGCCGGCCTTTTCCAATCCCTTGGTGAGGGTTTTCCGGATCATGGAGGAGTCATCCGCAAAGAGGACGTGAACCGTGGGAACTTGCTGATCTGGCGAAATTTCTGGCGAATCATCGAGCCGCAGTCCCAGATTGGGATTGAGGTCGGCGATGACTTTTTCCATGTCCAGCAACATGATGATCCGATCTTCGAACTTGACCACGCCGGTGATGCAGCCCTCGCTGAACTGCGCGACATGTTGAGTCGGCGGTTCGACCTGCTCCCAGGAGAGCCGATGGATGCGGTTGACGCCGGAAACGAGAAAGCTGTTGGTGACGTAATTGAACTCCGTAACGATGACCTTGGGTGACAGGTTGGAGGCCATGCGCTTGTTGAGCCAGACGCTCAGATCGATGAGCGGAACAATACGGGAGCGGAGATTGAAGGCGCCCAGCAGACAGGGATGGCGGGCCTCGGGCATTTCCGTGATCTTGGGCAGCCGGATGATTTCCAACACCTTGGCGACGTTGACGCCGTAGTGCCCGGTGTAGGTCTCACCATCGGAGCCTTCCTCTTCGATGTAGAATTCGACGATTTCGAATTCATTCGTACCTGATTCCAAGAGGATATTCGTATGGGCCATGCCGATCTCCATCGGATATGTGTCAGGCTCGTCCGTTCAGGCAGTGTTGCCCTGAACTGGAAATGACCGTAATCACAGAATACGGCGCCTCAATTCGTGCAGCACTGTAGTCTGTTTCGAGGGGAAAAGTAAAGACGCCGGAAGGGGCTTTGTGGGGCAGGACGAAAAATGACGGCCCAGCCCCGAACGTCATTCCGAACGCAGTGCCCGGAAAAGCGCGAACGGCTGAAGAAATCGGACCGTAGTGGCAGCCTTTTTGACGCTGCACCCGGCTCGAAGGAGTAAAAGAAGTCATCGCCGACGTGGTTCAGGGGCGCGAAGAGGTCTTTGGCGATTTGCGATTCCCCGATGTTTTGGGTTTTGCCGCAGGGGCTTTCTCGGTGCCCGGCGAAGGCTGGGTCGCCGTGGACGGGGACACCGGCTCGCGAATGGTTTTTCCGAAGCGGTCGAGGACGTTGTTGCGCAGCCAATGCGCGTCCCACCATTCAATAGGTGTGACCGGATATCCGAAGACACTCATGCCGAAATGGAGGTGATCGCCGCCAGCCATACCAGTGGTTCCGGACTTGCCGATAATCTGGCCTTTTTTCACGTCTTCGTTGAGCCCGACGGACATTTCGCTGAGGTGCGAGTACAGGCTTTGCAGCCCCATGCCATGATCGATGACGACGAGATTGCCGTAGATGCCCAGATAATCGGAAAAAATAACCTTGCCGCTGTTGGCCGCGGGCACGGGAGCGTTTTGCGTGGAGGCCAGATCGACGCCCATGTGGACCTGATGATCGATTTCCTTGCCCTGGTACAGGTACGTCCGGCGGTCGCCAAAGCCGGCGCGTGCTGCGGTGCGCGGCATGCGCAAAAAGGGTCCCTCCCAGAGTGGAACAGGAGCGGTCGTGGAACCGAGGTCGAGAAGTCTGGCGTTGTTGGCCTCGCGGATTTCACGGTTGACGCGGATGAAGCGTTCGAGAGGAGTCATCTGGCCGGGAATCTGGCTCTCGAATTCGGGCATTTTCGATTCGAGAAAAGAGTCTGGCAGTTCCAGGGTATCGTTGACGAAAACCCGCTTTGACGCCGTACAGTCGACTTTGACCGTCCGCTCGTTACCGGCTTCGTCCGTGGCGATGAGCAGCGGGATGAACTGACCCGGTTCCATGTCATGGGGGAAGGGAAAAAAGCAGACATAGTTACCGTTGGCCTGCGGGAAGCCGGGAAAGAACGATTCCTGGAGCTTGACTCCCGTACGACCGAGTTTTTCGTTGGCGCTGTAGCCTACGCATCCGGTCCCGCCCTGCTTGATGTAAATCGAGCCGTTTTCCAGCGTGATCTGCGGCGCAATGGTGTCGAGGTGGTACGAAAACACGCTGCGCGTGTAATTCCCCTTGCCGAAACCGGCAAAGGAGCGGTCCCAGAGATGGACTTCGATTTCGATATCCCCGTTTCCGAGGGTTGTATTGTCCTGGCCGAGGGTGAATGGCTCGTCCAGGCTTTTTTGTCCGGAAGGGAATGATTTTTCGAATAGCGGATGGGCGGTGTCTTTCTGTATCACATCCACGACCAGCTTTCGCAAGCCGGAGGCGTTGTCAGTGAGTTTGAGCGTGAAGGTCGTATTTTTGGATACCCGCCCGGACTCGGGAGTAATACTGATTTCCGGGCCATTGGTGTCGCGGAAAATAAAAAAAACGATCAGTCCGGCAAGCAGCAGAACAAGAAACGTGATCGGAATGATAATCTTTTTGCTGTTCGGGGACGCCATTCGTCTGTCCTTGTATTTTTTCTCACCTCTGCCATCCCTGACATCGACGCGGCGGCGTCTGGCCGATCCTCTTTTTCCGGATTTTAAAAAAGTGGAGATGAAGCCCGAAGACTTCGGCATATCTCCTCCGGCGTTGTCAATGCGGTCGATGGGGCAGCGTCAATTGTTTTCCATGGCATCCATCAAGGTGATGGTCAACTTGAGAAAATCCGCTTCGGTGATGATGCCTTGCAACTTTCCATCGTCGAGAACCGGCAGGCAGCCGTATTTATGATGCAGGAGCAGTTCGGCTGCGTCGCGCAGGCTTGTTTCAGCGGTGATGGTCGTGACGTCGTCGCGCATGATTTCTGCTACGGGAATACCGGAGTCGATCTCGTCCTGCAACGCCTTGTCGACATCGGCAAAACGGGAAACAGTCGCAGCGAGGATATCCCGATGGGTTATCAATCCGAGAAAAATCAGGCGATCATCCACGACAGGTATATGCCGGATCCGGGCCAGGGTCATCATCGAGCGCGCCATGCGCAGGGAGTCATTTTTTTTCAGGCAGAACAATTCGGTAGACATCAGATCTTTAACCTTGAGCATAGTTGATTCCTCGGCGTAGGGGTTACTGGAGAACGCTTGCCCTCAGAACAGGTTAGCATCGGCGTACGCAACAGGCAAGGTAGATGTCGGCGCCAGAAGGACTTTTTCAGTGGATTGCCGCAGCCCGGTTGTGTAGCCTCTTGCGAAGGTCCAGGTGCGGGGCTGACGCCAGGGGGATGCCATTCACTGTCCGCGCGCCTGCGAGGGCTTTATTGACTTGAGGGGCGAAATCTGGTTTTGAACTGCCAGCCCGAGAGCGGGAAAACAATGCATCGTGCAGAGGTGGACAGTGGTCAGGGACATGAAGCGCAGCCGGGAGCGAATGGTCCGGGAGCAGATCGAGGCGCGGGGAATTCACGACCCGGCGGTGCTGGCGGCAATGCGTAAGGTCCCTCGCCATCTCTTCGTCCAGGAGGCCCTCCAGGTACAGGCGTACGAAGACCATCCTCTTCCCATCGGCGAGGGGCAGACGATATCGCAGCCCTACATTGTCGCTTTGATGTCGGAAATCATCGAGCCGGCATCCGGTCTGTCGGTTCTCGAAATCGGCACCGGATCAGGCTATCAGACTGCCATACTTGCTGAAATAGGACTCAAAGTCTACACTGTGGAACGTGTCCGCGAATTGTTTGTGGCCGCGAGAGACAGGCTTATGCGGATGCGGTATTTTTCCGTCAAGTTCAAGCTGGATGACGGCACCCTGGGCTGGGAAGACGAGGGGCCGTTTGACCGGATTATCGTTACGGCCTGCGGCCCGGAAGTGCCGCAACCGCTTATCGATCAGCTGGCCGATCCGGGGCTCATGGTCATCCCCGTGGGACCGTCGCGACGCAACCAGGAATTGACACTGGTGCGCAAGGAGCGCGGCGTGGTGACCCGCAAACCCGGAATCGGGGTAACCTTTGTCGATCTGGTCGGAAAACACGGCTGGTAGGCCGTTCACAAGGGCCGCAGCGGCGGTCGTCCATACCTGCGAAAAGGAGTTTGCAACACAATGACTACGTCCTGCTCATCCTGCTCCGGCGGGAAAAAGGATGCCGAGGCGCAAAAAAGTGCCAAGGAAGTGATCCAGGATCAGCTTATCAGCTCGACCTTGTCCAAGATACGGTACAAACTGTTCATCATGAGCGGCAAGGGGGGCGTGGGGAAAAGCTCCATTGCGGTCAACATCGCCGCAGCCTTGTCCGTCAAGGGATACAAGGTCGGCATTCTCGACGTCGATATCCACGGACCGAGCGTGCCCAATCTTCTCGGATTGAAAGGCCAGCTGGAGGGCGAGCCGGGCAAGGGAATCTCTCCCAAGGCCTACAGCGACACGCTTGCCGTGGTTTCCATGGATTCGTTGCTCACCGATCAGAATCAGGCTGTACTCTGGCGCGGCCCGATGAAACATGCGGCCATCCGGCAGTTCATTTCGGACGTCAACTGGGGACCGCTGGATTTTCTGGTCATCGACTCCCCTCCCGGTACGGGCGACGAACACATGACCGTGCTCAAAACCATCCCCGACGCGATGTGCGTGGTCGTGACCACGCCGCAGGAAATTTCGCTGGCCGACGTGCGCAAGGCCATCAATTTTTTGCAATACGCGCAAGCCAACGTGCTTGGCGTGGTGGAAAATATGAGCGGCCTGGCCTGTCCGCATTGCGGCAAGGAGATCGACCTGTTCAAGAAGGGCGGTGGACGGGATCTGGCCGAGAAGTACGGTCTCGAATTCCTGGGCGCCGTGCCCCTGGACCCGACCACGGTCATAGCCGGCGACCGGGGTGTTCCGGTGGTGCTGCTCGACGAGGACTCGCCGGCGAAACGTTCTCTGCTGGCACTGGCGGATGCCGTCATCACGGCCGTGGAAGGCAGTCTGGAGGCCGCAGCGACGCGACACGCCTGAGTCGGGAAGCGACGCGCCGTCCGGTAGCCGGGCTGAACGGGGCGTGGCAGGATGGCAGAAAGCATGGACAGAGGATGCACCATGGCCGGGCTGGTCAAGCCGAACACAGGGGCGTGTACTGCGCTCCTGCTCGGAATTGTCGCCATTATCCTGTTCCCGCTTGCCGTGTCAGCCGACACGACCATTTACTACCGGCGCGACGCCAGGGGCGTGTATCACTTTACCAACCGCCAGACCTCTTCTCCTGCGTACAAGACGCTTTTCGTGTTCCGTGACATCATCCGGCGCAGCCCTGGTCTGGGAAAAACGGCGATGCTCGAGGCCGCCGGACGTCACAGCCGACGTCATGGTCTGGATGAGGCGCTCATCCACGCGGTCATCGACGTGGAATCGGGCTTCGACCCCACGGCGGTTTCTCCGGCCGGCGCGGAGGGCCTGATGCAGATCATGCCGCCGACGCAGCGGGATCTGGGGCTGCTGGACTCGTTCGATCCGGATCAGAACATCGATGCCGGCGTACGCTATCTGCGCGCCATGCTCGATCGCTTCGGCACCGTGGAACTGGCCCTGGCCGCCTACAACGCCGGACCGGGCAACGTGGAAAAATATGGGGGCATTCCGCCCTTTTCGGAAACCAGAAACTACGTTACGAAAGTCATCGCCGCGTACAAAAAACTTAAAGGCCCCTGAGCATGTTCAATCTGGCCAACAAGATAACTCTGGTTCGCATCCTGGCCACGCCGCTGCTGGTCATTCTGCTCTACTTTCCCGGGCGGGTGATCTGCCTGGTGGCGATGCTCCTGTTCATTGCCGCGTCGCTGACAGATCTCATCGACGGGGCAGTGGCACGCAGACGAAATCTGGTCAGCACCTTCGGCAAGTTCCTGGATCCGCTGGCGGACAAGCTGCTGATCTGCTCGGTGCTGATCATGCTCGTCTATCTGCGCGATGCCGATGGCGAGGCCTGGGTTCCGGCCTGGGTGGCCATTGTCATCATCGGCCGGGAACTCATGGTAACGGGGCTCAGGGCTGTTGCCGCGGACAAGGGCTTGATCATCGCCGCCGACGCGTTCGGCAAAATCAAGACCATCCTCCAGATTATCGCACTGTGCCCGCTGCTGCTCCGTTA
>CAZGAH010000103.1:0-234 GCA_964523295.1 uncultured Desulfovibrionaceae bacterium | reverse complement strand
CGGGAGAAGACGGCGAGCTGAGCAGCGGGGGGGGCGGTCATTGTGAGGCCGGACCGGCTGCTTGAACTCCGGGGAGGAAAAGCTACCGTATGCGCGAGTATTCAGGGTTGACGCTGCACGTACGACTGAAAAACTGTCTGCAAACGATTCTGGAACTGGAGCCTGAGCTGGAGCAGCTGGACATGGGTAATCTTTTGTTGAAAGAATACCATCAGCTTCGGCTGTTTTGCGAAC
>CAZGAH010000102.1:14313-14536 GCA_964523295.1 uncultured Desulfovibrionaceae bacterium | reverse complement strand
CGGTGCTCGAATCCGCCAAGGAAGTCGGCGGCGATCTCTACGACTTCTATCTGCTGGACGAAAACCACCTCTGCTTCACCATCGGCGACGTCTCGGACAAAGGCGTTCCCGCGGCCTTGTTCATGACCATCGCCAAGACTCTGGTCAAGGTGGCTGCCGAGCGTGAACCCGATCCCGCGGGCATGATGTGCCTGGTCAACAACGCGCTCTCGCGCGACAATCC
>CAZGAH010000102.1:9680-14303 GCA_964523295.1 uncultured Desulfovibrionaceae bacterium | reverse complement strand
TCTACGGTGTGATGGAGGCCTTGGCCTTCACCCTGTTCGTGACCATCGTCATCGGTGTGCTCGATCTGGAGACCGGCAGGCTCGCCTTCGCCAACGGGGGCCATAATCAGCCCGTGCTGATCGCCCGCGACCGTTTCGGCTTTCTCGAGGGATTGAGCGGCCCCATGGCCGGCGCCTTCGAGGACATCGACTACAAACCCCTCGAAACGCACCTCAGCCCGGGCGACGCGTTGTTTCTCTACACCGATGGCGTCACCGAGGCCATGACGCCCGATAACCAGGTTTTTTCCGACCAGCGTCTGCTCGACGTGCTCTCCGGTCTGAAGACCGAGAGTTCCGAAGAGATTATCAATATCGTCATGAACAGCGTGCGCGACCATGCCGCTGGCGCAGCCCAGTCCGACGACATCACCATGCTGTGCATCCGCTACATCGGCCCGGACCAGGGATGAAGCACGTTCTGCGCCGCCCCATTCCGCGTCGCCGCAAGGCTGCCCCCGTCACCCCGCAAAACCCGTTCAGGAGCGCCATGTCCTCTCCCTCTTCCGCCGATCAGCCTTCCCCGGCGACAGACCCGGTCCCGGCGACCGGCATTCGGGTCAATGACCTGCTCTATCTCGACGAACAGCCTGTTTGCGACTGGGAGCAGATGAAACACTCCTATCGCTGCCGCTACGACGCCCACGGGTTCACATCGGCCACGCTGTTCTATTCGCGCGATCAGCTCCACCGCGACCGGCTTAGCCAGGTCTCCACCATTCTGCTCCGGCACGTGCACCCGGAGGACACCCTCCTCGACGTGGGCTGCGGCTACGGCGACGTCATTCCGTACCTGCCGCCATGCCAGTATCAGGGCATCGACCTCATCGATTTTTTCGTGTGTGAGGCGCGCGTGCGCCACCCGGCCTTCTCGTTCGGCGTGGCAAATATCCTGGATGTCGAGACGCCGTTCGACTGGGTGGCCATGATCGGGATCATGGGCACCCTGCCCAGGCCCGAGGAGGTGCTGATCCGGGCCTCCGAGCTGGCAGGCAAGGGCCTGATCGTTGACTTCATCGACGCGTGCAACTACAATGGCCCATTGAACAGGTATGATCTGGGACGTTGCGTGAATCTGCTGCGCAGCCTGGGACTGCGGCAGGTGTCCGTTCTCGGGACCCCGCATCATCCCTGGACCTTTATTGTCGCGTCCAAGGACGGCTATTTCGAGAATTCGCCATGACAACCTCCTGACGGGCCGCTTCCCGTTTCTGCTCGAGGTCCGTCAGGCAACCGCGCAACCGTCAGGGAAGGATTGTCTATGAAACGTCTGGTCTCCCTCCTCCTGGGGATTGTTCTCCTGATCGGCGTCTGCTCGTTTTCCGCCGAAGGAGCGCAGTCATACTCTACGCAGCCGGTCACGAAAGACGGCAAAAAGTGGCGGATGGGATATTACGAGGGCGGGCAGTACGCCGACTATCAGATGATTCTGCGGGTCATTGTCGAAGGTCTGGTCAAGCTCGGCTGGGTGAAGGTGGACATGCCGCCCAATACGCAGTTTGCCAGCCACAAGGAATTCTGGGACTGGCTGAGCAAGAACGCCAAGAGCGACTATATCGAATTCGTTGCCGACGGTTACTACGCCCCGGGCGACTTCGACAAGGAGCTGCGCCCCAAGGTCCGGGAGGAGCTGCTCAAGCGTCTGGCGGAGAAAAAGGACATCGACCTCATGCTCGCCCTGGGCACCTGGGCGGGTCAGGACCTGGCCACCCCGGAGAATACCGTTCCCACCATCGTGGCCTCGTGCAGCGATCCGATCAAATCCGGCATCGTGAAAAGCGCCGATGATTCCGGTCAGGACAACCTTCATGCCAAGGTCGAGCCGGAGCGCTACGAGCGTCAGATCCGGCTGTTCCACGACATCGTCGGCTTCAAGCGCCTGGGCGTGGTCTATGAAGACAGCCCCGAGGGCCGCACCTTCGCCGCCATGGACGCCGTCGAGCGCGTCGCCAAGGAGCGGGGTTTCCAGGTCGTCGCCTGCAACGCGCCTTTCAGCAACATTTCCATCCAGGAGGCGGAAAAGGGCGTAATCAAGTGCTACGAGCAAATCGCCCCGAAGGTGGACGCCGTCTACATTACCGTACACCGCGGCGTCAGCAACAAGACCTTGCCCTCCCTGCTCGCCCCGCTGTACAAGCACAAGGTTCCGACCTTTTCCATGCTGGGCTCGAACGAAGTCCGGCATGGCGCGCTCATGAGCATCGCCCAGGCCGGCTTCAAATTTGTCGGCCAGTTCCACGCCGAGACCATTGCCAGGATTTTCAACGGCGCCAAGCCTCGAGCCCTGGACCAAAAATGGCAGGACCCGCCCAAAATCGCCATCAATCTCAAAGTAGCCGAAATCATCGGCTATGATCCGCCAGTGGACATCATGATGGCCTCGGACGAGATCTACGAACGCATCGAGAAGCCGGAAGCGCAGTAGCCGGCATCCCGTTCCGGTTTCTGAATCTTCGCTCTGACAGGTTCGTGTTCCTGGTCTGGAGGCTCTTGCCTTTGGTAACAGGCAGATATTCTTCGATAGTGATCTCCAAGTAGAGAATAATAGCAAAAATTTTTCTGCCCGAACGCTTGAAATGTCCCCATCGATTGCCATACGGTGTTTGCAGCAATACCGAAGCCGGAGAATTCGGCAAGACGCAGATGAATTGAGCAGTTTGACAAAAACGTGCAATTAGCATTATAAAAATCGATGCGTGGTGACATAATGCCAGCGCCATTGGATATCAAGAGCTTGTCGCGGGATTATAGGCCCGGAATTACCGAGAGCATCGGGCGCTTCATGACAGAGGCTATAGCTGTGTGTCTCGACAGTCAGGGGCACAAAAGCAGTGCTCTTCTTACCGTAAAAGGCGCTTTCGAAGGGCAGTATGCCCTTGAGCATGGCCCAGTAACGGACCAGATGCTGAGGGGGCATAATGACTCCGAAGTAGCCACCGAATACGGGGCTTACGGCATCTCAATATTACTGATAGACGTCAATACCGATTTAACCGTGATCGAAAGGTCGCGCAAAGGCACTGGTTTCGATTACTGGCTTGGCATGAAGGATTCGCCAGCGCCCTATTTTCAACACAAGGCTCGACTAGAGGTTTCGGGCATCCGGAACGGGACTGATGGTGCGGTTGATTCACGCGTAAAAACAAAGATAGAGCAGACACAACGATCAGCTGGTACGCTGCCAGCCTATATTGCCGTGATTGAATTCAGCGCCCCGAAGGCAAAGGTGGTTGTGAAGTGACGATCATGGACAATCACCATTACGCTATGGAACTTGCTGACAAGGCCGACCACGCCAGGCGACTGGGGAGGCTGGACGAAGCGAAGAAGTATTTCAAAAAAGCTTTCGATCATGAGAGCCAGGCAGCCCTCAATCTTCGTGATCGCCAGACGGTTGAACCGACCCGGTCGATCCTTTTTCGAAGCGCTGCATCGTTGGCGATTGACTGCGATGAGTTGCGCGAAGCAGAAAGAATGATTGCGTATGGCTTGTCCGGCTTTCCGCCTGTTGAAATTGTAGAGGAGCTTCGGGATTTGCTTGAACGAGTTCATTTCGAGAGGCACCTTCGATTACGCGGCATAACGTTATCTCCAAATGAATTTCAGCTTTCCATATGGGGGCCTGCAGTTGGACCAGGATTCGCCCAGAGCAGGGATTTTCGCGAACGCATTGAGAAGGTTGAAACCCTATCGTACAGGACACTCGAAAGAAAATTGAATATGCCTTTTCGAGAAGCAGGACGCCCGACAAAAGAAGTTGCACATTTTTTTGATGTCTATATTTCGCTCCCACGAGCTGCCAGTTTTGCCGTGACGTTGCGTTTGGCAAGCGATCAACTGTGTTTTCCTGGTCTTGATTTGGGCGTTGATGTAGTCGGTGAAATTGTTGAATGCCTGGACCTTGTCAATAATAATAACAATGCCCTGAAGGAAAGAATCCCAGATGATGCATATTTCGAGAATTTCGTTAGTCTGGCGAAACAACTAGCCCCGGATGGCAAGCGGGTGACTCATGTAGGATTGACGCTCAAGAGGAACGGCGAGGAGAAGAAGGTTATCATTGAACGCAAGAAAAGCGACTGGGATTCTCCATCCGGCGGTAAGGGAAAGGACGAGGATAAGGAGAGAGTCGAAATCCGGGGGACGCTCCGTTTTGCTGACGCAACAAAGAAACGGCACGGTAGAATTGAACTTGTAGATGAACAGCATGCTAGTCACAAGGTGCTGGTTCCGTTAGGAATGATGGCAGATATTGTGAGGCCGATGTTTGACTACGATGTCGTGGTTAAAGGCACTCGTGATAATCGTGGGAACGTTTTTCTTGAAGATATTGAATTGCAAAACGAGGAATAGCGCCATGTATTATCGCCATGGTGATCGATTTTCATGGCATAATTCAATTTTATAAACCAGGCAAAACTAAATATTCGCTTTAATGTCTTAAGGCATATGGCACATATAGACATTTTCAACTCCATCAATCTTCCTAAAATTTCATTTATTTGCGTAGTTTCGCTTTGAAACAAGGCTCTGCCCTGAAACAATGTCCCATTGTTTCAGGAAACTGAACAAGAGCATCTAAAC
>CAZGAH010000102.1:5462-9670 GCA_964523295.1 uncultured Desulfovibrionaceae bacterium | reverse complement strand
CTATCGGTTTTGACGGTCCCTCACAGCCGACCATGCCCAACTATAGCAAGCTCAAACTCAAGGGTGAGCGCGACATGCGCCACTGCCACCTGAAGAAAGGCAAGCCGACATACGTTGCCGTCTGGGAAGTTTTTAAAAAAGCAAAAGAAGTGGTGATGACCTATGTTGGAACTCACGAAAACGCCCCATACTGACGGCACGGTGTCTGTGCAGGTGACAGTGCCGCAAGACTTGCTCCCACAGGTGGAGCGGGCGCTTCAGGAGGTCGTGGAACCCACCTACAGCATCGAGGAAATGTTCCCCGACCTTGGTCCCGGTGACGCTCTGGCCGGCGCCCGTACCATGCAGGGGCTGACCCAACGCCAGCTTGCCGAGAGGGTGGGCTGCCTGCACACGAACATTTCCGAAATGGAACGTGGCAAGCGTACCATCAGCCTTGAAATGGCCAGGCGATTGGGCAAGGCCCTGGACTTCTCCTACAAGGTCTTTTTGTAAAAACGGACCAGGGAGATATAACCACGGGCAAGAGAGTTCAGACATTGTGCTCGACGCCGGGCTTGATGACCGACACCCCGATTATCTGCTTGATGCCGTACGCTTCAACATTTAGCCGCGTTGTGCAGCCGCGGGAGCAGGGGCATCTCAATGATGGAACGTCTGTCAAACTGGCTGATTCCGACGGGTACCTGGAGTGTACATTCACCGGCCCGGGGACGATTGAAATCATTTGGCAGGTCACACCTACGGAAAACGTTGTCTGCACCGGCACCTGGACAAAGCAGTAGCGATTGAATTGCATTGAAACGATTCTTGAGTTCAGGTTGTGGTGCAAAGTCGCAGGGCGTTGCCCCACGTTCAGTTCTGACGCTCGAGTTCACGTCGCATTATTATACTGCCCCTCGCTTCGCACGACGTCTCCGCAAAAAGCACCGTGAGGGGAATTCCGGCGTTTTCCGGGATTCCCCTCGCGGTGTAGTGGCCCCCCGGCCAGATCAGTTGAATTGGATTTTGACCCGTTCCTGACTGCCGCGGGGCTTGCGGACGACTTCTCCGATGCGCCAGGCCGGCAGTTTGAAGGCCAGTTTGAGGCGGTTGATCACTTCGCTGCACGCGGCTTCGTCGACGATAAGAATATAGCCGATGCCACAGTTGAAAATCTGGAGCATTTCCGGCCAGGTAATGTTGGCCTCCTGCTTGATCCAGCGGAATATCTCCGGTGTTTGCCAGGCGCTGAAATCAATGACGACCTCGACGCCTTTGGGCAGGATGCGCGGAATATTGTCATAGAAGCCGCCCCCGGTCACGTGTACCATGCCTTTGATCTCGTAGTCGCGCAGCAGGTTCAGCACGGGCTTGACGTAGATGGACGTGGGCTGCAGCAGTTCTTCCCAGACCAGCCGGCGTTTGGCTTTCGGCGCGTCGGCCAGCGTGGGAAAGACCGCGTCAGGTTGCAGGCCTGCCTGGTCGACGAGCTTGCGCACCAGGGAATAGCCGTTGGAATGCACGCCGCTGGAGGCCAGGCCGACAAGCACGTCGCCCACGCCAATGCCCGAGCCGTCCACGATTTTGGCGTTGTCGACGATGCCGACGCAAAAGCCGGCCAGGTCGTACTCGCCGGGGGCGTACATACCCGGCATTTCAGCGGTCTCACCGCCCAGCAGGGCGCATCCGGCCTGTTTGCAGCCAGCCGCGACGCTGGCCACGATTGCCTCGGCCTGGGCGGGAATGAGCTGTCCCGTGGAAAAGTAATCAAGAAAAAACAGCGGTTTGGCGCCTTGAACCAGGACATCGTTCACGCTCATGGCCACCAGGTCGATACCGATGCCCTGATGCCGGTCGAACTGCACGGCCAGCTTGATCTTCGTGCCCACGCCGTCGGTCGAGGCCACCAGGACCGGCTCCTCCATGCCCTCTAGCTCGGGCTTGAACAGCCCGCCGAAACCGCCGATATCGGAAATGACACCTTTTGTGTGCGTGGAGCTGACAAGCGATTTGAAACGAGTTACAAGGCTATTGGCAGCTGCCAAATTGACGCCGGCCTCGGCATAGGCCTTTCCGCGTTCCGGCATGATCTTTGCTCCTTGTGCAACAGAATGGATTCCCGCGTAATAGTCGTTTCGCGCGGCTAACGCAAGAGGATTGCCTTATGAATACCCCCATTTTTTGGCACCAATCGTCGCTTCGGCCCCTGTTGTGCCCCCTGATCCGTGCCGGCCTCGTTCTTTCCCTGCTGTTGCCGTTCGTCGTGTCCGTATCCGTGCCCGTATCCGCGCCCGTATCCGCGATAGCCGCGGGGCAGCCGGCCGGGCGCAGCAACGACATCTATATCGGCAACATGCATGAAGGCATCGTCATCGAGAACGACCCCGACACCGGCGACAGCATCATGCAGGTGACGCCGCCGCCGCAACCCGAGGGCCAGGCAGGCAACCAGGGGAACGTGAACACCATCATCATCGCCCCGGAAGTCAAGGTGCCGCAGCAGAACACCCCGTACGGCCCCGAGGGGCGCCCCGACCGGACGGACCGGCCCCGCCATCCCTGAACCGAACCAGCAGGTAAACCAGGAGGAGAATGCCCATGCACCCGGCATTGCTATGGAAAGCGCTCCCGGACAAGGCCGGCGCCACCGGGCCGTTGGCCCGTCGCGTCCAATGCAACCTGTGCAGCCACTTCTGTATCATCGCCGAGGGTGAGGCCGGACGTTGCGGCGTGCGGCGCAATCACGAGGGCACGCTCTATACGCTCGTGGGCGACAAGGTCGCGGCCCTGAATCTCGATCCTGTCGAAAAAAAGCCCTTGTATCATTTTTATCCCGGGACCATGACCCTGTCGCTGGCCACCATGGGCTGCAATTTCGCCTGCTCGTTCTGCCAGAATTTCGCCCTGTCGCAATCGCCTCGCCTGGGCGAGCCGATCCAGGGGCGGACCATGACCCCGGAGATGCTTGTTGAGCGGGCCATACAACTCGGCGCCCCGAGCATTTCGTACACCTATTCCGAGCCGACAATATTCTTCGAGCTTATGCTTCCGACCGCCAAACTGGCCGTGGAGCACGGGCTCAAAAACATCATCGTCTCCAACGGATTCCAGAGTCCGGACTGCCTCGACGCGCTGGGGCCATACATCCACGCGGCCAATATCGACCTGAAATCCTTTCGCGACGAGTTCTACCGGGAATACTGCGGCGCCAGAATCACCCCCGTGCTGAAGAACCTCAAGCACATCAAGGAACTCGGCTGGTGGCTGGAGGTGACCACGCTGCTCATTCCCGGGCTCAACGACAGCGAGGCCGAGCTGCACGATCTGGCCGGGTTCATCAAAGAGGAACTCGATGCGCAGACCCCCTGGCATGTCTCCCGCTTTCACCCCGACTACCAGATGCGCGACCGCGGACCGACTCCGATCGACGGGCTGGAACGGGCCTGGACCATCGGCCGGGACCAGGGGCTGGAGTACGTATACGTCGGGAACGTACCCGGGCATCAGGGTGACGACACGTATTGCCCGAAGTGCGGCCACGTCGTCATCGAGCGGCGCGGATTTCATCTGTTCAAGGCACATTCGGCCTGCCCTGCCTGCGGCGCGGCCCTGGCCGGCGTCGGGCTTGACTGTCTGCTCGAACGGGGGAAACGATGATTCTGGTGTACACGGGCAACGGCAAGGGCAAGACCACGGCCTGCGCCGGGCAGGCGTTGCGGGCCCTGGGTCAGGGGATGACGGTGTCCTTTTGCCAGTTCATGAAGCGCGATGTCCAGGCCGGCGAGCAGGTCATGCTCGGGCGGCTGCTCGGCGAGGACTTTTGCGCCTGCGGCGCCGGCTTTTTTCGCGACCCGGCGCAGCGTCAGGCGCACCGGGACGCGGCCCTGGCTGCCCTGGCCTGGGCGGGCGGGCGTCTCGCCTCGGGCAGGGACATGCTCGTGCTCGACGAAGCGCTCTACGCGCTCGATGCGACGCTCATCCTCCGGGACGAACTCGCGGCCCTGCTGGATCAAGCGCAGGCGGGCGGTACCATTGTCGTGCTCTCCGGCCGCGGCTTGCCGGACTGGCTGCTAGGGCGCGCCGATCTGGTCACGGAGATGCGTGAAATCAAGCATCCGCTGGCTGAAGGCCGGCCCGCCCGGCGCGGGATTGAATTCTGAGCCGCCTGTCGGCGCCCGTTCTGGGATTTTACAGAACCCGGCTGATTCTGATAAGGGGTGCTCATG
>CAZGAH010000102.1:0-5452 GCA_964523295.1 uncultured Desulfovibrionaceae bacterium | reverse complement strand
ATCTCTACGGCAAGCGCTGCCTGCTCGTCGGCGCCGGCGACGTCGGCCAGCGCAAGCTGGGTACGCTGCTGGCCAGTTCACCCGCGGAGGTGCTGGTGCTCGATCCATATCCCAACCAGTCCCTGCCGTATACGCTCGCCGCACTGCTCGAGCATCCGGCAGCGCTCTTCGAGCCCAGGGAGTTCCAGGAGAGCGATCTGGACGGCCGCTTTCTGGTGGTCGCGGCAACGGCCGACGTCACGCACAACGGCATTATCGGGCGCCTGTGCCGCGAGCGGGGTATTCTGTGCAACGTGGTTGACGACCCGGAGGCTGGCAGTTTCATCGTCCCGGCCAACCTCTGCCTGGGAGAACTCACCGTGGCGCTGTCCTCCGCCGGCAGCAGTCCGGCCCTAGTCAAAAAAATCCGCGCCGATTTGCAGACCTTTCTCGGGCAGCGGTACGAGGGCTTCCTCACGCTCATGGGACGATTGCGTCCGCTGGTGTTGAACATGGGACACAAGTCCGCGTGGAATACGAGCATCTTTCGCTCCCTGGTCGAGTCGGAACTGGCCGAGGCGCTGTATCGGCGCGACGGGTCCACGGCGAGGCGCCTGCTGCAGGATATCCTGCCCCCCGACCTGCATCCGAGCATCGACGAGGTATTGCATGGGCTGGCCTGAAATCGTCCGCTTTCCAGTTGTCGGCTGCTACCTTCTGGGCACGATCTGTTTTTTTATCGGCCTGTTCCGGCACAACGACACGCTCAAGCGCGTGGCGACCCGCTCTGCACTGCTCGGCTTCGGCGCCCATACGCTCTTTCTGGTGCTCGCCTTTCTGCCCTACACGCTGCATACCTTGCCGAAAAACTATTATCTTATGCTGCTGTCCTGGAGCCTGCTGGCGATTTTTTTCCTTGCCTGGCTGAAGTTCAAGCTGGAGTTTCTGGCGCTCATCGCCTCGCCCCTGGCCCTGCTGCTCTTCGTCTCCTCGTTCCGGCTGCCCGGCGACAAGGCCCGGATGCCGGAATCGCTTTCAGTCCTGTTTTTCGGGCTGCACATCGGGTCGCTGTTCTTCAGCATCGGCCTGCTGGCCCTGGCCTTCGGCTCGGGGCTGGTCTTTCTGCACCTGGAGCGTAAAATCAAGACCAAGGAACGGCTGATCGGATTCCGGAAGGATCTGCCCTCGCTGTCCACCTTCGACCGGGCCAATCACTGGGCGGTCCTGGCCGGTTTTCCGCTGTACACGCTGGGGATGCTCTCGGGCTTCGTCTGGGCGCAGCTGACCTGGGGCAAGGTACTGACCTGGGACCCCAAGGAAATCATCTCTCTGCTCATCTGGCTGGTATTCGCCGTTCTCTTCCATCAGCGCCTGCTCATGGGGTGGCGAGGCCGCAAGCCGGCCTTGCTCGCCATCTGGGTCTTCGGCTTCACCATGCTCTCGCTGGTTGGCGTGAACTTTTTTCTGGACACCCATCACAGCCTCGGCATTACCCCGTAAATCATGCACAACGCCATTTGTCTCGTCGGTCTGAACCACCGCACCGCCCCCGTTGAGGTGCGCGAACGCTTCGCGCTCTCCGCCGTCTGCGCCGAATCCGGGCATCCGGTCTTTCCCGTCGGCGGGGCCATCCGGGAAATTCTGCCCCTTTCCACCTGTAACCGGGTGGAAATCCTGGCCGTCGGCCAGGGGCAGGACACGGCAAGCCATGTCATCGAGCGCTGGGCCGCAGTGGCCGGCCAGAAGGCCGACGAACTGGCCGCCTACGCCTACGTGCACCGGGATACCGACGCCGTGGCCCATCTGTTCCGCGTCGCCTCCAGCCTGGATTCCATGATCGTTGGCGAACCGCAAATCCTGGGGCAGCTCAAGCAGGCCTACAGCCAGTCCGTCAAGCACGGCACAACCGGTGTGATCCTCAACAGGCTGCTGCACAAGGCCTTTTCCGTCGCCAAACGCGTCCGCACGGAGACCGGCATCGGCTCCAGCGCCGTCTCCATCAGCTACGCGGCCGTCGAACTGGCTAAGCGTATTTTCGGCGAAATGGCGAACTATACGGCCATGCTCATCGGCGCCGGCGAAATGGCCGAGCTGGCGGCGCTGCATCTGCTCAACGCCGGCATCAGCCACATTTACGTGGCCAACCGCACCTTTGAACGCGCGCAGAGCCTGGCCGCGCAATTTCGCGGCACGCCGCTGGTCTTCGAGGAGCTGTTCGGCAAGCTCGACAAGGTCGACATCGTCATCAGCTCCACCGGCGCGCCCACGGCCATCATCCGGGCCAAGGATCTCAAGAACGTGCTCAAACGGCGCAAAAACCGGCCCATGTTCTTTATCGACATCGCCGTGCCCCGCGATATCGACCCCGACGTGAACAATCTCGACAACGTTTACCTCTACGACATCGACGACCTCAAAGAGGTGGTCGAAGAAAATCTGGCCCAGCGGCAGGAAGAGGCCGCGCGCGCGCGTGGCATCGTCGAGGCCGAATGCGCGGCCTTCGGACGCTGGCTCAAGGCCCTGCACCTGCAGCCCACCATCGTCGACCTGCTCCAGGCCGGCGACGCCATCGGGCAGCGCGAACTGACCAAAACGCTCAAGCGCATCGCGCCGGACATCCCGCCCCAGGCAGAGGCACAGGTGCAGGAGGCCCTGGAAAAGCTCGTCGAATCGATGGTCCGCAAGCTCTTCCACGAGCCGATTTCCTTTCTCAAACGCCGCGCCCAGGAAGAAGACTCCGCCCAGCGCTATATCGATGTCACCCGGCGCATGTTCAATCTGAATTGCGATCCGGTACAACCCGACGCCCACCCGGACCGCCGGCGCAAGCCCGTCCCCGAGGACAACGACGACACCCCCACGCTTCCTTTTACCGAGGACTGACGCCATGCGTACGTACGAAGTCGATGAACTCCCGGCCAAGGCAATCGAGCGCGTAGTGCGCAAACTCAACGACAGCGGCCTGGCCGCCTCGCTCGAGGGGTTGTTCTGGCTCCCCCTCCCCAGGGAGCTGCTTACGGCCGAGCAACTCGAACATTTCGACCTCTGCGGCCCCTATTGCCTTTCCCTGGATTGCGGCCATGACCAGCTCCGTCTGGAGCTGCTCGTCAGGGCCATGAACAAGCTGCACTGCTCCTGTATCGCCTACGCGACCGCCGAGCAGCGCGCCTACATCATCGACTTCCTCGATACTCTGCTGCGCGAGCTGGATATCCCGGTATGAACCGGCCGGACCGGCCGGCTGACACGCTCCCGCGTGAATTCCCGGCCCGGCTTCAGGACCTTCCCCCGCCGCAGGCCCGGTTCTGCCTGGGCATCGAGCGCTTTCTCCGCGACGAACTCGGCGTCCGCCCGGCCGGCACGACCCTTGTGCTCGGGCTCTCGGGCGGACTTGATTCTACGGCCCTGGCCCTGGTCCTGCACTATCTCGCACCGCGACTCGGATGCAGTCTCGCGGCCGCGCACCTCGACCACGGGCTGCGGCCCGAATCAACGGACGACGCCCGGGCCGTGCAGGCGCTCTGCCGCCAGCTGAACATCCCGTGCACCCTGGAACACTGCGACGTGCAGGCTCGCGCCGTTGCCGACCGGACCGGCCTGGAGGCCGCCGGGCGCAGCGCCCGCTACGAGCTCATGGAACGCACGCGCCGGGCGCGTACGCCGGGATTCGTGGTCACCGGCCACCAGCTGGACGATCTGGCCGAGGACCAGCTCATGCGGCTCGTGCGCGGAGCGGGCTGGCCGGCCCTGGGCGGCATGGCCGGTTTCGATCCCGGACGAAACCTGCTGCGACCGCTGCTGTTGACGCCCAGACACGCGCTCGCCGCGTTTCTGCGCGCCCTCGGCAGAACCTGGCGCCACGACGCCTCGAACGAAGACGAACGCTTTCTGCGCAACCGGATCCGCGCGCGCATCCTGCCCGCGTTGAAGCAGGAAAATCCCGCCTACCTCGACGGCGCCGCCGCGCTCTGGCGGCAGGCCCGGCTGGACGCGGACTACTGGACGCGCGCGCTGCCGGAGACCCCGCCGGACGCGCTCGACAGCGCGCTGCTGCGCGAACTGCACCCGGCCCAACGCTTGCGCCTCTACAAACGCGCCATCGAGACCCTGGGCCCGGGCCAGCCGCTGTGCGAAACCCTGCTGCGCCTGGACCGGTCCTGGCAAGAGCGACGCAGCGGCGCCTGCTTCCAGTTCCCGGGCGGAAAAACAGCCCGCATCACCCGCCAGGGGATCGCCTTTTCTCCCCCCGATGGGGGCGGGCCGGGCTCGCGTCATCCCGATGCCGCGACATCCGGGCCGGAGCAGCGATTGTGCGCCGAATCCGAGCCGGGACCGGATCACGGCATTGACAGTGCGGAGGGTTCGGGGTACAGGCTCGTGAATTCATTAACAAGGAGGGATGGGCCTTGAATATCCTGATTTTCGGACCGAACGGCAGCGGCAAGGGAACACAGGGGTCCCTGGTGAAAAAAAAGTATAATCTGGCGCACATCGAGTCGGGCGGAATCTTCCGCGAGCATATCGGCGGAGGCACCGAACTCGGTAAGAAGGCCAAGGCATATATCGACAAAGGCGAGCTGGTTCCCGACGACATCACCATCCCCATGGTGCTGGAGACCCTGAAGGAAAAGGGCAAAGACGGCTGGCTGCTCGACGGCTTTCCCCGCAACATGGTCCAGGCCCAGAAACTGTGGGAGGCGTTGCAGGCGGCGAACATGAAGCTCGATTACGTCATCGAGATACTGCTGCCGCGCGAAGTCGCCAAGAACCGCATCATGGGTCGTCGCCTCTGCGTGAATGACAACAATCACCCCAACAACATCTTCATTGACGCCATCAAGCCCAACGGCGACAAGTGCCGCGTCTGCGGCGGCGACCTCAAGAGCCGCGCCGACGACCAGGACGAGACCGCCATCGGCAAACGTCACGACATCTACTACAACACCACGGACGGCACCCTGGCCGCCGCCTATTTCTACAAGGATCTCGCCGGCAAGGGCCAGACCAAATTCATCGTACTCGACGGCGAAGGCAGCATCGATTCCATCAAGGAAACCCTGCTCAAACAGCTCGCCTAGCCGCATTCCTCAGGGGCGAAAGCGAATCGCTCCAACCGACTACAGTCTCCTCGCCAGCCCCCCCATCATGGGGGCTGGCTTTTTATAGCCGGAGACCTGGTATATAGTACAGATTATATCTCAGGATAACACCGCTTTAGCCTGGTTCGGGCATCGCTGGCTGAAAATTGTCAATCGACTTTGGTTTGACGGTTGCTTCGATCAATATTCCAAGCCAAGACTTCGCTTCGCGCAAGTTATACCAACAGCCTCAGCGCCCCATACAACAGACCACTTAGGGCCATGTGTCACGAGACATCAGGAATTAACCCTTTCGCGACACGAAGAATTGCCCCCCCCCTTTGGGTTTGCGACCGAAACGTCTCCGGGCCGATAACTTCGGAGCTGGCGACGTC
>CAZGAH010000101.1:12848-14596 GCA_964523295.1 uncultured Desulfovibrionaceae bacterium | reverse complement strand
GCCTTCATCGTCAATTGCGCGTGGGACAGCTATCGATTGCGGGAATCCCTCCGAACACGCGCCCCCCTAAAAGGAATGATCGGAAATGGCGCGTCGGCTGGCGAGTGCGGCTCCGACGTCGCCAGCTCCGAAGGTGTCGGCCCGGAGACGTTCAGGCCGAAAACCAAAAATGGGGGGGGCAGTTCTTCGTGTCGCGAAAGGGTTAATTCCTGATGTCGCTTGACAGGGAGCGAGCGACAAACCTGCAATGGTACCTGCCCGAAGGCGTTTCGGGCAGGTACCATCGCAGGACGAGAACGGTGTTCCAGGCAGTTGGCCTGGCGATAGCCCGGGCGCTGCGCTATTTGTCGAAAATTTTGTCTATCTTTTGCTTGAGGGTCTCGGCGGTGAAGGGTTTGACAATGTAATTGGAAACCTTGGCCTGTACGGCTTCGATGACGTTTTCCTGCTGGGCTTCCGCAGTGACCATGAGAAAAGGCAGGTCGCCAAATTCTTCGCTGCTCCTAACCTTGCGCAGCAATTCAATGCCAGTCATCTGGGGCATGTTCCAGTCCGAGATGATGAAATCGATGCCTCCTTTGTTGATGACTTCCCACGCGGATGTCCCGTCGTCGGCTTCCTCGATGTTGGTGAAGCCGATCTGACGCAGAATGTTCTTGATGATCCTGCGCATGGTGGAAAAGTCGTCCACAACAAGAAGTCGCATACTGGTATCGAAGGCCATGTCTCGTTTCCTCTCTGGGTTATGATTCGAGGAGTTGTTCTATTCTGTGCTGCAATATTTCCAAAGTAAAGGGTTTTTTCAAAAAACCCGTTACGCCGGCATTTCTGGCCACCTGGGCCTGGGACTTGGCGGACTCGGTCGTGGCCATGAGAATGGGGGTCGTGGTGCAGTGCTCGAGTGCCCGGGCCTTGGACGTAAATTCGACGCCATCCATGACCGGCATGTTCATGTCCACGACAATGACATCGAATTCTTCGCCAAACTCGAGCATGTCCAGCGCCTCCTTGCCGTTCTCGGCGGTGGTCACCTCGAATTGCAGGGTGACGCCGGCGCTGCGGTAGAAGTTGAGCATGGCCTTGGAGTCGTCAATGGCCAGCAGCCGGCCCCGTGTTTCGCTGAATGCCGTATCCGCCCTGGCCTGAAGCTGAGCCGCGTCTGTGGCGGCGCGTGGCTGGGGCAGGGATTCAAGAATACCCTGAAAAAGGCCGAGGGTCTCGCTGTCGGTGGATTCGACGAGCACGTCCATGAGCTGGTCGGCGAGGTCATTGTCCGCGTAGAGCAGGGTAAAGAGGTTGGTGGCCTTGCTGCCGACCAGGGCGTCGATGATCCGCCTGGGCTGCTGCTCGTCCGCCAGCTCGGCTTTTCCGTTCAGGATGTCGAGCAATTGGTTGCCGAGTCCGGGATTTGCCTGGCTGTCGAGCCCGTGCGTCGCCGCCATGAGCAGCATGGCGTCCGTTTCGGAACTCAGGGCGTCGAGCAGCGTGACCATGCCTTTCATGCCCGGTATCTTGCCCAGCGCCTCGTAGACGGCGAATTTGAGATTGAGGTCGTCGTGAAAGCCTTCGTCAAGAACGCGCAGCAGCGGATCACAGGCCTTGCGATCGCCGATGTTGCCCAGGATGTTGGCGGCCATGATCCGGGTGTCCAGGTCCTCGCTGAACAACATCGGAGCCACGTGGGAAATGGCCTTGCCGCCCAGGCCGATCAATGCGATGCGCCTGGGGCGCGGGTGGAAGAGCAGGAA
>CAZGAH010000101.1:11877-12838 GCA_964523295.1 uncultured Desulfovibrionaceae bacterium | reverse complement strand
TGCGATGGTGGATCTGACCGGCCAGAAAGGCTAAGGCCTCGTCCTCGCCGATGGCGCCCAGCGCTTCGATGGCCTTCCAAGTGGAAAGCTCGCAGACTTCATAGCGCTCCGAGGATGCATTGCCTTCAATCTGGGCGCGCAGCAAGGGCAGCGCGGAGAGGTCGGCGTAGACGCCGGCCATCTCGAAGCCGAGGCTTTTCATCATTTCATCGTCGTGAGCGTACAGGCCCTGGAACAAGGGGAGGAATTCAGGGGCGCGGATCATGGCCATGGTGGCGAGCACGTCGCCAAGCAGGTCGGCGTCGTCGGCCGCCTTGTGGGCCATGTTCAGCAGCGCTGGCGCGGCAGCGGCAAGTTTCTTCTCTCCGGCCAGACCAAGGCAGAGACGTTGGACGGTTGGTGGCCCCGTGGCAAGCTGGTCGAGCAGTTCATTTTCCTGACGTGCAAGAAGGTTGCGAAGACAGTTCCTCACCATGGTATCGACCGCCGGGTCGGAGGTCGGCTGCTGAAACAGATCGTACAGCTCCCGAAGGGACGCAGCATCTCCCTTCTTCTCCAGCTGAGTCAGCAGGCTGATCTGATCGAGAAAATCCATACGGCGAAATTCCGACAACAGTGGCATCGCGTGCTCCGTCGTGTCTTCTGAAGGCCTAGACGATCGGCCGGTCAGATTCGAGGCGACCAGGGCCTCGACGGGTTACAGAACGAACAGAGTGCCTGGCGGTTATCACGTTCCGGCAATCCTTGCGCGAAGGGAAAAAACGTATTCTCGAACCGTCATGTCCGCCGTGCGTTCATTCAAATGCAAATTCAACAAAAAAATCACCATGTTCCGTCGTAAACGGAATGGCGATGACCGGTCCCTTGGTAACGTGGGAGATGGTATGTCCGTCGCCGATAATGACGGAAGGCGTGGAGCCGGCGAAATGCATACCAATTTCGGAAAGACCGCCTCGAGCCT
>CAZGAH010000101.1:9555-11867 GCA_964523295.1 uncultured Desulfovibrionaceae bacterium | reverse complement strand
GTCACCTCGCCGACCGCGTCTTTGACGTCCTGCAGAATATCCTGGACATCGTCGCCGAGCATGGCCTTGACCAGAGCAACGGCGCACTTTTTCGAAAACGAAACCGAGATGCTGCCGTTTTTGTCGCCAGTGAAGCCGATCACTGCGGAAATGTCGCCCGTCGCTGCGTTGTCCTTCTTGATGAACGGCTTCCCGGGGGTCGGCACGATCATGGCCATGGTGCTGAGCACGTTGATGGTGGCTTTGATGAAGGGCTTGGCGATTTCAACTCCACTAATCGTCGCCATAGTTCAGAACTCCTTTCAGAAAAAAAAGGTCCGCTTCCGGACTTGGGGAAAAAACAAAGAAACGGTCACATCGCCATGCCGCAGGAACGGGCGCTTCTCCTCGGCGGAACGACCGGCAATCCGTATCAAGAGCGCTCCTGGCAAGTCCGGCGCTGCAATTCGTTACGCTCAGTACCCGATAACTTCCGCCTTGGCAACAGGCTTGCTTCAACCAACTTGACCCGGACGGGAATCAAACCGTAAGGAGACTTGTTCTGTTTTCGGGCAACGCCTCGCAGCGCTGCGGATTTCACAAGGACTCGGGTATGGGACTGGTCGATGTTTTTTTCTCGGCAGGGCAGAGCGCCGGTAGCAACGACTGGTCCATTATCTACGTCCGCGAAAACGTGCTCAAGCGCAGGGACATCGGCAAGGCACCGGCCGAGGTGCTCGATGACTGGCTGGCGCCGCTACGCTCCAAAAGTCGCATTCTGGGCATACTTGAAATCCGTCGGTCCAGATTCTCTCGAAAAATTCAGGCCAGCATCTATTCGCTCAACCCACCCAAGACCCTGTCCGAGCGATACAATCTGCTCGCAACGCTCCGGACTGAATATGATAACGGCGAAGCGCTCGTCCGTCAGGCCGAACGGCTGCTCGCCGACGCCGACCGCCTGGACCGCATCGCCAGCTATCGTATCGAACGCTCGCTTGACGACTTGTTGGCAGTGAAAATGGAAGTCAAGAACAATATGCTCGCAAAACCGGTTCTGCTGCTCTTTTCCGTGCCGTATAGCAAGGCCTGGCAGGTGCAGAAACCATGTTATGCCCCGTCGCTCGTCGACCATGAAGAAGAACTCGCCGTCTGCGAAGTCCTGTATGACGCCGACGCTGACAATGCCGCCAACGTCAAGGAGATATTTCTTAAGTTCGAAATTACGCGAATTCCCGCCTGGGTGCTTGTTCTCCCGCTTCCTAAGACCGCTGGAGGGACGCGCATGATCCGGTTCGGCGATCATATTGAACGCTTCTTCATGAACCAGAAGAGTCAAGGCAGGGAAATGAGCGTCAAACGCGTCGATGATGTCAGCGAGGCCTTTGAAGATATGATCTCCATCGGCCTCGCTGAAATGAACGACGCCAGATCGGCCCGGTCCATCAACCTGTCTTGATACCAGGGTTTCCGGCATCGGGTCCGGACCGTCTGCAATCAGCACAAAAAAAATAACAAATGCCTTGACAGACAGCGTATTGCCGGGTACTCTAATCAATACTTTTCTCAAAATACGATGTGTGACTCCATCCCGCTTTCCCCGATCTGCCCGAGTTCGAGGAAAGGACAGTTGCGACGCAATGTTCACAGGGGGCGTGCCCGTTCAGTCAGGTGTTCGCCTTTTGGTTTGTCTTGCGCCCAGGTGGAAACCCTTTGCGCTGTGCGGCCCCTTGCGCCTGCCGTTCCCTTATAAAGGCGAACTATGAACATCTTGCTGGTCAATCCTCGTTTTCCCGTCGCTTTTTACAGTATGGGCGAGCTTTCTTCTTCGCTTGGCCACAAAACCACGCACCCGCCCCTGGGTTTGCTTACCGTCGCGGCTCTGCTGCCTCAGGATTGGGCACTGCGTCTGGTAGACACGAACATCAATGAGCTGTCCCAAGAAGATTTCGACTTCGCCGAGGTCATTTTTATCGGCGCCATGCTCCCGCAGCGTGATTCTGCTCTGGAACTCGTCCGTGTTGCCAAGGCTCGCGGAAAGTACGTTGTCGTCGGAGGCCCGTATCCCAGTTCCCTGCCGGATGAGCTTCAGGCGGCAGGCTGCGATCTGGTGGTTCGGGGCGAGGCCGAGCTGCTCGGGGAGCAAATTGTCGCGGCGGTGCAGGAACGGCGGCAGGGACTGGTACTCAAGGCCGAAGGCTGGGCGGACATGCGCTTTTCGCCCGCCCCGCGCTACGACCTCGTACACATGGATGACTATCTCGGCATGACCATCCAGACGACGCGGGGCTGTCCTCACAACTGTGAGTTCTGCGACGTCGTGAACCTCAACG
>CAZGAH010000101.1:4028-9545 GCA_964523295.1 uncultured Desulfovibrionaceae bacterium | reverse complement strand
CAACGGTCGGCGGCCACGCAGCAAGGAGCCGGAACAGGTCCTGGCGGAGCTGGACACCTTGCAGCGGCTGGGCTGGAGTGGCTGGGTGCTTATCTGCGACGACAACTTCATCGGCAATCAAAAATACGTCCGTCAGTTGCTCGAACGCATGGTGGTCTGGTCCAAGGCGCACGGCGAGCCCTTTGTTTTCGGGATTCAGGCCTCCATCGATCTGGCACGTCACAAGGAACTCATCGACCTGATGACCGAGGCCAGCATTGGCGAGGTCTTTATCGGCGTGGAAACCCCGGACGAGGACGTGCTTACGCGGACCCACAAAAGCCAGAACGTGAAGAATCCGCTGGCGGATTCCTTGCGTTTCATCAATCAGAACGGGATGCGCATTCAGTGCAGCTTTATCATCGGCCTTGACGGCGAGAAGCCCGGCGCCGGGGAAAAAATTGCAGAATTCGCTCAGGAATTGGGGATGCCGCAGGTCATGCTGAACGTCCTCTTTGCCCTGCCTGGCACGGCCCTTTGGAACCGGCTGAACGAGGCCGGTCGTGTCGTTGGCCAGTTCGATACTCAGGACTGGCAGTACGGACTGACCACCAACGTCGTCACCGACCGTCCGATTGCCCAGGTGATCGGCGAATTCGTCTCCGCCATCACCAGGTTGTACAGCCCGCCGAATTACCTGGACCGCTGCTTCCACCACATCATGCGCATGAGACCGACGCGCGCCGCTTTGGGGCAGGAGTACGTCTGCGCCACCGGCAAGGTCGAAGCGTGCTCAAGGAACAGGGACAAGGCCCAGGCCTTCAGAGAATTCAAAATGCTGGCGCACCTTTTCTGGCAGCATGGCATTCGGGGAGCGTACCGGCGACAGTTCTGGCGTCAGTTCTTCATCGTAGCCAGGAAGCATCCCAGCCGGCTCAATTCCTATATTTCGTTATGCATCACGTGCGGGATATACGCCGAATTCGCCAGGCGTTCCCGCGTCAGGGCCGAGGCCTTGGGCCTGGCGCCTGCCATTGCCTGAGGGAACAGGATTGCCTGCTCGCCAGAGCGCGGGCGGGTAGCGCGTGCGCGCAGCATGGGCGTATCCTGATGGCGCGTTCCATGGCCGTGTTCGAACGAAACAGGCTCAAACAGATTCCACGAGCGAATGAACGTATGCAACCCGTTGATCTCGTCAATACGGTCAAGGCCGCAGGCTGAGCATCCAAACTTTCCCCGGGGGACCTGGGGGATGTTCTTGACGGTCTGTTCACCGGGTCGGATCCGAGGCTGTTGACCGGCCAGCAGGACAACGAAGACGCGGCCATTTTGCGTTTTCCCCCGGGCAAGGCCCTGGTCCAGACCGTGGATTTTTTCACTCCAATCGTCAATGATCCGTATTGGTTCGGCCAGATCGCGGCCGCCAACTCGCTTTCGGACGTCTACGCCATGGGCGGCGAGCCCTACGCGGCCATGAACATCGTCTGCTTTCCTGTCAAACGTCTGGACAAGGCCATACTGCGTCGCATCCTGGAAGGCGGGCGGGACAAGATATACGAGGCCGGCGCCGTGGTAGCCGGCGGGCACAGCGTCGAGGACGAGGAACTCAAGTACGGCCTGGCCGTGTCCGGCGTGGTCGATCCCGAACGCTACGCCACCAACCGCGGCCTGCGACCGGGCGATGCGCTGCTGCTGACAAAACCGCTGGGCACGGGCGTACTGGCCACGGGACTCAAGGCCCGCTTGCCGGGCTGCGAGCGCTGGGAAGAATTGCTGTATCGTTGGGCTGGCCGGCTCAATACGGCCGGCGGACGCGTTGTGCGTGAGCTGGGACTTCGCGCCGCGACCGATGTTACCGGTTTCGGCCTGGGGGGCCATGTTCTGGAAATGGCCCAGGCCTCGCGCGTCGCCGTGGAACTCTGGCTGGACGGCATTCCCTTCATCCCCGAGGCTGTCGAACTTGCCGGTATGGGCATGATCCCCGCCGGCAGCTTTGCCAATCGCAATTTTTGCAGCCATCAGGTCCGGACAGACGGTGTGCTGGATCCCGTGTTGCTGGATCTGGTTTTCGATGCGCAGACCTCGGGGGGGATGGTCCTGGCTGTCCCTGAAGCGCAACAACGCGACGCCGTCGACCTGCTCGAATCGCTTGGCGATCTGGCCTCATGCGTCGGCCGTGTGCTACCGCCGGATGAGGCCCCGGCCAGACTGACGATCCGTCCCACGCGCGGATGAATCGGTCTCTGCCGGTCCGGTTTCTTCTATCGAAAGGTATTATTTTGACGCCATCCTGCGTGACGAGGGTCCCGGTATCCGCCGCGCGGTGACGTAGCTGCGCGTGAAGTAGTCCTTGAGCAGGCTGTCGACAATGACGCCGTTGCCAGGCGATGCGTGGATGATCTTGTGCTCGCCGACATAGATGCCGACATGGTTGACCGAGCCGTTGCGGTCGGTATCGAAGAAGACGAGATCCCCGGCAGCGAGTTCCCAGCGTTTGACCGGAATGCCGACCGTTGACTGCTCCCTGCTGTTGCGCGGGAGCGAGACCTGATATCTCCGAAACACTGTCAACGTGAAACCGGAGCAGTCCATGCCGGAGCTGGATGTTCCCCCGGAACGGTAGGGGGTGCCAATATATTGACGAGCCGTATGCACGAGCTTGCTGGTATTGAGCCTGCTGGGCGGGGTTCTGTCGGTATCCCTGCCAGAGCGACCCAACATAGGATTCAGCACGGTTTTTTGAAAAAATCCGCATCCGGCAGTTTGAGACAGGATAATGATCAGCAGAATGAGTTTAGCAAGACGGAAAGCATTGCGACGCCAATGGATCGTTTTCAGGTCATGGAGCTGTCTGGTGTCGCCGTTTTCAGCTGTGCAGGTGGTAGAGTCGTTCATCCGTCGCTATCCCTTTGGCTGCTGCGTGACCGCAGAGTTTTTTATCGCTGGCGTACGCACGTAATGCATGGCGAGGCATCCCTTGCGCAACGCATTTGCCAGCGCAGCATTCGCGTTTTTTGTCCTAGCAAGATGCATTCCAACGGATAGGCTTGCCGCATCGGGGGGGGCAGCGTTACCGACCTGTCCGTCATTCGACCCGGCAGCGATTCGGAGATCGAGGATTTTGCTTGCGTTTTTCCTCGAATGGGCATATGCGTTATGGTATGACTACAGCACTGGTTACCACAGATCCCGGGCACATCACCCCGGCGCCGGCCGGAATGGTTACGATCAGCTCCGAGCCGGGGAGGGTACCTGCCGCCGAGTCAGGTCATGTCGTCGCCGAAGGCAGCGGTCACATTCAGGTTGAAGGCGGCGGCCACATCCCTGTTGAAGGCAGCGGTCATATTCTCAACATGGCGGTGTGATCCGGGCGCACGTCGGGGCCATGGAGCCCGCTGACACGCAATTCCGCGCGGTCTTCATTTGCATCCTGCGCCCAGCCTGCGCCGGACTGGGATTTCTTCATGCTCGTCTCGGTCATCATTCCCACCTTCAATCGCGCCAATTTCGTCCTGCGCGCCCTGGACTCGGTTCTGGCCCAGCAGGAGAGTGCGCTGGAAGTCATTGTCGTGGACGACGGCTCCACGGATGAAACCCCGACGCTGCTTCAGGCGGCCCGCAATAACGACGCGCGGGTCAGAGTCGTTTCCCAGCCGAACCGCGGCGTATCCGCTGCGCGCAATGCAGGTCTGGCCCTGGCGCGGGGAGACCTGCTGGCCCTGCTGGACTCCGACGACTACTGGCTTGACGGAAAGCTGGCCCGACAGGTCGCGTACATGCGAAACACGGGTCTGGAACTGACGCAGACGGACGAAATCTGGATACGCCGCGGGCGAAGGGTCAACCCCGGCGACCGGCACCGCAAGCTGTCAGGCCGCCCCTTCGCCCAGTCCCTGGAGCGCTGTCTGATCAGTCCGTCCTGCGTCATGTTCACCCGCTCCTTCCGGGAACGTATAGGCCCCTTTGACGAAACCCTGCCGGCATGCGAAGATTATGACCTCTGGCTGCGTGCGTTGCGGTATTATGAGGCAGGCTTTTTGCAAGAAAAACTTGTGGTCAAGGACGGCGGGCGCGAGGATCAGCTTTCGGGCAAGATCGTAGGGCTGGATTTGTATCGCATCTACGCCCTGCTGAAGCTGATCAGACAGCCGGATTTGAAGCCTGACGAGCGGGAACTGGTTCTGGCTGCTCTGCACCGCAAGGCCGGTGTGTACGTCCGGGGATGCCTGAAGCACGACAAGCCGGAGGAGGCGCAACGGATCATGGCATTACTGGAGGCCGTTCCCGGGCACAGTAGTGTTCTGGCGCCCAGGTAAAGACATGGTTGCGTAGCGCATAGCGGAGACACGGAGAGCAAAGCATGCCCAAGTTGCAGGGATTGCTGAAAAAACTGCCGACGTTCGCCGAGGCCAGGATGGTGGCCAACGGGTTCGGGGTCTGGGTTTGTTGGAAAACGGATCTCAACCCCGTTGTTGCTCAGACCCTGTCGGACTATGGCGGGATGCTCATCGCTCAAGAACGTCACCAGATGCTCTGGTTTTTTTTTTCCAGTGACGTCGTACTGGCCTTGTCCCGGATAGAAGTCTGGGTCCGCTTCAATCCGATCCCCGTTTTTTTTCAGGTTTTTCCGGCCAAGCTCCTGCTTGGGCTCAAGCTGGAAGTCTCGCTCTCGATCGACAGTCAGATCGCCAATCAGGAATCCATAACGCCAGACGAATTCCAGGCCTGGTTTCATCCCAAGGTGCGGGAGGTGGTCAAGGGAATCCCTGGCATCGGCTTCGGCGATGTCAAACCCTTGCGCGGTCTGGCTAACCTGCCCTGGAAACTGCTGCAGGCAGACCCGCGACTGCCGTATCAATCGTCGCTGGCCTGGTATCTCATTCTCAAGCCGCTGGGCAATCCGCTCGACAAGGCCTTTCAAACCGGGTGGCGCGAGTTCTTCCCCGGTTTCGAGGAAGTGCTCAAGCGGATGAAACTGGCGTTCATGATTCAGGATTTTTTTGTTCTGTTTCAACTGGAAAATCTCCGGCAGTTGCGTAACTGGTGCAAGGAATTTCTGCGCTTCGTCAATCAGCTCAAGGAGCAGGATCACGCAAAGTATTGGCCGTGCGTCGTCGCCGTCGTGGAGAAAAAAGGCCTGAACTTCAATGCCGAGTTGCCCCACAAGGTTCGTCTGGACTGGGAACTGCTCATGCCGGATTTTCCGCACATGAGTTACCGCACGGCCTTTCTCGTCGGCGAGGGGTTCAAGATCAATGATCTCCGTTTCACCATGGACCAGAGCACACTCGAAGACTGGTGCAATATCAGTCTGCTGGGTGACAACGATCAGGGGGGCACACTGCAGGTGGACCTCCCCAAACGACTGGTGACGGGCAAGGAAACCTACTGTTTCTACTGCGGCCTGCACAGCCACCAGCCTCAGGATTGCCCCAGTCACGGCCTGGACGAACTCAACTTCGGCCTCTGGGATACCATAGCCGGATGGAATCTGGATACCATCTCCGGCGGGCTGAAGGGCATGGACGATTATCTGGC
>CAZGAH010000101.1:0-4018 GCA_964523295.1 uncultured Desulfovibrionaceae bacterium | reverse complement strand
GAGCGTGGAATCCCGGAACTGCTGACGGGCGGCGGGTTGGAGAGCACGCTGCTCAAGGCCATTTTCGAAATCGATTATATGCTGCAGCTGCGTACCGCCAGAGCCGTTTTTCGCAGCATGGGCAAGGATTATCCACGGGGTCTCTTTCAGCCCGGCCCCATGGAGTCAAGCATTGTCTGGGACGTGCTCGACAACTGGCGGGATATGGAACACATGCAGATCGAACGGATGCTGTCCCAGGCGGCGTTGAAAAGCCCGCGCAGTTATCCCATACGCACGCTGCAGGGCTTTGTGGCCATGGAAAAGGGTGATCGACAGAAGGCTGCGTCAATTTGGAAAGAGGCCGAGATCATTAGCTCGACTCCATTGCAACACGCCTTTGTCGTCTTTTTGCAGGGACGTTGCATGGAGCTACTCGGCCGTTGGCAGGTGGCAGGTAACCTGTACAAGCAGGTTCAGGTGATCTCCCCTCGCTGGTTAGACGCCGCGTATCGGCAGGGTGCCTGTCTCGTGAAGATGGGTTTCGCAGAGCAGGCTATGACCTATTTCATCAATCTCTTTCCTACGGATCCGCATATCTTCAACAAGCTTCTTCTGGATTCCGAACTTGAGCGTGGACATATCCATCTGCTTTCAGCGTTGTACGTCCCCTGGACAGAGGCCATCGAGCGGGCTGTGGAAGAAAAGGTGAACCTGGAAGAACTCAATCGCGAGCTGTCGAAATGGTTTCCCGAAAAGCATCCCTTTGCCGAAAGCGCGCGTACGCAGATCGTGCATCTGAGCAAGCTCGGTGAGATCAAGAATTATGTGGCGTTGAACCAGGTCGCTCTGGGACGACAGCAGTTGAGTCGGGATTTCTTCAAAAAAGTCGAGGATGAGAGCAAGCGACTCAAGCGCGTCTATATAGACTTGATGGAGCGACTGCGCGTCATCCAGGGGGAGGCGTCCTGGTTTCCCTTTCCAAAAATCCTGATCGATTTCAACAAGGATTACAATTATTGCGCCAAGGCGCTCAACTGGGCGATGTCTCAGCACTTTGAAATGGCGGAAAACTTCCTCAAGGCGAACGAACAGCTCGAGGCGGTGCAGGAGCGACTGAAAAGCCTGGAAAATCAATTGAAAACACTGAAGGTTGTCCGGGACTCCACCCTGTTTTTACTCATTATGGGCAAGACCTTTTTCTGGATGGAACTGGGTGGGTTGCTGCTGGCGCTCTTGTTGTTACCGCTGGGCGTCTACTACGGGCAGATGATGGGGTACTCCTGGGCCTCAGGCCTGGTGCTCAGCCAAAAATGGGATATCCAGAAAGGACTCATCATCATTCTCAGTATCACCGCCCTGGCTGTGGCCGCCCTGCGCTCGGCGCTCATCTTCGAACGCCGCAAGGATGAGCTCTTCCGAAGATTTTCTCCCTGAAACGAAGACCCGGCAGACGGAGACAGACTCGATGCCCCGATATCTCCACCTTCATCGCACCGGGCAGCTGGCCGGGCGCGCGGCCATGGCCCTGGAGCGCCTCTCCCCGTGCTCGCTATGCCCACGGCAGTGCGGCGTGGATCGACTCGGCGACGAGCGTGGTCTCTGCCTTGTCGGGCGCAACGCCCTGGTCGCCAGTTATCATCTCCACTTCGGAGAGGAGTCGCCTCTGTCGGGCACGGGCGGATCCGGAACCATCTTTTTCGCCGGGTGCAATCTGGGCTGCGTCTTCTGTCAGAACTACGACATCAGCCACGCCACCGACGGCGCCATAGAGACCGGGCCGCAGCAACTGGCCGGGATCATGCTCGAACTGCAACAGCAGGGCGCTCATAACATCAACGTCGTCACCCCCACCCACGTCACCGCCCAGATACTGGCCGCCCTGCCACTGGCCGCGGATATGGGGCTGCGTATTCCCCTGGTCTGGAATACCAGCAGCTACGAGCGGACGGAGACGCTCGACCTGCTTGACGGCGTCGTCGATGTTTTTCTTCCGGATATCAAATTCTGGGACGAACAGCATGCCAGGGGCTACGCTCACGCCCCGGACTATCCCGAATGCGCGCGCCGCGCCCTCGAAATCATGCACCGTCAGGTCGGAGACCTCGTTCTCGACGCCGACGGGCTGGCCACGCAGGGGCTGCTCGTGCGTCACCTCGTCATGCCAGACGATATCGCCGGCACGCGGGAATGGATGCATTTTCTGGCCGAAAAAATATCCAGACAGACCTGGGTCAATCTCATGGACCAGTACCGCCCCTGCGGCCAGGCCTCGCTTTTCCCCGAAATCGCGCGTACCATCCGCCCCGAGGAGTACGCCCGGGCCAGGGAAATGGCCGAGGCTGCCGACATTACCCGGCTTGACGATCGCAACGACCGGCTGGCCTTTCATCTCGTCCGGGCACTCTTGCCGCGGTGAAAGCATCCCCGGCACCCTGTTTCGACAAAAAGGTGAACAAGGATACGGAGCACCCTGCTGAATCGACAATTCTGTCAATCGAAATGGCGGATCGACCGGTTTCTCCAGGCTGATCCCGTTGATGTTGTACTGTTTTTTGTTTTTGGCCTGTTTTTTGTTGGGGCAAAGGGGAGACCGCGGCTACAGCTCGATCGGCGGGAAAAAATGACAAATTTGGAGGGAGCGTATGGAAAAGATACCTGTGTTCAATTGCAAGAACGGCGACGATGTCCTCAAGGCGGTGAAGGAGTATAAAGTCAGTTTCGTGCAGTTCTGGTTCGTGGACATCCTGGGCACGCTGAAGAGCTTCCAGATCACCCCGAACGAGCTGGAATGCGCCTTCGAGGAGGGCATGGGCTTCGACGGCTCGTCGATTCTGGGCTTCGCCCGCATCCACGAGAGCGACATGGTCGCCTTTCCCGATCCGATCACCTTTCAGATCTGCTCCTGGCGTCCCCTTGATCGACCTGTTGCGCGGATGTTTTGCGATATCAAAACGCCCGACGGGCAGGCCTACGCCGGGGACAGCCGGTTCATTCTCAAGCGCAGCCTGGAAAAAGCCGCGCAAAAAGGCTATACCTACTATGTCGGACCAGAGCTTGAATTCTTTCTCTTCGCCTCGCCGCGCGCTCCCGAAATCCTCGACGCCGGTGGATACTTCGACGCTGCGCCGCTCGATCTGGGCAACGACGTACGCCGGGACATCATTTTCAATCTGCAGAGCATGGGTATCGCCGTCGAGTACAGCCACCACGAGGTCGCGCCCAGCCAGCACGAAATAGACCTCCGCTACCAGGAGGCGCTCAAGATGGCCGATACGGCCATTACCTACAAGGTCGTGTGCAAGGAAATCGCCCGCAAGCACGGCTGCTACGCCTCCTTCATGCCCAAACCCATTTTCGGACAGAACGGCAGCGGGATGCACGTGCATCAGAGCCTGTTCAAAAACGGACGCAACGCCTTTTTCGACGCCGGCGACAAGCACAGCCTCAGCACCGAGTGTAAAAGCTACATTGCCGGCCTGCTGCGGCACGCGCATGAAATGGTCTGCGTCACCAACCAATGGGTCAACTCCTACAAGCGCCTGGTCCCGGGCTACGAGGCCCCGGTTTACATCGCCTGGGCTCAGCGCAACCGCTCCGCTCTCGTACGCGTCCCCCTGTACAAGCCCGGCAAAGAGGCAGCCACGCGTATCGAATACCGCTGCCCGGATCCGGCCGCCAACCCCTATCTCTGCTTCGCCGCCATGCTGAATGCCGGGCTTGAGGGCATGGAAAAGAACTACGAGCTGGCCAAACCCGTCGAAGAGAATATCTTCAAGATGAGCGACGCCGAGATGGAGGCACACGGTATTGCCGCCCTGCCGGGAAGCCTCTTCGAAGCCGTTCAGGAGCTGAAGAAGAGCCGCCTGATGAAAGAGACGCTGGGCGAGCATATCTTCACCAACCTGATCACCAACAAGATCAAGGAATGGGACGCCTACCGGATGCATGTCTCCGAGTACGAACTCGAAAAGTACCTCCCCATTCTCTAGAGCATCTTAACTTTGAAAAAGTTTAGATGCTCTTATGCAGTTCCCTG
>CAZGAH010000100.1:456-14842 GCA_964523295.1 uncultured Desulfovibrionaceae bacterium | reverse complement strand
ACGTCGCGAGGTTCGGAGCCTGGGCAAGAGGCGAAACCGTTGGTCGCCGCTGCAATGACTGCCCGGTAACCGACGTGCGCTTCGCGTACCGCTTAATTCCAGTCGTTGCCGGCGGCGATGCGCACGCAGTCGTCGATGCTCGCGGCCTTGCGTAGGGCGCGCTGCACGGCTTTGAGCGAAACCATGTCCGGCAGACAATGGATGCGCTCGGCCAGGCCTAGTGGCAGTGTACCGAAGCGCTCTTCGAGGTCTTCGACGACCATATCGGCCAAAAAACTCCTTCCCTCGGCAAGCCCTCTGGCCAGTCCTTCCTCCCGAAACGAATCGGCTATGGTGCGCATACGTTGTTCTCCTTGCAGAGCAGTCACGTCGCGAGGTTCGGAGCCTGGGCAAGAGGCGAAACCGTTGGTCGCCGCTGCAAGGACTGCCCGGTAACCGACGTGCGCTTCGCGTAGCGCTCAATTCCAGTCGTTGCCGGCGACAATGCGCACGCAGTCGTCGATGCTCGCTGCCTTGCGCAGGGCGCGCTGCACGGCTTTGAGCGAAGTCATGTCCGGCAGGCAATGGATGCGCTCGGCCAGGCCTTGCGGCAGTGTACCGAAGCGCTCCTCGATCTCTTCGAGGACCATGTTGGCCAGAAAGTGCTTGGCTTCTGCCCGGGCCAGGTCGATCCCCTTGGCCAGTCCTTCATCCCGAAACGAATCGGCTATGGTGCGCATACGTTGTTCTCCTTGCGGCGCAGTCGCCCGCTGCAATGCCTTCCAGATCGGATCCCGTTTTTCCTGCGGGAGGACATTCGCTATATAGATAACCATGGTCTTGAAGAGATCAAGCCCCGGCTGGCTGAAAAGCAGGGCCATGAAGCGCGCGGCCTGGTCCAGGATGGCCTGGGCCAGGCGTTCGCGCTGGACGTGCTTCATGATCAGCAGCGCGCTGCCGAGCTGCGGGTCGTCGGGCAGGGTCGCGTCGTCCACGCGGAACAGATCGACCAGGCGGAACGAGAAGGACGGCACGAAGGGGGCCAGGCCGGGCACCGTCTGGATGATATCCTGAAACAGCGGCGGCCAGGGCCAGGGTCTGTCCCCCTGGCAGACGAGCACGGGCAGGATGGGCGGCAGCGGAAGCGCTTGCTTTTCCTTGCAGCAGACCCCCCAGATGCGCGTCATGTAGCGCAGCAGCTGCAAGGGCGTCCCACGATCGGGCTCGCTCTTGTGCTCGATGAGCACGTAGACCAGCGTTTCCGCGCCCTCCGGCCCGGGGACCGCGAACAGCAGGTCGGAATGATGGTTGGCCAGCTCGGCATCCACGAACTCGCCGGGCACGGCCCTCAGCCTGGACAGGTCCAGGCCCGCGACAACGTCGTCCGGAAGAAAATGCCGCAGAAAACCCGCGGCCAGGTCCGGGCGGCCGAGAACATGCTTGCAAAAAACATCATGCGGATTGGAGACCGTGCTCATGGGGAGAGACACTACGCGACGCGCCCGGACCGATCAAGAGGGACTGCACGGCCCCGGAAGCGCGGGCGATCCTGGCCGGCAACGCATCCCTTGCCATTTCTCCAAGCTTTCCGCTATACTGTCCCATAGCGGCAAGGACGCTCATTCGGCCCGGAAAAGGCCGGCGTCGGGCGCAGAACGCCTCTTTTCGCGAACACCATGGACACGCAGCGCGCTTTTGATATCCTGGACATCCCCGTAGAGGGGCTGGCGGCGTATTGGCTGTCGCTCAAGAAGCTGGTCGAGGGGAAGCGCAATTTCAAATCCCTGCACGATGAAGTAGCGTATACCAGCGAGCCGTTCATCAAATTTCTGCTGGAAAACATCCTCTCGCCGCTCGATGAAGTCTGGCTGCGCAGCATTGCCGCGACGCGCCAGGAGCATTGTCTGGCGGAGCTGGAGCGCAAGTTCAATCTCATGCGTACGGCCGTACTCGACGTGGCCGCGAGCGAGAATCCCCGCAAATCGTTGGCCAAGATGGCCGCCCAGTACGGCCGGCTGACCGTGGACGAGAAGCAGACCTTTCACTACGTGCACGAGCTGGTCCGCCTGGCCCTGAAGGGCGAACGCAGCGCCGACGACGAACCGAAACACTATTTCAACGTAACCCACAAACTCTCCCCGGAGCAGCTCATGGTCACGCTGCTCTTCTACGTCTTCTGGGCGCGCAAGGAGGGCTGGGGCCCCCGGCCCCGGGGCGAGTCCGGCAAGGAGGGCAAGGAGGGCTGCCGGCCGTTTCTGGAGACCAGCTCCTCGGCCTTTTTCGTCTCCGGCCTGTCCCTGGTCATCGACGGCTTCGAGACGCCGTTCGTCCGAAAATGGCTCAAGGTACACCGGGACGTCGTGCTCGACGAACTGCGGCAGAAACTGACCATGTCCACGGAGCTGAGCCTGGCCATACGCCAGAAGCTCCCCTACGAGGCGGTCTTCCAGATCGCCAAGGCCTGGCTGCCGTGAGCGTGCTGTCCGGAGCTTTTTTTCAGGACCGTTTCATCGGCTTTTACGTTTCCGCCGGGACACCCGCGGAAAGATGGCGTTGTATCAGCAGTGACGAAAAAGTACCCTGTTCGACGCCTGCGTTCATGCGGCCGTGCTGCGGCGGAGGGAAGGATGGCAGGCTATGCTTGTGACAAGACCCTGGCAGCCCATTGGTTCAGGCTCATGCCGTGGGCTTCGGCCTGCATGGCGGCGTGGGCGTGGACCTCGGGCGGAATGCGCAGCATGATTTTCCCCGAATATGGCCGTTGCGGCGTAAGGCCTTCACGCGCGCACGTTTCCAGATAGTCGTCAACGGCCTCCGCGAAGGCCGCACGTAATTCGCTCACGGTCTCGCCGTGAAAGGTCACGATATGGCGGATGCCAGCCACGCGCCCGATAAAGCAACCATCTTCGTCGCTGTACTCGATTTTGGCCGAATAGCCTTTGTGGTTCACGGCGTTACCCCCATTTGTTCAAGAAATGCCTTTGCGGCGCGTACCTGATAGGGCTTTGCTTCCTTTTCGGGGTGAGGACGATGAAAGGTTGCAACGAAATTGCCCTTTACAAAGCGCACACGCGAACCACGTCCTTCGACGACGCGTGTACCCGCCGCAATGAGCAGCGCTTCGATATCGGACCACTCGACAGACTGCGCGTGCGGGACGGCGAATACGGCGGCCAGGGTTTTGCGCTGTCGGTTGTTCACGGGATAAAGATAGCTCTTTTCGATAGCACGCGCAAGAGGCGTGAGGGGGAAAATTTCCATCGTGGCCCTGCGGCGACCGCGACAAGACCAGAGGCGATGAGGAGCCGTCACACAGGCGCTTGACACCACGCGGTGACGCAGGCGAGTATGACAAAAACCGATGACATCGTCCTGAATTTTCTTCAGGAAACACTCGACGGACGGCGCCGGATGTTGTTACAAAGACCCAGCCTGACCTTAGCAGGAGTCCATCCATGCCCAATAAATACAAGTACCAGGCCATAACAGGCTCGGGATCCTCGGCCACCGGCGTCATCGAGGCCGACAGCATCGACGCCGCGCGCGATATCGTCGCCAACAAGGGATTCATCCCGGTCAAAGTCGTGCTCGAAGGCGGCGGACAGAGCAGCATTGCCGCTTTCATTGAACGTAAGCTGTCCTCGGTCAAGATGCCGGAGCTGATCCTGTTCACCAAGCAGTTCCGCACGCTCTTCGACGCCGGCATCTCCATCGTCAGCCTGCTCGAGGTGCTCGAGCAACAGAGCGAAAACCCCAAGCTCAAGAAGGCGGTCATCGCCATCGGCGAGGACATCCGCCAGGGCTCCACGCTCTACGCGGCCTTCAGCAAACACACGGACATCTTCAACCCCCTGTACTGCAGCATGCTCAAGGCCGGCGAGGTCGCCGGCACGCTGCCCCAGGTGCTGGAACGGCTCATTTACCTCATCGAACACGAATACAAAGTTACCAAGCAAATCAAGTCGGCGATGGTATATCCGATCGTTGTATTGACGGTATTATTCGGTGCATTTATTTTTCTCCTGAATTTTGTTATTCCAAAATTTATTGCTATTTTTGCAAAGGCTAAAATTGAATTACCCTTACCGACTAAAATTTGTGTATTTATGTATGAAGCGATGCAGTCATACTGGATTCCAGGTGTTTTGACGATTGCCTGCACGGTTACAGGTATTGTTTTGTATGTAAAAACCGAAAAAGGACGCTATGTAAAGGACTCGATGTTACTGCGGATTCCATTGATTGGTCCAGTCATCCAGAAAGGTGCCATGGCGCGTTTTTCCAGTATTTTTTCCCTGCTCCAATCCAGCGGCGTGTCCATCCTCGATACGGTGGGCATTCTGGCCGACACCATCGGCAATGACGCCATTTCCAAAGAATTTCAAGGCTTGCGGGAAAAGCTGCAAGAGGGCCGCGGCATTGCCGGCCCCTTGCGTAATTCGAGGAATTTCACCCCCCTGGTCATCAACATGATCGCCATCGGCGAAGAGTCGGGCAATCTGGACGATATGCTCAAGCAGGTCGCCAGTCATTATGATTATGAGGTCGAATACTCAGTTCACCGAATGTCAGAATTGATCGGTCCGATTCTCATGGGCTTCCTGGCCGTGATTGTCGGCTTTTTTGCCATGGCCATCTTCTTCCCCATGTTCGACCTGACCAAGACGGTAAAATAAACGTCCATGTTAATGCATGGGCGAAGGGTTCATTCACGAGGCCAACCTTTCTACCGGGCGGTAAATCGTTGAGAATGTCGGATCGAGCCGACGTTTCCGAGATGAATTGTTTTTGGTAGCACAATGCGAATACAACGCTTCCATCTCAGCCTCTATTTCGTACTGCCACTAATTTTTTCAAGCATGTCGATTTTGTCGTTGATCATAACCTACCGCCTTGTTCAGTATTGCATATTATCGCACACTGACGTCTATCTCGTTCTCTCGCTCTGGGGCGTGATCAGCTTCGGCACGACCTACGCCGCGGCCCTACTCATCGTCTGGATCATTCTCAAGCCTATTGACCAATTCGTGCGCAGGGCCGAAAAACTGCCCGCCGTGCAGACGCGTGCTCCAGACAAGCGGTCGCCTTCGGTTGATCAGCTCGACCGCTACGCCACGGTATTCACGCGCGTGGCCGACGCGTTGAGCAAGGTCGACGCCCTGGAGCACTTCCCCGGGGTTGTCGGTCAGAGCCGGCTCATGCGCGCCGTGCTCGGCCAGATTCTCAAAGTTTCGCCGGCGGACGCGACCGTGCTCGTCACCGGCGAGTCCGGCACCGGCAAGGAGGTCGCGGCCGGGTGCATCCACGAGCACAGTCTGCGCAAGGACAAACCCTTCATTGCCGTGAACTGCGCGGCCATTCCGGACGGATTGCTTGAAAGTGAACTGTTCGGACACGAAAAAGGCGCCTTCACCGGTGCCACGGCGCTGAAAAAGGGCAAGTTCGAGCTGGCGGATAAGGGCACGCTCTTTCTCGACGAGATCGGAGATATGCCACTGGAGACACAGGCCAAAATACTGCGAGCCCTGGAGGGCGGGTTCTGCGAGCGCGTCGGCGGCGCCAATCCGATCCGGGTGGACGTGCGGCTCATCGCAGCGACGAACAAAAATCTGGAAAAGATGATCGAGGGGGGAAGCTTTCGCGAGGACCTCTACCATCGGCTCAATGTTTTTCGGATTCACCTGCCGCCCTTGCGCGAGCGCCGCGAGGACATCCCGCTGCTGGCCACGCACTTCATCGAGCGCTTCAACAAGGATCTCACCCTCTCGCCGGAGGCCCTGCAGGTGCTCGTGGCCAGCGCCTGGCCGGGCAACGTTCGCGAGCTGCGCAATGCCATGGAGCGGGCCGCGGTCCTGGCCGAAGACGGGATCGTCCACCCGCGCGACATCCCCCTTCCGGCCCTGGGCGCCCTGGACATCTGCCGCCAGCCGTCCCCGTCTGTCTCTGAGCCCGAGGGCGGCGTGGCCAATGGCGAAGAGGAGGCGGCAGCGTCCCTGGGCCTGGACGAGCGTCTGCACGAGCTGGAAAAGTCCCTGATCCTGGCGGCCCTGTCGCAGGCCGGCGGCGTGCAGATCCGGGCCGCGGAACTCCTCGGGATCAAGGAACGCAGCCTCTGGCACCGGATCAAGAAGTACGACATCGACGTTTCTGCACTCAAGAGCTGAGCCCCTCCCTGCATCCTGCCCCCACCTTGTACCACCTGACCAAGGCTCCAGCCCGCTGCAGCACAGCAGCACAATTTGTTGTTCGCGTCTTTCCGGCATCCTCGTCTATCTGGCAACGTCATTGCGAGAAAATAAAAATATCATGAAATTCAAAATGATTGCATTATATTTTTTTTGATTGCGCGCAACTTTTCAGGCTTCGGCACGGATACTGCTAAAGTTGGATGTGACTGGCTGAGGCCCGGGGCAACGGACAACCACCGCAACCGAATCCATCCAAAACAGGTGTAACAAGTCGTAAGGTAGCCAATACGGAACCGAAACCACAAAGACGTACCAACCACTGGGAGGAAGCACAATGAACAGGCAGGCCGGTTTTACCCTCATCGAAATCATCGCCGTACTCGTTATCCTGGGCATTTTGGCCGCCGTGGCCATCCCGAAGTACCAGGATCTGCAGCAGCAGGCGGAAATCAAGGCCGCTCAGGGCGTGGTCGCCGCAGGCATGTCGCAGCTGACCATGGCCTATTCAAAGGGATTGCTGGAAAGTAACGGAAACACGAATACTGCGCTTACTACTAATGTTGCTAACGCGTGTGCCTCCATCGCTGCGGATGTCACTGTGACTGGTGGCTTTACCATCTCCTGCGCCGGTAATGCTGTCACGGCGACTGGTCCCAATGGAGAGACTGGCTCCGCGCAGTGGTCTGCTCCGTAAACGAGCTGGCTATAGCGCAGACATGACGTAACGCCAATAAAATGGAGGGAAGGGCCATGCGCGGCAAGGATAGCCAAAGGATCAACCGGGAACAAGGCTTTACACTCATTGAAATCATCTCGGTTCTCGTGATCCTGGGCATCCTGGCCGCCGTGGCCATTCCCAAGTACCAGGACCTGCAGCAGCAGGCCGGAGAAAAGGCTGCACTAAGCGCCGTTGCCGCAGGACTGAGCAGACTGACCTGGTCGCACGCCAAGCTGCTGATGAACAATACCATCCCCACCCTGGCCGATGTCGTCGCCGAGGCCAACCTGGACGCGAACTGCGGCGTAGGCTCGGACCGGTACACAGTAACTTGCGCGAGTGACGGCACCATTACCGCGACCGACTCTGAGGGTTACACCGCTACCGGCGCTTGGTCTCTCCCATAAAACTGCATGACATACCTTCCCGATAGCCGAAGCGCGATAATCTTCCTTCTTTTCTCTTTCAACATATATCACTGACGAACGGGCGATGAACTTTGCGGGACCAGTATCCTTGCGGGACTTTTTTTATCTGGCGAGAAGCACCTGAAATACAGTTATGTGACGTCAGTAACGGCCCTTGCTTGTTTTTTCGAATATTTGGATTTTGTTTAGAGGATTTTTGTCGAACGTACTTCCATGGCTTGATTTTAATATTATAACAAATAAATATAGTGCTTCTTTAATTAATGATATATTATTTTCGCTGCATGAGAGCAGAGATACTTTTTCACAGCCTAAAAAAATGTCTATTTCTGTTGAACCGAACTGTTTGCGCAGGGAAAATGTTTGCAGTCTGACTTTTGAGCAAAGGATGACCAAAGGGAAAGGCATGACGATCAACGGCAATGGCAATTCACACCGGATTGGTTCGCTGGGAATCCGGCCATCTCTTGTCTTGTTTGGGGTCTTCTCTTGCTTCACTGTCTGGGCAATCCATGTTCTATCGGCAGCAACCTGGTTGGATGCCTCAGGCAACCGTTATTACGTTCTCTTTGACGACGCCATGATCTCGATGCGCTATGCTTTTAATCTGGCGCATGGGCATGGCCTGGTTTGGAACGTTGGCGAGCGCGTCGAGGGCTACACGAATCCGCTCTGGACCATCATCATGGCCGCGTTGCAATGGATATCCAATCCATACGTAGCCCCGTTGCTGGTGCAGTTGGCAGGCCTTGTGCTGTTGTTGGGAGCGGCCGGTTTTGCCTTTCTGGCCGGGAAAGAACTCGCGGGAGAAACTACTGCCTGGCGGCATTTGGCCGGAATTCTCTCTGCAACAGGCGTCCTTGGCTACTACCCGCTCGCATTCTGGTCCCTGGCAGGCATGGAGGTCTCGCTTCTGGGCTGCGCCCTTTCTGCTGGCGTCCTGGCAACAATACGTTTTCACAACGGCAATGAAATCAGGCATCTCAATGCGTTGTTGCTGTGCATCATCGTTGCGTATTTTACACGCCCTGACGGATGGCTCCCATTCATTCCCATGGCGTTGTTTTGCGTGAGACGCAGTTTGCAGGTTGATACCTTCGCGCATCTGGTAAAAAAGACTTTAGCGGTAGTTCTGACTGGTGGAGGGCTCATTGCAGCGCATCTTGTCTGGCGTTTCCTGTATTACGGTTCTTTCGTCCCAAATACCTATGTTCTCAAAATGCAGGGGCGTCCCTTGGACTTGAGGCTGACCAACGGACTCTCGTTTATTTCTCCCTATTTGCTCTCCATCTCCATCGCCCTGGCCCTGGCCATTTTCGCCGCGTTAATCGCAGAAAGGAACAAACGATCGCTGTACCTGAGCCTGGTATCCGTCCCGCTGGTTGCCGTCGCCTACCAGATTTTCGTCGGCGGAGATCCGTGGCCCTACTGGCGCCAAATGGCCCCGTCCTTTTTTCTCCTCCCTTTGGCAAGCAGCTGCGGCTTGCTCGCTCTGAAGCGAATTCCCAGGGCGAATACTCTGTTGCTGACCGTTATTTTTTTCTGTATTTTCGTTTTCGGAGTCTTTGTGCTCCCGAACAAGGACTTCAGGAGAGAGGCATTGTTGCAGATTCCGCCTTTTTCTTTTCCTCACAACGTCTTCCATGGTAGGACGGGTCTTGCCCTGCATGAAGTCCTGACTCCCCGGGCCTCCGTCATGGCGTTCTGGGCCGGTGCCATTCCCTATTTTGCATCCTGCTACGGTGTCGATCCGTTGGGAAAGATGGACCCCTACGTCGCCCGCCTCCCCTTGGATACCGGCGTCGCCTGGGCAGGTATGCGTGGCGTACCCGGGCATGATAAATACGATCTGCGCCACAGCCTCGTCGAACGGTCTCCCGATTACATTCAGGGTTGGAAATGGTTCAACCAGGATGAGAGCGCCTATGTCAGGACGAACTATGTCCTTGCCGTTCATCAAGGCCTCGGACTGTGTCTGAAACGGGACTCGAAACACGTTCATTGGGATCGTGTGAAGATCGTCGGCGAGTGCAAATAAGGGTAGCCCGTTTCAACTGGTCAGGTTTCAGAACGAAATCATGATGCCCGCTCTCAATGAGGGCTGTAATAAAATGCCGTGCCTTCAGCGAGATTCGAATCTCCGGCATTCAATCAAGCAGCACATTCGACAACGGATGCCGTCTCCGTCGCGTGCCCTACTTCCCAACCGCACCCTCCGCCACGTCCGGCACAGCTTCAGAAAAAGTGGCCGCATGATACCGAAAATAATCAGTCAAATCCCGTAACGCCCGTGGCGCCCTTTCCGGTGCCGTCTCTTTATACGTAAGATAGCGCAAGGAAAGAAACGGTCTGGTCCAGGGCGTGTGCGGCTCGAACAGTCCCAGCGCCTGCGCCGTGTGCGCCGGGTCGATTGTCCGGGACAGTTCGAGCAGGGCGTTGCAGCGGTTTTCGTTGTTCAGGCTTACGACGAACGGTGCTTGCAGCGCGGCGAAGAGGCGCTGCGCGCGGGCCTTGTCCGCTTTGCCGATGTCCTGCGCCAGGGACAGGGCGTTTTCGATGAACGAAGAGTTCGGCCAGGGATCGCTGCGCAGTGTGGCGAAAAAGGCTTCCAGGCTGGCGACTGTGCCGTCCGGGTCGCCCTGGCGCAGGAGCAGCCGGGCCTTGATGGACGCGCCGACGGCAGACCACTGCGCGGGGAGCGCGGCGATGTACTGTAACGCCGTCGCGTCGCCGGCGTCCGCGTACGCCTCGGCCCGGGCAGCGAGTTCGAGGGGCGTGACCAGGGCCGCGGGCTGCTCTTTCCACAGCTGCAGGGCGTTCTTGAAGTCGCGGCTGTAGTGCAGATTGAGGGCCTTCAGCCGCGCGTCCATCGCAGTCCGTTGCTCGCCGTCGAAGAGAACGGCATTCCATTGCGCCCCCAAATTGACCACCTTGGAGGCGTCGCGGCGTTGCCAGTCCACGTCGTCGTCCACGAGTTCGGGGCGGTCGGCGTTCATGCTGCGGGCCAGGCGGCCGACGTCCGGGACCGCGAAGGCCGCGCGCTTTCCCAGGCTCTTCGCGAAGCCGAATTCGACGAGCATCTTGTCGTCGGTGTTCAGCTGATCTCCCTTTTGTTTCCGGACCGTATCCGCCACGTGGCGGGCCAGGGCCGGGCCGGCGATGTAGTGGGAGAGAAAGCCCTCGAGATCGGTGGCATTGGTGATCGCCGCCATGGCCAGGTCGAAGGGATGCAGCGCAAGCCGCTGACGCAAGGCGGAGGCCGACTTCGGGAGGGGCTTTTTTGAGCAAATGAGCAGCAGGTCGCCGGGGTTGGCCACCCAGGTTTCCACATAGGGGAAGACGGTCTGCAAGGTCGCGTAGATGGTATTGATTGTTTCCGTGCTCACTTCGTAGGACTGCACCCATTGCGAAAAATAGCCGTCTTCGTGCAGCAGCCCCGCTGCCGCGCGGTAGAACTCGAGGGTATAGAGGCTGGCGATGCCGGCGCGGTAGGGATTGGACGGTTCGGAGACGATGAGGTCATAGCTCGCCTTCGAGGTCAGCAGCATCTCCCGCGCGTCGGCGATGGCGATGGAGACCTTGGGATTGTCCAGCACGTCGAAGTTGGCAGCACTGCACCGCCTGGCGACCTCGAGCACGCCCGGCTCGAATTCGGCCACGTCCACGCGCTCCATACCCGGCACTTGGGCCAGCCAGCCGGCAGAGCAGCCGGTGCCCAGGCCGACGACCAGCGACGTCTTCGGGTGCGGATGCAACGTAGCGCTCACAAGCCCTAATAAAACCTGCGTGATCGCATCGCTCTTGACGTTCCCGTCGGTTTTGCCGTTGATGACGAACGCAAGGCCGTTACCCTCGTTGATGGCCACGCTCGTCTCCCGGCCTTCGGTCTCCCAGGTGACGTGGCGTCGGTATTGCCGCATCGCGTTGACGATGGCGTTGTGCTCCAGGGACGCCAGCCGCAGCCGGCCGGCGCCGATGCCGCTATGGCGCCAGAAGTCCGTCGGCCCCGTGGCCAGGAGCAGCAAACAGGCCAGCACGAGCGGAACACCCGGCGCGTACGCGTTCCGGAGCCCGGAGCCCGGGGCTTGCGCGCGCACGAGAAAGGCCGCGCCGAGCAGCGCCAGGAGCACGACCGCGAATTTCCAGCAGCCCGGGGCCGTCAAGATGGGCAGCAGCACGAACCCGCCGAGCAGTGCGCCCAGGATGGCGCCGACGGTGTTCCAGGCGTAGGTGAGGCCGGTATGGCGGCCAACCTGGGCAGCGCCCTGCCCCAGGAGCGCGATCAGGAGCGGGAACTGATACCCGGCGACAAGGGCGGCCGGGAAGACGACCACGCCGGTGACCAGGGTCCAGCCCAGCACCGAGCCGGAGAGCCCCCAGTTGCCGAGCGGGGCGATCAGGCCGGCCAGAAGGGCGAGATAATCGCCCAGCGCGAAGGGCAGCGCCAGAAACAGGGCCTCGAGTCCGCAGGTCACGGCGAAGCCCCGGGCCGTGGCGGGTCGGGACTGGCCGCGCAGGCTGTACGCGGCGCCGCCAAGGCCGATGCCGGCCAGCGCCAGCGTGAGAATGAGGCCGAAGCTGTAGGTGGTGCCGCCGAGGATGGGGCCGAGCATCCGGTACCAGACCAGCTCCATGCAGAAAAAGGTGAACCCTACAATCGCCGCGGCGCAGTAGACCAGGACGGGCGGGGCTGCCGGGCCGGACGTCGGATGCGCGGGCAGGGACGGAGTCGGGGCAACAGGCTGGCCGGCGCGTTCCGCGGACCCCGTGCGGGCGAGCGAGCGGGCGCAGATCGCCAGCAACACGTTCAGCAGCACGGCGACCAGGATGGTGTCGCGCGTGCCGAAAAGCTCGAGCATCAGGAACGTCGAGGCCGCCGCGCCGACAACCGCGCCGAGCGTGTTGATTCCGTACAGGAATGCCAGAATCCGGCGCCCCGCGTCGTCGCGGGTCTCTGCGGCGCGGGCCACGGCGGACAGGGTTCCGCCCATGAGAAAGGTCGGCAGCACGATGACGCAGGCGGCAAGCAGCAGCCGGACCAGCGTTGCCAGCGTGCTCCCCAGAACGGCTTCGCCGCCGAAGTGGATATACGCCAGACGCAGGACGTCGAGCAGGTAGGGGCTGACAAAGGCGGCGAGCGCGATGCCGAATTCAAGGTTGGCGTAAAGTCGGAGCGGATTGGCCGAGCGGTCGGCGCGTTTGCCCAAAATGGCGCCGCCCAGGCCCAGCCCGCCCATGAACAGGGCCAGCACGGTGGCCGAGGCGAGCGTCGAGGCGCCGAAGATCAACCGCATTTCCCGCAGCCAGGCCACCTGGTAGGTCAACGAGCAGGCGCCCGAACAGAGAACGAGACAGCCGATGAGCAGCGTGCGTACGCGCATGATCTCCCCCGAAGCTGAGTGTTTGGCGTGACAAAGCCGCGGCTCGCCCGAGGCGCGCGTTTCCGACCTGTACGCTCGCCCGGCGGCCTTCAAGGACTTGCCGGAAATGCGGGGTTTCAGCAACACATAATCGAATACAGCATCGGTATCGGGTAGGCGGGCAGTCACCTGGTCGCTGTCAGACTGAGCATACGCGTATGCTCAGAAAACAGGAGTGGCGCTGTCGCGTCCGTGGCCGGCTGACTGGTCGCCATGATTGTCACTGGCCTGTTCGCTGGCCTTGCGTGCCCCGTAACGACTGTGCGCACAATGACGGAATTCATGCCCGTCGAGGACGCAGGCAACTGCGCAAGATATCGTCGTCATGCCGATGATGCGAGCAACAACAAGGCCGAGCCGGCTATCCTGCGCTGTGTTTGTGAACGTGCCCCCCCCCCAAGAACAAGCCGCCTGTACGCACAATGTATTGACACACGCCCGGGATGGACGTATGCAGGGACGTAACGGAGGCAAGGGATATGGCAGGAAACATCACGTCACCGCGCAGCACGCACATCAATGTGCGCGTGGCGCCCGAGCAACGCAGTCTGATCGACCGCGCGGCCGCTCTGACCCACAAGACGCGAACCGACTTCATTCTCGAGGCCGCCACGCGCGCGGCCGAGGAGGCGCTGCTGGACCAGCGGCTGTTCCTGGTCTCGGGCGAGGCCGCGGCGGCATTTCAGGAGGCCCTGGACCGACCCGGCGAGCCGGATGAGCGGTTGCGAGCGCTACTGGCGCGCCGACCCGGCTGGGAGCCATGAAACTGGCGCCGCCGGCGCCGCTCGGCCCCGGGTACGAGCTGGATACCTTTCAGTGCGGGGAACCGGCGCTCGACGACTGGCTGAGGCGGCGTGTACTGCCCAACCAGGAACGGGGTGCAACGCGGACCCGGGTCCTGGCCGACGGGAGGCTCGTGGTCGGCTATTACGCGCTGGCGACCGGCGGGGTGTCCGTGGCCGAGGCCCCGGGTCGAATCCGTCGCAACATGCCGGACCCGATTCCGGTCATGGTCCTCGGTCGGTTGGCCGTAGACCGGACCTGGCAGGGCCGGGGGCTGGGGCTGGACCTCCTGGCCGACGCCGTTCGCCGGACGCTACAGGCCGCGGAGATTGCCGGCATCCGGGCTCTGCTGATCCACGCCATGCATGAGCGTGCCGCGCAATGGTACGTCCGGGCCGGTTTCCGGCCTTCGCCCTTGCAACCCCTGACCCTGATGCTGCTTCTGGCCGACGCCCGGGCCTCGCTGCCAACGGCCCCTTCCGCGGATCCCTCGCCCCCGGCGCGCTTCTGACATCCAGCCGGGACGCACGTATGTCGTCAACGAACAGAGGATTTCGGGACAGAGCGCCCGCTCCATCCCCCGGTTTCACGCGCCCGACTACTCCGCGGGCCTGACGACGCGCAGGCGAGGGAAGCCCTCTCCAGCGCGGCACGGGGCAAGAAGCCGACGCGCCGTGCCCGAACGGGCGGAGACGGAGTCCTGCGGACCGTGCTCATAGGTATGATCGAAGACGACGCCGGCACGGGTTCGGAAAGCACAACGTAAGCAGCACACGTCTCTCTGCCAGGAAACAAAATTCCCCGCCCTGTCAAGTGGGAGTTTTTAGGACTGCGGAATGATCAGGATAAGGCCGTTTCATGCATCAGGGT
>CAZGAH010000100.1:0-446 GCA_964523295.1 uncultured Desulfovibrionaceae bacterium | reverse complement strand
CAGGGTGTCCCCCGATCATGGCGACTTAGAAAAAGAAATCAGTTCCAAATAATTTCTCTGCCGGCAAAGGCGCTCCATTCGCCGTGTTGAGACTCCTTGCACGCAGGCGTCCTGGATGGCGTCGATGAGCGCACTTTCGACGCGCCGTCGCGGCTCGAGAAATAATGGTAACTATGCCCCCTCGCGTAGCTTCGGGATATACACGTCAATGTCCCCTACGCGCATTGTCCACTGACGCCGACGATAGCCGTTACGATACGTAATACACTCATTGACGCGTCCGAAACGAGCAGCTCCTGTCATATTACTGACTTTTACATCTATCAACGCACGGGCAATAATCGATAATACATCCAGCAACCAGTCACTATGCGACTCAACATAAGCCTTGTGTCAAGCGACACCAGGAATTAACCCTTTCGCGACACGAAGAATTGACCCACCCC
>CAZGAH010000099.1:9187-15161 GCA_964523295.1 uncultured Desulfovibrionaceae bacterium | reverse complement strand
ATGCCCCCGTCTCCGCGGCGCCGCCGAGGGCATGACTTCGCTGCATGATCTGCAGCTCCGGCTTTTTCTGATAGACGCCTCCGTGCCCTCCAGCTCATAGTGAATACCTGCCTGCGCTCGGTAGCAGGAGCTTTACCGGATAGTATATGAAGGAGGGAACCCGGGGGCCGGAGCCCCCGGGTGCGGGATTGATGGGGACGAATCCCCAGGGGAAAAAGACGGGGCGGGAGCAATGGGGGTTGGGTAATTATGCCATGGCAGCGAGCTGTTGCGCTGCCTGGGTCCCTGATCGTGAGGGTCAACCGCGTTGGGCGGTGACCAGGCTCTTTTTCTTCGCCTTCTGGCTCCAGGCCTCGGGCGTGGTAATGAACACGGTGTCCTTGTCCCAGGCGTCGCGCAGGGATGCCCGGTTCTGAAGCTCGTCGGGCAATTTGCGAAGACTGGCTGCCGCCTCGGTTTCGTCGTTGTACACGCGGTCGAGCACCATGGCGAACTGCAGGCCGGATCGCGGATTGAAATGGGGCAGCAGGCGGACAGCGGTACGGCTGAAGGCCTTGGAATTGAGCAGCGCGTGCGCTTCCTCCAGCGTCGTACAGTCGCCCAGGTGGACCCAGAAGCCGTGACGGAGCGTGCCAGCCGGAACGTCGGCAATGCGAGGGATGCGAATACGCGTGCCCGAGGCCACGCGTCCGGGATCTTTGATCTCGGGGTTCGAGGCCAGGATGAGCTTCAGATAACTCTCGCGGTATTGGCCATAGACCTTGCTGATGGTCCTGGAGAGCATTTCCTTGTCGCGGATGACGATGCTGCCCAGCTCCGGCGGCAGAGTGTGCGCCCGGGCAAGATCCCCGGTCGGCTCCACAGCCCTTTTTCCGGCGTCGTCAGCGGCCGCATGGACAAGCAAGGCGCCAGCCAGAACAGGATTGGCGGCCGGTCGGACAGCGGCTACGGCCTCGGCCGTGGGCGGCAAAGCCGGGGGCGAAACAGCAGACGCTTTCGCTATGGTGCCATCGGGATCGACCGCCTGAAGAGTCTGTTCCGTCCGGATGCCCTGGCGGATGCGTTCCATGAGTTGCGTCGCGTAGGTTCCCGCCGGTCCGTGACAGACGGCGACCAAAGCGGCCAGCGCTCCTGCGGCGAATGTGCCGGACAAGGCGGTCTTCCAGACGCGGACTGGAACACCGGCTGCCTGGTGTACCATCCACCATCCAGCGCGCTGGCGTCCGGTCAGGATGAGCTTGAGATGGACCTTGTGGCAGAGGCTAATGACTTTGCGCGGATAGCCGCGGGTACTCAGATACAGGGCCAGGTAACCGGGCCAGCTGAACAGCTCGGGGGCCTTGTCCTGGGCCTTGGCCTCCTCCAGCCGGCTGCGGATCATGGATCGGGTCTGAAGAAACGTCATCGGCCGCAGCGTGTAGACATTGTCAATCCGGTCTTTCAGATTGTGAAAGCGGTCCAATGTTTCCTGGAACTCGAGCTGGGCCAGGATGACGATTTGCAGGAGCTTGAAGGCATTGGTCTCGAAATTGAGCAGCTCGCGCAGCACTTCCAGGCAATCGTCGCGTATCTTTTGTCCCTCGTCGACGAACAGCACGACGATTTTGTTCTGCTCAACGGCCAGATTGTAGAGCGCGTTCTTGACGTTTTCCTTGAGCCGCCACTCGCTGATCGAGACCGACGGTTCGTAGCCGCAGAGCAGTCCATGGAGCACGCGCAGCAGCTCGTGCGTGGTTCCAAACTGCGGATCGAGCAGCAATCGGACAACAAAGGCGTCATCCTGGCTCAACGTACGCACGAGCTGACGCCCGAGGGTGGTCTTGCCAGTGCCCACCTCGCCCATGACCACGGACAGACCGCGGCGCAGCCGGACCGCGATTTCGATAAGATTCAGGCATTCCGTCCGACCGGGAATGCGGAAGGTGAAATCAGGGTCCGGAGACGTTGAAAAAGGCTCTTCCTTGAGACCGAACAGTTCCAAATGACGCATGGCCGTATCTCCCGACCGGACCGCCATGCGGCGGTCCGGCCAGCTTGCGACCCGAGCGGTCGGGCTTATTGCGAAACATCCATGGAGTTGAGCTTGTCGGAGTCGACAATGCCGTCTTCTTTAAGTTCCTTTTCAATCTGCTCCTGGCTTTTCTGGATGTTCGACGGTTTCCAGGGCGGCAGGATGCGCGGGGTGATGAAAATGAGCACTTCCTTGTGATCGCCGGCAGTGACGTCGCTCTTGAAGAGCCAGCCGGCCATGGGGATGTCCTTCAACACCGGTACGCCGTTTTCTGTCGTGTCCGCGCGCTTGCGCACCAGACCGGAGATGACGATGGTTTCGCCGCTGCGGGTGACGAGATTCGTTTCGGTCTTCTTTTTCTTGATCAGGGGCACGCCGAGCACGGCGCGCGTCATGTCCACCTCGTCCTTCTTGATCTGAATCTGCATCCGCAGATGCTCCTTGTCGATAACCTGCGGCGTGATCTTCAGCGAGAGCACGGCGTCCTTCCATTGAACCTGAGGCCGGCCCATGTCGTCGTAATAGACGTACGGTACCTCTTCGCCGTCTTCGGTCAGGGCTTCTTTGTTGTCGAGCGTGGTGATGGACGGGCTGGAGAGAATGGTGATGCGCCCCTCCTTCTGCATGGCCAGCAGCTGCATATCGAGAATATTCTCCCCGATGACGCCGTAGAGAAAGCTGAAGGCATAGCCCGAGGCGACGTTCGCTGCGGTGAGCGGAATACCCTGAACCATGCCCTGGCCGGAGATGCCGGAACCGTACATGGAGGAATAACGGCCGGATTGCGGGCCGGAGGGGTTGACGTAGTTGTAATTGCCGGCCTCGCTGCCGTAGGAATACCCCCAGCCCTGATTGTAGGTCTGCACGCTGCCACCCTGACCGCCGGGGCCGACCATGAACTTGTTGGGGCTGCCGGGATGCTGGTATTGGTACATGCCTCCGTAGCGCATGCCCAGTTCCCGGGCTGTGGCATTATCGGTTTCCACGATCCAGGCCTTGATCTTGATCTGGGCGCGCGGACGATCGAGCTTGCGCACCAGGTAGTAGATAACCTTCATGATCGGCTTGCGCGCCTGCACAATGATGGCATTGGACTCCAGGTCGATGTCGACGTAGCCTTCGACATTGTAGCTCAGCTTCTGGCCGCCCTCGCCCTGACCGATGCCGTCGCCCTCTTCACGGTACTTGACCTTGATCTCTTCGCCCTCTTTGGTCAGTGCCTCGGCGCCTTTTTTCGCTTCCTCGGTTTTTTTGTACGAGCTGACTTCCTGGTGGAAGACAACAGCCGAGATGATATTCTTCATGGCCAAAGGCGTGATGAAGCGTAATTTGATGATACGCGTGACCCGTGGCTCGATGCGCTTGAGCATGATCTTCTGGACCATGGACCTGGCCTTCAGTGCAGTGATCTCGACGTCCTTTTTCATGTCGTCGCTGGTCTTGACGCGCAGGATGTCCCCTTCCCAGGAATAGGCCAGACCCTGGGTCTTGATGACGCCCTGGAAGACCTCGTCCCAGGGCTGGCTGTTGACGCTGACGGTCACCTGACCCTGGATACCCGGGCTGACCATGATGCTCAGGTTGGCCGCCTTGGACAACGCGGCGAGCACGGCGACGAGATTGGCCTTGCGCATCTCCAGGCTGACGGGAACCTTGGGCAGCGGCTTTTCGACATCGAGATCGTCAAGCATGTCGCTGACCTCCTCGTAGCCCTCGTCCCAGGAGAGATTCTTGTCATCGCTGTCAGCCGGAGCCTCGAGCACGGGCGAACTGCCCTGCGACTGCTCTGCGTTTGCCTTCCATTTCTGGACAAAGGCGTCCTGGTTCTCGACGTCCTTCTTGCAGCCGCCGGACAACAGCAGGCAGAGGCAGGACAGCGCGACCATCGCCATGGAAATCGATACGTGCTTTTTCATGGAGTTCAACTTTTGCAAAAGGGTTTAGCTACGCTCCGAAACGCATGAAAGCGTCAAGCCAATCCTGACAGGTCCCGGCACGAGCCTTCTGTGGTTTAAAAGGCCTGCTCATCCAGAAAAAACTCAAGCTGATCGAGGATGTTGCCATTCTCGTCCTTCTGCCCGACCACGATTTTCTTCTCAGTAATTGTTTTCACGTAGAATCCGGCAACATCGAGTTCGTCGCCCTCGAGGTATTCCATACCATTGATAATCGCGTAAATCTTATGCCCGTCGCTGATGAAACCGCTGTAGGTCAGAGTTACGCCTTCGGGAAGTCCCGCGGTCGACTTTTTCTTGTCTTCCTTGGGAAGATCTTTGCTCCGGTCGTAAAAGGGATTCACCGTCCAGGAGCGTTCGGCTACGGCGATACGGTATTGCTCAAGCTCGGAAAGAGGATCCTTGGAAACCGTTTCCTGAACCTTCTTCTTGATCTTCTCCAAATCCTCGGGCTTGACCAGCTTGGCTACCGTATCGACCTTGCTGCCATCTCCGGAAAACAAGAATGCATAGGCGCCGTATGCCAGGACTATTGACAGGAGAATAACAATTATTTTTTCACGCTTTTCCATAGCACCATCCCGGCAGAACGTTCGTTGCGCATAACGTCATTGTCATCAGGGAGTCCATATCCCCGCCCGTCCGGAGGGGTACGTCACCTTCAGGTTTGGCGGGGGCCTCTAAGCGGCGCCGTACGTTCATCCTGTCGTGACCGCCAGTTGCAGACGCATGCTGATATTCACGCCATTGGCGGCCTCTTTCACCTCGACTTTTTCAATATGCCGTAGCGAGGGCAGACCACCCAGAGCAAGGAGTAACTTGCGAAAATTGTCATAGGTCCCGAACATCTCGCAGCTTACGCCGAGCTGGCCGGTTTCCTTGGCCAAAGACGCCGGATCGGGAAGCACCGTCTGTACCGAGAAGCCCACATTGGCGCCCATCTGCTCCAGTTGGGTGGTGATATCGTTGATCTGCGCCTCGGTCAGTGGCACCAGGGCCGCGATCTGCAACTCCTTGACATGTTTGGTCTCAAGCTTCTTTTTCAGTTCCTCGTAAACCGGATAGAGCACTTTCTGCCGCTCTATCTCTGCCTGCAGCTGCACGATGTCCTTGTTGATCTTCTTGCTCGTCATGACGTTCGGCAGCAGCAGAAAGGCCACAAACGCGACAACAATGCCAATGCATACGCCCAGTTTGCTCAGGGTCTGTTTGGATATGGAAACCGGCATGTTGGCCATGTCATGCTCCTTTCGTGAGCGGAACCTTGATGGTGAACCGCATCACCCGACCCTTGTTGCCGAACTCCTCGTCGTTCTGCTTGACGATGCTCGGCATGTCGAACATGGGAGAGTTTTCCAAACGGATGATGTACCGGCTGAAATTGGCATTGAATTGTTCCGGGTCAGGCCCTTCGATGAAGCCGTCAACAAGCAGAAATTTTGGATTTTCTTTGGTTACGCCCGGCTTGGCGGCAGGCTTGGGCGGGGGTTTGGGGGCAGCCTTCTTGGCATCTTTAGGATCCGGCTTCCCACCCTTGGCATCCTTTTCCTCGAACAATTCGACGTAGGGTCCGAACTCCATGCCCACGCTGAGCAGTTTGACATTGGCCGGAGTCAGAAAACTCAGGTCGCTCAACGCAGCCAACCCCTCGTAGCGCAGACTGGCCCGTTTAAGCTCCCGGTTCATTTCATTCACCTTCTCGGCCATGCCCAGGAGCAGAGCCTCGTCGGCCTTCGGGGTATACTTCTTGATCTCGGCCTCATTTTTCCGATATTGATCCCGCGCCGAGTTGATCACGCTGTTCTGCCACATCCAGACCCCGGACAGGGCCAGCAGCACGACAACCGTGATGGCGTAGATGACCTTGTCCACCATCTCGGACTGGCGTTGCCGCTCCTTGTCCTTGAAGGTGAACAGCAGATTGGGGGTGACCGTGTTGCTGGCCAGGGCAATGGCCATGACCATCAACCCGGAGATTTCATTGGCACGTAGTGGATATTTGTCAATG
>CAZGAH010000099.1:5701-9177 GCA_964523295.1 uncultured Desulfovibrionaceae bacterium | reverse complement strand
CAGGTTGGGGGTGACGGGGTGGGTGGCCAGGGCGATGGCCATGGCCAGATTGTATTCCAGTCGGTCGGCCGTTGATTCGGGAACCGGCATCTTGCCCAGATGAAGATTCTCGGGGTTGAGCGGGTCAAGAACGAGGCATTCGATGCCCAGCTGCTGGTACATGTACTGCAGCATCAAGCGATTGGTGCAGATGGCGCCGGAAAAGAAAATCTGCTCGACCGGCTCGTTGCCCATGGTCGTGCTATGATATTCGAAGGTCCGCTCGATCTGCCGCACCAGACGCTCGACAGCAGGCAGAATCATGTCGACGACTTCCGCCTCGTTCAGCTCCTGTCCCAGATCGCCCGTCACCTCGCCCTGTCCGAGGAGCTTGTTGAAAAGTACGAGTCTGGCCTGGTTGAAATCCATGCCCTTGCCGCCGGCGCCGCCCGCCGTGCCCTCGAGCGAGACTATGGCTGGCTCTTCATCGCCCAGGCTCATGGAAATGACCGGCTCTTCCAGCGATACGGTGGCCATGCTGAAGGAAGCGTTCTTGCTCTTGCTTCCCTTTTTCATGTTGTAACTGTCGGCAAGCGCCTCGACCATGCTGTTGGTCCCGGCCTTGATTCCCCGACTGAGCACCAGGTTGCCTTTGTTGAAAATATCGATACGTGACCAGTTGCGGCCTACGTACAGATTTGCGTACGTACCCGCAGCAGTCTGAATCCAGCCCGTACGAAACAGGGTCTGGATGGCGATGGGGGCGATGGTTACGCCGTTGAGCTTGTAGCCGGCCTTGGAAAAGAGATTCTGCACTTCCTCGACCTGCTTGCGCGGCGCCAGGTACACCGTCACCGCCAGCTTGGGCACACCCTTGTCGGCAATCTCGCCCAGCACGTCGAAGTCGAGCACGAATTCAGCTTCGTCGAACTGCTTTTCCTTCTTGACCGTCCAGAATACGGCGTCCATGACCTGCCGGCGCGGAACCTTCGGGATGCTGATGTTCCACAGTTCCGCTTTGGCCGACGAAATCAGCGTCCAGAGCTGAAACGTATGGTCGCCTTTGCAGAAATCTTTGAGCTTTGAACGCAGGAAACCGGTAAATTCCGGCGAATTGGGCGGAATGTTCGGATCGTATGGTACGCTGCGAAACGCAACCAGCTTGCGTTTGCCTGAAGTCCCGGTGGTCTTGGCCAGGCGCAGGCTGTCCGGACCGAAATCCACGCCCACGACAACGCCGCTGGCGCCTCCGCCACCTTTGCCCAGAGAAAGACCTGACAGCTTGAGCTTGTCCGACAGGCCCGATAATGCGGGAAGCTTGCCCGCGCCGGACAGCTTCGGAAGGGAAATTTTCGCCCCTTGCTTTTTACCCCCGGCCTTTTCCGGCTGCTTTACAGCTGGTGCTCCGGACGCACCCTCCCCTTGCACATCTGCCGACGGCGTTGAGACCGTTGGCCCGGGCGGCGGAGGCACTGCGCCCTTGCCGCCTTTGCCCCGGATCATCTCCAGCAGCTTGTCCGTTGACGTCCCCTTGCCGCCTGCCATCAGCGCTTCCTCCGCAGATTTTCATCACAATACAGCGAGTTCCACGCCAAAGCGTTCCGCAAGGCCTCGCACTGCGAAAAGAAACGCCAATAAACCGACCGACGCCCTCTTCCTCCGGCTTCACCTTCGCCCATCTGCGTCTCGCTTCTTCACGTTACAGCCCACTCACCTTGATAACTTGCCCTTCCCCCCGACACGCAGATCCCCTTTCTGCGCTAGATTTCGTGAACGGATACCCAGAGCACAAGATATTGTCAATACTTTTTCTAAATTTTTTTTATTTTTCATTTTCTTTCGCAGCTATAAATTTTCCCATAAAAACAGCTGTTTATAATATTTTGAGTCCTCACCAACGCAAACGCACTTTTCTCGTCGCCGCATACCATAATTGCATCCGCACATTCCGGATGCACAATGCTGGTAGTCGGGTATGTGGAAATAACCAGGTCGTAGTCTTCGGTACCCTGGACGCTGGCTTGCTGAACCTCGAAATCGTTATAGCTGGGCTTCGCTATGACTAATTGTTTGTTTTTCGATAGTTTCGAATGATACAAATTCATTAAGTATTCAAATAATTGCCATTGACGAAAATTTTATTAGACACGATGGTCACAAAAGCACTCTAATCATTTCTTAGGGTAACAAACACTTCATAATCCTCCCTTGGATTAAACCTTGTATTCCTATGAAACCGAACGATGCCAGAAAGCTTTATCGATCAGCCTAAGAGACAATTCGACGCAAAGGCGTAAAGGCAGTTGTCGATAGCGCGATGACTCAGGCCAAGGCGGCCAGAGTCTTTGGCGTATCATGCTATACTATAGAACGTACCTCGCAATTCACGACCCACCACACCAAGAATCCCAACCGCACCATGCGCCTGGACATCCGCGCGCACCAGAATAACCGTGCGCTTCAATCATGTTCTGCGTGAGCGCTGCCTGAAGCGCGGCTTTGCCCTCATCGACCTGGAATCCCGAATGCTCGATCCGCAAACCACGCTGGTCCGCGAAGAATTCCTCACCGGCGCCCCCTCGGCGCACAACCTCAAACTGAAGGCCCTGGCCCCGCTGGTCCTGGAGGAACTGCGCAGGCTGGGGTATGATTAGGGTGTCTTCCCTTTAAAAAAGGCCTGATACAGGGTCCCTTGCCGTGATATTGAGCACTCGTCAGCCCATTCCGTGCAATGAAAGGCTGACGAGCCCGGCAATTGACAGCTCCCCGCCGCGTGGGTAATGATTCGTGCTGCTGTCTGTTCAACCTGTTCCAGCAGGAGTTTTTTTGCGTATTTCTTTGCCGGATAGTGCGCCAACGGCCTCGGACATACGGACCAGCCGCCAGGCGTAAGCCACATCATCGCATCTCCCGGCCCACCTCTTTCCGCGTTGGCCGGCCAATCGCCTGCCTGAGCGCACGCTCTGGTCCTGACCTCGTCGTGCGCGCTCTGTCCGAGGCCGACAGCATCTCCATCGTAACCGTCCCCGGCGCTCCATGCCTACGCATGCGCATGGAGTGGCCGCTCTTTGGCTGTTACTTTCATGAGAGACGAGCTGACGACAATGAACGGAACGACAATACACGGCAATGACTCCCATTCCCTGGCCCGGTTGGGCTGGAATTCGTTTTTTCACAATCAACTGGAAACATTGGGCCACAGCCTGGATGCCGTAGCCCGTGTGACCGGCGTGCGAAGGGGCGGCTTTCTGGTGAGCCGCGGCGAGGACGAAAAATTTGTAACCGTGGCAGGGGGACTTGCCCATCGACAGGAAGTCCATCCCGCTGCCGGAGATTGGGTCGTTCTCAACGCATCCGTTATCGACAACGTATTGCCGCGCAGAAACGTTCTCGCGCGCGGCGCCGCCGGAGCGCGCGGCAGAAGCGACGGCGCGGCCAGGCGCACGCAGGTAATGGCCGTCAACCTGGACACGGTGCTGATTGTCTGCGGCCTGGAC
>CAZGAH010000099.1:5184-5691 GCA_964523295.1 uncultured Desulfovibrionaceae bacterium | reverse complement strand
GAGCGCTATCTGACCCTGATCGGCAACTGCGGGCTCAGCCCCGCCGTTGTCCTGACCAAGGCCGACCTGCACCCCGATCCCGACATCTGCAGGGAGCGCATCGGGATTGCGGCCCCCGGCGTTCCGATCCATCTGACCGCGGTGGACGCCCCGTCCGGGCTAGCCGAACTGGAGCCGTACATTGCGCCCGGAAAAACCATAGCCCTTATCGGTTCTTCTGGCGCCGGCAAGTCCACCCTCATCAACCTGCTCGCCGGCAAAGCGATCAGGCTGGCCGGATCGGTACGCCAGAGCGACGGCAAAGGCAGGCACACAACCACCTCCAGGGATTTGGTTTTCATGCCTCAGGGCGGCATGATCATCGACAATCCCGGCATACGCGAAATCGCCTTCCAGGACGATCAGGGCGGCGTTGATGCCGCCTTCCCGGATATCGAACTGCTGGCGCGGGACTGCCGTTTTTCGGACTGCTCCCATGCCCATGAACCGGGCTGCCGGGTCCTGGCC
>CAZGAH010000099.1:0-5174 GCA_964523295.1 uncultured Desulfovibrionaceae bacterium | reverse complement strand
AGCGCCAGGTCAAGAACCCTGAGCGCATCGAAAAGGAGCGCTGGAAGGGTATTGCCACGCTGGCCAGATCCATCAAAAACAGCCGGAAGCACGGCGGCAGGTAAGAGTAAAGGCCGGCGCAATCGCCGGCCTTTTCAGCCACGGCAGGCCGTTCGCATCGGACACCGTCCAGAACACCCGCGATTTCCGGGGGGCAAGCGTTCGCACCCGCGCGGGGCGCGCGCCGACGGTTGCAAAACGCCGTAATGCCATCTACACATGGCGAGATAGGCTGCAATGGTGATTGCAGGAACTTTCCGGTCCGCCCGCGTCCTTCATGCGCGCCGGGCGATCGAGCGGCAGGGGGGCGTCCGTGCGTGTCGTGGCTCTGGTCGATTGCAACAATTTCTACGTCTCGTGCGAGCGGGTCTTTGCACCGCGGCTTGCGGGCCGACCGGTGGTCGTGCTGTCAAACAACGACGGCTGCGTCATCGCCCGCTCCAACGAGGCCAAGGCGCTCGGCATCGCCATGGGCGAACCGGCCTTCAAGCGGCAGGGCTTTTTCACCCGCCACAAGGTCCAGATATTCTCCTCCAATTACGCACTCTACGGCGACATGTCGGCCCGCGTCATGCGTACGCTGGGACACTTTACGCCGAACATGGAAATCTACTCCATTGACGAAGCCTTTCTCGACCTCTCCGGCTTCGAGCGCGAGGGCATCGCGGCCCGCGCGCGGCGGATATGCGATACGGTCCGCCAGTGGACCGGCATCCCGGTATCTATCGGCGCGGCGCCAACCAAAACTCTGGCCAAACTCGCCAACCGCGTCGCCAAGAAACAGCCCGAACACGGCGGTGTGTTCTGCATCGACCATGCCCCCGGGCGGCCCGGGTCTCCGGTGCGCTCGGCCAGCCTGGACGCCCTGCTCGACGGCGTCGACGTCGCCGATGTCTGGGGCGTCGGCCGGCGCTACGCGGCCATGCTCGCGCGCCACGGCATCCGCACCGCCCGGCAGTTGCGCGACGCGCCGGACGACTGGGTGCGGCGACGCATGACCATACAGGGGCTACACACCGTCTACGAGCTGCGCGGCATCCCCTGCATCCCGCTCGAAAAGGCGCCGCCGCCCAGGCAGTCCGTCCTGACCTCGCGCTCGTTCGGTCACGGCGTGGACACGCCCGAGCAAATGCACGAAGCCGTGGCCGCCTACGCCGCGCGCTGCGCCGAAAAACTGCGCCGCGAGAACGCGGTTGCCTCGCAGATCATGGTCTTTGTCATGACCAACCCGCACCGTCCGGGCCCCCAATACGTCAATTCCGTCTCCATGGCCCTGCCCGCGGCCACGAACCATACCGCCGTCATCGTCCGCGCGGCGCAGACGGCCCTGGAGCGCATCTATCGCCCGGGCTATGTCTACAAGAAGGCCGGCGTGATGCTCAGCGGCATCGAGTCCGCGGCCACGCGCCAGCTCAGCCTGTTCGATCCCGACGCCCCGACCGCGGCGAAGGGGGCTGCGCTCATGCGCACGCTCGATACGATCAACGCCAGATGGGGCCGCAATACCCTGGTCTGCGCCGCCGCGGGGCTCGGCCGGGCCTGGTCGATGCGCCAGCTGCGCAAATCGGCGTGCTTTACCACCAGCTGGCAGGAACTGCCGCTCGTACACTGAAAGCACGAGGCCTGCGAGCAGACTCCCGACACAAGGAAAGCATATGATTTTGAGAGAATGGCGCTGTCGCTGTCCCGTAGAGCACGGCGAGGGTTTTCTCGCCTGGCTTCGGGAAACCGGACTCAGGGACGCCCTGGCGCTGCCCGCCTGCCGCGGAGCGCAGATACTGACCCGCGACCTGGACAACGGGCGCGTGGAAATTACCTTGCAGACCTGCTGGGACAGCCTGGAGGCGATTCACGCGTACGCCGGGGAAGACATCGAGCAGGCCCGGCTCTATCCCGGAGACGAGCGCTACGCGATCGAGCCCGAGCTTACGGTCCGGCATTACCGCGTCGCCGAGCAGCTTTTCCGCGCTGCGCCCTGACGGACGAACAATGCCCGACGCACGAAAACACCCCTCACCCGGCGAAACGCCGACCAGCGCGACGCCGGTAGCCCTGGCGCGTTGTTCCGACTACGCGACCGTGGCGGACCTGGTGCCGACGCTGTTCGCCGCCTGCGGCTTCGCGCCGGCGCGCTCGTCGCACATGCTGGTCAAACCCAATCTGCTCAGGGTCACGTCGGGCGGTCTGGCCTGCACGCACCCCCGCGTCGTCCGCGCCGCCTGCATCTGGCTGCTGGATCGCGGCTGCCGGGTGACCGTGGGCGATTCGCCCGGTTTCGGCTCGGCGCTCGGCGTCGCCAGACGCATCGGCCTGATCGACGCGCTCGCCGGTCTGGACGTTCCGGTCGTCGACCTGCGCCGTACGGTCCGCGTGCGCCTGCCTTTCGGGTATAACGTCGGCGTGTCGCGCGTTGCCCTGGAGGCCGACGGCATCGTGAACGTCCCCCGGCTGAAGGTGCATGGCCAACTGCGCATCACGGCGGCAGTAAAGAATCATTTCGGCTGCGTGGCCGGCGTGCGCAAGGCCCTGCTGCATACGCGCCACGGCGACCAGGGCCGCCGCTTCGAAAGCCTGATCATCGAGCTCATGCAGGCCCTGCCCCCGGGGGTGTCGCTGCTCGACGGCGTGACGGCCATGCATATCCGCGGCCCGGGGGGAGGACAGCCCTTCCCGCTCGGACTGCTGGGGGCCTCGGTCCCGGCCGTGGCCCTGGACACCGCGGTTTACGAACTGCTCGGCCTGACGCCGGAACAGACCCCGCTCTGGCGCGAGGCGCTGGAACGCGACCTGCCCGGCAGTCGTCCGGAAACGCTGGCTTTTCCGCTGGCCCGCCCGGACGACTTCGACGCGCGCGGTTTCTGCATCCCCAGCCGGCTCAGCCCGGTCAGCTTCCATCCTGTCCGCCTGGGCATAAGCACCCTGCGCCGACTGTGGGCCAGGCTGACATGACCCGGACCAGCCCTTCGCCTGACGACAGTATGCCCGACGCCGCCGGAAAGGACACGATTGCCTCGTCTACGCTAGTCTGGACGCCAAGAGCCACGGCGCAACGCCCGCTGGAACGCGTGACCGACATCAGCCTCCGCCTTCTGGACTGGTTCACGCGTTGCCAACGCCCCCTGCCCTGGCGGCAGACCTACGCGCCCTATGCCGTCTGGATCGCCGAGGTCATGTTGCAGCAGACGCAGATGGATCGCGCCGTTGCATACTACGCGCGCTGGATGGACCGCTTTCCCGACCTGCGCGCCCTGGCCGCGGCGGACGAAGATGATGTGCTCAAACTCTGGGAGGGGCTGGGCTACTACACGCGGGCGCGCAATCTGCGGCTGGCAGCCCGTTACATCCTGGATAGATACGACGGCGAGCTTCCCGCCGAGGAGGCAGCCTTGCGCGCACTGCCCGGCGTGGGCGCCTATACCGCCGCGGCTATTCTCAGCCAGGCCTTCGGACAGGACCTGCCCGCCATCGACGCCAACGCGGAGCGGGTGCTGGCCCGGCTGTTCGACGTGGACGCGCCGGTCAAGGAAAAGGCCGGTCGGCTCCGAATCCACGAACTGGCCACGACGCTGCTGCCTTCGGGGCGCGCGCGCGATTTCAATCAGGCGCTCATGGAGTTCGGCGCGCTGGTCTGCACGCGTCGCCCTCGCTGCGCGGAGTGCGTGCTGGCGGATACGTGCGAGAGCCTGCGCCTGGGCATCGTCGGCGAGCGGCCGGTACGCCTGAAAAGCCCGGCAATCGTTCACCTGAACGTGGCCACGGGCGTGCTCGTGCGCGAGGGGCGGCTGTTCATCCAAAAACGCCCGCAACGCGGCGCCTGGGCCGGACTGTGGGAATTTCCGGGCGGCCGCATCGAGCCGGACGAAGCGCCGGCCCGAACCGTGGAACGTGAATTTCTGGAAGAAACGGAACTCCGGGTCCGCAGCGTGGAGTCCCTGGGCCAGGTCCGCCACGGATACACCACCTACCGGGTCACCCTGCACTGCTTCCGCTGCATCCTCGACCAGGATACGCCCACGCCAATCCTGCACGCCGCCACCACCTGCCGCTGGGTCCAACCGTCCGACCTGGGCCGCTACGCCTTCCCGGCCGGCCATCGCCTCCTGGTAGACCGACTGCTCCAGTCCCGCCATTTCGCCGTGACTTCCTGAGAATACCGACCGTTGCGTCAGCATTCCGAAGAAAGCCCAATCCGGACAGAAAACATTCCGCCAGTGCTTTCTCTTCAATGTCTTCTGTGATGGTTATCCTCTACCATACCTGAATAAGCCCGCAGAATAAGCTGGTTAAAATTCCAGCAAAAGCGACAAATCATCGCAAAAAATTACGGTGCCCGGATGTACGCGCACGGATGGGCCTGATGACGAATTGATGTCAGCCACCGGTGGGTTCTGGCCAGGGTTCATTTCAGATTGACGATTTTCAGAAAGATTTTCAGAAAAGGGTTGACAGAGGGTTCCTGAAAAAATATCAGACCACAAAATAAATAACAAAAATTTGTAAAAATGTTTCATCTGCCTTTGCTAAGTAAAAGCTTTTGATACGTACTATACTTCTCCAAATGCAGTGCGCCAGCGGGAACGGGCGGTATCCCGCAGGATTGGGCGGGGCGGGCGTGATGGAAGGGCGGGAATGAGATGGGATAGGGAGCAGGGAGTGCGTGGTATGGAGTTTTTGTGAGCACGCGCCCATGACATACATGAACATGGCGTAGCGATACATTCGACATGACTGTTGAAAACATGACCAGGCGTTTTGGTAAGAACAACGGTATACGGGCAGGGCTATGAGCAGAGCGCTGGTTAAGCAGAGTCTCGGGGTGGTGTTGGTCGTCGTGGCGGTTCTGGGGTGTCTGGCCGGGGCCTTTGCCCAAGGCGGGAAGTCCGGGGCCGGGGCGAAGAACGGGAACACAGCCGCAGGTGCGCAGGCTGGCGCCGCGGTATTCGAGCAGCGTTACGTGATCGGGTGGCCGCGCGTGGTCTTGGCCTGGCCGGGGTTTCAGGCTCGGGCGGGCGAGGGGAGGATTGTGTTGACCAAGGGCGGGACCGGGCGCTTTCAGTCCGGCGTGCTCCTGTTCAATGGCCGCAACCTCAAAATCCACGACTTTCTCCGCAGTGACGCGCAGACGCTTGAAGTGC
>CAZGAH010000098.1:0-15275 GCA_964523295.1 uncultured Desulfovibrionaceae bacterium | reverse complement strand
GCGAGGCAGAAAAAGGCAGAATATGGCAGTATAGGGCAGAACTTGCTACTTGACAGGGTTTTGGCGGCCGGGCGGGGCGGATGTCAAGAGCGTCTTGACGTCGTGACAATCCGTAGTTACATATTTTTTATGCGCTTCGAATGGGATGAGAATAAGCGGCTGGCGAATTTGGCCAAGCACGGCGTGGACTTTGACGTGGGCGTGAGAATCCTGCTTCTGTCTCCCGAGTGGATCAAGGACGCCGACGCGATTACGGCGAAACGCGCCATGTTGTCCATGGGCTCGACCGGGGGGGAGGCTGAATGTCATCGTGTTCACGCTCCGCGAAGAAACGATCAGAATCATTTCCGTGCGCAAGGCCAACGCTCGGGAAAGGAGGAAATATGAGCAAGCCGCAAACTGAAAAGATCATGCAATACACGCTGGAAGAAGCCAGGGCGCTGCCCGACCAGTCCGACTGGGCGCGTGTGGACGCGTTCACCGACGAAGAGCTGACCGCCAACGCCTTGTCCGACCCGGACAATCCGCCGCTTGACGACGATTTTTTCAAGAACGCCAAGCGGATGAATCTCAAGCAGTTCATGCGCTCGCGCAAGAAACAGGTGACATTGCGCCTGGACGCCGACCTGGTCGAATGGTTCCGGTCCCAAGGCCGCGGATACCAGACACGCATCAACCCCGTGCTGCGCGCGTATCGGGAGGCCACGCGCTGATACCCGCTCCGGGCCGGGCTGATGTCAGGGGGAAAGGCAAAAAGGTCTACAGCAGCTTGACCAGCGTGGCGATGAGCGCGGCTTGGGCGAGGAGCATCCCGGCGACCCAGCGGAGCACCTCGCCCTTGCTCTCGGCAACGCGGGTACCAAGCTCGGCCAGCTTGAGTTCCAGATCGGCCTTGACTATTGCCAGGTCGGCCTTTGTCGCCAGTTCGTAAACCATGGTCGCCTTGACGCGTTCTTCCAGCGACTCGAAGGCCTGGATAACCGGGCCGGCCTTGTCCGCTCCAGGGGCGTTCTCGATGGCTTTGGTCTGCTCGCAGGTCAGCATGAAAGCCACCTTGCTCTGAAGGGGGCGCTGTCACAGCTGTCAGGGCATCTTGTGGAACACGCCCTCGAAGGTCATGCCGCGGCCGCAGACGTCACAGCGTTCGGGATTGAAATCATTATATTCCGCGGTGACTGTATCCCCGGTGAACGTGAATCGGATCTGGCAGCCTTCCGTATTGACGGCGATGACCGCATTTTCCTCGCGCGAGCTTTCCGAGCCTTCAAAATAGCAAATGGCTTCAGGCGTTACCATTTTTGTCTGGAGGGCGTAGAAATTGGGCCCGCCGGCGCCATCGTAAACGTTGATGTATCCATTGTCTTTAACGTAGCGAATCTTCAAGTCCTTGGCGTGAGACGAGGCTGTCGGCAGCGTGAGCAAAGCCAGAAAAACCAGACTGAGCAGTGATGTGTTCATCATGTTTCTCCTCGCGAGCTGTATCTCGCGCGTTGGTAAATGGTTACGCAGGGGGCAACAATACCGTGAGCGGGCCGTTAACTACTTTCCGCTCCGGGTAATACACTTTTTATGCTGCTCTAGCTTCCTTTCCTGAGTTCACTTTGCTGATCCCCATTGCCTGCCTGGATTTTGCCAACGGCTTTTATGGCCTTGCCCTTTTCTTCGAGGCTCTTGTTGCCGATGATCCTGCCGGCTATTTCCATGACCTTGCCTTCCGCTTCTTTGACGCGGCCCTTCACTTGATCTTCGTTCATGCGTAGCTCCTGGTTATCCGGTTGATGGTTTCTCTGAGCGTAGAAAATTCTTTCTATGGCTCTTTATCATCAATTGTAGAAGTGCGGGCTTTTGTCTGTGCGCCAACGCACAGAGATGAATTTGATTTTGCAAATTCTCAGTAAGATGTTGAAATTATTTATGTCATTAATTTTTTTATCTTTTTCTGTTGTTCAGTGATTCTGCACAGCGTTATAGCGCTTGTCAACGAAATCACCATTGATTGTTAATTATTCTTCATCTTCTCCAGCTATGAGCCTGTGTCTGCACCCCTCCTGTGACGCACGCCTGTCATTGCTACGCGTCGAGTCAGACGAATGGCTCAATACTATTTACTTAAGCGTGGTAGCGCACCGACTTCCTCCCCGTTCCCTGCCATTGTCAGCATACCGGAATCTCGTAATCCAGCGGGGACCGAAACATTTTGGAGGTCAGCATGAACGAGCCCGTTAAACGCAACGTACACAAGGCAACGAGCGATTCAGCAAAAAACGCCGGTCAGGCTCCCCACCCGGGGGAAAACCGCAGTGCGCCGCATTCGAAAAAGTCCGAAGGCGGGCAGCATTCGAAGTCCAGATCATCGGCTGAGGACGTCGGACAGGGAGCGTCCCGAAACCACAGCAAGAGCCACGACGGCGCCACGAAGAAGGAGCAGAATTCATGAACCTGCCAAGTATGGAAGAAATGAAAGGCAAGTGGAAGCAGCATGTCGGCGCAGCCAAGATCGCTTGGGGCAATTTGACCGAAGATGAATTGCTGAAATCCGAAGGCCATCAGCAGAAACTGGTCGGTCTGGTTCAGGAGCGTTACGCCATCTCGCGCGACGAAGCCGACAAGCAAGTCAATAATTTCTTCACGAATCTTAAACACTGAAGTGGACAAGGACGCCTGCTGCTTGCTCTTCACGCGCTCACACAGGCGGTCAGGCCACATCAACGAGTGTTTTGAAAGCACTTCGACAGCCATTACAATGAGCTGTAATCAATTTTACACATGGAGAAGTTATGAATGCACCGTATCGCACCGTATTTTCGGCGTCCCTTATCGTCCTTGCGCTCGTCGCACTCTGCGGGATCGCTGCAGCAGCATCCCCGGCACCCCAGGAGATCGTCGATGCAAGGCTGGAATCCCAGATAATGACGACCTACGCCCTGAGCCCGTATTTGCGCGCCAATAAACTGCATGTCTCGGTGAAAAACGGGAAAGCCACATTGACTGGAACCGTCGATGAAGAGGTTAACAAGGAACTGGCGAAGGTAATTGCCCTGGGTGCCGACGGCATCAGCGACGTGGAGAACAAAATTGTAGTCCAGGCAAACTTCGTCCCCCCGAAGTCGTCTTCGGCCCGAGGGTATGGTGAATTCGTTGACGACGCGACCATCACCGCATTGATCAAGTCGAAATTGATGTGGAGCAAGTATACTGATGGTCTGTCCACGACCGTGGAGACAACCAATGGCAAGGTGAAGTTGGTTGGCGTCGCCGACAGCGAGACATCCAAGGCATTTGCTGGCCGCCTGGCGATGAACACCCGCGGCGTTGTGGCGGTGGACAATCAGTTGGCCATCGACAGCAAAAAGCCGGCCAAGGTCGCTGCAGAGACTGTCGGCACTGACATCTCCGATGGCTGGATAACGACGAAGGTAAAGTCTACCTTCATGTACTCCAGCAACGTTGCCAGTACAGATATCGCTGTAAGCACGAACGGCGGCGTCGTTACGCTGACCGGAAAGGTAAGCAGCGGCGCGGAACGTGCTCTGGCAATCGAGCTTGCACAGAACATACGTGGCGTCAATAGCGTCAATGCGAAGGAACTTACATTCTAATGTAGTCGCTATTCCATTACTACTAAAACAACCCCGGTTTGCCGGGGTTGTTTTATTTTTTATGCCATGCTGGATTCGGTATTTGCTGCAGGGAGGTGAGCTGCGTGGGGGAACGCTCAGCGCAGCTCACGGAGCAGTCAATTTCAATTCAACAGTAAGACTAAAACTATCGTATAAGATGTGTATCGTCAATACCAGCGCATTCTCTCTTGCGCAAGGCATTCGCATTTCGTGATCCTTGTTCTGGCGCCAAATCAACGCATTCCTTGTTGCTCCGGTCACCCGGGGCACGTCGAGTTTCGACAGGCATCGTACAGTCGGCAGGTGTCGGAATCGTCTATACGATGGGAATACAGCGTGACCACTCCTTCCATTCTGCGTGCCTGGCCGCGAGCGTCTGTCTTGCGCAGAGAGCCGTGAACCACGTCCGCGTATGCCTGGGAATGCGCACTTTCCCTGAATGGCAAAACGGGGTAAGCTTGTCTCCGGCTGCTGGAGGCCGGAGGCCGGAGCGGGCTTGTCGCAGATCGTCCCCGACGTCAGCCTCATCGCTCACGCCTTTGTTATCTTTGTGTATCAGGAGAACGCCGTGAAAGATCGCGTACCGTATTGTTTGAATATCCTGCTTGTCCTGTTGCTTGTTGCGCTGCTTCCAGCCGGATCCGGGAGTGCCGGGCAGAGTTCGGCCTTTCGCAAGAAGACGGAGAAGCGGGACTGGCGCGAGGTCGTGCGCAATGCGAAACCCCAGACTCCGTCGATTGCTGAGGCCGACGTGCGCGCCTGGTTCAAGACCGTGCATTTCCCGGGCTTCGCCATGATCGCGCTCGACAGCGAGTTTCATCCCGACGAGGGCAATCTGTTGGCCAAATACCGGGACAAGAAACGGCGGATGCTGTTTTTGTCCTACATCGACCACAAGCGCATGAGTCCGTACGGATTTCGTCGCAGCGCCAAAGAGATGATTTCCATCGGGTGTAAAAAGCCGTTACGCGAGTTTCCGGTCAAGGGCCGGACCTGGTACGGCGACGACACCTCGGGCCCGATCATCGCCACGGACGTCACGCCGAGCGTCAAACTGGTGCTCCTGGGCCAGCAGGGCATGACCCTGGACGAGTTGCCGAAGCTGGTCGAGGGGTTTTCCCTGGACAGCCTGATCGCAGCGGCGAGACAATAGCGCGTGGCGGGAACGCCGCGCCGGGAGGAAGACGTCGTGCATGATGTCAGCCTGGGTCAGACCATACGCGATTATCTTACCGGCGAGACCATCGAGCAGACCACGTTCGAGGATCTGCGCCAGGCCCTGGCCAGGCTGCTGGTCGAGGAGCGGGGCTACCCGCGCGACCGGATCCGGCCGCGCGTCAATGCCGTCATTCAGATAGAGGGCCGTGATTACGGCCGGCTGGTCGATCTGGTCGCGCTTGACGCGCAGGAGCGTCCGCTGCTGGCGCTCATGTTCTGCGCCGGCGTGGTGAGCACATACCTGCGGGAGAGTCTGGCCGCGGCGAGGCTGATGCCCGGCGGGCCGGCGCCGCTCGTGGCCGTAACCGACACGCGGGAGGCCATGCTGCTCGAAACAGCGACCGGCAAGGTCCTGGGGCAGGGTATGGCCGCCATTCCGGATTGGGCGACCCTGACGGAGCTGGCCGCGGCGCATCCGCCGCTTCCGCTCGAAGAAGAACAACGCGAGCGTGAGGCACGTATTCTGTACGCCTATAGCGAACAGCTCTACTCCTGTTGCAGCTACGCAGCCTGCACAGCCGCAGCGCGCGGCGGACGATTCAAGGACGACCAGAAGGGCTGACGAATACGCCCGGGATCCGGGACCAGGGCTTACGCCACCGGTTGCGTCGCCTGCGCGGCCACGGCCGCGGCCTTGGCCTCGGCAGCCTGTTGGTCGCCCAGGTAGCGCCGCTGTAGCGGCTTGAGTTCGTTGTCCAGCTCGTACACCAGCGGGATGCCGGTGGGGATGTTCAGCTCGCTGACGGTCTTTTCATCCAGTCCGTCCAGGTGCTTGACCAGAGCGCGCAGGCTGTTGCCGTGCGCAGCAATGAGCACGCGCTGCCCGGCCCGTATGGTGGGGACAATGGCCTCCAGCCAGTAGGGCAGGACCCGGTCCACCGTATTTTTCAGACTTTCGGCGCAGGGGATATCCGCGGCGTGCAACGAGGCGTAGCGGCGGTCGTGTCCGGGGAAGCGGATATCGTCCCGGGTCAGCGGCGGAGGCGGGACATCATAACTGCGGCGCCAGAGAAAGACCTGCTCCTTGCCGTATTTCTCCGCTGTCTCGGATTTGTTCAGCCCCTGCAAGCCGCCATAATGCCGTTCGTTCAGGCGCCAGGACTTGTAGACCGGCAGCCAGAGCAGATCCATGTGTTCCAGGACGATATCGAGGGTCCGGATGGCGCGTTTGAGCAGCGACGTATAGCAGACGTCGAAGCTGAGACGGGCTTCCAGCATGAGCGCGGCCGCATCCCTGGCCTCCTGCTCGCCCTGCTCGCTCAGATCGACGTCGGTCCAGCCCGTAAAGCGGTTATCCAGATTCCATTCACTCTGTCCGTGACGAACCAGCACGAGCGTATACATGGAAAGCACCTCCTGCATCATGAACCAGCCGGCATTATGCGCGCAGGACGATAAGGACGCCCGGCACGCAGCCACAGCCAGACCTTACGCGCTCTCCCCACCTCTGACAACACGCGCTGCCTGAGTGCTGCCTGAAGATTCCCCCTGAAACCAGAGCGGAATCACGCCAGGCGGACACGGCCCAGAACGACTTCCAGCCGGTCCAGGGCATCGGAAACGCGTCCTTTGTGCTCCTCGATCGCCGCCGCCTGTATCTCTTTGCCCAGTTCGCCGACGACGTCGAGCCCGAAGACCTTGCCCTCACCTTTCATCTGGTGGCCCAGGCGGGCGATGGTCGAGAATTCGCCGGTTTCGAGTTCGCGTCGGATGGTCTGGATGTGATTGCGGACCATGCCGATATAGCCGGGCACCAGCTCGATGATATCCGGATCGACGTGCACGACGAGCGGCTCGTCGACGGAGGCCGGGCTTTCGGCTGAGGGCGGCGGCACGGGCTCATCCGGCGTCTGGGCGCGGGTCAGACGGCTGATGGCCTCCTGCAGGGCCTGCCGGCTCAAGGGCTTGGTCAGATGCATGTCGCACCCCGCGGCCAGACACTTTTCGGCGTCTCCGGCCAGGGCGAAGGCGGTCATGGCCACAATGGGAACCTTGCGCTCGCCTTGCTCCGCCTCCAGGTTGCGAATCTCGCGTGCAGCCGTATACCCGTCCATGCGCGGCATCTGCATATCCATGAGCACGATGTTGTAGCTGCCGTTGCGGAACAGCTCCAGGGCCTCCAGGCCGTTTCTGGCGACGTCGAGTCGGGCGGCGATTTTGCGCAAATAGGCCTGCACCACGAAGACATTGTATTCCGAGTCCTCGGCAACGAGAATGGCCAGACCGGAGCGCGGCTGATGCGCCTCTGGCGTAGTGTCGGACGTCAGGTCCGCGGCCCTGGTCGGAAGGGTGAGGATCACGGAGGCCAGTCTGTCCAGTTTGACCGGTTTGATGAGATACAGACCGAGTCCGGCTTCACGGACGCGGGCAATGTCCTTGGAGAGCTGGTCCGAACGCAGCAGCGGCAGGCACTGCAAGTCCGGGCCATAGGTCTGGTGAAGTCGCCGTCCGAGCGCAATGCCGTCCACGCCGTCCAGATCGTTGTCCACAATGACCAGGGAAAACGGTTCGCCGAGTTCTTCAGCCCGGGCCGCATGTGCAGGAACGGTCGCGCCGTTTTCGGCCTGAGCGACCTCAGCGCCCCATAGGGTCAGACGTTCCGTGAGCATCCGCCGCAGACAGTCGCAATCCGTGGCAATGAGCACGTGCAGCCCGCGCGCATCCGGCAACTCCGCCGGCGTTTCGCCCGCGGCGAGGCCCACGGCGAGCGTAAAGCTGAATTCGCTGCCCCGGCTCAGCTCGCTGCGCACGGTTATGGCGCCGTTCATGAGCTCGACGAGGCGTTTGCAGATGCTCAGCCCCAACCCGGTGCCGCCATATTGTCGCGTCGTAGAGGAGTCGACCTGAATGAAGCGGTCGAAAATCGCGGAAAGCTTGTCTTCGGGAATGCCGATGCCGGTATCCGAGACGCTGAAGTGCAGGGCGACGCACCCCGCGGGCGCCGGATCGGGCGTTGGCAGGATATCGAGCACGATATACCCGCGTTCCGTAAATTTGACCGCATTCCCGAGCAGGTTGATGAGTATCTGCCGCAGCCGCAGCGGATCCCCCAGCAGACGGTCCGGAAGCGTCGGATCAAGGCGACAGGCCAGATTCAGCCCTTTCTGATGCGCACGCACGGCCAGTACGTCGCAGGTGTTTTCCACCAGCTCCAGCAGGGAAAATGATGTCCGCTCGATTTCGAGCAGGCCGGCCTCGATCTTGGAGATGTCCAGGATGTCGTCGATCAGGTTGAGCAGCGCGTCGCTGGCGGATTTGAATATCTGCACGTACTGCTGCTGCTCTTCCGAGAGTCCGGTTTCCGACAGCAGATCGGCCATGCCGATGAGCACGTTCATGGGCGTCCGCATCTCGTGGCTGACGGTCGTGAGGAATTCGGTCTTGGCCTTGCTGGCGGCGCTGGCCTCGATGCTCGCCTGCCGCATCTCTTCTGCTGCCTTGCGCGTGCTGATGTCCAGAGCCAGCCAGACCACCTGGCCGGGCTGTCCGTCAGGGCTGCGCATCGGGGCCAGCCGGCCTTCGAACCAGCGCAGGCCAAAGCGGGTCCCCAGTTCGTATTCCATTATCTGCGGCTCCCCGGTCTCCATGGTTCGGTGCACGATCTCCAGAAAGGACTCCGCCAGGGCCGGAGGCAGCACGCTGTGAAAAAATTTTCCCTTGATGCGCTCCGCGCCCGCGTACATGAGGTTGCCTTGCGAGGACAGCACTTCAAGATAGCAGCCACGCTCGTCAATGACGAAGGCGATGTCCGGCAGGGCATTGACAAAGGCCCGCAGGCGCTCTTCTTTCTGTTCCAGCTCCTGGTTGGAGTTTTCCAGCTGTCTGATTTTCTGGCGAATGCTGTCACGCATGCGCGCGTAGCTGCGGGCCAGGCTGCCGAGTTCGTCGTCCCTGCTCGTATCGATCTGCAGTTCCAGATTGCCGGACGCAAGCTGGAGTGCGCACTCCTCCAGCCGGCTCAGGGGCCGGGTTACGAGTCTGCGCGTGAAAAAAAGGATCGCCAGCCAGGTCGCCAGCACGCTGAGCCCCGAGCCGGCTACGAAACGAAAGGCTATGGCCCGCTTGCGCGCCTCGGACTGCGTGGTCCGGATTTTGACATAGGCGAAGAAATAGGGCTCGGCGCCGGGAAAGGCAATCAACGGCGTTACACTGGCCAGGAATTCGTCGCCATCCTGAGAAAAGCGACGCGAGAGCGTGCTCGTTGTCTGCGGCGTAAACCAGGTCGGGTCCAACCCAGGGATATCGGCGGCGCTGCGGTTCACGTGCGCGGTCTGGAAGGCATAGAAGACGCGTCCGTTGGCGCCCACGACCATCCCGTCGACAAATTCCTCACCGAGCAGCTCGGTCATGATTTCCTTGTCGGCAATGACGTCGAAGCGCAACAGCTGCCTGTTCATGAGCATACCGGGCAGCTGGGCCTGGGCGGTGATGTTGTTGTCGATTTCGCGGGAGAAGCGTTCGATGTAATAGACGCCGATGACCGCCAGCACCAGGCTTTCGACCACGAGCACGAACGCACCGAGCCTGAACAGCAGGCTGTTGAAGAGGTGTTTGCTCGTGAACCTTAACATCTGGTATCCGCCTCCGGCCTCGTCTCCGCCCGCAGGCCAACCCTGCCGGACAACATATCATGCCCCGCGTATATTCCAATGAGCAGATTATTTTATCCGCATGCTTTCCATCCGTCCAGCGTTGATTTGCTTTTCAGTGCGGAAAAAGGGTGGAATTGTCTGTTCGCATCGTGTAGTCTGGGTCCTCATGATGCCAGAGGACAGGACACAGCGCAGGGTGCGGCCACGACAATCCGTCTTTCTTGCGCTCCTGCTCTGCGTGCTGTTCGGGTTCACTCCAGCCCGGGCGGACGAGGCCACGTTTCTCCATTACTGGACCGGGCCTTTCGCCAGCGGCGTAACGCAGCTCATCCAAACCCCCAATGCCCCCCCTCCGGGACAGACGCGGGTCAAGGCCGTGGGCTTCGAGCACGAGGCCTTCAAGGTTTCCATTCGGCCCATGCTGGCCAGCAGCAGCCCCCCGGACATGTTCTCCTGGTGGGCCGGGGCCAGGACCCAGGCATTGGTCGAGGCGAAGGCCATCCAGCCTATCGACGACCTCTGGGCGCGCGACGAACTCAGTTTACGTTTCTCCCCCTCCCTGGATCAGGCCTGCGTCTATGACAACAAACACTACGCCGTACCGGTGACGCAGCATCTGGTGGCTTTTTTCTACAATACCAAAGTCTTTGCCAGGCTCGGTCTCACGCCGCCGCGGACCTGGGCCGAGTTCTCGGAGTTGTGCTCCCGACTGCGCAGTGCGGGAGTCACGCCTGTGGCCCTGGGGGCCCGGGAGCGCTGGCCGGCTCAGTTCTGGTTCGACTACCTGCTGTTGCGCACGGCAGGACCCGATGTGCGCCGCCAGCTCATGGACGGTCGGATTCCCTACACCGACGAGGCCGTGATCCGGACAATGGCGCTGTGGAAGGGGCTGATCGACAAAGGCTGGTTCAACGCCACGCCCACGATGTACAGCTGGTCGGATGCGGCCAAAATGGTGTCCCAGGGAGACGCGGCCATGACCTTGACCGGGACCTGGATCATCGCGCTATTCGAGGGCACCTACGGCCTGAAGGCGGGCCAGGATTTCGATTTCTTCGCCTTCCCCGAAATCGATCCCGTGCAACCCGGCGTATGCGTCGGGCCGGTGGATGTCATCGTGCTGGCCAGCCAGGCCCGGCCTGCCGCCCGCGAGGCCTTGGCCTGGCTGGCTGGAGATATTCCCCAGATGATCATGAGCACAAATTCCGGAGCGCTGGCCCCCAGCCTGGGCGTGCGTGCTTCATTTTATCCGCCCCTGCAACGCCGCGTCCTGGATACCATTGCCATGACCCCGTACTGGGCCTTCAATTACGACCTGGCGACCCCGCAGGCCGCGGCGGAGACCGGGCTGAGCTTTTTCAGCGAGTTTCTCGCCAGGCCTCAGGAGTGGGAAACAAGCCTGCATCGGGCGTCGGACACGATCGCTGCTGCCTTTGCGAACCCCTGACCCATACCGGAAAAGGGTAAGCATCTGACGCAAAAAAAGGCGTTACGTCGCATGAAATACGACGCAACGCCTTGCTTTCGGCGAACGCAGCAACGAAGCTGCCGGGAGGGCGATGCTGCCCGGTCGGCTACAATCCCTGCAGGGCGCTCATCTCTTCGCCGCCCAGCAGTTTGTTCAGATCGAGCAGAATCAGCAAACGGTCATCCAGCTTGCCGATGCCGCTGATGTATTCGGATTCGATGCCGGCAACGACCGGTGGCGGCGGCTCGACCGTGCTGGAGCGCACGCGCAGCACCTCGGAGACCGCATCAACCACGAAGCCGACGATCATGCCGCTGATCTCCAGCACGATAATCCGCGTGCTCTTGTCGTGTTTTTTCGAAGACATCCTGAAGCGACTGCGAAGATCGATAATCGGAATGACCTTTCCGCGCAGATTGATGACTCCCTCGACAAAATGCGGGGCCTTGGGGACCTTGGTGATTTCCATGGTCCGGATGATCTCCTGCACGGCCAGGATGTCCACCCCGAACTCCTCGTGACCTATGGTGAAGGTCACGAGTTGCAGCAGTTCGTTGTCACCTTTTTTATGCAAGTCTTCCATGTTTCCCTCGGTTGGGGACCCAAGGCCAGTGCGCTATGACGTCCGACTGACCCGGAGTCGGCGCCTGCCGGTAAAACAGGACCCGGCGGGACGCTGCAAATGGTTTCCGTTGCAAAACCAGCCGGTCGGAAAGGCGCCGGCATCGGTAGCTTCCGGTTGCATCCTAATGAATTTGCCGGTCATGTCAATGGGTTTGGTCAGTAAAAGGTCGGAAAACTGATTGTCGAGCCACTCGCTCTCGAGCGGTTTTGCCCCCCCCCGTACGCCACGACAGCAACACGGAATCACGGTGCTTGAAAGGAGCCGGAAAACACCCTCTGGCATTTGCCCCTGCATACTGCTACTGAAGCGAAACCGCGTACGGAGCACGCGGACGGGAGGCCCGTCTGTTGTCAGGGCGATATTCCGCCGAAACCATGATACACTGGGAGCGACGCAACCATGCACTTCGGATACGCCATTCTCTATGTCAAAAACGTCACGGAAAGCATCGACTTTTACGAGCGCGCCTTTAGCCTCAAACGCAAGATGATTCACGAGGGGATGTACGGCGAGCTGGATACCGGGGCGACCAGGCTGGCCTTCGTGGACGAAGGCGCCGCGCATCAGCTGGTTTCAGCGCCGCTCAGCCGGGCCGGGTTGGATCAGCCGGCTGCACCCATGGAAATCGCGCTCGTAACCGACGACGTCGAAGCCGCCTTCCGCCAGGCTCTTGCCGCTGGCGCGCTCGAAGTCGCTCCCCCGCAGGCCAAGCCCTGGGGCCAGACCGTGGCCTACGTGCGCGACTTGAACGGCTTCATGGTCGAACTCTGCACCCCGCTGCCCTGATTTCAAATACGCGCTCGCAGGGCCTGAACATTCTCTGGATAATGGATATAGTCCGTGAAAGGATTATCGCCTGTGAATTCCTCAACCAGATTCCTTTGCCGTCGGAGCTTCTTGATTCGACGACTGAGCCTTTTATGGTTTTCCCCACGCAAGTTTTGAACGAGAAACAGTAATGTCTTGACTTTTCATAACACCCGTCGTTCTCATCAGGCTTCAGAGTACGTTATGCCAGACGATGTGTATTGTGCGAGGATGCGTCAAGCGGCTTGATAAGAGGTTCTTCAGGGTAAAGGTTGCACCACTGCACACCCCTGGTTACCCTTAGCCATTCGCAATTCTATGATAGAATTATCCATATAAAAATATGAGTTAAAAATATATCATGAACGAATAAAATTGTGCATAAACATAAGCACAGTCTTAGATCGAATTTTGGAATTGAAGTTATGCGCCGAAGGATATTAGAAAACGTTCATAGCCGCGGGCATGAGCGGATACATCGCCAGGCCGGTCGCGATGGATGAGGTTGTGCGAGTCATCGATGAGGCCCTGGGCGTGCGAGCCTGAGGCACGCAAGAAAGGAGACGAGAATGAGAAGTCTGATCGTTGTCGGATGCTGTCTGGTGCCGCTGCTGATCATGGTATCCGCCTCCGTGGCCCGGGCAAGCGACGAGAACGCGCAACGCCCGCTCGTCGTTTCCGCCTTCAGGGACATCACCGCGTTCCTTCTGGAGACCGGTACGTCCAGGGGGCTTTTCGAGGTCAACGTCAACTACGTGAAAAACGCCGACGAGGCGCACGGCGACCTCACCTCCGGGCAGGCCGACCTCGTCTTCATGTCCTACGACGACACGCTTTCCCTGGCCCTGGAGGACGGGTACGCCGACATCGAGGCGTACATGCCCGTGCATGGAGGCATCCTCGACCTGTGCGGGGGCCTCGATCCCGACATGGGAAAGGCCGTCGTCGGGATCGACACGGACAGCGGCTACGCCAGGGCCCTGCGCAGTTACCTCCGCGGACGCTTTCCCCGGCAGGAGGACTACGGCCGGATCAAGTGGGTGTACGCCGGAGCGACCAACCTCAGGTACGGGAAGCTCATCGCCGGGGAGATCGACGCGACGCTCCTCAACCCTCCCTACTCCTACGCCTCCGGGGTCACTCGGTTGGTCAGGATGTCCGAGGCGGTCGGCTCCTACCTGGGGGTCGTGGTCAACGTGCGCAAGAGCTGGCTCGCGGACGGCGGCAACGCGGGCAGGCTCGAAACGTTCGCCGCGGCCTGGTATGGCCTCTTGGCCGCGCTCAAGGCGGACATGGAGGGAACCGTGTCCCTGCTCGCGACCCACTACAAGATCAGCCGGGCCGAGGCCTCGGACGTCTACGTCCGCCTCTTTGAGCCCGACGGCCTGAGCCAGGGCCCGGAGTTCGACCTGCGGCAGGTAGAGGGGACCGAGGCGCTCTTCTCCGGGGACACCGGCAAGGCCGTCCCCGGGCCGAGGACCTGGATCAGGGGCGTGAAGTGACAGGGCCGGCCCGGGAGGGGGCGGCTACTCCGTCCGGTCCGCCCGGCGCAGAAGTCTGGACATGACGCGGTCCAATTTGTCCTGGTCCGAGTGCTTCGAGAGATAGTCATTCATGCCGGCAGCGAGGAGCCGCTCCCTGTTCCCGGCAAGTGCGTGGGCGGTCTGGGCGATGGTGGAGGAGTCCGGCGGGCTTGCCTCCTGTCCGGATGGAGCCTCAGGAAGGGCATGCCGCGCATCCCCACCCTTCTGTGGCAATGAAGGTGAGACACCTCCCCCTTGGAAAATGAGACCAGGGCGGGCAGGAAGCCAGGATCATGAAGAACGCACAGCCCATCCAGCCTGCACAGGTCAGGCCGGGGAAGGGGAAATTTCGCGCGGCGTGCGCAACGCGAGAAAGGGAACCGCTGGGTCGAGCTGGTCCTGTCCCTGCGCCAAGCCTGCAGGTTGAATGGAAAGCGGACGTATAACGTGCTGGCCGATGCCATTAATCCGTAATTCAAAAACGAACATCCTGTTCTCAGCTGGATTCAACGGGTTGCAGGGTGACTCTGTGAGCGCTGAAGAATCCATAACACCGGCAACCACACGCCTCCGGCTACCGTTTATCGCCTCGATGCATCATCGTCGTCCGGGGGCGTGCCGCGCAGCCAGCGAGTGATCGGATTCTTTTCCCCGGGATGCCGCTCGGAATAATTTTTTTCCCGGATATGAAAATAAATGGCCAGCACCGCCCCGAAGGCGATGACTATCAGTGCGAAGACGGTCGTGCTCATACTCCTCCCCGAGTCAAGTCCTAAAAGTGCTGTAAATTCTCTTCTGCTCAGCCAACGACATTCCCCTTTACTACGCATCCGTTTACGTACTTGCACGCAATCCGCTTGTCAAATCGCTTTGTTGCCTTTGTCCATAGCACGTGTATCTGACCGATCTAGGTAGCACATGACTTGACCGATGCCCTATTCGCCGCTTCAAGACACCCGCAACGCCCTTGCCGCTGCCAAACATCGTCGAAATATCAGCCGCGACCGTTTTTCAGGCTGTTCGGTCCGATTCTGCGCAAGCGCCACTTACGATCTTGATTGCCGACCGCTATCAGCTCGACATACGCGACGATTTCCACGCGCATGTCCTGGAAAAACTCATCCGCACGCTCGAACGGCTATGAGCCCCTTTCCCGGCAACACCCGCGTCTATCTGGCCACGGGGGCGACCGACATGCGAAAGGCCATCGACGGGCTTTCCATTCTCGTTGCCGAGCGTCTCGCCCTCGATCCCTTCTCAGGCCATCTGTTCGCCTTTTGCAACCGCGGGCGAACAAATATCAAGATTCTTTACTCGACTTTCGGAGACCCTACAACAATCCGGACACCACTCAACACATTGAAATCAAGCAATATTTTTGTTGATTGACACTTCCTTCCCCTGTATACTGTTGTTTCCACG
>CAZGAH010000097.1:15136-15503 GCA_964523295.1 uncultured Desulfovibrionaceae bacterium | reverse complement strand
ACGGCGAACGCACCCGCGACTGCCTGCGTATAACCGTCGGCACCAACGAACTGAGCATGGCGATGGTCGAGGCGCTCGAAGAAATTCTCGGGAAATAGAGAGAAGGATGAACGATGAAGTATGAAAAGCTTGTCCTGAGCTTGAACGCAATCAAGGCTTGCGTCTGCGAGCACCACAAGCGGCGCGACGGCTCGGGCTATCCCCGCAAGGCCAAGGGCGTCGAAATTACCCGTCATGGCCGGCTTTGCGCCGTGGCTGATTCCTTCTGCGCCATGATCACGGATCGCCCCTACGCCAAGGCCATGGAGCCCACCCAGGCCGCCACGACGCTCCATCAGGACGACCGCTACGACAAGCAGTATACGAA
>CAZGAH010000097.1:7757-15126 GCA_964523295.1 uncultured Desulfovibrionaceae bacterium | reverse complement strand
AAGCTGCTCAACGTCGCCTACGTGACCGGCGAGTTCTGAGCGTCCGCCCCGGGCTCAGTCGAAGTCCGCCAGGAGCGCGCCGACGTGAACGTCGCCAAGCACCACGTGCTTGTACGTGTCGCGCAGTCGCCAGAGCGCCTGCTGCATCTGGTCCGATGAAATGCCGTTGCGCAGGGCGGTATAGGCCTCGATGAACGCGGCCAGCGAGTCGCAGACCTTGAGCATATACCCGTCCTTGGGGTCCAGCGCGTCGACATTGCCGGCGCTCTGCAGCGTCTCAAAATCCACCACCCGGGTACTGCCCTCCACGTCGATGGTGTTCTCGAATTCCGAGCCCACGGCCAGCCCCAAAAAATAGCCCAAGCGTTGCGCCAGGGCCTGATAGCCCGCGTCCTTCAGCGGCGCGAGCACCCGTCGCTCCAGCTCCAGCTCTTCATACTCGCGGATCAGATCCGCCAGATGCTGGACCGATTTTTTGACCGGGGAGATGATGTCGCGGGTGAGCAGCTCGGGCAGATCGTGGAACAGCCCGGCGAAGAAATTGTTCTGCCGCCGCGCAGGACAGGCCCCAAGCGCCAGGCTGAAGAAATAGGCGTAGCAGGCGACCAGGAACATGTGCCCCAGCACCGAACTTTCCGGGATGCGCGGTGTCTGCGACCAGCGTTTCTGAAAACGCAGCTGTCCGCACAGATGTGCGAAACGCCCAAGCGGCGCGCGAAAGCCCTGGATAAGCTCAGGCACGCCCCTCAGGTCCGCGTAGCGGGCCAGCCCGGCCTCGAACGACTGTTCGATTTCCTGGAATTCGTCGTCAAGCAGGTTTACCGACTTGATGAGATTGAACTCCCAATTGCTCGCGTAGAGGTGCGCGGCCGCAAGAATCCGCCTCGCCGGCGCGTTTTCGTCCCCTACGGTGAAATAGGCGCGCAGGCGTTGCGAAAAGCCGCTCCCGAGCGTCTGTACGCTCGGCTCGAGCTGCTCCAGCACCCACTCGGTCAGCCGCTGGTAATGGGCGGGATTTTCCTTGATCTTGTAAAAGATCGGCGGTTTGATGTCCGTGATGACCAGCCGGTAAAAGTATTCGAACAGTCCTCCCTCGATCACGTCTCCGCCCAGGGCCAGCCGGCTTTCAAGGGGCAGCCCCTCGCTGTTGAGCACGTACAGCGCAAAGGCCACGATCATCTTGTGCGCCTGCTTGTCCAGCTCGATCAGCTCCATGGGCCGCAGCTTGTCGTTCCAGCGTTTCATGAACGCCCCGGTAAAGACGAATTGCAGCAGACTCTTCCGTATCCCCGGCATGGCGCAGCTCCCTGGTTCTGTCATCCCGCGCACGGGCACCCGCACGCTGCGCAAAAGGTACGCGCCGCAGAAGAAAAGGACAAGCCGAAGTCCTTCGTCTGAGATGCGAAATCGTCGGGCCGAGGGAGCTGGCATGATCGCCGGAATGCGCAGAGTCGACGCATTTACCCTCTGACACGTCATCTTCTCTATTTGAAGAGCGTTCAGCACAAAACAGTAAACGTTTTTGAGGAGATAGGGTGAGGGTGTGAGAGGGTGAAAGAACCCTTTTTTAAAATAAAGGGGTTCTTTCCCCCTCCCACGAGGTCAAATGCGCGAACTCTCGCCGAATTGCGAGAACGACTTGTCAGACCCGCCTGCATCGGCTATTGTGAGTGATCGGCGAGGTCTGTGTCGTGCGGCGGCGTTGCGGCTGGCGGGAGCGGGCCTGCGCGGAGAACTGAATCCCAGGGAGGAGCGTATGCAGACGTCCGAAGAAAAGGTGATACCCTTGAAAACAGAGGGCGAGGGGCAATCCGGGAGCGAGGCGAAGGCGAGCGCTCCGGCGCGGACTCGGGATGCCGGTCGGGCGGCCCTGTTCATCTCCGTGCTGGCCGTCATTCTCCTGGCCATTTTTTTCTATTCGCTCAATCGGAACCTCGCCGGCGTGGTCGAGGAAGTGCGGTCGCTGGGAGCGCTTAAATCTCAGATGACCGAGGTGACGACCCGGACGCTGGCTCTGGAGGGCAAGGTCGCGGTCATCGAGGCTGCGCCGGAAATGGCGCGCAAGGCCGTGCTGCGGATGATGCTCGACGAAATGGCCAAAAAGCTGGAAATGCTCGCGGCCGAATCCGTGGGCGACGCGCAGCGGGACAAGATCGAGCAGGCCCGGGAGCTGTTGCAACAGGCGCGCATTCAGATGCCCGAATAGGCCGGCCTTTCAGATGGCCGTCACCACGGCGGCGAGTAGTCTGCCCAGCGCAGGGGTTGCCCGTTGAGCGGCGGCGACTATCTCGTTTTCGCTGATGGCAGCCTGGCAATCGGGCAGGTTCGTATTGCTCAGACAGGAGATGCCCAGGATCGACAGGCCCAGGTGCCTGGCGGCGATGGCCTCGAGCACGGTGGACATGCCTATGGCGTCGGCGCCGAGCTGGCGAAAGGCGCGCGTCTCCGCCGGAGTCTCCAGGCAGGGACCGCGTACGCCGACATAGACGCCGCGCTCGAGCGCGCCGGGCCAGGGTATGATCGACCGCGGACTGGACTTCTCTGGGATTTTGCATAATATCCAACTGCGTTAGCTGTGGCAAGCCGTCGCGCTCGGGGGAGTCTCGGGGGAAAGCGTAGCGGCCGTGCAGGTCTTGCCAGGCCTGCCTGACCGTCGACAACAGGCTGACCCTATGGACATTGCAACGCTTTTCGGCATTATTTTCGGCTTTTCCCTGGTAGTCGGCGCGATTCTGATGAGCGGCTCGATTCTGCTGTTCGTCGACGTGCCGAGCATGATGATCGTCTTCGGCGGTACGATTGCCGCCATCTGCGTCTCCTTTCCATTGGAAGAGGTCATACACGCGTTCAACGGTGGGCTGCAAGTGTTCACCTCGCGCCGGGTCAAACCCCAGGACGTGGTCAACACCATGGTGCGCATCGCCGAGATCAGCCGCCGGGAGGGGCTGATTGCACTGGAGCATATCAAGACCGAGAACGCGATTCTGAAAAAGGCCTGCCAGCTCATTGCCGACAACGCGGAACCGGGCCTTATCCGGGATACGGTCATGATCGAGATCGCCACCATGCGCCGGCGTCACAATATTTCCATCGCCGTGTTCAAGCGTCTGGGCGGCATCTCCCCGGCCTTCGGCATGATCGGCACGCTCATCGGCCTCATCCAGATGCTCGCCCGGCTCGATGACCCCAAGTCCATCGGCCCGGCCATGGCCACGGCGATCATCACCACCTTTTACGGCGCCTTGCTGGCCAACCTCCTCTTCGTGCCCATTTCGGGCAAACTCAAGGCCCGGACACTGCAGGAAGAGGTACACCTGTTTATTATTTTCGAAGGCGCCAAGTCGATCCTTCAGAACAACAACCCCCGGCTGGTGTATGAAAAACTCTCCTCCTTCATCCACCCAAAAGAGCGAAGACCCTCCAAAGAGTGAGCCTCTGGAGCTTCCGACCGAGGATGATTCCGACGAGGAAGGATGGATACTCACGTATGCGGACATGGTCACGCTGCTGTTGGTGTTTTTCATTTTGCTGTTTTCCATGTCCACGATAGATACGAACCGTTTTTCCGACTCCTTTTCCTCGGTCAGGCACGCGCTGGGCGAGGGCAAAGGGCAGACCAAGGGCATGGCCGCGCGGATCCGGACCTCCGAGGGCGCGATTCTGGAGTCGGTCATGTTGCAGAAGCAGCTGATCGAGTCGCAGAGCAGGACCTTCGCGGATATGCGGGCGTATATGAATTCCAAGGGCATGGAGGGCATCATCGGCGCCGTGTTCGACAAGGGCATCATCACCCTCGACGTCGAGGGTAAGGCCCTTTTTGAAAAAGGAGAGGTCGAGCTGACAGCGGAGGGACGGGCACTGCTGTTCAAGCTTCGGGATATTTTCCTGCAGCGCAAGGACCAGGACATCCATATCAAGGGGTATACCGACGATCTGCTACCAGAACCGGGCGGGCGTTTCAAGGACAACTGGGAGATTTCGGCCCTGCGCGCGGTCAATGTCTTGCGCTTTTTTCTGGAGCGGGGTATCGAGCCGACCCGTTTGACCGCCACGGGGCTGGCCGATCTCGATCCCAAATTTCCCAACTCCAGCGAAGAAAACCGGGCAAAAAACCGGCGGGTCGAATTTTCCCTGGAGCGACGTATCGGCAAGTAATGCATCTATCGCCCGACGCTCAGGAATGGGGGGCGTAAGGCGGCCAGGGCGGAAATCCTGGCCTGAGACGAGGGTAGATCCATATGTCTGAATTCGATTTCGATGTCGATTTTCCCGAGGCGCAGGGGCATAGCCGGCAGGCCTATCGTTTGTCCATCCCGGGGCTGGAAATCTTCGTGCGCGGTCGGGCCGTGTTTCTGCCCGTCAAGGATATCAGTGCCACGGGGATGGGCATTGTCGACAGGGCGAGACGGCTGCACGAGGGCGACCTCTTCGATTTCGACCTGCTGCTGTTGCGCAAGCCGCTGCTGTCCGGACTCAAAGGCCGGGTGATGCGCTTTCTGCCCGACGGGCTGGCCGGGTGCGTGTACGAGAACCTTGACCCCGAGGCCGAGGCGAAGCTGGACAAACTCATTCTGGAAGTGCAAAAACGTCTGATCGCTCGCAAACGCAACCCCGCGCGCGATCAGGAGTGAGGAATACGACGTGGGCAATCCCAGACACCGCGTTCTCGTCGCCAACAGGGGCGAAATAGCCATCCGCATCGTTCAGGCCTGTCGTTTGCTGGGGATGGACTTCGTCTGCGTGTACACCGCTGCGGACGAGCATTCCGGTCATGTCGCCCTGGCACGGGAAAGCTGCGGCGGCAGCAAGAATCTTTATCGCGTCGCCTCGTACCACGACGCCAACGAAATTCTGGCCGTGGCCGACGCGGCCGAGGCCACGGCCGTTCACCCGGGCTATGGCTTTTTCGCCGAGGACTTCCGTTTCGCCCGGCGCGTCTGCGAGCGCACCCGCAAGCTTATTTTTATCGGACCGTCCTGGCAGGTCATCCGCGAACTTGGCGACAAGATCAACACCAAGCGGCTGGCCCGGGGATTGTCCGTGCCTACGGTGCCAGGCTCGGACCGCCCGATCTACGACGAGATGGAGGCCGAGGAAATCGCCGAGAGCCTCTTTGCCTTTCAGGCCGAGCAGGGCATCGCCTGTCCGCTCGTGCTGGTCAAGGCCTCGGCGGGCGGCGGCGGCATGGGCATCGAGGAGGTCCACGATCCCGGCATGTTCCGCACGGTCTATAGGCGCATCCGTAACTACGCCCTGCGTCAGTTCAAGGACGAGGGTGTGCTCATTGAGCAACGCGTCAGCAATTACAATCACCTCGAGGTGCAGATCGTCTCCGACAGAACCGGAAAGAACCCCGTTCATTTCGGCACGCGCAACTGCTCGGTGCAGAGCACGGGTCGGCAGAAGCGCATCGAGGTCGCGCCCGGATTCGCTCCCGGTCAGCTGGCCTACAGCTTCGACGCGCAGAAAGTGCTCGACGACATCGTTGACTATTCACTCGCCATTGCGCGCAAGGTGCGCTATGACAACGTCGGTACCTGGGAGTGGATCGTCACCCCGGTCGGCAAGCCCTTTCTCATGGAAGTGAACACCCGAATCCAGGTCGAAAACGGTGTTTCGGCTATCATTTCGCGAATAAAGGGCAAGGCGGGCGTCAACATCATCGCCGAGCAGATCCGGGTCGGGCTGGGTGAGCCGCTGGGCTACCAGCAGAGCGACATCACCTTCGAAGGCGCAGGGATTGAATACCGCATCATCGCCGAGGACACGGAGAGCAAGTTCCTGCCCTGGGTCGGGCGCATCGAGGAATTTTCCTGGAAGGACGAACCCTGGCTGACCATGCATACGCATATACCCCGGGATCGGGCTTACGAAATACCCACGGAGTTCGATCCCAACCTCGCCCTGGCAATAGTCTGGGGGCGGGACATGAACGAGGCCAAATCCCGAGGCAAGGAATTTCTTGACAGCCTCGTGCTCAGAGGACAAGACGACGCGGGCCGGCCGCTCTGCTCGAATGTGCAGTTTTTGCGCACCAGAACAGACAGGCTCCTTGAATTCTAGCAGAATCATTGAGAATTCGTGTCGTTGTCTGCACTGCACCTGATTTACGACAGATCTGCTACAGACCACTATGGTTGATATAGAGAAAAAAATTCAGCTTCTCGGGGAGCGTCTGCGGTATATCAAGGATATCTTCGCAGGCAAGGACAATGAAAACATAGCCCTGCTCTCGATGCGTCTGGAAGACTTCCGCAACAAGGAGCGGGCGCTTTCACTGCCGGTTCGTGTGCAGCAGCTGGCCTCGCTGGAAGACCTTTTCGTCTTTCTCGAGAACAAGCTCGACCACCAGCTCTCCCCGATGGACAAGGTGCGGGTCGTACGCCATCCGCAGCGTATCTGCCTCAAGGACATCCTCGAGCACGTCTACGACAACTATACCGAGGTCGGCGGGCAGGACGAATACTCCATCGACCCGAGCATGGTCATCGCCCGCGCCTATATCACGCGCCGCTCCGGCAAGCGCGTGCATCATCAGCCGGTCATGGTCATCGGGCAGGAAAAGGGGCACGGACAGGAATTCCGCAACGGAGGCTCCGTGAAGCCCTGGGGCAACGCCAATGCCCTGCACTACATGAAGGTGGCCGAAACAGAAAACATTCCCATTCACACCTATGTGTTTACTCCGGGCTCCTATCCCATCGAGGACTACCCCGGCGCCGCGCAGCAGATAGCCCGAAACCTGTACGAAATGTCTATGCTCAAGGTCCCGGTCATCGCGGTGTTTTCCGAGGGCGGGTCCGGGGGCGCCGAAGCCATCGCCCTGGCTGACCAGCGGCTGATGCTGTCGCACGGCTACTACTCGGTCATTTCGCCCGAGGGCGCCGCCGCCATCGAGGGCGGCATCCGGCCCGGACAGCGGGCAACGCCCGAGCTTGTGGAAGACTGCGCCCGCAATCTCAAGATCACGGCCGCCGATAACCTGGCTATGGGATACGTCGACCGCATCATTCAGGAACCGGCGCTTGGGGCGCGTTCCGAACATTTCGACTTTTTTCGCACCCTGCGCAACGAGGTCATCCGCGCTACCGACGAAGTCGTCCTGTCGTTGAAGGGCATCAAGCTGTTCCGGGCCATGGCCCTGCGCCGGCATCGTTCACGTCAGGGGGAACTCCGCGATCTGGAGAATTTTTTCGTCCGCTGGGATATCTCGCCCGGGGCCAGGGAGCGACTGCTCATCCGGCGCTATCAAAAATTCATGCGTCTGAGTCGTCACGCCCGGCAAGACCGGCGCTCCTTCTCAAAAAAGCTCTCCGCCATGGCCCATACGGTGTCCTGGGGCGTCTACTCCTATTTCCGCTACGACCTG
>CAZGAH010000097.1:2180-7747 GCA_964523295.1 uncultured Desulfovibrionaceae bacterium | reverse complement strand
GCAGAATGTCATGCGTACGGTGCAGGAGCTGGGCGCCGAGGCGCAGGTCGTCTGGACGCGCACGAAGGATCCCTTTCGCGGGCTGGCCAAACGGTTCAGCCGGCGCAACGGGCTTCAGGAAAAGGAGGAGCAGCTCACCCGGCTCTCGGTCTGGGACGGCGAAGAAGGCGGCTCCAAACGCGCCTGGAAATACATCAGCCCCCGGGCCAAAGAGGACCGCGCCATTACCTGTCCCAACGCCGCCACCCACGACTGTCTCGACCTCTGGGCGCCCGACCTCTACGGCGACTTCGCCGGCGTGTGCAGCTATTGCGGGCATCATTTTCCCATGGAGTACAACTGGTATCTCCATAACGTCTTCGATCACGGCTCGATCCACGAATTCAACGCCGAGGTCGAATCCGCCAATCCGCTGGACTTTCCCGGGTTTGACGCCAAGCTGGAGGCAGCCAAGAAGAAAATTGGGGTGCGTAGCGCCTGCATGACCTTCGAGGCCAGGATCGACAACATCCGGCTTGTGGTGGCCATGCTCATCGGCGCGTTTCGTGGCGGCACCGTAGGCGCTGCCGAGGGCGAGAAGTTCATCCGGGCAGCGGATCGCGCGCGGAACAAGCATTTTCCCTTTCTCGCCTACGTCCATGGCACGGCCGGCATTCGCATCCAGGAGGGCGTCAACGGCGTCATTCAGATGCCGCGCTGCACCATGGCCGTGCGGCACTATATGGACGCCGGCGGGCTCTACGTCGTGCTCTACGACACGAATTCCTACGCCGGCCCGGTCGCCAGTTTTCTGGGCTGCTCGCCCTATCAGTTCTCGATCCGCTCGGCCAACATCGGCTTTGCCGGGCCTGGCGTGATCAAAGAGACGACCGGCATGGATATCCCCCCGGACTATCACCGGGCCTACAGCGCCCTGTCCCGGGGACATATCCAGGGCATCTGGGATCGGCGCGACGCAAGAAAGAACCTCTACCAGGCCCTGCTGACCATGGGCGGGCGCAATTTGTACTACCGCTGACGCGGTCGTCCCCGGTCGTGCGGAAGGCCGAGCCCGTCCGCGAGCTTTCCGACCGGTGACCGTTACGGACGGGGGGACGGCAACCCGGTTCCCCGGCCTTAACCGACGAGGAGAAGCCCGTGCTCGATGTAACCAGACTGCTCGACGAGCTGAAAGCCTCGCCCTACGAGGAACTGGAGATACGCGCGCCGCATTCCGGTGTGGTCGAGTTCGCCGACCTCCAGCCCGGGGCCAGCGTGCTCGGGCCTTCCGGCGCCTGGAAGGAAAAGCCGGGAACCCTGCTCGCCTTCATCGAGCGCGAGCGCAACCGCAAGCCGATCAGTTCGCCGCTCAAGGGCGAGCTGGTGGCCTTTTCCAGCGATTGTACCGGCCGTTTCGTCGAGGCCGGGGAAACACTGGTGCGACTGCGCCACTTCCTTTCCAAGGAAGAGGTCATCGGCGCCATCCTGAAAAAGGCCCTGTATCTCTTCCCGGCGCCCGAGCGCGCCCGCTACTATTTCATCCCCGAGCTGGACAAGAAAATCAAAGCCGGGGGGGCCAGATCCGTGTCCACGCGCGAGGGCATGGACATGCTCATCATGTCGCGCATGAAACGGGAAACCCCGGTCCCCTACCACGGCCCCGATGGTATCATCTACGCGGTCTACTTCGGCGCCGAGGTGGTCGACGCGGGCTATCCCTTGCTGGGCGTATGCGGGACCGATCAATTTTCGCTGATCAACGATGTCATCGTGCGCGTGCAGACAGAGTGGGAGGAGCCGGAATAGCGCTCGGCCGGCGGGCATCGGAAACGCAGGACCACCTTCATTTTCGAGGGGGATAGTATGGGTAAATTTTTGCAGATACGCCTTCTGGCCTTCACCTGGCGCCCGGAAGACCTCGAAGAGGCCTGGCCCCGGCTTCTGGCTCTGGCCTGGCCGGAGCCTCCCTATACGCCGTCGGTGCTGCCCCCTGGTCCGAAGGCACCGCGCGGGGTTCTGGAGCTGGTCGAGGCCCTTGACGACCGCCGACGCTTCGGCGCATGGTCGAAGGACCGCAAGGCTGCGCTCGGGCCGGGTATCGACGCCGCCGTTGCCTGCAAGGCGAGGCTGGAAGCGGCGCTGGCCGACTGGAATCCGGCCCTGGCCAACGCGTGCAGCGAAGAACTGGAAGACGCGCTGACCTCGCTTGAGGCCCTGGCCCCGAAAGAGGTTCTCGAATGACCGCGGACGCCGGCCCCATGGCCGACTGGAGGAAATGACATGGCAGCAACGCTGAACAAGGTATTTCTCATCGGCAGACTCGGCAAGGACCCTGAGCTGCGCTACACGCCGGCGGGCAAGGCTGTGGCCAATTTCACCCTGGCCACGGACGAATCCTACACGGATCAGACCGGCAACCGCCAGGACCGGGCCGAATGGCATAATATCGTGGTCTGGGAGCGGCAGGCGGAAAATTGTTCCAATTATCTGCGCAAAGGCAGCCTGGTCTGCATCGAAGGCAGCCTGCAGACCCGCAAATGGCAGGACCAGCAGGGACAGAACCGCTATACCACGGAAATACGCGCCCAACGGGTGCAGTTCCTCGACACGCGCCAGGCCGCCCAGTCCGCTCCGCCGCCGATGGAGACCGAGGGCATGCCGGAAGAACCCTTTCCGGGTCCGCCGCAGCAAGCAGCCCCGCCGCGTCAGGCAGCGCAGAACCGGCCGCCCGTGCAGCAGCGCCAGGCCCGGCCGCCGCAGCCCGCCCGCCAGCCCATGGACGACGAGCTGGGACCGGCCTTCCCCTCAGAGGCCAGCGGCATGGACGAAGTGCCGTTTTAACCACTTCGATTTTGTGCGAATTTTTCGGGCAAGGCAGCAGCAGCGGCCTTGCCCGTTCCTTTCACGCCGTCCGATAGCGGCCGTTTCCTACTCGATGAGTTCGCTACGTCGCGACCGTCACAGTACCCGCGCTCCTTCTTCAGCAACGTCCTGCCCCCGGCTCATACGGTGCCTTGCCGGCGACCCGCGTATCCGCTCGCTCGCTCAGGCCTGTTCGTGCGTGGCGAATGGCCAGCGTCGTGCGCGACTCGACCAGGCGAGAAAGGCCACGATGCCCAGGACGAGCGAGCCGACGCTGAGCAGGAGGATTTCCGGTTCGGAAGTCACGAAAATGAACAGCCACCCGGCCAGCGCGATAATACAGGGCACGGGGTAGAGCCACATGCGATAGGGGCGCGGCATGTCCGGTCTGCGTCGCCGCAGCAGGATGACCGCAAAAATTTGTCCGGCAAACTGAACGAGAATGCGCGACGCGATCAGGGCGCCGATCAGCGTCTCCAGCGAAATGAAACAGGCGAGCACGGCGGCCGTCCCAATGGCGAGCAGCGAGATGTGCGGGAAGTGTTTGGTCGGGTGCAGCGTGCCGAATGGCCGGAAAAAATAGCCGTCCTGCGCCGGCTCTTCGAGCGCCTGATTTCCGCAAGGTCCGCAATCTCACGCAAGAAATGGCCCGGGATGGACTCGTCCGCAACATCGGCGCCCGGGGTAACCAAGCTAAATGGGTCCTCGTACGCTCTGCAAATTGAGCGCATGGATTGCGCCAGAGCAGAGCCTTCTTAGTAACACCTTGGATATGCTCGCTGTTTTTTTGAAAGCTCCAAGCTAAACCGTCATTACTTCGCCTGGACTTAGCTTGCGTTTAGCTTGGCGAGAAGTCTGAAGACAAGGGGGAGACGTGGCAGGACGCAGACGAAAACTCAGCATGCCCCTCCGTCTTTCCAGAGGTGTTTCGGGCTACTATGAACCGCTCAGATTGGCGTTTGTGGTGAGGAGTCTTCAATCCAGGTATTTCGGATGAAGGGCTTTGCGCGTCTCGATTACGCTCTAGGACGCGGCGCTGGGCTCGGTCTCGCGCAGCTCTCAAGTGCCGTTCCAGATACGTCCTTTGCCTGCTGCGTTTGATGCTATTCTCTTCTCGCAGTTTTCATACCGTATTTGTCTGTATAAGGCAGGAATTGCGCCCTGGCCGGCGTGTCGTACGCTTTGGGGGTGTATTTTTCCGACGTTGAAAAAAAATTTTCAAAACGGGTTCCCATGGTGAAAAAAAACGTGTATATGTTGAGTGCGTGCGAGATTTTGCCAAGGGGTTCGTCAACGCGTACGGAAACGGCGGTTCGGGCGAGGACGCCAATCCAGAGGAGTCAGACGGATGGCCAGGCGGATAGGAGTGTATGTTTGCCATTGCGGCAACAACATCGCCGGAAAAGTGGATTGCGCCGGGGTGGCGAAGTTTGCCGCCGGGCTCAAGGACGTTGAGGTCGCCCGGGACTACAAGTTCATGTGCTCCAGTCCGGGGCAGGATCTGATCATCAAGGACATCGAGGAGCGGGGGCTCAACCGCGTTGTCGTGGCCTCCTGCTCACCCAGGCTACACGAGCGTACGTTTCAGAAAGCCTGTCAGCGCGCGGATCTCAATCCGTTTTTGTTGCAGCACACCTGCATCCGGGAACACTGTTCCTGGGTTACGGAGGATCCTGTCCAGGCCACGCTCAAGGCCAAGGGCCTTGTCGCGGCAGCGGTCAGCCGCACGGAATGCCATGAGGAGCTGTTTTCCCGGGAGGCGTCCGTGCATCCGGACGTGCTGGTCGTGGGAGCGGGCATCGCGGGCATTCAGGCCGCCCTGGACATCGCGCGGTGCGGGCATCAGGTTCATCTGGCCGAGAAGTCTGCCTCCATCGGCGGCCACATGTCCAAGTTCGACAAGACATTTCCGACGCTGGATTGCGCCGCCTGCATCTCCACGCCCAAGATGGTCGCCGTGGCTCAGGACTCGAACATACACCTGATGACCTATTCAGAGGTAGTCGAGGTCACGGGCTTTGTCGGCAACTACACGGTCAAGATCCGGCAGCGCCCGCGATTTGTCCGGGAAGACGTCTGCACGGGCTGCGGGACCTGTCTGGAGAAATGTCCGACCAAGGTTGTCAGCGAGTTCGAGGAGGGGCTGGGAACGCGCAGGGCGATTTATCGCAACTCGCCGCAGGCGGTGCCCAACGTCCCGGTCATAGACCCTGAGCACTGCCGGATGCATCTGAAGGGCAAGTGCGGCATCTGCGAAAAATTCTGTCCCACGGGCGCCATTGATTTTTCGCAGACCGAGCGCATCGTTCAGCTTCAGGTGGGCTCGGTTGTCCTGGCGACAGGATTTCAGGCCTTTGATCCGGCCCCCCTGGGGCAGTACGGTTTCGGTCGTTTTCCCGAGGTCTATACCGCCTTGCAGTTCGAGCGCCTGAACAACGCCATGGGGCCGACGCAGGGCAAGATACTCAAGAAGGACGGCCAGCCGCCCGAGAGCGTCGGCATCATCCACTGTGTCGGCTCGCGCGACGTGAAGCACCACGAATACTGCTCCCGCGTGTGCTGTATGTACGCCCTGAAGTACGACCATCTCATCAAGGACAAGGTCGGGCATCACGTCCGGGTGTTCAATTTCTACATCGACATGCGTTGCTTTGGCAAAGGGTACGAGGAGTTCTACCGCCGCGTGCAGGAGGAGGGGGTGGCCTTTATCCGCGGGCGTCCTGCCG
>CAZGAH010000097.1:0-2170 GCA_964523295.1 uncultured Desulfovibrionaceae bacterium | reverse complement strand
TGCCGCGGTGACGGACGAGGCCAGGAGTCCGGCCGAGGAGGGCAAGCTCGTCATCGTGTGCGAGGATACGCTCCTGGGACGCCTGATGCGCGTGCCTGTGGACATGGTGGTGCTCTGTACGGCCATGGAGGCTCGGACGGACACCGCGGAAACGGCGCGCCTGTTCGGGATCAGCCAGGGCCAGGACGGTTTTTTTCTCGAGGAACACCCCAAACTCGGGCCGGTGTCCACCGCCACGGACGGCATCTTTCTCGGCGGCGCGTGCCAGGGCCCGAAGGACATCCCGGACACGGTTTCTCACGCGGCCGGCGCCGCGGCCCAGGCCCTGGCGCTGGCCACCAGGGGCAAGGTGACCATTTCGCCGACAGTTTCCTGGATAGACCCCGATATCTGCTCCGGTTGCAAGACCTGCATCGGGCTGTGCGCCTATTCGGCCATTGAGTTCGATCACCGGCTCAATGTGGCCGTGGTCAACGAGGCGATGTGCAAGGGCTGCGGGAGTTGCGCGGGCGCCTGTCCCAGCGGCGCGGCCCGGGTGCGCCATTTCACCGAGCGTCAGGTCTTTGCCGAGCTGGACGGCCTGCTGGACGACATTCCCGCGGTCGCGCCTGTGGAAACCGCCGCCCCGGAGGCGAGCGCGCAATAGCATCAACCTGTGATACAGGAGCAGGAGATGGACGCATTCGAACCAACCATCGTGGCCTTTGTCTGCAACTGGTGTACCTACACGGCCGCCGACCTGGCCGGAAATTCCCGGATGCTGCAGGCGCCGAACGTCAGGCTGATCCGGATGATGTGTACCGGCATGGTGGACCCCAAGTACGTGATCAAGGCCTTGCTCTCGGGTGTGGATGCCGTGCTGGTGAGCGGCTGTCACCCCGGGGATTGCCACTATATCAATGGCAACTACAAGGCGCGGCGCAGAATGAAGTTGCTGCAGGAGATGCTGGCCCAGTTCGGGGTGGATCCGCGGCGGGTCCGTTTGACCTGGGTTGGCGCCAGCGAGGGCAACGAGTTCGCCCGCGTGGTCAATTCCCTGGTGGCGGAAATACAGGAACTGGGTCCGATCGAGACCAAGGCGTCGCTGGCGCTGTGACGGCCGCGTCGTTAAGGCCACGTCTCAGCAGGTGAAACCCGTAAACGTGGCGTGGGAGTGCAAGCTATGGCTACGATGGCGGTAATCGAGAATCCGAACGGCGATCCGACGGCAGCGTTGCGCGTATTTTTTCGCAAGCTCCTGGACGAAGGCCTGGTGGACGCGCTGCTGCTGCCCTGTGAGATAGGCGACGGGGCGGTCATGCCGATGCTGATCTCCGAATCCGGGCGTCTGGATGCGGCGGCTCCGTTGGCGCCGGCGTTCCCGTTGAATGCGGCGTCGCTGGTCGCGACGCTGACCGACGGGGCGCCAGGGGGCAGGGTTGCGGCCCTGCTTCGGCCCTGCGAGATTCGGGCCTTTGTGGAGCTGTGCAAACTCAACCAGGGCGTGCGGGAATCGGTGCTCGTCATCGGGCTGGATTGCCTGGGCGCCTTCGACAATGACGGATTCCGCCGGATTGCCGGCAGCGATGTCGCGGCCGCGACCCGAACCTACGTGCAGGAGCGGCTGGCCGATCTCTCCAGCCGGGAGGACGGCGACGCCGCCATTGCCCCGGCCTGTCGGGTCTGCGAGCACGTGACACCCGATGGGGCGGACGTCGTGCTGACGCTGTTCGGCAGTACGCCCGCGGACAATCTGACAGCCATGGCCCGGACCGCGCAAGGGCAGGCCCTGCTCGATGGCTTGAAACTGCCGGAGGCCGCCGAGCCCGAGAAACGGGCGGCGGTTGTCGCCGGGCTCGTGTCCAGGCGAACGGTCGCGCGCGACGCCATGTTCGAGCGGACCGGCCGGGTGACCGGCTCCATTGCCGACCTGGCCACCTATCTCAGCCATTGCGTCAACTGTCAGAACTGTCGGAACGCCTGTCCGGTCTGCTATTGTCGGGAGTGCGTTTTCAAGACCGACGTCTTCGAATACAAGCCCTGGCGCTATCTGCGTTGGGCCAAGCAGCGCGGTGCGATGCGCATGCCCGCGGACACGGTGTTTTTCCATCTGACCAGGCTGGCGCACATGAGCACGGCCTGCATAGGTTGCGGCCAGTGCTCCAATGCCTGCCCCAACGACATTCCGGTC
>CAZGAH010000096.1:9082-16069 GCA_964523295.1 uncultured Desulfovibrionaceae bacterium | reverse complement strand
CTGGCCTACGTGCTCATGAACCTCCTCTGCTTCTGGGTGATCTGCCGCCTTGCCCATGACGGCCGAAACCTGACCCTGGACGACCTGGACGGCCTGCACCACCGCGAACCGGTTCTGGCTCTGGCCCTGGCAGTAGGCGCCTTCTCGCTGCTTGGGCTGCCGCCCACGGCCGGCTTCACCGGCAAGCTCTTTCTCCTCGGCGCGGCCTGGGGCCATGGCTACGACTGGCTGGTCATCCTGGCCGTCATCAACACGGCGCTGAGCCTCTTCTACTATCTGAGTCTGGTCCGGCACGCCTACACGCACGACGGGCCGCCCCCGGGCGTTCTGCCCCGCGCCTCGCGCATGACCTGCATGACCACCTCTCTCCTGGCAGCCACAATCATCCTCCTGGGCATCTTCCCCGGTCGGATTTACGACCTGGCCTGGCAGGCCGGCAACGCCCTGCTTCCCTGAAATACCGCCCCTTCGCCCCGGCACCGCGTGCTCCCGCCGACGCGGGACAGCCCGCTGTGCCAGGGGCGGAATGCTCCCTGGCTTGTGCAAACGGGAGCGGCACGGAAGGCGTTCGGGGGAAAGGCCGCTGGAGGGGATTTCTTTTTCTTGCGGAAAGGGGTACCTGGGCCGGATGAACGCGTGGTGGAAAAGCGTGCAGGACGACCCGACAGCATGAGCGAGCCCCGTTTCTTTCATATCGTCACCCTGGGCTGCAAGGTCAACCAGTACGAGAGCCAGGCCCTGCGCGAGGCCTGGATCGCAAGGGGCTGGACCGAGACCGAGGCCGCGGATCAGGCGTCCTGGATTCTGATCAACTCGTGCGCGGTCACGGCCCGGGCCGTCCGGGACGTACGCCAGACCCTTTTCCGCCTGCGCCGGGAGAATCCCCGCGCACGGATTTGCCTCACCGGCTGCGCCGCCCGCCTGCTCGAGGGTACGCCCTCGGTGGACGAGCATATCGACTGCGTGCATCAGGCTGACAAACCCGGGCTGCTGAGCCCGCCGGCCGCCTGGCAGGTGCCGGCCGATCGGGTCCGGGGCTCCGGCTTTCCGCCCTTTGCACTGTCCGATTCGGCCCGGGCGAGGGGGTTGGTCAAGGTGCAGGACGGGTGTACGCACCGCTGCACGTATTGCATCGTGCCCCTGACCCGCGGCCCTGCGCGGAGCCGGGCACCGGCGGAGGTGCTGGCCGAGGTCCGCCGCCTGCTCGCCAGCGGATTGCGGGAGATTGTGCTCGTGGGCATCAATCTCGCCCAATACGGCCCGGACCTCGCCGACAGCCCCGACGTACGCTGCTTCTGGGACCTGCTGCGTCATCTGGATCAGGCGCTGGCGCCGGAGTGGGCCGGTCAGGCCCGGATTCGGCTCAGCTCCCTTGATCCCGCGCAACTCACCCCGCAGGCCCTGGAATTCTGGTCATCGGCGCGGATGCTCTGCCCCCACCTCCATTTTTCCTTGCAAAGCGCGAGTCCGTCCGTGCTCGCGGCCATGCACCGCGGGCATTATCAGCCCGAGCGTTTGCTCGATTTTTTTCAGTCCTTCTCAGCGGTGCACCCGATAGCCGGCCTGGGTACGGACATCCTGGTCGGCTTTCCCGGCGAGACCGAAGCCTGTTTCGAAGAAACCATGGCCTTTTGCCGGCACTTGCCGCTCTCCTACGCGCACGTCTTCCCCTATTCGCGACGTCCGGGCACGCCGGCGTCAGCCCTGCCTGACCAGGTACCCAGTGCGGACAAGAAAGCCCGCTCCGCGCGTCTTCGCGCCCTGGTCAGAGACAATAGACAGGCATTTCTGGCCAGGCTCGCCGCGCTCCCGCAGCTTACGATCGCCGTGCAGGAGACCAGCCCCGGACGGGGCGTCTGCGAGTACTATGCGCAGTGCCGGTTTACGGACAATCTGGGATCGGAGCACCGGCGCCGGCTCGTCGCGGCCCGGCCTGTGGCGGTTCTGGATGGCGAGCTTCACGTCACGGCGAGTCCGCCAACGGAGCCCGGCGTATGAGCGTCCCGCGCGAGCCCGATCCCGCCCTGCTGTTTCTCTCCATTTTCGCCCGCGAGTGGGATGTCTTCTGGTCCGGACTCCAGGCCAGGCTGGAGGAGCGGTTCGGCCCGCTGGCCTATTGTTCCGAGCCCTTTCCCTTTGACGAGACCCACTACTACGCGACCGAGTTCGGCGAGCCGCTCAGTCGCCGCGTGCTCGGGTTCGCCCGGTACGTGCCGCAGGAAAGCCTCCCGGACATCAAGCTGGCAACGAATGCCCTGGAAACGGACTGGAGCGATCGAAACGGCCACCGTCTCTTCAACCTTGACCCCGGCCTGCTGACCCTGGAGCGTCTGGTCCTGGCCACGGGAAAAAACTTCGGCCACCGCATCTACCTGGGCCGGGGCATCTGGGCCGACCTGACGCTCGTCTTCAGCAAGGGCGCCTGGCAGGTTCTGCCCTGGACCTTTCCGGACTATGCCGGGAGCCGGATGCAGGAACATCTGAACCGACTGCGCGAACTCTACCATACCCGCCGCAAGGCAAAGCACCCGTCCGACAAGGAGATGCCATGCCCAGAAGCATGACCGGCTTCGGCCGCAGCACGACCCGCGATGATGACTGGACCCAGACCTGGGAGATACGCAGCGTCAACAGCCGCCACCTGGATATCAAGTGGCGTACGCCGCTGTTCGTCCGCAGCCAGGAACCGGAATGGGAGAAGGTTGTGCGCGAGTACGCCGCCCGCGGCCGGCTGGAGATCAATCTGTATGTGAAAACCGCCCGCCCCGAGCTGATCGGCATGTCGCTGAATCAATCGCTGGCAGGCGCTATGCTCGCCCAGCTCAACGACTTCGCGACCGGCTACAGCCTGCCGTTCGCCCCGGATATCAACCGCTTCCTGAACATCGCGCCCTTGTGGGAAGACGATCTCCGCGAGCCCGATCTGGCGTTGCTGGCCAGGCTGACCGACGGACTGCGCCTGGCGCTCGACGACTGGAACGCCTCGCGTCGGACCGAAGGCAAGGCCATGGCCGAGGATATGATCATGCGGCACGGTCGGCTGCGGGACAAGCTCCAGAGCATCCGCGAGCGGACGCCTCAGCTGCGCGAGGAGAAGTTCGCGGCGTTGCAGGCCCGCATTCAGAACACCCTGGACAAGTTCAATATCCGGCTGGAGCCCGAGCGCGTGCTGCAGGAAATCGCCCTGCTGTCCGACCGCCTGGACATCACGGAAGAGTTGACCCGCCTGGCCGCGCATCTTGATCGCTTCTCCGAGATACTGGAGCAAGGCGGCGAGGTCGGCAAGCGGCTGGACTTTACCCTGCAGGAGTGCTTCCGCGAGATCAACACCTGCGGCAACAAGGCCCAGGACGCGCTGATCTCCCGCCTGACCGTGGATTTCAAAACAGAGCTGGAAAAATGTCGCGAACTGGTGCAGAACCTGGAATAAGCCATACCGGAATCCCCGGCGCGTTCCGGTACGGCAACACGCCGGGCCTGACCTATCGATAACGGCCTGGCTCCAATCAGGGGAGAGACGGCTGCTCCTCCCCATGTCCTGTCAGACGCAGTCAGAGAGACGAGGCGTTGGATGCAGAAAAACAGACTGCTGAACATCGGATTCGGCAATTACGTCGTGAGCGCGCGCGTGGTGGCCATAGTCAACCCGACGTCCTCGCCCATGCGGCGCCTGCGCGAGGATGCGCGGCAGGAAGGCCGCCTGATCGACGCCACGCAGGGCCGCAAGACCCGCTCGATCATCGTGACCGACTCGAACCATATCGTACTCTCGGCCATTCAGGCCGAAACCATCGGCCAACGCTTCAACCAGGAGGAGGACGAGGCATGAGCGGCGGACGTCTGGGACTGGCCCTGGTCGTGTGCGCGCCGTCGGGCACGGGCAAGACCACGCTGGTCAAACGATTGCTCGCGGAGTTCCCGAACTTCGCCTATTCCGTCTCCTACACCACGCGCACCCCCCGGGCCGGCGAGGTACACGGACGCGACTATTTTTTTGTCGACGAAGAGGAGTTCGTCCGCCTGCGCGAGGCGGATTTCTTTGCTGAATGGGCCCAGGTGCATGGGAACTATTACGGCACGCCGCTGGCCCAGGTACTGGAAACGCTGGCCTCGGGCCGGGACATGCTCTTCGACATCGATGTCCAGGGCGCGCGGCAGTTGCGCAGCCGCCTGACCGGCCTGTACGTATTCATCCTCCCTCCGTCGCGCCGTACGCTGGAGGAACGACTCCAGGGCCGCGGCACGGATACAACCGCGGTCATCGAACGCCGGCTGCACAACGCCGGCCTGGAGCTGCACGACGCGCCGTCCTTCGATATCTGGATCGTGAATGACGATCTGGAACGCGCCAGTGCCGAGCTGCGCGCCGCGTATCTGGCCGAGGGGCTCCGGCCCCGTTACCGGCCAGACCTGCTCGACGCGCTCCTGGCCCAGTGGGCAACCTGATCAGAGGATATCCGCCCGAGGAGAAACGGCCATGGCGAATAAAACGTCTTCCTCCAATCCTGACAGGGAGCGCCGCCGGCGCGACCGTCCCGACACGATGTCGGAGTCCTCGCAGTGTCGCGCCTTTCTCGACGGAATGCCCCAGGGTGTGGCGATCTATGAGGCCGTGAACGACGGCGAGGACTTCATTTTCAGGGCATTCAACGCGGCCGCGGAGCGTATTGAAGGATTCTCGCGCACCGATCTGCTCGGCAAGAGCGTGCTCGAAACCTTTCCCGGAGTCCGGAATTTCGGCCTGTTCGATGTCTTTCAGCGGGTCTGGCGCACCGGGCTGCCCGAGCGGCTTCCGATCGCCTTATACCAGGACGACAAGCTGGCGGTCTGGCGCGACAACTACGTTTTCCGGCTGCCTTCCGGCGAGCTTGCCGCCGTTTACAATGATGCCCGGGAGCGCAAGCTGCTGGAAGAACAGCTGGCGGAAAGCGAAGAGCGCTGGAAATTCGCGATAGAAGGCAGTGGCGACGGTCTTTGGGACTGGAAGATACCCACCGGAGAGGTGTTTTTTTCCAAGCGCTGGAAGACCATGCTCGGATTCGAGGAGCACGAGTTGAGCGGCTCGGTAGAGGAGTGGACCCGACGGGTTCACCCGGACGACCTGGAGCAGGTTCAGTCCGAGGTGCGGCGCTGCCTGGAAGGCCAGAGCGATGCGTACGTTTGCGAGCATCGGGTCCGGTGCAAGGACGGCTCTTACAAGTGGATACTGGATCGGGGCAAGGTCGTGTCCAGAACGCCCGACAACAAGCCCCTGCGCATGGTCGGCACGCACACCGACGTCACGGAGAGAAAAAATTTCGAGCGCGCGCAGCAGCAGTCGGAAGAGCGCCTGTCAAAGATCATCCGCTACAGCCCCCAGCTGTTTTTTCTCTGCACGCGCGCGACGGAGCGCTTTCTTGAAATCAACGACGCCTTTACCCGCATGTTGGGCTATACGCGGGACGAGGCCATCGGCACGTCCACAACCGCCCTGGGGATATGGGCCGACGAGGGCGAGCATCGGGCCTTGCTCGCGCGCTTCGAACAACAAGGCGAGGTGGTCGACGCAGAGCTCCGCTTCCGCCGCAAGGATGCCTCGCAACTCGTCGGACTCTGCTCCGTCGCGCCGTTCGACATCGACGGGGAACCCTGCCTGCTGGTCATGGGCGTCGATATCACTGCTCGCAAGGAGGCGGAGCAGGGCATGCGAACGGCCAGGCTGGAGGCCGAGCAGGCCAATCAGGCCAAAAGTGATTTCCTGGCCAGAATGAGCCACGAGATACGCACGCCGATCAACGCCGTCATGGGCCTGAGCCATCTGCTGCTGCGCAGCGGTCTCAATGTCAGGCAACGAGATTATGTCTCCAAAATCACGACTGCCTCGCGCTCGTTGCTCGGCATCATCAACGACATCCTGGATTTTTCAAGGATAGAGGCCGGCAAGCTGGCCATAGAGCAGGTTGAATTCCGCGTCGAAGACGTACTGGATACGCTCGCCAGCCTGGTTACCCATCAGGCGGAGGCAAAAGGCATCGAGCTGATCGTCGATCTGGGCCGGGACGTTCCCTCGCGACTCGTCGGTGATGCCTTGCGGCTGGGACAGGTGCTCGTCAATCTGGTCGGCAACGCCATCAAGTTTACGGAGCGCGGCGAGGTGCTTGTCAGCGTGCAGCACGCAGCCACGCAGGCGCAGGGTCAGGGCCAGACGGCCACGCTGCGCTTTGGCGTGCAGGATACCGGCATCGGCATCAGCCCGGAGGAACTGGACCGGCGGTTCCAGGCCTTCGAGCAGGCGGATGGCAGCATCACCCGCCGCTACGGCGGAACCGGACTGGGACTGGTCATCAGCAAACGCCTCGTCGACCTCATGGGGGGCAACATCGAGGTGCACAGCGAACCGGGCCAGGGCAGCACCTTCACTTTTTCGCTGTCGTTCCCGGTTGTTGAGCACGTGGAGCCCGTCCGGCCGCCCTCGTCATTCAACCCGACAGGGCTGAAAGTGCTCGTGGTCGACGACAGCCCCACTGCCGGCCAGATCATCGCCGCCTATCTCGAATCCTTCCAGTTCCAGCCCCACGTCGTCACCTCGGGCGCCCAGGCCCTGGAGGCCCTGCGCGCGGCGCCGGAGGACGATCCCTACTCCCTGCTGCTCCTGGACTGGAAAATGCCCGGGATGGATGGCATAGAGACCATGGAGCGCATCAACGCCGACGACAGCATCCACGGCGCGGCAACCGCAATCCTGGTCACCGCCTACGACGCAGAGGACCTGCAGTCCAGGGCCAGGGCCGCCGGCATCGCCGGAGTGCTCGCCAAACCGGTCAGCCCGACGACGCTCTACAACACCATTCAGAAAGCGGTTCATGCGGCGCCCGCCACAGAAGAATCCGGCCCGGGCCTGCGCGAGGCGGTCCAGACGTCCCAGCACCTGTTGGTCGAGCGTGCTCGCGATCTTGGCCATGGGTTCCCTCCCCCCGAATGCTCATCATCATACCCGCCGCCAAGAAG
>CAZGAH010000096.1:5495-9072 GCA_964523295.1 uncultured Desulfovibrionaceae bacterium | reverse complement strand
TCCGGCCCGGGCCTGCGCGAGGCGAGCGTGCCGCAGTTCGACGGCCTGCCGCTGCTGCTGGTCGAAGACAACCCGATCAACCAGCAGGTCGCGGCGGAACTGCTCGCTTCGGTGGGATTTCGCGTGGACATCGCCAATAACGGCCTGGAGGCACTGAAACGGCTCGACCTTTCGCCGTATGCCGGCGTGCTCATGGACGTGCAGATGCCCGGGCTCGACGGATATGAAACGACCCGGGAAATCCGACGCCAGGAGCGGTTCAAGGAGCTGCCGATCATTGCCATGACCGCGCATGCGCTCGTCGGCGAAAAGGAAAAATGTCTCGACGCGGGCATGAACGACTTTACCGCCAAGCCCATCGAGCCCGAACTGCTCTTTTCGACCCTGGCCCAATGGATTCCCCCGGTGCGCTGGGATCGCCCGACCCGGTTGCCGGGCTTCGACGCCGGCCCGCTGACCGGCCTGCCCGACCTGCTCCCCGGTCTGAACCTGCGCAAGGGGCTGGCTACCGCAGGCGACAATCTCAAACGCTATGGCGACCTGCTCCATCAGTTTCTGGAACTCTACGGCGAGGCAGCGACAACGGTCGATGCGGCGATCAGCACCGGCGACCTGGACTTCCTGATCCACTTCGCGCACGGGGCGCGCGGCGTGGCCGGCAACCTGGGAATGATCGAGACCTCCCGCGCGCTCGAACTCCTGGAGCAGGCCGCGACCATCGCCGATACGCAGACCATGACCTCGGCCCTGGCCCAGGTCCGGACCGGGCTGACGCACGCCGTGGAGAGCGCACATCTGGTCCTGAAACGCATCGAGATGCTCCCGCTTGCCGCCCCCGCGACCGCGGCCCTGGATTCACGAGAGCTGGTCCCCGCACTGCGTACGCTGCGCAACGCCCTGCGCAACGCCGAATACGTCGAAGAGACCCTGCTCGACGCGATCCTGGCCAGCACCGCCCAGGGCGAGCTTCGGGAACAGGCCCTGCTCCTGAAACGGCTCGTCACGGAATTCTCCTACGATAAAGCCTTGGATCAGTTGCAGCATCTCGCCGGACTGCTCGGCCTCGAGTTCGACGATTGACGCCGACCGCCTGATTCCCGGCCAGGTCCCACGCAGCGCGCAAAGCTGACCGCCGCCCCGCCATCACAGGTCTGCCCCTTGGCGCCGTATTCCTTGCTCTTATGACATGTTGCCGCCACAGCGGGAGAGAACGCCAATGAACCGGGATCAGATCGATTTCCGATTTCTGAGACTCGGAATAAGTACATTGTCCGAGCGTGGAGGCCAGGGGAGCTCAGGCAGGAGGCGGGCGATCGGGGTGGGGATGGTCTGGCTGGTCAGGTGTTTTCGGAAACGGGAAGTCAGTTGAAGAACCCGGACGCTTTTAGAGCATTTAATATTGAAATTTTCTAGAGTTTGGGGCAAGCGGCCTCATGCCCATAGCAACGAAAGAAATGAGAGAACGAGCGGTGAAGGCATTCATTTCGAAAAAAGGGACGGCCAATAATTTGGCTGATATCTTTGGTTGTCATGTAAAAACTCTCTTACGATGGGTTCATGAGTACAAAAAAGACAATCGTCTTGAACCAAGAAAGAGTGGTCACATGGCTGCTGCATTCAGTGAACATGAACGAATACTTCTAAAAAAGGCTGTTGAGGAGTCTCCTGACCTTACATTGTGGCAAATTAGAGCGCTGTTTGGTAAACAATGCCCCCTTGTCACAATTCATAAAACTCTCAAAGCGCTCGGATTCAGGTTCAAAAAAAATGCTACATGCTGATGAACAGAATCGAGACGATGTGAAAGAGGCTAGAGCTAATTGGAAAAGTACGACTGAAAACATTGCCCCTGAAAATATAGTCTTCTTAGATGAGTCCAGTACCAAAACAAACATGACCAAGATATATGGTCACGCAATGGGTGGACAGCGTTGCAATGACTATGCACCCCATGGAAAAATGGAGCACAACAACTATGCTCTCTTCGGTTCGGCTTGACGGAAGCACTGAGTGTGTAGTCTTTGAAGGAGCTGTAACCAGTGAGATGCTTCGAAAATATATAGAGACATTTTTAGCTCCAACCCTTCGAGATGGTGATGTTGTAATCCTCGACAACTTGTCTGCACACAAAGATCTAAAAGCCATAGAATTTATACAGAACACTGGTTTTAGAGTTTTTTTCTTGCCCCCTTACAGTCCTGATCGTAATCCAATTGAAAAAATGTGGAGCAAAGTAAAAAAATATTGAGAACATTCAAAGCGAGGAGCCAGGATGCACTCATGGAGGCGATTGCTATAGCCTTGGATGCAGTGACCGCAGCTGACGCCCGAGAGTGGTTTGAATCGTGTGGATATTCCATATCTCAAGGCTAAAATGCCCTGGACCTGCTCCGAATTTCAGTCCTTCCCGATCCGCCGCCTGTCGCTTTGAATCTCCCGGATGATCGCGGAACGGTCGATACGGCTGATGCAGGCCACCTGGGCCGGATCGAAGCCCATGGCCAGGGCCAGGAGCTGGGAGTAATAGAACGCCGGTATCGGCTCGAAATCCAGCTCTCCCTGCTCCCGCAGAATGGGTTGCGACATGTCGAACTGCAGGAAACAGGAGGAACAGGTCGTCACGATCATGTCCGGGTTGAGTTCCTGCTTGATGGACAGCATTTTTTCCTTGAGCAGTCGCAGGGATTTCTTGACATCCGTGGAGCGCATACCGCCCATACCGCAGCAGGCCTCCAGACGGCTGTACGTCGGCGCGCTCGCGCCCAGGACCTCGACAAGCTCACGCAGTATCGTCGGGTAGAAGGGATTCTTCTCCTTGACGTGGTAGACGTCGGAGGGCCAGAGAACATGGCATCCCGGCTGCACCGCTACTTTCAGCCCTTCCAGCGAGTACTTCAGCGCGGAGGCTATCTTCTCCAGGCCGATCTTCTGGTGCAGGATGTGGGAGACGTGGTAGACATCCGCCTTGCCGGTGTACTCGTGACCGATGGAAGCCAGGTTCTCGTTCACCCGGCTGCGGCGCTCGGGATCCGCGTCGATAAAGTGTTTTGCCTCCGAGAGTACGCCAAAACAGCTGTTACACCCGGTCATGATGTCAACGCCGCGCTCCTCTGCCAGGGTGATGTTGCGGCCGGAAATCGTACACCAGGTCGTCAGATCGAACGATGGCGCGGTTCCCCAGGCCGGACAGCAGCCCGCGCCCTCCAGCTCGACAAGCTCAATGCCGAGCGCGGGCATGGTTTTCCGGATGGCCTGTTCAATATCCGGCGCCTTGAACGGGATGTTGCACCCGAGATAGAATCCGCACTTGTCCATGTGCCTGGCTCCTTGAACTCTAGAAGAAACCCAGTTCCGCCATCGGACTGTTTTCCAGGATGGTCTGTATCTCTTTCTGGGCCTTGGGGTCGTAGGCCGACGTCGACGCCTCGGCGGGCAGACCGACCTTTTCGCGCAGGGCCTTGGCGTCGGAGAACACGGCGTGCCCGCGCTCGTACAGATTCATCTGACTCGTCGTCGTGGACGTGGAAATGGCCATTTCGCTCGCCTGATACCGTCGGAAGGCGAAGACCACCTCCTG
>CAZGAH010000096.1:0-5485 GCA_964523295.1 uncultured Desulfovibrionaceae bacterium | reverse complement strand
AGACCTCGGTGCACCGGTTGCACGCCTGGCAGCCCCACGAGGAGGTCTCTTCGACGATTTCCTCGAGCTGCCCGGACATGAGCTTGCGGATGAGCAACCGGCACAGCACAGGAAACCCGGCCCTCACGCCCGGGCAGACCGCCGAACAGGCGCCGCACTGGACGCAACGGAGGATACCTGTGCCGCCGTAGTCGATGATGGTCTGTACGGCCGTATGAATATTATTCCGATCCAAGGTCAGTGCTGCCATGGCATACGCTCCTGCACCGCTCCGCGTAGGGAGCGGGCTCTCAGACAGTGACTTCGGCACGTTTATGCAGTTTTTCCTTCAACCCGTCGGTCACAACCATATTCTTGCCGATTTGCAGGCTCTCCTCGGACAGGCCCAGGGCCAGGCCGATCAATTGCGGCAGATAGAGCACGGACACGAACCGCTTTTGCCCGGACATGGCAAAGGCCTGCTGCTGGAAACTCTCCAGATTCATCTGACACATGGGGCAGACGGTCACAATGGCATCCGCCGTCTCAGCTGATTTGAGGATATCCGCCACCAGGTTCAGGGCGACTTCCTTATGCGTGGTCATTAACGACGCGCCGCAGCAGACACCGCCTTTGTTCCAGGCCAGGGGCTTCGCCCCGGTCGCCGTGAGCAGCGCGTCCATGGAAGCGGGGCGCTCGGGGTTGTCGAAGATCGGATACGGACGAAGAATCTGGCAGCCATAATACGGGGCGATGACCAGGTCCACGAAGGGAGCCGCGACCTTTTCGGCAATGGTAGCGGCGCCGATGTCATTGGCCAGGACGTCCAGGATATGCCGGGGTCTGACCTTGCCGGTAAACGTCAAGCCTTCGTCTTCCATCGTCTTGCGTATGCCGGACTTGAGGCGGCGGTCGGTCCGGGTTTTTTCATACACGTGCAGGAGGTTGAGGTAGCAGGCGCTGCACGGGACCATAACCTCGGACTCCTGTTGCCGGGTCTCGGCCAGAGCCAGGTTCCTCGCCGGCAGCAGCAGGCTCAGGGCCTCGCTGGTGGTCGGGGCCGCGCTCGCGCCGCAGCAGGTCCAGTCCGGAATCTCCATCAGCCCGACGCCCAGGGCCTGAAAGAGTTCACGCGTGGCAACGTCGTATTCCCTGGCGGTTCCGGTCAGCGTACACCCGGGATAGTAACTGTACTGCATGATCAGCCCTCCTGCTCCCCGGCCAGGTTATAGAGGCGTGCGAGCTTGTGCTTCTGCGTATGCGCCGCCTCCCACAGGGAAAGCTTGCCCTTGCGGAACAGCTTGACGCCCAGGGGCAAAAAGTTGAACGGCAGCAGAGGATTGCGGCAGGCGAGGAGGTAGCTGTTCATCAGGCTCATCTCCTGGACACGTCCGTTTTCCCGGACATTGTCCATGAAGACGCGATAGAACAACGCTTGCTTTTCGTGCCGTTCGCCGCCGGAGCGGGCAGCGATGCGCCGCAAGGCGGCAATGGCCTCGGTCAGGGGCAGGCCCCGCGGGCAGCGCAGGGTGCAGGTGTAACAACTGGAGCACAACCAGAAGGTCTTGCTGGCGAGCACGTCCTCTGTCCGCCCCAGGATCACCGAGCGCCACAGGGCACGGGGCGTCATGTCCATGGCGTAGGCGCTGGGGCAGGATGCGGAGCACGTGCCGCATTGCATGCAGGCCTTGACCATCTCCCGGACTTCCGCCAGGAGATCGGGGCCGTGGCCGCTGCTGTCATTGTCAACCGGCATGGCGTGTACGCTCATGGCTTTCTCCTGCCTGCTCTGGTGCAGGCGCGCGGAGAGCTGGCGCCAGGCGCCTGCTCTTCGTCTGAAAAACAGTGCTCAGCCTTCTGTCCGTCCGGCGTATCGTTGCGCCGGGCTAGAAAAAGACCCCATCCGCAGCTTCTTCGATCACCTCGAGCATGGCCCCGTCCGGAAACGCCCCGAGAACGGTCGCGCTGTTCGGGCAGACCGCCGCACAGGCGCCGCACCCCTGACACAGCAGCGAATCCACGATAACGCGCGCCAGGTCCTCGTCCAGACTTCTGGCACCGTAGGGGCAGGTCTCGATGCAGCGTCCGCAGCGTGAGCACAGGCTGTGCCGCACCTCCGCCGTGACCGCGCTCCGGGCAATGGTTTTCGCCTCGAGCAGGGCCAGTGCCCGCTGTGCTGCTGCCTGGGCCGAGGCCACGGTCTCGGGCATCGATCGCGGCGACAGGGCCGCGCCGCAGGCGAAAATTCCCTGCTTCAGAAAATCCACCGGCCGCCACTTCGGTTCCGCCTCTGCGTAAAACCCGTCACGATCCAGGGGTACGTCGAACAGCTCCGCCAACGCGCCGGCAGGATTGGGCTCCATCCCGGTGGCCAGAGCCAGCAGATCGGCGTCGATCTGGATGTCTGCACCCAGCGCGGGATCGAAAGCCTCTATCTGCGGGCGCTGATCCTTGAACGAGACGCGGGGCTTGTTCTCCGGGGTGTAGCGGATGAACAGCACGCCCGCCGCCTGGGCCTCGACGAAATACCGCTCCAGGAAGCCGTAGCTCATCATGTCCCGGTAAAAGACATAGATTCCCAACTCGGGGTTCTTTTTTCTCAAGGTGAATATGTTCTTCAGTGCCTGACTGCAGCAGACGCGGCTGCAATAGTTCCGCGGTTCCTCGCGCGAGCCGGCGCACAGGATCATGGCCACGGCGGAGAGTTGCGAGACGTCAAGCGTGCCGTCGGCCAGGCGTTGTTCCAGCTCCAGCTGGTTGACGAGCCCGGACTCCATGCGCGAGCCGTATTCGTAGCATTGCGCCAGTTTCGCACCGGTAGCCAGGATGGTCGCCCCGTGCTGCACCACCCGGCGGGTGACGCCACTTTCAATGACCGTCCGGAAGCGGCCGGCCACGCCCGAACTCGCCACAACGCGCGACGAACAGAGCACGTCGATGCGCGGATGTTCACGCACCTGGCCTGCCAGTTTTTCCAAACGCCGCTGCGGATCCTCGCCCGTCAGCGTCGAACGCAACTGACGCATCAGGCCTCCCAGCTCCGCCTCCGCCTCGACCAGAACGACCGCGCGCCCGTGTTCGGCTATGGCCAGGGCCGCGGTCATCCCGGCAAGCCCGCCGCCCACGACCAGGGCCGCGTCAAACAGGCCCGAAACCGGGGGATGAGGCCTGGGGTCGGCGCCCTCCAGTCGGGCGACCGCCATTGACAGCCGCGTCGCCAGTCCATCCGGAGTCTCACGACCGAGCGTGAGCGCGTGGATGTCCAGCACGTCGAGGAGCGCCGGCGCCAGCCCCGTCGCGTTGATAAGCTCCTTGAGCCTGGGGATGAAGGCGTAGGGCGAGCAGGCGCACAGCAGCACCCGATTGGGCGCCTCGGAAGCGACATGGTGCAACAGACTGGTCCAGTCCGGTTGCGCGCACAGGCGACCGGCCATGAACAGCGTACACGAGGGCCGGCGTCGACGCAGCGACTCCGCCAGCGCCGGCGCATCAAATCCCCCCGCCAGGGACGGACAATCCGAACAGAACGCCACCAGAACCTTCGCGGGCTCGCGGCATACATCCCGATTGGGCACGGACGGGACGCCGGTTTCTGTCTCCTCGGCCTCGATGGTGAAATCGACCGTATGCAGGAGCCGCGAAGCGCTCAGGGCCGCCGAGCCCGACTGGATCAATGAGTCGGCGATATCCCTGGGCTGCCCGCAGGCGCCGGCGGCGAAAATCCCGAGGCGGCTGGTGCGCTCGGGCGCGAGCTTCGGCGCGTCGATAAATCCCCAGTGATTCAGCTGCACGTCCAGAGCGGCGGCCAGAGTGCGCAGCTCCTTGGGCGGACGCGCGCCGGTAGCCAGGACGACCATGTCGAAGGGTTCGTCCACGATGGCCCCGGAGGCGTCCTGATACTGACAGATCAGCGGGTCGGGGCCGTTGTCCGGGCCGCGGACTATATGCGGCATGGTGTTGACGAAGCGTACGCCATGTTCTTTTTCGGCGTTTTCCCGATAGCGCTGTCCACCTTTGCCAAAGGTGCGCATGTCCATGTAAAAAATGGTCGTTTCGGCCTCGCCGTGACTGACCTTCCTGGCCAGCAGGGCCTCCTTGATAGAGAACATGCAGCAGACGCTGGAGCAGAATTCCGCGTCGAGCTGGGCATTGCGCGAGCCCGTACACTGCACCCAGGCGATCCGGCGTACCGGTTCGTCCGTGCCGGGCTTGAGCAACCTGCCGCCGGAAGGCCCGACGCCGCTGAGCATCCGTTCGAATTCCATGGCGGTCACAACGCCCGGATAGTACCCGTAGCCGGTAAGCGACACGGCCTTGTCACTGCTTTTGACATCGAAGGGTTCGAACCCCACGGCAAGAATCACGGCCCCGGCCTGCACCTCGATCTTTTGATCCGCCACAACGCCCATGAAGTGCTTGTCGAGCCAGGAAATGAAGGTTTTCTTCTCCAGCGGGTGCAGCAGAAAGTCTGCCGCTCCGTGCTCAAGCAGCGCACGGGCCTTGTCCCCGTAAAGCGGTCCGGCCATGACCAGAACGGTCACATTCGGGCGCAGCTCGCGGATACGCTGGATGGCCCGGTCGTGCGGCATGTCCAGGGTGCTCAGATCCAGAAGGACCAGACGCGTCTCGCTGTCGTGATGCAGCCGGTCGATGGCGGCCGCGCACGAAAGCTCCTGGGCAAAGGGGAAGGTGTAGGCCTTGAGCCACTTGTCGATCTGCGCCCCGGCCTTGGGATCCGGGTCCACCAGCAGAATCGGGAAATGCTCCCGCTCGTGGAACAGGAAATCGATCGCCCCGGTCGGGCAGGCCTCGTGGCAGCGCCAGCAGCGTTCGCAGTTGTCCAGATCGACGACATAGGCGTTTGGCACGGAATGCGGCAACGGCAAGTATATCGCGGCCCGTTGGCCCAGACCGGCGTTGAATTCATCCGGAACCCTGACCGGACAGACGTCGGCGCATTTGCCGCAGGCAATGCACTTGAGCGGATCGACCAGGGGAGCGCGGCGGCGTAGCGTTGCCTGAAACTTGCCCGGATCGCCCTCGAGCGCGACAAGCTCCGTGGACAGGACCAGATCGATGTTTTCGTGAAAGAGCCCCTTCCGCAGACAGAACTGGCTGCCTGCGTCGCGCTCCATCAAGGGCAGCATCTTGCACATGCCGCAGTGATCGGTCGGGAACTGCCAGTCGAGCTGTGCGAGTATACCCCCATGCCGCGGCCGCTTATCGATGAGCAACACTTTCCGACCGGTTGCGGCCAGATCGAGGGCAGCGCGCACGCCGCCGATTCCTGCGCCCGCCACCAGAACGTGGTACCTGTTTCTCATGCCTTCCTCCACCCGACCCAAAGGTGCGTTTCCCCGGCGTTAATCGCCTTCGCCGGTCATCTCGGCGAATTCGCGTTCGGCGAATACGGAAAGGGGAGGCGCTTCGTTGATGTCGCGGCCGGGTTCATATTCGAACGCCGCCTGGGTGCGGGCCGCGACCGTGCGGAAAAGCTCCATGACCG
>CAZGAH010000095.1:4571-16242 GCA_964523295.1 uncultured Desulfovibrionaceae bacterium | reverse complement strand
AGCATCGTCTCCGGGAGTTGTTCGAGCACATGAGCAGCGGCGTGGCCGTGTACGAGGCCGTCGACAACGGACAGGATTTCGTGATCCGTGACTTAAACGCCATGGCCGAGATGATCACGAAACTGCCCCGGGAGCAGGCCGTCGGACGCCGGCTGCTCGACCTTTTCCCCTCCCTGAAGCGAGCCGGATTTCTGGCCGACCTGCAACGGGTCTGGTCCACGGGGCAGGGTGAGCACATCCCCCCGTTTTTCTACCAGGACCACCTGCGGCAGGGCTGGAGCGAGAACCGCATCTACAGGCTCCCGACCGGCGAGGTCGTCGCGATTTTCGATGATGTCACCGAGCGCATGCAGACTCTGCAGGACCTGCAGGCGGCCAAGGAGCAGGCCGAGGCTGCCAGCAGGGCCAAGAACGAGTTTCTGGCCAATATGAGCCACGAGTTGCGTACGCCGATGAACGGTATCATGGGCGTGCTGCAGCTCATGGACGCAACTGCCCGGACGCCCGAACAGGCCGGGTACATCGGCATGGCCCTGCAGTCGTGCAGGCGGCTGACACGGTTGATGAGCGACATTCTCGACCTCTCGCGGATCGAGGCCGGCAAGGTGGACATTGCCAGCGAGCCCTTCAATCTGCACGAAACCGTGAACGCGGTGGAGCAATTGTTCTTCCCGGCTGCGGACCAGGCAGGGATCGCCTTGCGTTTTCGGCTCGAGCCGGACCTGCCGGAGAGTCTTGTGGGCGATGCGAACCGACTACAACAGGTGCTCAACAACCTGGTCGGCAATGCCTTGAAGTTCACATCCCGGGGCGAGGTCGCGCTCGAAGTCTGCTGCCTCCGCGCGCAACGGGCGGGAAAACGCCTTTTTCTGTTCTCCGTTGTCGACACCGGGATCGGCATCCCTGACGACAAGCTCGATGCTCTCTTCGAACCCTTCACCCAGGTCGACGGGAGCTACACCCGGAAATTCCAGGGCGCCGGCCTCGGTCTCTCCATCGTCAAACGTCTGGTGCGCCTCCTGAACGGGTCCCTGTGCGTCGAAAGCGAGGAGGGCGTTGGCTCGGCCATCCATGCGTGCATTCCCTTTGGCGTCGAGGCAGCGAGCACGGCGCCCGAATCATCTGCCCTCGACATGCCGACAACGCCCCGCAGTGGCCGAAAAATCCTGCTTGCCGAGGACGACCGCATGAGCGCCATGGTCGTTGCCAGGCAACTGGAAAAGGCCGGCTGGGTCGTCGACGTCGCCATGAACGGGCAGGAGGCCCTGGAGGTCTTCAGAGACGGCAATTACGACCTCGTGCTCATGGACGTGCAGATGCCGATCATGGACGGCGTCGAGGCCACCCGACGCATCCGCTCCGGCGAGGCCGGCGCCGTCAAGGCCGACATCCCGATAATCGCCTTGACGGCCTATGCCATGGCTGGCGACAGGGAGCGGTTCCTGAGCGCCGGCATGAACGGCTACCTGGCCAAGCCCGTGGAGATGGACACCCTTGTCCAGACCGTCGAGGCAACCCTACGCTCGCGGTATGCTGAAAAATGAGCTGCCCGGAATGTCAAGGCATTTTTTGCTGTCTGTTTAAGGTGCCTTCTCCTCTTGGGTTGTTCGCCAATTAACGCATATTCAACTGCTCTCGACGATCCTCGCCCCTGGCTACCCTTCAGGCCGGCGGCTTTGCGCGTTCAGACCGAAAACGCCGGGGTACCCTGCCCGCCGACGCCTTGACGCCCTGGCCGCCTGGGGTAGAGTGCCGGCAGCCGGGGACCTGATCCCGGCGCACGGGAGGAGCCCATGGAGCACAGGAACGACGGCGAGGCGAGGTTCGCGGAGGCGCGGCCGGACCCCGAAGATATGCTTACGCGCGTCCGCCGGGGAGTGGAGCGGGACATCACCGAGGTTACCCCCTGGTTTCTGGCGAACATGCCGGCCTACTATTTCCGCACCCATACCCCGGAGGAGGTCGGCCGGCATCTGCGCGCGCTCATCTCCGGCCAGGTCCTGAACGAGGGCCGCACGGTGGTCCTGCGCAGTCCCTGCCATACGCAGATCACCGCCATCGCCCCGGACCAGGACGGCGCTGCGCTGCCAGCCATGCTCGAACGCAACGTGCAGGCCGACATCGAGACGGCGCGTTTCTATGCCACGCGCGACGCACGGCTGCGGATCGATACTGTGCTGCTGGCCCTGCAGGAGAGGGCGAATCCTCGTTCGCCGGTGTTCCGGCGCGCAACCGAGGCCATGGCCGAGCGGCTTGCCCGGTCCGCCGCTGAGCCTGGGCAACCGGACGCCCTGTCTGCGGACGCCTTCAGGCAATTCCTGGCCGACGCCTCGCAGGACTATGTGGAGCGCTTCGAGACGGATCGCGCGTTGCGGCATTTTCAGCTCTCTCGCGAGCTGCTTTCCCGCGAAGACGTGCTCATCCGGCTGTATCCCCTGCCAGGCGACGGCGAAACCCGGATCATGCTCGGGATGCAGGATCCGCCCCGGCGCGGGCTGCTGCTCCAGATCGCCAGGATTCTGCGCCGCGCCGGATTGTGCATACGGCGCGGGTATGCCGATTCGTTTCGTCCGGCCGCCTCGAGCGGACGCCCGGAGTACGCCATTGTCAGCTTTTACGTCAGCGACGCGGGCCAGGCCATGGGCGAGGAGCACCCCGGCTGGCCGGCGCTGCATTCCGAGCTTTCGCTGTTGAAATGCCTTTTTCCGCTGCACCCGCTCGATGCCCTGGCCGATGCCGGCTTCTCCCTGCGTCGCGTCGTGTTGCTGCAGGCCGCGGCCGAGCTGTGCCACCAGTGCCTGCTCAAGGAGAACCCCTGGGCTTTCAGCCTGGAGAACATCCACCGGGCCATGCTGGCCAACCCGGTCTTGAGCCGGCTCTGTGCCGATTTCTTCGAGGCCCGCTTCGCTCCGGCCCGGATCGACCGCGAGCCCGTTATGCGGGAGATTGCCGACGACCTGCGCTACCGGATGAGCCAGTTGGACAGCGAGGCGACCCGCCAGGTTTTCGACTGCGTCCTGCGGCTGTTCGAACAGACGTTGCGCACCAATTATTACGTGGAGAACATCCTGGGGCTCGGCTTCAGGCTGGATCCGCGCGCCCTGGCAGGGCTGACCGGCGAGGCGGAGATTCCCTACGGCGTGTTTTTCGTCCACAGCCCGCACGGACGCGGTTTTCACGTCCGCTACCGGGAAATGGCGCGCGGCGGCGTCCGGCTGGTGCCCACGCGCACGCCCGAGCAATTCGGACGCGAGGCCGGACGCCTGCTCGACGAGGTCGTCCGCCTGGCTCTGGCGCAGCAGATCAAGAACAAGGACATCCCCGAGGGCGGCGCCAAGGCCGTGCTGCTGCTGCGGCCCGATGCCGGGCACGACGCCGCGCTCAAGGCCCTGGTGGATACGCTGCTGGATCTCATCCTGCCCGGCGCCACGACCCCCAGCCTGCCGGAACTCGTGGATTACCTGAACCGCCCGGAAATACTCTATCTCGGACCCGACGAGCACATCACGCCCGGGCAGATCGCCTGGACCGTGGCCCGGGCGCAGCAGCGCGGCTATGCCTGGCCGGCGGCGTTCATGAGTTCGAAGCCCAGGGCGGGCATCAACCACAAGGAGTTCGGCGTCACCAGCCTGGGCGTGATCGTCTTTGCCGAGCGGGTGCTGCGCTGCCTGGGCATCGATCCGAACCGGGAGCCGTTCCGGGTCAAAATGACGGGCGGACCGAAAGGCGACGTCGCCGGCAACGCCATTCTCCGGCTTATCCGCCAGTACGGCGCCAACGCCCGGATTGTGGCCATTTCCGACGGGCACGGCGCTGCCAGCGACCCGCAGGGACTGGCCCATGAGGAGCTGCTCCGGCTGGTCAGGAAGGGCCTGAGCATCGTCGAGTTCAACCCGGCCTTTTTTTCCGGACCCGGGGCCTGCCTGTTTTCGGCCGCGAGTCCGGAGGGTGCGCACGTGCGCAACACGCTGCACAATACGGCCATGGCGGAGCTGTTCATCCCGGCCGGCGGACGTCCGGATACGATCAACAGCAGGAACTGGCGGGACTTTTTCACCGCCTCGGGCCAGCCCACCGCCCGGGCGATTGTCGAAGGAGCCAATCTCTTCATCGCCGCCGACGCCCGCCGCCAGCTCGAGGAACAGGGCGTGCTCGTGGTCCACGGCTCCTCGGCGAACAAAACCGGCGTGATCTGCTCCTCGTACGAGGTCCTGGCAGGACTGGTGCTGTGCGATGAAGAGTTCATGGCCATCAAGGGCCGCTACGTGCGCGACGTACTCGATATTCTCCACAACCGGGCAGCAGCCGAGGCGGAGTTGATGCTGCGCGAGTATCGCGCCAGCGGCGGCGCTCGCTATCTGACGCAGATAACCCTGGAGCTCTCCGACGAAATCAACGCCGCCAAGGACGCGCTCTACGCCACGCTGAGCGCCGAGGCCCCGGACATCCCGGCCGACCCGGCCCTGTGCGAGCTGCTGCTGCGCTACTGCCCGCCGGTGCTCGTCGAGCACTATCGCGAGCGCATCCTGCAGCAAACGCCGCGACAGCATCAGTACGCGATGCTTGCCGCGTACCTGGCCTCCCGGATCGTCTACGCCGAGGGGGTGGGCTGGCTCAAGCGGGTCACACAACTGCGCGGCGTCGAGGACGTGGTCCGGGCCTATCTGCGCCAGGAAAAACGGCTGGCGGCGTACACGGCGGAACTGCGCCGCAGCCGCCTGCCCGACCGCGTCGAGATGGCCAGGATACTGGAGAACGCGGGCCGGAAGTTTCTGACCAAGGAAGACCTCGGGTTGAAATGATCCTTCCGGTCGAAGGACCGGCCGTGGGGCGGGATCAGAAGAGCGCGTCGTCGATCGGCTCGTTCAGGATCGGATTCTCGAAGCGGATGCGGGTGTAGTCGTCGCCCTGCTCGCGCACTTCCACCGTGGCGATGGAGCGCTCGTCCGCGGCAAAGGTGATCTCGACGGACTGGATCGCCTCGCGCAGGCGCTTGTCCTGTGGCGTCAGACGCAGCACCACGGGCGTCTCGGAGGTCAGGGCGAGCGCGAAGCCGCGCCCCAGGCGCTCCACATCGACCGAGGCCCAGGCCAGAAGCTGCTCGGACACGAGCCGCAGGGCCATGTCCCGGGCCACGTCCACGCTGTCCGCGCGTTCGGAAAACTCACTCCAGCGCTTGCCCTTGGCGCCGTTGACCGAGAAGCCCGATGCCGAGGGCTCGGTATACTCCCAACGCAGCTTGTCCGGCTTCTTCAAGGAGAGCTTCCCCCGCGAACGCAGGGTTTCGTCGAACAGGGCCAGACGTTTCTCCTGGGGAAAGTCGCTGCGCACGCTGAGTACCCCGGCAGCGACGCCGCGCAGACGCTCCAGCACGGCATCGAGCCGCGCATCGTCTGCCATGGCGGAGGCGGCGAAAACACCCGACGAACCGATGCAGAGCAGCAGGGCGCAGACCCTGGTCACGCAGCGCTGCACAAGGGGTCGAAAACGGTGCGCCGCCCGCGGCAGGACAAGGCTCGCGTCGCTCATCGCACGCCTTTGAGCTTGACCAGCAGGGCATCCATATCGACGTTTCCGGCGATCTCCTGCCCGGTCGAGGCTGCCGCCGGCGCAGGCGCTGGCGCAATGCCGGGTGCGCCGGCCTTCCTGGCAGCCTGTGCCCTGGCTATGCTGCGCACGTGCTCCTGGAGGAGCTTGATGATTTCGGCCTTGTTCGCAGGATTGAGGTTCACGAACTCGCAGCCTGCCTGCCCGTATTGCGTACGCACGACGCGCGCCTCCAGCTCGGAGGCCAGGGTCACGCCATGGCTGATCAGGTCGAAGCGGATGGTCTGCCCTGCGCTCAGTTCATAATCGGAGTCGCCTTCGTCGAAACAGATGCCGTTGGCGTTGAGATCGCGCACGCGGAATTCGCCCATGACCACGCCGAGCGAGGCATTGATGTGCTTGACCTTGAACCTTGGCGCACGGCGACGTTCCCTGGACTTCGGTTTGGCCGGCGCCGGCTTCGCAGCTGCCGGCGTAACGTCCGCTGCCAGCGATACGGCGTCGGCCGCAGGTATCACGGCGTCGGGCGCCGGACCTGCCGCGCGGCTCGGGACGGCCTCGCGACTCGGAACGGCCTCGCGGCCTGGCGTGAGCGCGGCATTGGCTCCGGCCTTGGGCTCGACGCCCAGGGCAGGCTCACCGACAACCGAAACAGCCAGACAGACGGGACATTTGGCCTTCCGCCCTCGCAGCCTGGCCGGTACGCTGGCAATGTATCCGCACTGCGGGCAGAGAAACGGGGCCTGGTTCTGCGTATCTGTCAACCTGGTCCCATGCCGGGCGACCCGGAGCGACTTGCCGCAGAGCGGGCAGGTGGTGGGCCGGCCGCGATAGCGCAAGGGCAGATTGGCCCTGAAGCCGCACTGCGTACACGTGACCTCGGCCGTATCCTGCAACAGTGCCCGTGCCAGATCGAATTCACCCCGCCCCACGGGCCTGGCCACAGCGCCGGCAGACGCGAGCGCGTTGCATTTCGGGCATTTCACTTTTTTCCCTTCGAAAACATCAGCGACGGGCGAGGTAAATCCGCAGGCAGGGCAGTGAAAATCCATGAAGGCCTCCGCGACGCGATCGTCAGCCAGAGAAGAGCCATGATCCGGCAGGATTCACGGCCAGGTTGCACAGGAGCAACGCGTCACCGTGCGCGTTGTTCCGGGACTACATGAAAGCACATACGTCAAACTCAGGCCGATGTCTACAAAACCGGGCGGTGGCTGGAATTGTTCATATCCGGGCGCAGGGTTGCGGATTCGCGACCTGATACCCTTTGCCCTGACGGAACGCCAGCCCGGTCAGTGAGCAATCGGACCGTAGTGTCTACCCTGGCACGTTCTGCTGCCCTGAACGTCGGAACGACCTTACCGACTCACATGACGTCTCGGAATGCTCTTTGACGCTGTGTCGTGACCTTCCTGTGAACAGGCAGTTAGCGGGGATAGAACGACTCATTGTTGTTCCGGACCCAGCCAAGGAATACCCGATCATTCAGGCTTGAATGGATTGAGAATATCGATTTGTCCAAACCCCTCCCTTTCGCTATGGAACGGTGATCCCTATCAATCCCGTACAAGGAGGATCTGAGCTGCGCGGAAAGGCACGGGGGCCCTGGCCCCCCCGGGATTTAACGCATTTGGACCAATCCGGATGCAAGTAAGAGAAAAGGAAAGACCGCCCCGAAGGACGGCCATCCGCCTTGGTCCCTGCCACGGCGCTCGAGTTGCGTCCCCGCGTTGCCTATTTTCCGGGCAGATGAAATGGAGAATGCAAGGAATTAAATCAGAAGGAAAGAAAGCGATTTAACAGGTGGATTGCGTGCAAGCACGTAAATAGATATGTAATGAAGAGAAATGTCGTTGGCTGAGTAGAAGAGAATTCACTGCACTTTTTAAGACTTGACTGGATGCAAACGCAACACATCCTGGCTAAACCCCGACGAGGCGTATGAAAAGGCCTTGACCGACTTCGCGGCCAGGTCCTGTCCGATAACCCGGTCTCCACGCCCTTTTTGCGGGATGTTCCGTAAGAATCCATCGAGCGATTCCTTGGTGCATTGAGCGGAACAGCTGGCATGACGGAAGATTCTTCTCGCTCAGGGGAGGGAATTTTTGTCGAAAATAAGTTGACAGAATAATAGATTCTCAATACCAATTCAGGGACTATTTAAAATGGACTCCGGCACGCAACAAGATTGGGGTGTGTCGATTTGACGCATCGCAACCGCCTCTTTCGATTGCCTTTATTTCTTCCAAGCGTCCTCGCCTCTGATTACAACTTCTATTGTGCGTGCGGATAAAAGCACATCATCAGAGTTTCTGGCTATATGCAAATTCTACCATGGTGCGTTTAAGAGCATTTCTGTCAAAACCGTGCCGAATCAATTATGACACAGTGATATATTGACTCCAAAAATGGAGTATAAAAGTTGAACATTATGCAATAAATGCCGGGAAAACGGCTGAATCGGAAATTTCTGTTCTCTCAAGTTCCTGTTGCAATGATTGTAGCCAACCACAACACTCGCAGGGGGCCGCATAAGCAGATCACTTTGTCATTGTTTTTCATTGTTGTTGTTTGTTGGCTAATCACAGAAAAGTTCGAAAATCTTTGATTGTGCCCACAACACATCCATATTGCTCTTCAACTCTTACGCGAAAGGGTATCGGAACATGACTGGCAAAACGAAGCTCTCGGTATTTACGTTGTGCATGATGACCGTCGCTGCGGTGGTGAGCCTGCGCGGCCTTCCCATGATGGCCAAGGAAGGGTTGTCGATGATTTTTTACATACTCTTTTCCACGGTCATCTTTCTCATTCCCGCCTCACTCGTGGCCGCGGAACTTGGAGGTGCTTTTAGCGACAAGGGCGGCGGCGTCTACACCTGGGTCAAGGAGGCTTTCGGGTCGCGCTGGGGGTTCACGGCCATTTGGCTGCAATGGATCCAAAATGTGGTCTGGTATCCCACTGTCCTGGGATTCGCAGCCAGTTGCCTTGCCTACGCGGTTCTGGATCCCGCCTTGTCCGAAAGCGGAGTCTACACCGGGATTGTCATCCTGGTGTGCTACTGGATGGCCACCTTTCTGACACTGGCCGGATCAAACGTATCGAGCTTCGTTACCAAATACGGAGCGCTCTGTGGCACGGTGCTGCCTGGTGTGATCGTCATCGTCCTGGGGCTGCTCTGGATTGATCAGGGCAACCCCATCGCCTTTCTCACCCCCGGCCCGGTGGCCGACAGCGCGGGAAAACTTGTTCACGAGGGCGCGCACGCCCGGCTTTTTCCCAACATCACGAGTCTTGGCAGCATCGCCTTCCTGGCCGGCATCATCCTGCTTTTCGCCGGTGTGGAGGTACACGCCGTTCATGCCAAAGATATGGAAAAACCCGCCACGCAGTTTCCGGAAGGCATGTTCCTGGCCGCCGCCGTTATCTTCCTGCTTTTCATGCTGGGCTCCCTGGCTGTGGCTAGCGTTGTCCCGGCTGCGGACATCAGCCTCACGGCCGGGCTCATGCAGGCATTCGATCAGCTTTTAAACAAATTCCACATCGGCTTCCTCACTCCGATCATGGGACTGCTGACGGCCTTCGGCTCCATCGGAGGGGTCATGGCCTGGATTGGCGGGCCGAGTCGCGGCTTGCTGGAAACCGCCAAAGAGGGCGAACTCCCGCCATTCATGGCCAAAGTCAACAAAAATGGCGTACAGATTACCATCCTGTTGATCCAGGCCGTGGTCGTCAGCCTTCTGACCTCGCTCTACTTCTTCATGGATAACGTCAGTGTGGCCTTTTTCATGCTCTCGGCCATGACCATCACCCTCTATCTTGTCATGTACATCCTTATGTACGCCGCCGCCATCAAGCTGCGCAAAACCCGGCCCGACCTGCCGCGCGCCTACAAGGTCCCCGGCGGACTTTTCGGCATGTGGCTTGTTGCCGGCGTCGGACTGCTCGGGGTAACCTTTTCCCTGGTCGTGGGTTTTTTCCCTCCGACGAATCTCCCCGTGGGTAACCCCGTGCTCTATGTCGGGCTGGTGGCGGCTGGCATGGTGCTCTTCGTCGGTTTGCCGCTCGTCATCAATGCCTGCAAGAAACCCGGCTGGCGGCAAAACGCTCAGTAGTTCAGCAGCTCATGAAACAAAGAAAGCAGCTCCAATGATATCTGGTTCCCGGGTATCAAACTTTCTGAATCTGTACATAAAGGAGGCAATCCATGCCCTTGCATCAGAAGGAAACGGTCCGCGCTGATCTTCTCGACGATGTCTACGCCGCGAGCGACCTGTCGGTACGCATGCCAAAATACCGGTTCCCGGAAAAGGAAATCGACCCCAGACACGCCTACCAGGTCGTACACGACGAACTCATGCTCGACGGCAACTCCCGCCAGAACCTGGCCACCTTCTGCCAGACCTGGGTCGATCCTGAAGTCCATACGCTCATGGATGAATGCATCGACAAGAACATGATCGATAAGGACGAGTATCCGCAAACCGCTGAACTCGAAGCGCGTTGCGTTCACATGCTGGCAGACCTGTGGCATTCGCCCGAGGCCGCCAACACCACGGGCTGCTCTACCACCGGATCGAGCGAGGCGGCCATGCTTGGCGCCCTGGCCATGAAATGGCGCTGGCGAGCCGCCCGCAAGGCAGCCGGGAAGCCGGCTGACAAGCCCAACCTGGTTTGCGGCCCGGTCCAGATATGCTGGCACAAATTCGCCCGCTACTGGGATGTTGAGCTGCGGGAGATCCCCATGGAGCGGGACCGGCTCATCATGAGCCCGGAGGAGGCCGTGGCACGTTGCGACGAAAACACCATCGGCGTGGTCCCCACGCTCGGCGTGACCTTCACCTGTCAGTACGAGCCCGTGGCCGAGGTCTGCGCGGCGCTCGACAAGCTCCAGGCGGACACGGGTCTCGACATCCCGGTGCACGTGGACGGGGCCAGCGGCGGCTTTCTCGCGCCATTCTGCCAGCCTGATCTGCTGTGGGATTTCCGTCTTCCCCGGGTCAAATCCATCAATGCTTCGGGGCATAAATTCGGCCTGTCGCCGCTTGGCGTCGGCTGGGTGGTCTGGCGTGACGCCAAGGAACTGCCCGAGGATTTGATCTTCCAGGTCAACTACCTGGGCGGCAACATGCCGACCTTCGCGCTCAATTTCTCCCGACCGGGCGGCCAGATCGTGGCCCAATACTACAACTTCCTGCGCCTGGGCCGCGAAGGCTACTTCAAAATCCAGGATGCCTGCTACCAGACCGCCGCCTACCTGGGTGATGCGCTACGTGATATTCCCTGCTTCGACGTCATCTATGACGGTCGGGGCGGTATTCCGGCCGTGTCCTGGAGCCTCAAGGACACTACCCGGAATTTCAATCTCTACGACCTCTCCGACCGGCTGCGCTCGCGCGGTTGGCAGGTTCCGGCCTATTCCATGCCGGCCAACCGGCAGGATCTTGTCGTCATGCGCGCCCTGGTGCGCCACGGCTTCAGCCGCGACCTCGCCGACCTGCTCATGACCGACCTGCGGCGCTGCCTGGACCACTTTGCCCAAAACCCCATGTCCCATTCACTTTCGGCAAATACAGGTTCAGGATTCAGTCACACGTAACCCCTTTCGGACAAAACCTCCCGGCCGCAGGTTGCATCAGCAACCTGCGGCCTCAGCCCCCCCCATGACGCCTCCACCCTTTTACGCCACGGGTTAGACACGCTCTGATCCCAACCGGCGGAACGAAGCAGAGACATTTCCGATCATTCAGGCTTGAATGGATTGAGAATATCGATTTGTCCAAACCCCTCCCTTTCGCTATGGAACGGTGATCCCTATCAATCCCGTACAAGGAGGATCATCGATGCAGACACGCAGACACGCGGGCCTGGTGTTCCGGGCATTGTCCCTCATGCTGTTGCTGGCTACGGCAGTTCCGGCCTGGGCCGGGGCCCTGGATTCCTTTTCCGCGATCAAAGGCACGCTCGACATTGCCGGTGGAACGGCGCACATTCCGGTCATGAAGGAGGCATCCAAGCGGATCATGACCGCCTGGCCTGACATTCGCATCACCGTCGGCGGCGGCGGTTCGGGCGTCGGCGTGCAGCAGGTCGGGGCCGGGCTGGTGCAGATCGGTAATACCGG
>CAZGAH010000095.1:0-4561 GCA_964523295.1 uncultured Desulfovibrionaceae bacterium | reverse complement strand
CGGACGGGCCTTGACCGACGAGGAGGTCGCCAGATTCGGCCTGAAATCCTTCCCCTTTGCAATCGATGGCGTTGCCGTCGTGCTGAATCCGGACAATGCCGTCAAGGCGCTCGGGGCGCAGCAGGTGCGGGACATCTACGCCGGCAGGATCACCAACTGGAAGGAGCTGGGCGGCGCCGACGCGTCCATTCATGTCTATACGCGCGACGAGGCCAGCGGCACGCGCGAGGTGTTCTGGGAAAAGCTGCTCAAGAAAGGGGACATTCTCGCCGGCGCCAACGTTGTCGCCTCCAATGGCGCCATGAAAACAGCGCTGGCCCAGGACAAGGACGGCATCGGCTACGTCAGCATCGGTCATATCGACCCGACCGTCGCCGCGCCGCCGCTGGACGGCGTGCAGCCGGGTCAGGAAAACGCCGCCAGCGGCGCGTACCCGATCACCCGGAAGTTGTATATGAACACCAAGGGAGAGCCGGAGGGCCTGACCAAGGCGTTCATCGACTACGTGCTCGGTCCCGAGGGCGCGGAAATCAGCAGGGCGAGTGGCTATATCCCGCTGCACTGATCCAGGCACGAGGCCTGGCCGTATGCCGCCTCGTCGGGGGGAACGCGGAATCGAGGCCGTGCTCGTGTGCATGGCCTCGGTCTGCGTGCTTGGTGTGCTTTGCCTGATCGCCTTTCTGGTCTTTTTTTCCCTGCCATTTTTTTCCCAGTTCTCCCGACTCGCCGAGATTCTGTCCTGGACCTGGAACCCGACGGGCGGGCAGTACGGTATTCTGCCCATGGTAGCTGGTTCCTTCTTTCTGGCCGCGTCCTCCCTGCTGCTCGCCTATCCGGTCGGCCTGGGCATCAGTCTGTTTGTCCATGGACTCGGACCGGGATTTCTTGCGCTGCCGGTCATGGCGGTTGTCCGCTTCATGACGGGGATCCCGACCGTGGTCTACGGGTTCGTTTCCGTCTTTCTGCTCGCGCCGCTGCTGCGTGAATTGTTTCTTCGCGGCACGGGCTATTCCTGGTTGACCGCGTCGTTGACGCTGGCCATATTGCTGCTTCCCACGGTCGTGCTGCTGATAGAGGCGCAGTTTCAGACGCTCGAGTCCGCCCTGCGACTGACGGTCGGCGCGCTCGGGTTGACCCGGGCCCAGGGTGCGCTGCACCTCGTGCTGCCGTTGTCCGGCCGCGGGCTGATGGCGGCGGCTGTGCTCTCTTTCGGCCGGGCCATCGGCGACACGCTGACGCCCCTGATGCTCGCGGGAAATGCTGCCCATCTGCCGCATTCGCCGCTGGATTCATTGCGCACGCTCACGGCGCACATTGCCCTGGTCGTGGCCACGGACAGCCAGAGTAAGGCCTACGATTCGCTGTTCGCGGCCGGCCTGATTCTCCTGGGCACCTCCGCGGCCGTGAATCTGTGGCTGCGTTCCCTCCGGCGAAAGGCGGGAACATGATGCGCCTGTACATGATCGCCATGCGGCTCTGGGCCTGGCTCTCGACCGGCGTCTGCCTGGCCGCTGTGCTGATATTGCTCGGTTTTCTGCTGTCCAGGGGCGCGGGGGTGCTGAATACGCAACTGTTGTTCGGCACGGTCGCGCCGCTGGACGCATTGACCGGACGGGTTCCCGTCTGGGACGGTCTCTGGCCGGCGTTGGTCGGTACGCTGGTTCTGGTGTTGCTCGCGGGAGCCTTTGCCGTGCCGGTTGGAACGGGTTGCGGGATATATCTAGCCGAATACGCACGGGGCCGGACAAAGCGTCTCATCGACGGCAGCGTAGACCTGCTGGCCGGCGTGCCGTCCGTGCTGATGGGCCTGTTCGGATTCATGGCAATCGTATTCGTGCGACGCACGGTGGCGCCACAGGCCAACACCGGCCTGCTTGTCGCTGCGATCTGCCTGGCCCTTCTGGTTCTTCCCTATCTTGTCAGTGCAACGCGCGCCGCCCTGGAGGGGCTGCCGGCCTCGCTCAGGCTGACGTGCAGCAGTCTGGGGCTCACGCGCTGGCAATCGATCGCGCACGTGCTGCTCCCTGCCGCAAGCCGCAGCATCGCCGGAGGCGTTGTCCTGGCGTTGGGCCGCGCGGCCGAAGACACCGCCGTTATCCTGCTCACCGGCGTGGTGGCCAATGCCGGACTGCCGCGCAGTCTCGGCGACAAATTCGAGGCCCTGCCCTTCGCCATATACTCCATAGCCGCCGAGCATCAGACCCAGGCGGAGCTCGAACGCGGGTTCGGGGCGGCGTTGCTGCTGCTGGCGCTGACGAGCGCTCTGCTCGCCGGAGCCCAAATCCTGCACCGCTCCCTGGAGCGCAAATGGGCGATCAGCCGATGGCCGGGTTGAATCTGGCCGGCCAGGTGGAAGGCCTGACGGTGAGTTTCGCCGGGCGTGAGGTCTTGCGCGGGGTCGACCTCGAATTCCCCGAACGCTCAATCACGGCCATTCTCGGCCGCTCCGGCACGGGTAAGACAACCTTGCTGCGCGCGCTCAATCGCCTGAACGAGTGCTTTCCGGACTGCGTCACGCGTGGCCGTGTCCGGCTGCGGCTGGCGGGAACCTGGCACGAGACCTCCGGACCCGGGGCATTGCCCTTGACGGACTTGCGCCGTCGCGTGGGCATGGTCTTCCAGACGCCGAACGTACTTCCGGTAAGCATTCAACGGAACATGTTCCTGCCCTTGCAACTTGTATGCGGCGCGGATCGGCAGGAAGCGGCCCGGCGTATGGAAGGCGCGCTCAAGGAGGTCCTGCTGTGGGACGAGGTCAAGGACCGGTTGGACCGTCCGGCCCTGAGCCTTTCCGGGGGGCAGCAGCAGCGCCTGTGTCTGGCCCGGGCCTTGGCACTGGAGCCGGAACTGCTGCTGCTGGACGAGCCCACGGCCTCGGTGGACTGCGTGGCCGTTGCCGGGATAGAGGCACTGCTGCTTCAGCTCAAACAGCGCTATACCCTTGTCCTGGTCTCCCACAGCCTGGCCCAGACGCGCCGCCTGGCCGACCGGGTAGCGGTCCTGCGCGACGGCCGGGTTCTGCGTGTGTTTGAAAATGACGAGCAACACGCACAGGGCGCGCTGGAATCCTGTCTGGAAGATACGCTCTGACCCGCTACGCAGGCGACAGCGCATGGTGGAGCGGACAGGCGGGTGTCATGATGTGTGGGGATGCCGGCCTGCCGCCCCCCCCAGGACCATTTTGTCCTCTGTCATATTGCAAGCCAGGATAGCCAGTTACAAATAATGCTGAACTCCCCCTCTAAAAAAATACAGACGTTGCGAAGCCATATTTCTTCAGAGGTAATCATTTTATTTATTGGAGAATTTGAGGTGAAGACTGTTTTTGTTCCTGAAGAACAGCTCTTCCTTGATTTGATGCGGCAACATCACTACCTGGGATTTTTGCCAAAGATCGGCGAAACGCTCTGGTACGCGGCGTCCTGGAAAGGCCAATGGTTTGTGCTCTCTTCATTTTCAGCTGTTGCACTGAAATGTTCGGCACGGGACAACTGGATCGGTTGGGATTTTCGTCATAAGTATGAGCGCCTTAATCTTGTGACGAACAACAGTCGATTTCTTATTTTACCGCAGTGGCATGTTCCAAACCTTGCTTCACGCATTCTTTCATTATCCCAAAGAAGAATATCACTGACGGGCAAAGGTTATTCGGCCATCCTGTGCTTCTGCTAAAAATAACCTTCGTAGACCCTCAACGCTTGAAAGGCACTCTCTATAAGGCTTCAAACTGGCTCTGCGTAGGCAACAGCAAGGGATTTTCCCGGATCAGGAATGGATACTGCGCTACAGCCAGCTCTCCGAAAATGGTATTTCTTAAGCCACTTATCCCGCATGTTCAAGAGTCGTTATCCAGTCCTGTCCTTAAACCTGAGTATCAGGCTGGTGCGAAAAAAAACGTTTCGTGCGGAACATATGTGATTCTTATACGACTATTTTGCAGATATCCCTGATTGATCCATCTTATCTTAACTCTGCCTTGCAACTCTGGAATCATGACTATGGCGCTAATGATGAAAGTCTTGCCATTGACGGAAAAACGATGCGTGGTGCAATTGATAAGTAAGGGAATCAAATTCATATTATGAGCGCAGTTGAGCATCAGAGTAGGCTTTGCAACACCAAACGCTGAAAAAAGGCATAAAGATAACAGACGTGCCGACATGCGGTATAATGAACAGGCTGCCTGATGAAGCGGATGCAATGTAATTCCTTAAAGTCAACAGGGTCATTGGTGCAATAAAAATCAATGTCATTATATTTTAGTTGAAGTTTTCGATGAATATCGAACCCAGATACGGAAGGACTATGGACCTGAAAATGTGAGTAGACTTCGACGTTTTGCTGTAGGCACTCTCCTTTTTAAAGGAGTGACAAAGGTCACACAAAATACGCGCGAGCTTGCCCGCAATACGCGCCAAGTGTTTGACTGTCTCGGGATTGCCCGTAACACCCGTCCGGCGGCGGTGGGCGTTTAGAGCATCTTAACTTTGAAAAAGTTTAGATGCCCTTATGCAGTTCCCTGAAACAATGGGACATTGTTTCAGGGCAGAGCCTTGTTTCA
>CAZGAH010000094.1:4059-16505 GCA_964523295.1 uncultured Desulfovibrionaceae bacterium | reverse complement strand
CACGGTGCCACGAGCCCGCAGGAGAGCAGCGCGGACAGGCTCGCGGCGTACTCGGCGCCGAGTGTTTTCAGCAGCAGCTCACGATCACTCCGGCCACGATCCAGGAGGTATTCGAGCACGGCGATCTGGCGAACGGCTGCCGGACGCACGGGCCAGGGCGGATCCCGGGTCAAGCGATAGGACTGCCGCTCGGTTATCGCCTTTTCCTTGACCGTCATATCTCCGGCCAGCCAGGCCGCGGCCAGGGTCTGGAATTCGGGCTCGGAACACTGTTTCAGCGTTGCCGGAGTCAGGGATTTAGAGCGACGCCCGGCTGCGCAGCGGAAGGTGAAACGCGCGCTGCGAATACCCAGAGGGAGCACGGAGCCGAGAATGCTGCCAACGGTACGCAGCTGGCGTCGGGCAAGCTGCTCGGCAAGCTCCAGATATTGCGCCGGCAACAGCGGCTCGCGGTCCACCGGCCAGAGCAGCGGGCGCAGGGTGTAGCCGGGGGTGGCCTCCGTGGTCGCGGTTGCGCCGGTCTCCTCGCCTGGCTCGTTGCCCTCGCCAAGGAGCAGCCCGAGACGCAGCGAGTTGCCCAGGGGCACCAGGACCCGCTGTCCGGGTTTCCACGCCGTGCGGGGGAAATAGTCGGGCAGCGCGTAATCGAGCGTTGCGTAGTGGGGGCTCAGCAGAGCGACACGCCAATGAGGGGGCATACGGGGAAGCGGGACGTAAACCGGTATTCTGCAACGCCGGGCAGCAGGTTGCGGGGGTCTGGAAATTCGCGGCCGGGAATCCGCCTGAATGCGGACCCCCGGCAGTTGACGGCCACGACCGGGCCGCGGTTATTCGAGGTGCAGGTACTCCTTGAGTTTGGCCACCAGCTCGTAGCGCAAATTTTCATCCTGCAGGGCAAAGTAGATGTTGGCCGTGAGGTACTCCACCCAGTCCCCGGCGTCGGTTTTCCACGGGATCGGGGGCGCGGTACATGGCGGGGGCGGATTCTTCGCCCTGGGTGATGCCGTGGCGGCTGACCTTGTCCGGAGGAACTTCCATGACGCCGATGACCGGCAGACGCTCCGAGGCGGCCACGGTAACGAGCTGCTTGATGCCGGCCTCCATGCCGAACATGAGATCGTCGCCGACCATGATGGCAAAGGGGTCGTTCTTGACGACTTCCTTGGCGCAGAGCACGGCGTGGCCCAGGCCGAGCTGGCGTTTTTGCCGCACGGAAATGATGTTGACCATCTCGGCGACCGCCCTGACGGTCTGGAGCATCTCCAGCTTTCCGGCGCGTTCGAGGACGGTTTCCAGCGAGAGGTTGTAGTCGAAATGATCTTCAATAATGGTTTTATTCTGATTCGTAACAAAAATGACATCTGTAATGCCGGATTCGATGGCCTCTTCGACAACGTATTGAATGACCGGCTTGTTGTAGACGGGCAGCATTTCCTTGGGAACGTTCTTGCTTGCAGGCAGCGAGCGGGTACCCCAACCGGCGACAGGTATGACGACCTTCTTGATCTGCATGGTCAGCGCTCCTTGACGATGATGGCCAGAGCCGGCGTATTCTCAGGCCTGTTGCATTGTATGTATCACTTTCCCAGCTTTATGCAAGCAGGGATAGTCGGGCTGTCGGCATGGCCCTGAGTGTGCTCAATCACTGTTTACGCCGACAGGCCGACTCCGTCAACGAGTACTCAGGCCGTCGTGAACGCCCCTCAGCGCAGACTGGTCTGCACGGTGCGAGCGATGGTCTCGGCCAGTTCCTTGACCTGCTCGCGGCGCTCGCCCTCGACCATGACCCGGGCCACCGGCTCGGTGCCGGAATAGCGCAGCAGCACCCGACCCTTGCGTCCCAGGACAGATTCCGCGTTTTTTACCGCGGCGCCGATTTCCGGAATCGAATCGAAGGGCGCCTTGCGCTCCACATGAACGTTGATGAGCACCTGTGGATAGGGTTCGATCAGGTGGGCCAGCTCGGACAGGGGGCGGTTTTTTTCACACATGACGCGCAGCAGCTGCAACGCGGCGAGGATGCCGTCGCCCGTGGTGCTGAACTGCATGAAAATGAGGTGTCCGGACTGCTCGCCGCCCAGGGTCGCGCCTTCGCGACGCATGGCCTCGACCACGTAGCGGTCGCCTACGGGCGTACGCAGCAAGCGACCGCCTTTCTCGTTCATGAACACCTCGAGCGCCATGTTGCTCATGACCGTGGCGACCATGAGCCGGCCCGGGAGTTGATTGCGCTCTATAAGATCCAGCGCGCACAGGGCCATGATCTGATCGCCGTCGAGGATGTTGCCTTTCTCGTCGACCACAATCAGCCGGTCGCCGTCGCCATCCAGGGCCAGGCCGATGTGGGCGCCGGTTTCGCGGACATGATGCGCCACGACTTCCGGATACAGGGAGCCGCATTTGTGGTTGATATTGAGGCCGTCGGGCTCGTTGGCGATTTTGATCACCTGCGCGCCCAGCTCTTCGAAGATCAGCGGTGCGACCTTGTAGGTGGCGCCGTTGGCGCAGTCCAGGACGATGCGCAGGCCGTCCAGCGTCAGGTGCGCCGGGAAGCTGTTCTTAAGGTCGACGATGTAGCGACCGGCGCTGTCGGCGATCTTGAAGGCCTTGCCCACGTCCTCGGGTGCGGGGTAGTTCCATTTCACGGCTTCGTTGGTCGTGATCAGGTCCGAGATGCTCTGCTCGGTTTCATCCGGCAGCTTGAAACCATGCTTGTCGAAAAACTTGATCCCGTTGTCCATGAAGGGATTGTGCGACGCGGAAATGACCACGCCGAGGTCGGCGCGCATGTTGCGCGTGAGAAAGGATATCGCCGGCGTGGGCATGGGGCCGACCAGGTACACGTCCATGCCCGAGGCGCAGAAGCCGGACGTGAGCGCGGTTTCGAAAATGTAGCCGGAGATGCGGGTATCCTTGCCGATGACCACGCGATGCCGCTTTTCACCGTTGCGGAAAAAGGTTCCCGCCGCCAATCCCAACCGAAGGGCCACCTCCGGCACCATCGGATAGATATTCACCTGGCCCCGCAGGCCATCCGTACCGAACAGACATTTTGCCATGAATGCTTCTCCTCGCGTATAGGGCGCCATACCGCCCGGCCGCAACGGCAGACCGGCCTCGCCCGACAGGGCCCGCGGAACGATCCTGCGCCCGTAGCGCCAGCTCCGCCGTCCCCGGCGTTATTCTTTCAGATTGACCTCGATGGTCGCCGGCTCGACCTTTACCAGCTTTGCGCCGGAAAACAAAGTCACCTCGCAGGGGAGGTTCTGGGACCCGGGGCGCATATCCGGCGGAACAAAGACCCTGACCGAAATGGCGTCTTTCCAATTCTTGTCCCGCAAGGCTGACAGCGGGATCTCCGCCCTGACGGTCACGCGCTGGGGGCGCGCTGAAGCCTGAAAGCGGCCGGCGTTTTCGACATCCACCGGCATCTGAAAGGACATTTCTTTGGTCTTGGCGCCGAACACCAGCCGCAAGGAAACGGAGTTCGGCGTGGCATTCAACTCCTTGGACAGCTTCAGGGCGACGTTTTCCTGCACCACGCCGGGTGCGACGCCCGTAATCTCCAGCACCTGGGTCTCCACGCTGTCAAGCTCGCGCAGCAGGGTCTGCGGCCCTTTTATCTTGACGGTGGTCGGTTGCGTTGAGGCCTCCAACAGCTTGAAATCCGGCTCGAGGACCGCCTGCCAGGCCGGCTTCACCGGGCCGGTTTTTGTCACCAGCACGTCGGCTTCGATCTCCATGCGCGGAGGATTGACTTCCATGACCTCGAAGGTGCGGGCCAGGGGAATGTCCTTGGCCTCGATCGGATAAACGTTGAGCCCTTCCTTGATATGCCCCAGATCCAGCGTGAAGTTGATTTTTTTCTCCTCGAGCCCCTTCACCAGTCCCTTGGGGCCGCGGACCCGGACGTCGATCTTGCTCACCAGCCCGCGCCGTATGATCAGGCTCTCGGGCATGCCGGTAAACTGGACCGGAAACTCCAGCCAGATTTCCACTTTCTCCCGGCCGGAAACCGAATACCAGACTACGACGGCCAGGGCGAAGGCCAGCGTCGCGTACTTCAGATTCAGCTTCACCACTACTCCTCGAGCGCAGTTTTGAGCACGCGCTTCAGGCGTATGTCATCCAGCTGCGAGGTCAGCTTGCCGCCCATGGCCACGGAAATTTCTCCCCGCTCTTCGGAAACCACGATGGTTACCGCGTCGGACTCCTCGGTGATGCCTATGGCTGCACGATGTCGGGTGCCCAGCTCGCTCTGCAGTTTGGTGCCCGCGGTCAAGGGCAGAATGCACGCAGCGGCCACGATCTTGCCGCTGCGGATGACCACCGCGCCGTCGTGCAGCGGCGTGTTCGGAAAGAATATCGTCACCAGCAACTCATGCGTCAGCTTCGCACCCAGAGGGATGCCCCGCTCGATGACATCGCCCAGGGGCACGTTCTTTTCGAGGACCACCAGGGCGCCGATGCGGCGTTTGGCCATGAAATCCACGGCGGAGACGAGTTCGTTGAGCGTACTCTCCTGGACGGCCTTCCGACGCCACAGGCCGCCCGCTCCGACCTCCGAGAGCGCTTTGCGTATGTCCTGCTGAAAAAGGATGATGACCACCAGAAAAATCGAAGACAGGAAGTTGGTCAACAACCAGTTCAGGGTGTACAGCCGCATCTCCTCGGAGATGAAATAGACCACGAGCATGAGCAGCAGCCCCGTGAGCACGGAAACCGCGCGCGTGCCGCGGACCAGCAGCATGATCCGGTAGAAGACGAAGGCCACCAGGCCGATATCCAGGGCATCGCGCCAACCGATGCGTATCGAGGTCAGATCGAGCATGGCTGGCTCCCGAGTCCGCGTTCACGCAGCCCCGCTGTCAGTTCCGGGTCAATACCCCGCTTGCGCAGGGCAGATACGATGCGCAGGGTCTGCGCCGTGGCCGCAACATCGTGTACGCGGTGAATGCTCACACCCTGCCAGGCCAGTAACGCCGTGGCGACCTGCGTCGCCTGCGCCCGCTCCCGCAGCGCCAGTCCCAGCAGGTCGCCCCACAGCGACTTGTTGGACAGACCGATCAACAGCGGCCTTCCCAAGGCCAGGAAACGCCCGGTGGCCCGGAGCAGGGCCAGATTGTGCTCCAGACGTTTCCCGAATCCGATTCCCGGATCCAGCACGATATGCTCCTCGGGTAATCCCGCACGCGTCAGCGCCGCGAGCCGCTCCTCAAAAAAGGCAAACACGTCGTTGACAATATCCCCGTAGCACGGATTCCGCTGCATGTCCCGGGGCCGCCCCTGGCTATGCATGAGCACGTACCCCGGCCGATACTGCGCGAGCACATCCATAAGCTCCGGATCAAACCGACAGCCGGAGACGTCGTTGACAATCGCTGCCCCGGCCTCGACGGCCTGTCGGGCGACAATGGCCTTAGTCGTGTCCACGGAGACGGTCAGCCCCTGCCCGGCCAGGGCCCTGACCAGCGGAACGATACGCTCCAGCTCCACGTCGGCGGACACCTGTTCCGCGCCCGGGCGCGTGGATTCACCCCCGAGGTCCAGAATCCGCGCGCCCTGCTCAGCAAGGGCCAGGGCGTGCTGCAGCGCCGCCGGGCCGGTGTCATGCAGCCCGCCATCGAAAAAGGAATCCGGCGTGACATTGACCACGCCCATAACGCAAAAGGGGGCAAGCCTGATCGCCATGCCCCCGCTGCAATTCCAGATGCAGGCCGCCGGGTCCGTCATCTACCCGTCCTTTTTCCCTTCATCGGGTTCGTGAAAGGCGAAATCCTCGCCACTACCCCGGGTGGCCTGACCCTGCGCCGCCTCGCCCGATCCGGTCGGGGCGTCGGGTCCGGGCGCGGCCGCGGCATCGGCAGGGGCCGCCGGAGCGCCGCCAGCCGGCGCAGTCGGGGAACCGTCGGCCGGCGCTGCCGGAGCGCCGTCGGCCGGTGCTGCCGGGGGGGCGGCAGCTGGAGCCGGTTTGGCGTTGCGGCCGTTGTCCGGAGGCAAAGGTTCGCCGCGCATGAGCCGGTCGATGTCGTCGCCGCTGATGGTCTCGCGCTCGAGCAGTGCGGCGGTGATGGCGTCGAGGACGCCCCGGTTTTCCCCGAGCAGCCGCTCGGCCGTGGCCTGCGCCTCGTCCAGGATGCGCTTGATTTCGTCGTCGATGAGCCGGGCGGTATCCTCGCTGTAGTTCTTGGTGTGGCCGAAGTCGCGACCGATGAAAATCTCGTCGTGCTTGTCGCCCAGGGACAGCGGCCCGAGCCGGTCGCTCATGCCCCATTTGCAGACCATGTTGCGGGCCATGTCGGTCGCCCGCTCGAGGACGTTGCTCGCGCCGGTCGTGGTCTGATCGAAGACCAGCTTCTCCGCGGCCCGACCGCCCAACAGCACGGCCAGCCGCTGTCGCAGATACTCCCGGTTGTAGGTGTGCCGGTCGTCCATGGGCAGCTGCAAGGTGATACCCAAAGCCCGGCCTCGGGGAATGATGGATACCTTGTGGACGGGATCGGTGCCGGGTAGCAGCCTGGCGATGAGGGCATGCCCGCCCTCATGCACGGCAGTATTGCGCTTCTCCTCTTCGGAGAGAATGAGACTGCGGCGCTCCTTGCCCATGAGCACCTTGTCCTTGGCGGCCTCGAAATCGGCCATCTCCAGCCGGTCTTTCTCCAGTTTGGCAGCCGAAAGCGCAGCCTCGTTGACCAGGTTTTCCAGGTCGGCGCCGGAGAACCCGGGCGTGCCGCGTGCCAGGACCTCCAGATCCACGCCCTCGGAAAGCGGCGTGCGCCGGGTGTGGACCTCCAGGATGCGCTTGCGGCCCCGGATGTCCGGCGTGGGCACGACCACCTGCCGGTCGAAACGCCCGGGCCGGAGCAGCGCCGGATCGAGCACATCGGGACGGTTGGTGGCGGCAATGAGAATAACGCCCTCGTTGGACTCGAACCCGTCCATCTCGACGAGCAGCTGGTTCAGGGTCTGCTCCCGTTCGTCATGCCCGCCGCCCAGGCCCGCGCCTCGCTGCCGGCCCACGGCGTCGATTTCGTCGATGAAAATGAGACACGGTGCATTCTTTTTTCCCTGCACGAACAGATCACGCACGCGCGCCGCGCCGACGCCGACGAACATCTCGACGAAATCGGAGCCGGAAATGGAGAAGAACGGAACGCCAGCCTCCCCGGCCACCGCGCGCGAGAGCAGCGTCTTTCCGGTTCCTGGCGGTCCGACGAGCAACACCCCCTTGGGGATGCGACCGCCCAGCCGGGTGAACTTTTTGGGGTCACGCAGAAAGTCCACAATCTCGGTAAGCTCCTCCTTGGCCTCGTCCACGCCGGCAACGTCACCGAAAGTCACCTTGGTGGCCTCCTGCGAGACCAGCCTGGCCTTGGAGCGACCGAAGGACATGGCCTTGCCGCCGCCGCCCTGCATCTGGCGCATGAAGAAAATCCAGACGCCAATGAGCAACAGCATCGGAAACCAGGAAATGAACAGGGTCATGTACCAGGGCGCGTCTTCGTCGGGAACGGCCTCGACCGTCACGTTCTGCGAAATGAGCGTCTTGACCAGATTGGGATCGTTCGGCGCGTAGGTTGAAAACTTTTTGCCCTCCACCAGCTGCCCATGAATCCTGGCGCCCTGGATCGTCACCGCCAGCACCTCGCCCTTGGAGGCCCGATCGAGAAAATCACTGTAGCTCAGCTTCAGCTGCGGCGTCTGCGGGGGGTTGAAAATGTTGAACAGGACCACCATGACCATGGCAATGGTAGCCCAAAGGACAATATTCTTGGTGAATGAGTTCAAAACCGGCTCCTCCCTCGCCGCGCCGGTCCAGCCGACACGGCAGCGTATGCACGATACGCCGGAAAAAAAATGGGGTCACTACCTGGACGGTAAATTTCCGGGCCTGTCAACACTTGAACTGGTCGAGCAAACCTGATAGCAGAGTAATCTCTTCGTGGGAAAAAGGAAGCGTATCGTCACCGGTGTGGCGCCTGGACTTCAAATCCAGTGGACGGGTTAGCCCTCGTCGGTAGGTTCGACTCCTATACGCTTCCGCCACCATGTTCCTCTGTGACCATTTTATCCACGACGATCGGTCTTTTTTCGATCCCGCCGCCGCACCCGGGCAATACATCGGCCTCCCCGGGGACAAGAGAATCCTCACACCTGAATGAGTAACTATAGGGACCGGACTCAAGTTCGTCAACACCGTGCGCCCAGGTTTCCACTATTGCCAGTCGGTAAAAATTCCCGGCTCCAGGTCCGCCTCGTCCTGCTGCTCGATGCCGGGAACGATGATGAAGGATGCGCCATGGCCTTCAGGTTGGTATCGACCCTGATGCCGGCATGGCACTAGTAGAAGTGGACTGTAGTTACTCGTCTGTATTCAGTTCGACAACGCCATTTTTGATGATAACAGCGTCAATCGTTTTCTTATATTTCTTCAATTTGACATAACGGGGATCAGTTTTTAATTTCGGGGCCGAAAATCGAGACAAAACGACGACCGCTACGATTTTTCTGGAGTTAATTTCCTCGGGATGGCTGATTTCGATGAATGCCAGCGTGCTGAGTATCTGCTGGAGGGCTGCACTGAGATTGCTTCCCTTGAGTTCGACAAGCCAGGCACGATCTGCTGCGCTTTGGTCCGGGCCTTCCGTGCCGTCAAGCCAGAACCCCCAATCACACCGTTTCCTGTCCCTCGGAATAAGGCATGTATCTATGGCAACTATCCTGACATTCGCTCTGTTTTTGTTTTGCAGCCTGAATTCCCTGCCATTTTCCTTTTTGACGACGACCTTGTCGCTGCGGGTGCTCACGCAGCGATCCGGGAAAGAACTCATTTCTGGTCCCTGGCTTGAAGAAGCCGATCGAATGCCTCATTGATGGGGCCGCTGACCTGATCAAGATAAGCCGGATCGATAAGACCGGTTTCTTCGTCCAGGATGTCATCCAGTTTCCCGTCCCGAAGAAAACAGGCCTGCACGCGCGCGGGAGAAAGCCCGCTGAATTCATGTTGACTCGGGACCTGCCATGCCAGCAGGGATAGATTCATCGCAGCGAGCACATAGGGACTGTGGGTGGTGATAACCAGCTGATGGTCCGGCGATGAGGCGAACAAGGCCAACAAACGCACCAGATCGTACTGGGTGTCCGGAAAGAGGTGCGCCTCCGGCTCCTCGATGACGCAACATGTCGGCCTGTCCCCGATGATAAGCTGAAAAACGAGCAAGAGTATCCAAAGCACTTCCTGTTGCCCCGAGGAAGCGAATTCGAATTTGACATAACGACCTTGAACAGCGTCGTAAACAATGCGCTCTTCTCCATTTTCAAAGCGGTAGGAACCGTGCAGGATCATTTCAATCAGATGAATGGCCTTCTGTGCCTGGTCAACGTCGATGAGGCTGGAAGACAGGCGCTTGCGGTCTTCGACGAGCTCCTGCAGGCTATGCGCGTATTCCGGGCGATGAAAATGAATACGCTCAATGAACTCCTTCGTGAGCGTGTCCAGATTGGAGGGATCCAGACGACGCAGTTCGCCGGACAAGGTCGCCACGAGACTCCGGCCTGCGGGAATGAACACAGGGGTTCGTGACTCGCGAAACAGCCCTTGAAGTGCCTCCTGGGCGGCAACACGACGTTCGTTCCACTCGGCCTGGTAATCGAGGAAGCCGGATGTCCCGGCCTTCATCTGCAGCAGATCGGAGGCATCGAGCAATCCATTTTTTACGGAAGGGGATAAGACGACGCGGGCGTGGCCGGATGAGGATTCCCGGGTAATCTCGATCCAGACGTCCCGGTCATATGCATAGCGAAGACGGAAATCGGAAAAATGTTTTGTTGTGCCAAAAAAGTGCATCAATCGCCTGCGGCAGGCGACAACCACATCTCTGTCGGACAACCGGCGTTTTTCTCTGGCTGCTTCCAGCAGAAGCAGAAGCAGCGTCTGCGGCAGTGATTTGAAATAATGGAGACATTTTGCCAGCGTACTCTTGCCGCTTGTCTGCGCTCCGTTGAGGACGAGGATATCGGGAATCGCGATATCGACCTGATGCAGCGGGCCGAACTCATTGATGTGCAGTGTGCTCGGGAATTCGTTGTGCAGCGACATGCCCACTCCTTGCGCTACGGGCGTAGCTCATGCATGGCGATGCCGTACACACTCCCCGCTCAGAGCGCAAGCGAAGGTCATGCAACGGCCATGCAGTCCGCCCCAAGGCAGGGGACTGGCGACGGTACGCCTGCCGCTGAGCCCGGAGTTACAGCACAGCCGCCTTTGCCCTCGCTCCCTGGGCTTCCGTCGTCTTGCCGCCGGCCTCGAAGGCGCGCGACAGTTCGATCCAGAAGTGTTTCTGGTCCGGGCGCAGGGCCACGCTCTGCCTGGCCAGCACCTCGGCGATTTCCGGGATTTCGCCGCTGTCCAGGTAGAGTTTGGCAAGCAGGTTGAGCGAGAACGGGTCTTTGGGGTCGTGGAGCAGGGCCTGGTGCAGGTGCTCGCGCGCGTCTTCCAGGCGATTCTGCCGTACGGCCAGGCGGGCGAGATAGCGGTGGGTGAGCCCCTCGCCGCCCTCGATCCGGGCGGCGCTGTTGTAGTATTTACGCGCCTGGGCAAGACGGCCTTCGCGTTCGGCCAGCTGCCCCAGGCGGATGAGTCCGTAAATATGTCGCGGCTCGGCCTCCAGGCAGCGCTTATAGGCCGCGCGCGCGGCCTTGATGTCGCCAATGCGCTGGCAGGCGAAGCCGAGGTTGTACAGGGCCATGCGGTCGCGGCGGTCGCGGCGGATGACCTCTTCGAACAACTGCCTGGCCTGGGGCAGCCGGTTGAGCCGGGCCAGACAGATTCCCAGTGAATTGCGGGCCAGGTTGTTGTCCTCGTCGGCCAGCAGCGCCAGCTTGTACTCCTCCATGGCGCCGTACAGATCGCCCTGGCTGAAGAGCCGGTCCGCGCTGATGTTCAGGGCCAGCGTATCGATGAGCCCGACGTGCGGCTCCGGGAGCAGCAGCGCGTAGTCCAGGGCTTTGCCGCAGTTCTCCAGGGCATCGGCCTTGCGAAAGGCCAGATAGGGATGACAGGCCAGACCCGCAGCCGCCTGGATGCGCAGCCGGGCCTTTAGGCGCAGGGAATACTCCCGGTACAGCTCGCAGCCCTCCTCCGGCGTCAGTCCCGGATGGAAGAACACGATGCTGTTGAGGCTGTAGCGCCCGCCCAGCGGATCGTGACCGAAGACCTCGTAGCCCATGGCCGCGGCCTCGCCCACAACCTGCTCGGCGTGTTTGTGAAAGGGCGCCGTCGTGACGCCCGGCTCGGGCGAAAGGCGCAGCAGGGCCAGCACGAAACGCTCGCACAGCTCGGCCTGAAGCGTCCAATGCGCCAGAAAGTCGCGGTAGGGGACCAGGCCGGTGAGGGGATCCTTGCGCGGGGCGGAGCTGCCGGAGTCCAGCGCGACCTTTTCCGCGGGCGCGAGGTTCTCCCGCAGCAGCGTCAGCCGGTCGCCGGACTCGATGACCAGGGTCGGGTCGCTCAGATGCATGATCTCGGCCAGCGCGCTCTCTTCCCGCACTTCCATCAGGGCAATTTCCCCCTTGTACAAGGCGGGATACTCCTCGGCCTCGGGCTCGGAGCGCACGGGAGCGGTTTCCTTGGACCAGACCAGAAAACGTTGCCCCTCCTGGGCGTCTACGGAGCGTCCGAGGCTGACGCTGAGGCGGTTGACCGGCAGCATATGCACCACGCGTCCGCCTTGTTCGAGGATCTGACTGAAGGCCATGATCCGGGCGCCACCGACCTCGCGCGCGGCCTCCGCCGCCTTGGCCGCCTTGCGCATGAGCACCCGCGCCTGCTCGGCTGCCGGGCGCTCGTAGAGCGCGCCGTCCATGTCCTGCGGAAAATTGACCAACCCGAAGGAGACCTGGGCCTTGATGCGCTCGTCGGTCAGGTCGTGGACAAAGTGCTTGCCGGCAAAGGCGTCAGCCAGGGCCTCGGCCATTTTCCGACAGGCCGTCGTGCGCGCCTCGGGCAAAAAGAGGACGAAGCTGTCTTCGTGGTAACGGGCGGCAATGGCCTGCGCCGGGCAGAGCCTGGCCACCTCCTTGGACAGCTCGGCCATGATCCGGTCGCCCACGAGAAAGCCGTAGCCCAGCTGGGTGCGCGCCAGCGAATCCACCCGGGCCAGCACCACGCCAAGCCCGGCGCGGTAATTGGGAAAGGTGAAATCCGGGCACCCGCTCGATCCGGGCCGCAGGCAGTTGCCGACGATTTCAATCTCCTGAGCCAGCGCGTCGAGCAGATGCGCCCGGGAGGCCAGGCCGGTCAGGCCGTCGCTGATCGACAGCTCGCGCGTCTGGTGCAGCACTTCCTTGAGCAGGTCCTCGTTGCGATGCAGGTTCCGGGACAGGTAGCCGGAGACGAAGTAGGTGAAGATGAACATGAAATAATATGCCAGCAGGCTGGTGACCTG
>CAZGAH010000094.1:1974-4049 GCA_964523295.1 uncultured Desulfovibrionaceae bacterium | reverse complement strand
CGTCGCTGATGGAAATCTTGTACAGCAGGAGCTTTTCCAGGCAGAGCTGGGCCATGCGCGTGAAATGGGGCATCAGCGTTTTCGCCCCCCGCACGCTGACCCCGCGCGCGGCAAACATGCCCAAAAGCTCGCCGTCCAGCGTCAGCGGCAGGAGCACCTTGCGCTCGGCCGGCAGATGCTCGGCAAGCATGGCTCCCGGCGCTGTCTGCGGAAAATACAGGCTGTAGGATTTGAAAGGCAGAAAACGCGCAATCTCATCCTTGAGAATGGGCTCGAAACGGATGAGATCCTGGCGCGTGAGCTTTACCGTCTGGCAGATCAGGGTATCTTTTTCCAAGCGCATGAACGCGCCATACCCCTGTCTAGAAAATATCTCAAGTCTTTTTCATGATTTTTCCAGGATACCGCTACCGCAACACCACGGCCGGGAAAACGAACGACTCCGGCGCAGGGAAAATTGCATACCCTCGCCGGCGATTCCGACTCAACGTCGAGCCGACCCAAATTGTGATCGATCCTGAGTGCGAATTGAGGCCATGCCCCAGTGGGCGCTAATGGATGCATCCAAACAATTGACTTGAGGATTTTTCTCTGGTTTGGTATGATTTAAGTTATCAACACAGAATGCCTGATGGTCGTTGTCCAGCTCCCTCGATTCGGACGGAGAGCCAACGATCCGTACGTTTGACGCGTCGCTGCGGGTGTCCGGCACCGCCGTCGCGCAGAAGGTCGGGGGCTGCGGTGAAATGTCTACCCAAGGAAGGTCGCTATGCGCTGGAATGACATGAGTCTGAAGCTCAAGTTTTCGGTCGGGTTCGGTTCGATCCTGCTTCTGCTCGTTGCCGTGGCCGGCTGGGGGGTATGGGGAATCGCCAGCATGGTGAATGATGCCGATGAGGTCATCGGGGGGAACCGGCTGCGCGGGGACATGGTGCAGAAGGTCCTGGACCACATGCGCTGGGCGGAAAAGGTCAGCGAATTCCTGACCAATCCCGAGGCCAAGGAGCTGACCGTTCAGACCGACCCGGCGCTGTGCGACTTTGGAAAATGGTACTACAGCGAGGACCGCAAGCGGGCTGAATCCCAGGTCCCGGCAATCAAGCCCATGCTCGAGGCGATTGAGGAGCCGCATGCCAGGCTGCACAAGTCAGCCATCGAGATCGCCAGGAAGCACATACGGGTGAACCTTGAACTGGGCAGCTTCCTGCGCGAGAAAAAGAACGACCACCTGCTCTGGATGCTGAAGGCACAATTACCCTTCCTTGATTCCTCGATCCGAGGCGTGGACGTAGAGATGGACTGGACGAAATGCGGGCTGGGCAAATGGCTCTACTCCGAGTTCGTGGAGAACGAGAAGAAGAAGGATCCGTCCTTTGCCGAAGCGCTCAAAGGGGTGTACGAGCCGCATATCGCCCTGCACAAGTCGGCCAGGCCTTTGGCAGAACTCATCAAGGAGGGCAAGCTCCCGGAGGCCCAGGAATTCTTTCTCAAGACCACGCAGCCCGCGGCCCGGGAGACCCTGGCGCAGATCGACAAGGTCATTGCCTGGCACGACAGCCAGATTGAGAATGCGAAAGAGGCCATGCGCATCTTCCACGAGCAGACCAGGCCGAACCTTACCGAGGTGCAGACGCTGCTGAACAGGATACGCGAGACCGTGGCCGCGAATATCATGACGGACGAACAGATGCTGAATACAGCCATGTGGACGCGGACCATGCTCATCGCGATTACGCTCGTGGCCCTGCCGCTGGGTCTGCTTCTGGCCTGGCTCATCGCCCGGGCCATTCTCCGCGGCATCGGCAAGGCCAACCAGGTGGCCCAGTCCCTGGCGCTGGGCGACGTCTCCTGCGAAATCCCGGTGACGGGCAGGGACGAGATCGGGCAGTTGCTTGAAGCCATGCGCGCGCTCGTCGCCGCGGAGAATGACGTGACAGAGCTTACGGCGAAGCTGGCGGTCGGCGATCTTGATGTCTTGGTCCAGCCGCGTTCGCCACAGGACAAGCTCCTGCTCTCGCTCCAACAACTCGTTGCCGCCGAGAAAGGGGTGGCCGTGCTGGCTGACCGCCTGGCAG
>CAZGAH010000094.1:0-1964 GCA_964523295.1 uncultured Desulfovibrionaceae bacterium | reverse complement strand
TGATCTTCGCCACGCCCGATGAGGCCGAGGGCCGGCAGGACGTGCTGATCCAGGCCTTTGCGCGGCTGGTGGATGCCGAGAAAAGCATCGCCTCCATCGCCAAAAGTCTGTCCGAGGGCAATCTGCGTGTGAAAGTCACCAAGCGCTCTGAGCAGGACCTGGCCCTGCAGTCCCTGGGCGACATGATCGAGGCCCTGACACGGATCGTCGCGGACGTACTGGAGGGCAGCGCGCAGGTGGCTGCCGGCAGCGAGGAACTGAGCGCCTCGGCGGAATCCCTTTCCCAGGGCGCGAGCGAGCAGGCCGCGGCCGTGGAGCAGTCCTCAGCCTCGATGGATCAGATGGCCTCGAGCATCAGCCAGAACGCGGACAATGCCCGGCAGACAGAGTCTATCGCGGTGCAGTCCGCGGCCGCGGCTCAGGAATCGGGCCTGGCCGTGACCCAGACTGTCGAGGCCATGAAGAACATCGCCAGCAAGATCTCGATCATCGAGGAGATCGCGCGCCAGACCGACCTCCTGGCGCTCAACGCGGCCATCGAAGCGGCGCGGGCCGGAGAGCACGGGAAAGGCTTTGCGGTCGTGGCCTCCGAGGTACGCAAGCTGGCCGAGCGCAGCCAGGCCGCAGCCGGCGAGATCAACCATCTCTCGAGTTCGAGCATTGCCGTGGCCCTGCGGGCCGGAGAACTCCTGACCAGACTCGTCCCTGACATCCAGAAGACCGCGGAACTTGTGCAGGAGATCGCAGCGTCCAGTACGGAGCAGAACACGGGAGCCAGCCAGGTCAATAATGCCTTGCAGCAACTGGACCAGGTCGTGCAGCAGAACGCGAGCGCCTCCGAGGAGATGGCCTCCACCTCCGAAGAGCTGTCTTCGCAAGCCGAACAGCTGCAGCAGACCCTGTCTTTCTTTCAGATCGAGGAATCCGATGACCGCGGCCGCGGATACGCGTTGGCTAAAGCCTGCAAGGGTAGCCCGCAGGCCCGGCCCCGGCCCAACAGAGGAAAGCGCGCCCTGCCGGGCAAGGGCGAAGAGAAAGGCCGCGCCGGCGCAAGGATCGTCCTGACCGAGGACGGGGAAACAGACGGGGATTTTGAACGTTTCTGAGCCGGGGAGAGCAAGATACTACGCATCCATAACAAGGCCCCTCATGGAGAAAGGCATTCAACTTTTGCATAGTTAAGGAGTCGAGCAAAAATAACTTGAACATTTTTTGTTCTCAGCCATCCTGGGGTCATGAGTGACATGACAACGATTGAATCCAAATACCGTAAGCGCAAAAACAACCCCATCTTCCCAGGGTTGTTTCAGGCTGCTATGAATCGGGCGAATTGACGTTTCAGGCGAGGAGTTTTCGGTCCAGGTATTGCGGAAGAAGGGCTTTGCGCGCCTCGGTGGTCTGTGCGTATGGCAGGCGCTCGAAGAGCAGGCGCTGGTATGCGTAGGGATCTATGCCGTTGGCTTTACACGTTTCGATGACGCTATAGAACGCGGCGCTGCTCTCGGCCCCGCGCGGCGATCCGGAAAACAGCCAGTTTTTACGGCCGACCGCAAACGGGCGAATCGTATTCTCGATCCAGTTGTTGTCCGGACGCAGGCGACCGTCCTCAAGGTACGCAAGGATACGATACCATTGATTACGCGCGTAGCGCACGGCTACCCCGAGCAGGCTCTTGGGCGGCGACCTCAATACCGCCGCGTCGAGCAACACCTCGATCTCCCCGAGTATCAGGCCAACCTTGGCCTCGCGCATATCCACGATCTGCGCGGGGGTAAGCTCCGCCTCGCGCGCCTGATCCTCCAGCGTATAAATTTTGCGCATATGGTCCAACACCGCGGCGGCTGTTCCCGGCTTCGCGTTCTTGCCGGCAACTTTGAGCACGTCAAAGAACGTTCGACGCACATGCGCCGGCAACCGACATGGCAAATGTTTTCCTGCTCGCCCAGCGACTCGTACCCCAAGTA
>CAZGAH010000093.1:15810-16574 GCA_964523295.1 uncultured Desulfovibrionaceae bacterium | reverse complement strand
GCGCGAGCTGCTTCTTACGCTGGGCATCAATCTGCTGGACCTGCTCCAGCTCTTTTTCTATCTGAGTCCTGCCTTTCTGCTGCTGGTGATACCCGTTGCCTGCATGTTGGCGGTCTTTTTGACCATATTGCGCATGAGCTCGGATCGCGAGCTGTTGGCTTTGAAGGCCGGTGGCGTCAGCATCTACCAGTTGACGCCGGCGCCTGCCGTATTCTGCCTGTTGTGCGCCCTGCTGACGCTGTTCGTCTCGTTTGACGGCCTGTCCTGGGGCATGGCCCGTTTTCGTTCGACCCTGTTGCAGTATGCGAGGACCAAGGCTCAGCTTATCCTGCAACCCGGTGTCTTCAATCAGGAATTTCCCGGATTGATGGTCTACGCGCGCACGGTTGATATCGGCCAGGGGCTGCTGGAGGATGTGATTGTCGAGGACCGTTCCCGGTCGCAGATCACGGCCACGATTCTGGCCCCCCGCGGCCAGGTGACCACCGTTCCCGGCAAGGGGCAGGTCGTCATCGCCTTCGAAGGGGGGCGTATCTATCAGCAGGAGCGCGAGCGCATCAGTGTGCTCAGTTTCGACAGCTACCATGTCCGTCTTGATATGACGCGACTGCTCAAGGGGCTGGAACTGGACGACGAGCAGCCCAAAGAGATGAGCTGGTCTACGTTGCGCGCGGTGAACGACGATCCGGTCACCAGGGCCAGCCATGACGAGAAATATCTGCGCAAACTCGAACTCGAGATGCATAAGCGCTGGGTTTTTCCCC
>CAZGAH010000093.1:3553-15800 GCA_964523295.1 uncultured Desulfovibrionaceae bacterium | reverse complement strand
CCCCTTGCCTGTCTGGTGCTGGGGCTGTTCGCTCTGCCTCTGGCCTGCGCGTTCGAAGGCCTGGAGCGCCAATACGGCGTCTTTCTGGCACTGGGGTGCTTTTTGATCTACTATACGCTGCTTTCGCTGGGATTGAGCCTGGGCGAAACCGGAAGCGTTCCGCCGTGGCTCGGGCTGTGGCTGCCCAATGTGGTGTTTTTTCTCGGCGGCCTGTGGGGCGTGCGTATGGCTGCGCGCGAGCGCTCCTTCCAGGTGATGGATCGGCTTCGTCGTTTGCGTGCCCTGACCTGGAGGCGGGCATGAAGATTCTTTCGCGCTATCTGCTGCGGCAGAATCTCACGCTGCTGAGCATTTCCCTGTGCGCGGGTTCCGGAATCTATCTGCTCGCGGACATTTTCGAACGCCTGGATAATTTTATCAGCGCCGGGGTCGACTTCAAGACGACGGTCGTCTATTTTGTCGTTAAACTTCCGTTGATCATATCGCAAATCCTTCCCGCGGTTTTTCTCGTTGCCATACTGATACAGCTCAGTCTGATGGCCCGCAGCCGCGAGCTGATGGCCCTGCAGGCGTCGGGAATATCCTTCGGGCGTCTCGTTTCCTTTTTCCTGGTCTACAGTCTGTGCTGGAGCGTGCTCCAACTGGGATTTTCCCAGTTCGTCGGCGTGTATGGAGAGCAGAAAGCCGGCAAAATCTGGAAAGAGCAGGTGCGCAAGACCCAGATGGACCGGAGGGTCTTGAAAAACGTCTGGTTCAAGGAGGACCGCTACGTCGTCAAGCTCGACAGTGTCATGCCCGCCAAGGCGACCGGCGAGGGCATAACCGTCTATCAGATAGCACCGGACCGTCTGGAATGGGAAAAAATCGTGCGTGCCCGGACCTTTGAGGGCGGAAACGACGGCTGGACCCTGCACGACGTCGAGGTCCTTGCCCCGGACGGCTTTGTCTACGAGCGTCAGGCGACGCTGGTGCTTCCGCTGCGCCAGGACCTCGCGGCCTTCATGGTCATGGATCCCCACCGTGATCCCACGCAGTTGCCCTTGTGGCAATTGGGGAATGTCATCGGCGACTTGCAGACCTCGGGCTCCAACGTGGAAAGCCTGAAAACCGTCTGGCATATGAAGCTCGCCTACGCCTTTTCGCTGATCGTAATGGCCCTGCTGGCGCTGGCCCTGGTCAGTATGCAGGAAAGTGTGTACCGCAACATTGCCGCAGGTCTGTTGCTCACGTTCGCCTATTACGGGCTGGGCGTGGTCTGCGGTTCGGCCGGCCAGAAGGGACTGCTGCCTCCGGCCGGGGCCGCCTGGGCCGGAAACATCGTTTTCTTTTTCCTGGCTGCGGGTCGTCTGGTCTGGCAGCTCCAGACCTCGCCCACGCGTCAGGGCAGGGCTGCTTGACGGCTATTTCCTACGGTAATACTATGCATTCCGTGACGTAGCGTTGTCGCTGACGCGCCGTGACATCCGTCGTGGCATCCGTGTCGGAGCCCCCCCCTCACGTGGGCTATTTGCTCATCACTCCAGGAGCAAGTCATGTATTTTTCGACAGCCGGCATTGAAACGTCCCCGTTGCTACCGCCGCTCGTGGCGCTGGTCCTGTCGTTTTTCACCTCCATGGGCGGGGTCTCGGGCGCCTTTCTTCTGCTGCCCTTCCAGGTCTCCGTACTCGGCTTCACCTCGCCAGCGGTCAGCGGGACGAACCAGTTGTTCAATGTGGTCGCCATTCCCAGCGGGGTCTACCGCTATCTGCGCGAGGGGCGCATGGTCTGGCCCCTGACCTGGGTTGTCATCGTGGCCACGCTGCCCGGCGTGCTCGTCGGAGCCTGGCTTCGGATTGTGTACCTCCCGGACCCCAGGTACTTCAAAGGCTTTGTCGCCCTGGTCCTGCTGTATATCGGCGTGAGGATGGTTCGTGACCTCGTGCAACGGCGTAGCGGGAGCAACGTTGCCGCGGAGACGCGCTTTCGGGAACTGATCAAGGCGCACCGCGCCCGCGGGGCCAAGGGCGAGACCTTGCCAGCCGTACGGGTGCATCGTTTTTCCCTGCGACGAATCGATTACGAGTTTTATGGCGAGCGATACGACTTTTCGACGCTGGGAATTTTTTCGCTGAGCCTTGTGGTGGGCGTCGTGGGCGGGATTTACGGCATCGGCGGCGGGGCCATCATGGCGCCGTTTTTCGTGTCGGTGTTTCATCTTCCCGTCTATACCGTCGCCGGAGCGGCGCTGATGGGCACGTTCATTACCTCTGTCGCCGGAGTGGCCTTCTACCAGGCCATCGCCCCGTTCTATCCGGCGCAAAGCGTGGCCCCGGACTGGACGTTGGGGCTGCTCTTTGGCCTGGGCGGCATGGTCGGCATGTATCTGGGGGCCAGATGCCAGAAATTTATTCCTGCGCGGATGATCAAATGGATGCTGTCCGGAATCATCGTCTTTACGGCGGGGAAGTATCTCCTGGAATTCTTTCAATGACCCCACCATGCGCATAATTTTTTCCGCGGCCCCGAAAAACACTTGGCAAACGCCAGACTTTGTGCTATTTGGCACAAACTTTCTTGTCGTGATGATTATTTTGACTTTGGCCGGATCATCTGTCCTCAGCGAGGGGAATCAAGGGCTTATATCCCCACGCGGGATTTTTTCGGTCTTTTTTTCGGGCCAACATAAAAAAAACAGAGCGACAGAAAGCGGGGCTGGGGCCTTTCTGACAGCCTCATGTGCAGCAGAGCCAGGAAACCCTGCGATTTACGCAGACCATAACCCGAAAACACAACCCATTCGAGGAGGCTACACCATGGCGGTTTTAGTTTACGGTCACAAAAACCCTGATACCGACACCATCGTTTCCGCTATCGCCGTTGCCGATCTGATGACCAAACGCGGCATCGAGGCCAAACCGGTCGCGTTGGGCGCCGTGAACCCCGAGACCTCGTTCGTGCTCCAGAAGTTCGGCCTTTCCGCTCCCGAAGTCGTCAGCTCCATCGCCGGACAGAAGGTCATTCTCGTCGACCACACCGATCTGGCTCAGAGCCCCGAGGACATCAAGCAGGCTGAAATCCTCGGCGCCGTCGACCATCACAAGCTGGGCGACGTGACCACCTCCAATCCTCTGGAGATGTGGGTCTGGCCCGTGGGCTGCACCGCCACCGTCATCACCGGCATGTACAAGTTTTTCAACATCGAAATCCCCAAGAGCATCGCCGGCGCCATGATGTGCGCCATCCTCAGCGACACCGTCATGTTCAAGTCGCCCACCTGCACCCAGCAGGACAAGGACGCTGTCGAGCTGCTGGCCAAAATCGCCGGCGTAACCGACACCATGACCATCGGCATGGAGATGTTCAAGGTCAAGTCCGCTGTTGCCGGAACCCCCATGCGTGACCTCGTGTTCCGCGATTACAAGGACTTCGACATGGGCGGCAAGAAGGTCGGTATCGGCCAGCTCGAAGTCGTCGATCTTTCCATCCTCGATCCCTACAAAGAGGGCCTGTACGAAGAGATTAAAAAGGTTAAGGCCGAGGGCAACCGCCACAGCGTGTTCCTGCTGCTCACCGACATCATGAAAGAGGGTTCGGAAATGCTTATCATCTCCGATGACCCCTCCGTTGTCGAAAAGGCTTTCGGCAAAGCCGGCGACAAGACCGTCTGGCTCGACGGCGTCATGAGCCGCAAGAAGCAGGTCGTCCCCAACTTCGAAAAGGCCTTCGGCAAATAGCCAGCTCAGTTCTTGCCTGTCTGACGCCCGACCCGGCTCGATCGGGTCGGGCGTTCTTCTTTCCTTGACAGACCAGGCGCCCCGGCGGGCAGACCGTATTTTTTCTCCCGCCACGGGCTTCACAGCCCGCGCATAATCGCCTATAATGTCGACGTTCTCGTAGCGTTTCTTTGCGGAGGCTGTTCATGGAAATTACGATCATCCCCCCAACGACGGACCTCGTGGTCGACCGTGTGCACGTCGTGACCATGGTCATCAAGAGTTTCAAGGGAAGAAAAAACGTCGATGTGCATCTGTTTCGTTCGGGCTACGATCCCGAAGAAGCCGAATGCTATGACTGGAACGTACTGCTGGGGGATCCGGTCCAGCCCGGGCTTGAGATAGATCCCTTGCAGAGTCGCAAGGTTTTCCTGGAGGCCTTCACCGCAGACGAGCGTGACGCCCTGGTGGAGTTTCTCAAGGTGCGGTACGCAACGCGTCTGGCGAGCATCACCACCGCTCCGCTCGATTTCCCCATTCCGTTGGGGTTGCAGCCGTTATCGGAGATACCCGAAGGCAAGACCATGGGGTTCATTCGCCTGGAGAATCTTGCCAACTATTCTTTACCTTTCGAGGTCCACGGTTTTTATGACCTGGCGCAACATGACCCCCTGGTGCAGGAAGAGTAAGCCTGTACCTGCCGGGAGTGCCCTTGAAGCGTCGCTACCCGGTTCGTGAGCACGCCACGCGCAACTACCCCTCGTCTTCGTCCCGGGGAGTGGTGTTTTTGCCTGTTGCCCGGGCTTTGGGATGCGCCTTGTCGTAAATCTCGATGATTTTTCCCAGATTGAGATGGGTGTAGCGTTGCGTCGTGGTTAAGCGCTCGTGGCCCAGCAGCTCCTGGACGCTGCGCAGATCCGCCCCGGCCTCGAGCAGGTGCGTGGCGAAGCTGTGACGGAGCACATGCGGCGATATGGATTGCGGCAGGCTGGCCTGGCGGCGTTGCAGGCGTTTGCCCCGGCGCCCCAGGAACAGCGCCCGTTCCAGCCCCGACGGATCGAGCGCGCGTCGGTGCGCCAGATAGTCGGCCAGGGCCGCGCGCGACGTATCGGAGAGCGGGGCTATGCGCTCTTTCGAGCCTTTTCCCAGCACGCGGATATGCGCGGCGTTGGCGGGGATGTCCTCGATGTCCAGTCCCAACGCCTCGCTGATACGCAGGCCCGACCCATACAACAATTCCGCCAGCGCCCGGTCGCGCAGGCTTTCGGCCTGATCGGCCGGATCCGTGCCTGCGACCGGACCAGCCGCTCCCTTCGTCTCGCCGGGTTCGATGAGCGCAAAGACCTGATCGACATTGAGCACGCGCGGGTGCGGTTTGTCCTGCTTGGGATTGTTCACGCCGGCAGCCGGGTTGTGCTCCAGCAGGCCCTTGCTGGCGAGGAATTTGAACAAAGAGCGCAATGAGGCGAGCTTCCTCGCCATGGAGCTTTTCTTTTCGCCCCGACGATGCAATTCGGCCAAAAAACCACGGATATGGTCGCGATCAAGCGTATTCGGATGTTCAAGCGAGGGATGCGCCGTCGAATCGGAGGTCGCCGGCGAGACGGATGGCGGCGAGGTCACGTTTCCCGCTCCCTTCCTGCCCTCCCGCTGACGCAGATAGGCTTCGAACTGGCCGATATCCTGGGTATAGGCGGCCAGGGTGGCCGGAGAATATCCTTTTCCTACGCGCAAATGCTCCAGAAAGGTTTGGGCCGTCTCAGGCAGTCGGGTCGTAGGCGCGGCGGTCGATGACATAACAGCTCTTGGGGTTTTCTTTCGCCTTTTTTTTCAAGGCCATGGAAATGGCCGAGGCCTCGCCGAAGTGCTTGAGCCGGCCATTCTGATTGACGACGACGGCTATGGAAATGGCCATCAGGGGGAAGTCCCGGGGGATGCCCTGACGGTCCACGGAGTGAATCCCGCCGCGTTCGAGGTCTTCAGGATCGTAGAAATTGGGAACGATAGCATCGAATCGTTGAATAATCCGCTGGCAGGCCAGCTCGATGTCCTCCGGGGGAAGGATGAAGACGTAATCATCGCCGCCGACATGCCCGACAAAGGAAAAGCCTCCGCGGAACTCGCGGATGGTGTTGACAATCAGGCGGGCCGTCATTTGCAGCGCCTCGTCGCCGCGGGAAAAGCCGTAGCGGTCGTTGAAGGACTTGAAATAATCGAGGTCCGCGTAGGCCAGGGCAAAATCGAGGCGGCTGTCGATCATCTCCTGCAGTCGTTGAATGATGGACGTGTTGCCCGGCAGCCGGGTCAAGGGATTGGCATCCATGGAGCGCGAGGCCCGGCTCATGGTCAGAGAGATGCGTGCGCGGGCTTCGTCCTGGGTGAAGGGCTTGAGCAGAAAGTCATCCGCTTCGACCTTGCCCCAGTTGAGCCCCTGGGCCAGGTCCTCCGGGTCCACGCAGAGAATGACCGGCAGCTGGCGGTACACATTTTCGCTTTTCATCAGATTGACCAGCTCGAGTCCCGGAATGTCCGGCATCTGGTTGTTGACTATGAGCAAATCGGGGGGCTCTGTGAACAGAAATTCGATAGCCCGGGCGCCAAAATCGAAAACAGACCATTCCAGGAGCGAAGCCGGCCAAAGACGAAGAAACAACGCCTGTTCCTCGCGTCCGGGCATGAGCAGGAAACCGGAGAGTTTGCGCTTGAAGGGAAGGATACGGTCCTGGACCTCGTTCATGGCGCTGATCAGGAAAAGGAGAGGTCGGAAACGTCGATGAACTTGTCGCACAGGCTGTCGAGTATTCGCTCCAGGTCCCGCTCCTTTATTTTCAGCAATTTGACAGCTTTAAGATCCAGTACGGGAACATTGTCGTCGCCGCCGGATCCAAATTCCATGAGCCGGACCAGAAAATCGCCCAGATGCACGACGCAGGATACGACCGGATAATGCTCGGCCAGAAGCGGGGCGTGGTGGTAGGCCATGCCTTCCTTGATTTTCGGCGGAAGATTCCAGTGCCCGGCCAGCCAGGCGTTGATACGGTCGTGACCGAATCCCAATACCGCCTTCTCCGCTTCCAGATAGGTCAGATCTTCGTCCTTCACGCAACGGTCTATCTGCGCTTTCATATCCGGCAGTTGCACTGCCGCAACAACCTTGCCCAGATCGTGCAGCAGGCCGATGACCGAGAATTCCTCCGGATCCTTGAGGCCGGCGACCCGGGCAATCTCGCAACAGGCCAGGGCGCAGCCGACGCTGTGCTCCCAGAGCCCGACCATGGATCGGGTCATCGCGTCAAAAACGGACGTGGAGATGATGACCCCGCGGATGACATTGAAGCCAAGGAGTACCAGCGCGTGCTGGATGGAGCCTATCCGGCCCGGAAAGCCGTAAATCGGCGAATTGACCATCTTGAGGATCTTGGCCGAAAGCACCTGATCCATGGATATGAGCTTGGAAATCTGATCGGTCGAGGAATTGGGATCCTCGACCAGGCGGGTGACGTCTTCCAGCACCTTGGGCAGCGTAGGCAGGTCCTTGACCGCCAGAATACGTCCCTTGCGTTCGGTACGGAGGTCTTCGCTCATTGCTCAGGGCCCTCTGGAGCAGCAGCCGCCGCAGCCGCCGCAGCAGCGGCCGCGGCCTTGATGAGAAAATACTGCCGCAACATCTCTTTGAGCGCCATCATCGTACGATCTTTGGCGTGCTTGCGAAACAGGTGGTCCAGACGATCGATCACACGCTCGTACGGCGTGCCGCCTGCCGCTCCGTCCAGGTTCAGCACATCGCCTTTCACCACCACGGATTCGATCTGCATTCGCCCCAATCTTTCGATAAGCGTTTCCGTCAGCTCGGTTCCCTCGGCAATCAGCACCAGACCATTGTCCCGCAGCACGGGTTTGGCCAGAATCATGCCCGGCAAGGCTTTGCTCAATGGAATTTTCTGCATGAACGCGGCTCCGCGATGTTCATACGGTCTTTAGCATACTCCCCCTTTGCCGGCAATACTGTAAAGCATTCCCGGCCATTTTTGCACCACGCCGCGCAGCTCGAGCATGAGCAATACCTGGCTGGCGCGCGAGGCCTCCCATCCGAGATTGGCGCCGATAGTATCGATGTGCAGCCGTTGTCCCGAGGAAAACAAATCCACAACGGCGCGCTCGTCCGGGGCCAGATTCAGGACTACGTCAATCGCGGCGGGACGATCCGAGGCATTCTGCCGGGCCGGGCGATCGTGGGGCCTTTTCCCGGGTCGCCGCGTCGCTACGGCTGTCGCTGTTTCAGCGTCGCTCGCGGGCGTGTCGGCCTGGTCCGCCGTCGCTGTCTCCCGACAGGACGCCGAGCCGGCGCGGGGCAGCGTCGTTGCCAGAACAGGAGCAAGCTCGCGCAAGATATCGTCTGCGCAACAAATGACTTTTGCGCCCTGGTTGATGAGGTCGAAACAGCCGGAGTATTGCGGCGCAGTGCGCGGGCCGGGAACGGCATACACTTCGCGCCCCTGCTCCAGGCCCAGTTTGGCCGTGATGATACTGCCGCTCGGTCGCGCAGCCTCGATGACCACGACCGCCAGCGACAATCCGCTGATGATGCGGTTGCGAACGGGAAAATGACGCGGCTCGGGCGGCGTCGATGGCGGCAGCTCGCTCAATACCAGTCCCTGCTGCTCCAGTCGCTGGCGCACGTCCCGATTGCCCGAGGGATAATCCACGTCCAGACTCGCCCCGAGCACGGCAATCGAACTCCCGTGGGAGGAGAGCCCGGCCAGATGGGCCTGGCGATCGATGCCGTAGGCCAGACCCGAGACGATGGTGATCCCCGCGCGGGACAAACCCTCGCCGATTTCTTTGGTGGCCTCGCGACCGTAGGCGGTGCTCTGTCGCGTGCCGACTATAGCCACGGCCGGGTTGGCAAGCAGGGAAATGTCGCCGTGATAATAGAGATATAACGGAGGGTCGGAGATTTCACGCAGGCAGGCCGGGTACGCGGGATCGTTCCAGAGCAGCACCCCGGGCCTGTGTCGGTGAATGGCCTCCCATTCGGGCCGGGCGCTTTCCCGCCAGGCCTCCGAACGAAAGGCTTTGGCCTGGGCCTCGCTCGTCAGCCCGCGCTCAACCCAGGCCTTGGCGTCCTGCGACGCAGCGTAGGCCGAGCCATAGGCTTCGAGCAGGCGTTTCCATGTCCGCGGACCAATGCCGCGCGTCGCTCGCAGGGCCAGCGAGGCCCACAGCTCGTGACGATCGGGCGTGCTCAAGGGCTTGCCTCGGCGCGGGCAGGACGTATCGGACGGCGTCGTGTCGACCGATGCCACGTCGTTGCTGGCGGAAAATCCGTCATTCCGGAATCTTGTTCAATTTCTCCCGAGCCAGCCGGGCCGGCTCGCTCTTGGGGTACTCGTCAATCAAGGTTTGCAGATAGAACCGCGCATTCGTCAAGTCCGCAAGTTGTTCATACGCGTAACCCACCTTGAGCATCGCTGCCGCTGCCTTGGCGTGCTTGGGAAAACGTCCCGCCACTTCCTTGAACGAAAGGATGGCCTGATCGTATTCCCCGTCCGCATAATACGTTTCGCCCAGCCAGTACATGGCATTGGGTACGTGCGGGCTGTTCGGATTCTTGGACAAAAAGGCCTTGAACAACGGCCGGGCCTCCGCGGTACGTTTGGTTCGCGCCAGTTCAAGCGCACGCTCGTATTCGGCCTGCGTGCCGCCGGGAGCGGAAACAGCGGCCGGGGGCGGGGCAACGGGCTCGGCAGGACGGGGCAGGGCGACGGTCGGCGTCTGCTGTGGCGTGGCCCGCGGCTCGGCGGGTTCGCGAGCGGCGATCGCGGCCGGGGGCGGCGTCGGTCCAGACTCCGGCGCCGGGGATTTGGACGCGTTCTGCTGGGCTGTCTTGGGCAACGGGGGCTTTTTTTGCGTGGCCTCGAGCATGTTGGAGTCGCCGTAATCCGGCCCGGCCTGCGGACGCAGGTGCGGCGCATCAGGCTTGCGGGAGGCGACCGTGGGTCGGGTTCTCGAGACCGATTGCCGCGGCGCGGGGGTATGCTTTTTTGGCGCTTCCGCAGCCACGCTGTCTCCATCCGGCGGAAAACCGGGATCGGACGGAACGGCACTTTGGGTTGAAGTCTCGGGCGGCATGTACGCTGCGCCGGGACTGGACGCCGGGGCGGCGTACTGGCGCGATGTCCTGGCCGTGGCCGGTGCCTGGGCTTTTTGGGAATGACGGACAGAACCCGACCCGGCAGGGGCCGGAGCAGGCCGGGTCGAACTCTTCAACGTTGCGCCGCTACGCTCCACGCGTCGCTCCAGTTCAGCAACCCGACTGTCGATACGCTTCTGGTGATCGATCATGCCGACGAACTGCGTTTCCAGATTGCGCAGCCGAAACTCCTCGCTGGACTCGTAGCCAGGCCCGGCGCACCCACTCAGCCAGACCACCAGCAGCGCGACCAGCCAGGCTCCACGCATTCGTTTCATGCAGACCTCCCTGAAGCCAGCTTCCTCCAGCCAACAGGATCGAAACACTAGAGGATAACCAGCTCCTTTTCAAGACTATTCTCTGACGCCGATGAAATGGTCGTCAGAGGCTGTGCTATCCATGCAACATTCGTTCCACTCTGACAGCTTGAGGCCCGGGTCGGAGGGGAAGACGGAGCGCCGGCATGTCGGCGAACTATTCGCGTCGAGCCGGGACTGCTCCCACAGGCCTGGCGTGGGTGCCCGCCGCGCGAGGACTGGCTTTTTTTCGTCAATCGGATATACTGTCGTCGTCAAGCGCGTCGGCTGCATAGGGATGCCCCTGTTCGCCGGTGTCGCTTTTTCCGGAGACGCCATGTACGCTGCATTCCGATCCTCGCTGCTGGTGGCCGCACTGCTGCTTCTGCCCGTTCAGGCGTATTTGTTACCAGACACAGCGCAGGCCACGTACCGGGTCGATCACGTCGTCGACAAGATCATCAGACTCTGGTTTGTCGAGCAGAATGGCGTCCACGTGTACAATATTCTTGTGAAAATGACGCCGGAAGAGTTGATGCAACTCAACCAGCGCATAGAAGAGCATCCCTTTATCCAGGAAATGCTCGTCGACGGGGGCGATCCGTGGAAGATACGCGCGTATCAGAACCTCAGACGCGTCATCAACGACGCGATCAACCGCCCCTGATGCCTCGTCAAGGGGCCCTCAGGCCTGATCCGACAGACAGCGCCGTCTGAAAAATGACAGCTTCAACCGGTACTTTTGCCGTTCCTCCAGGAGCCTGACGCCCGTGCGACGTCTGTTTCCCGCTTCACCGCGAATCATACTGACAGGTGCGGCCGTTGCGCTCGTCGGGTTGATCTGGCTGGCCTACTGGACGACATTGTCGAACGGTTTCGTTCCCTTCGACGACGTGCTCTACGTGCAGAACAATACGACGGTGCTCCAGGGGCTGCGTCTGGAGGGCGTATACTGGGCCTTCAGCACCTTTGTCGGCGGCAACTGGCATCCGCTGACCTGGCTCTCGCACATGCTCGACGTCGAATGGTTCGGCGCGAATCCCGGCCGACATCACGCCATGGGACTGGCCTTGCACAGCATCAACGCGCTGCTGCTCTTCGGGCTGCTTACGCGTTTGACCGGGGCCTGGCGGCGTAGTCTGGCCGTGGCCGGGCTGTTTGCCCTGCACCCGGTGCACGTGGAGTCTGTGGCCTGGATCTCGGAACGAAAGGACGTGCTGAGCACGTTTTTCTGGCTGCTGTCGCTGTGGGCCTATGCCGCCTGGGTACGTCGGCCCGCGCCGCTGCGCTACCTGGCCCTGTGCGGGCTCTTCCTGCTGGGACTGATGGCCAAGTCCATGCTGGTCACGCTGCCCTTCGCCCTGCTGTTGCTCGACTGGTGGCCATTACGCCGCACGCCGCGCGCGCCGGATGAACGCGGAATCGATCCGGAATGCACCCAGCGCAGCCCTGGAGCGCTGGTGTGGGAGAAGCTGCCCCTTGTCGCGCTGTCCATCGTCTTTTCCGGCCTGGCCATAGCCTCGCAACGCGCCTACAACGCCGTCAATTCCCTCGACGTCGTCCCGCTTTCGTTGCGCCTGGGCAATGCGCTGACCGCCTGCGTCGCCTATCTCGGCAAGTTACTCTATCCGCAGCAGCTGACCATTCTCTATCCCTTCCCCGAATCCATCCCGATCTGGAAGGTCGCCGGGTCGCTGGCCCTGCTCATCGGCATCACCTGGCTGGCCTGGCGCTGGCGACGCCGGGCGCCTTACCTGCTGACAGGGTGGCTGTGGTTCCTGGTCACGCTGGCGCCGACAATAGGAATCGTGCAGATAGGGATCCAAAGCATGGCCGACCGCTACCTCTATATCCCGAGCATGGGGCTCTATACGGCGCTGGTCTGGGGCCTGGCCGACGGCCTGTCCCGTATCAGCCGAAGCGCATGGCCTGGCGTCGTGCTGACGGCGGCGATTGTCCCGGCCCTGGTTCTGTCTACGCGCGCCCAGACACGCGTCTGGGAAAACGGCGTCACCCTGTTTTCCCGGATAGTGGACATCTATCCGGAGCACCCCGAGGGCCGTTT
>CAZGAH010000093.1:2169-3543 GCA_964523295.1 uncultured Desulfovibrionaceae bacterium | reverse complement strand
CAAGAACAATACGCCGCGGCCATTCCCCATTTGCAGCAGTTTGTGCGTACGCATGGTACGGACGCCGAGGCTTGGCGGATATTGGGCTCATGCCTCGTGCGCGAACGACGCTACGCCGAGGCCCTCACAGCCCTGAACTCCGCGCTGCAACTGACTCCCGAGGATGCCCGCCTGCTTCCCGGCCTGGCCGAGGCGCTGCTGGCGCTGGGGCTGGATGAACAGGCACGTGCGGCACTGGACCGTATCCGCCAGCTCAACACGGGCGAGACGGATGAATTGGAGCGGGTAGGGCAGCAGCTGCTGCAGCGGGGCAATCCTGTCGAGGCCGTGGAGTTCTTTCAGCGTGCGCTGGGACGCCAGACCGATCCGGCAGTTCGCGAATCCGTCCGACGCTCGTATATCGCCAGATACCTCGGCTACGCGCTACGCTTCAAGGCTGAAAATCGCCTCGAGGAGGCCGCGGCGGCATTCCACGTAGCCCAGGCCTTGGGCACGCAGCCGGGCGCCTCGCAAGGGCCATGACTCTGCAATAGCGGACGCGACGCGTTATCGATTGCCGAGGGAAAGCTCGATGCGCTCGACGAGCAGCGACTTGTCCGGCGCCACGCTGACCAGCGCCAGGGAAGGGGGGCCATGCCGCGAGGCAGTCGCCGAACCGGGATTGAGCACGGTCACGCGTCCGCTTCGCTCGCAGGCGTAGCGGTGCGTATGACCAAAACAGACCAGGTCGAAACCCTCGCCAAAGACCTGAGGCACGCCCCGAACCAGATCACCGCCCAACCCCCAACCATGCACCATGCCCACGCGCACGCCGTCCAGGTCGAGCTCTCGTTTCCCTGGTAATCCCTCGTCGTACAGTTCATGATCCATATTGCCGGCCACGCCGTAGAAACGGGGATGCCCTTGCAAAAACCAAAGCACAGCCGGCCCGGTAAAGTCCCCGCAGTGCAATAGCACGTCCGCCGGAGCGAGGAAACGCTCGTAGACGTCCATGAACCAGGGAGAGGGCTGATCGAGATGGGTATCCGAAACGACCGCTAACTTCATATGTCATTTTTCCTGACGCGTCCGTGAATAGCCGTGCCTGTCGGATTCGATGGCTGCTGGTTACTATGTCAGTGCTTGCCGTTTTTCTTCGCCCACCAGGCCGGGTCCGGTCCGTTGAACCACCAGTCGGTATGGTCGGTGCGGCAGATCACCTCGGCCAGCTGTTGTCCGTAGTCCGTGCGCAGCCGTTGCAGCGAGCATTCCAGCCACTTGGCGGCGTAGGGATTCCCCAGGTCCTGTTGTTCCTTGAGATTGAGAATGAGATCGAGCTGGTCCGCATCCTGAGCCAGCCGGGCCTCCAGGCTCGCGGTGTGCTCCAGCTCGTCC
>CAZGAH010000093.1:0-2159 GCA_964523295.1 uncultured Desulfovibrionaceae bacterium | reverse complement strand
GAGGCCGGTACCGGCCAGGCAGTCTTTGAGCGCCTGGACCCGATCGCACGTGTTGTATCGCCGGTTGACGTAGTTGAAATCGCCGGTGCGCGCTTCGTGCAAATCGTGAAACAGGCAGAGCAGCGTGGTTTTGGCCGCGTCGGCGCCGGCGAGGTTTGCCAGCGCGTAGCCGATGAGCGCGGTACGAAAGGAATGCTCGGCAACGTTTTCCCCTCCGCTGCCCAGAAACTGGTACCCGGTACGCGGCGTCTTGCGCAACATGCCGGCTTCAAAAAGAAAATCCACCAAACGCTGCCAATGGTCCCGGCCCTTCAGATTGGCCTGGAAATCACAGGGCGTGGCGTGCGGTTTCGATTCGGACATGCGGCAAGACCCTTTTTCCCGAGCGTCGGAACCGTCAGCTCCGGTAGTCGGCGTTGATGTTGACGTATTCGTGGGTCAGGTCCGAGGCGAGCAGCGAATACTGCCCCGGTCCCTGTCCGATCGCGATGTCCACCTCGACGCGCGGCCGTCGCAAGGCGGGCTTGAGCAGGCTGTCGAAATCCATATCCACCGGCGTGCCGCGACTGAACAGGCACAGGCCGGCAATGCTGACGCTTACCTGGTCCGGATCGAAGCTCGCGCCGCTGCGTCCCACGGCCGCTACGATCCGCCCCCAGTTGGCGTCGCGTCCGTAAAATGCCGTTTTGACCAGCGGTGAGTTCCCGACAGTCCGGGCCACGCGCTCCGCGGCCGCGTCGTCCGTAGCCCCGCGGACGTGTATGGCGATTACCTTGGTGCCGCCTTCCGCGTCTTCCACGATCAGGGTGGCCAGCTCCTGGCAGACCTGGCCGAGCGCGTCGGCCAGGGCTTTTACCACGGAGCCGCTCGCCGCGACGCCGGAAGCGCCGTTGGCCAGGGCGAGTACGGCGTCGTTGGTGCTCGTATCGCCGTCCACGGTAATGGCATTGAAGCTCGATGCCGTAGCCTTCGCAACCAGGTCCTGCCAGAGCGCGGGTTCGACCACGGCGTCGCACAGCAGCACAACGAGCATGGTCGCCATGTTCGGACAGATCATGCCCGCGCCCTTGGCGACGCCGAGCAATTTGATCCCCTCGGCCTCGGCCCAGGCAATTTTGGGATACTGATCCGTGGTCATGATCGCCCGGGCGAAGTCGATCGGTCCGCACGTGCACAGTGCGGCAGCCAGCTCCGGCGCTGCCGCGGCCCAACGATCGAGGGGCATCCGCACGCCGATCACACCCGTGGACGCTGGCAGAATGTCCGCGGCGTCGAGACCGGGGACTGCCTTGCCGACCATATCCAGGGTCGCCCGACAGTCGGCCAGGCCGGGATCACCGGTGCAGGCGTTGGCCTGGCCGGCGTTGATGAGCACGGCCCTGGCCTGTTGCCGCCTGGAAAGAAGCTCTTTGGCGACCAGAACCGGGGCTGCCTGGAATCGATTGGTCGTGAACACGCCGGCTGCCGTGGCTGGCGTATCGCTGACCACCAGCCCCAGATCGGCCCGTCCGGCCTTCTTGAATCCCGCGGACACCGCCGCGTATCGATAACCAGCAGGTTTGATCAACATGGCAATTCCCTCCCTGGAAAAAAACTGTCACGCCGCGTGGGCGCGGCCATTTTTATCGTATGCCCCTGGCCATGAAAATGGCTTTTTCCGGCGTCAGCCCGGAGCGTCAGGTACCGCAGCACTTCTTGTATTTCTTGCCGCTGCCGCAAGGGCAGGGATCGTTGCGTCCGGCTTTTGGCTCCTTGCGCCGGACAGGAGCGCGTTTGGGGGCGGACTCGGGATTGCCCGAATAGTTCAGGTCCTGCGCCGGCTCGTCGTGCTTGAGTTCCTCCTGGCTGACCTGCTGCAACTTGAGCCGGCACAGCGCACGGAGCGCGCTTTCCTTGATCAGGTAGAGCATCTCCTGAAACAGCTCGAAGCCTTCGCGCTTGTACTCCTGCTTGGGATCCTTCTGTCCGTATCCCCGCAGGCCGATGCCTTCGCGCAGTCCGTCCATGTTCTGCAAATGCTCTTTCCAGCGCCGGTCCAGACCGTCGAGCAGAAAGAACCGCAGTATCTCCTGATAGTGCTCCCCGGCGTCCTGCCTGAGCGCGTCGAGTATGACCAGCACGGCATCCCGCGCCTGTTGCCGGTCAATCGTCTCCTGCGA
>CAZGAH010000092.1:0-16710 GCA_964523295.1 uncultured Desulfovibrionaceae bacterium | reverse complement strand
AGCAGGAGGCTTCCGATATATTCCCGTACCTGTCAAACTTTGGGAGTCCCCCGGCAGAGCCGGGGGGGTTACCTTACGTAATTACCCCTGGTGATCCGGACCATCGCCAGGAGTCTGCCTCCTCGCCCCGGCTCCTGCGCTGTCATCGGTGCCCATGGGTTCGTCGGCCTGATACTCGTGGCAGCCAGGCAGACCGCTGCAATGGCTTTGGAAATGCTGCCCTGCAGTCAGGTGCTTTCGATCGGAATAGCGGATGACATCGGCCAGAAAGCCCAGGCCGCTCAAGAGCGCGGTGCAGAGCCCGAAAAAGAAATAGTACAGGGCGAGGGTGCCATACCCCAGCCAGGTGGCGGCAAGCGTCGGAAGGGCGACGAAGAGCGCGCTGGCCAGGGCAATAAGCAGAAAGACCTTTTGCGGGTTGCAGACGGCTATGCCCTGAAGCACCAGATGCGCCATTCTGACGGAATCGCGGAAATGGCGGACTTTCGACTTGCCGACGCGCGGGGCGTAGTTGATGGGCACGTATTTTACGAAATGCCCTTCGCCCACGGCAAACAGGGTGATGCTCGTCGTAAAGGAAAACGTATTGCAGAGAAAAGGGAAGAACCGCATCGCCAGCCGTCGGGTAAACACCCGGAAGCCGCTGTTCGGGTCGACGATGCGTCCCGAGACGAAGGTCTGGATGAACTGGAGCAGCATTTTCCGGAAGATCATTTTCATGACCCGATCATGCTCGGACACATTGGCCCTGGAGGCGACCACCATGTCGAACCCCTGATCGAGGATCAGGAGTTCCGGCAGTTTTTCAACAGGATACGTGCCGTCCGCGTCCACAATGCCCAGCCAGGGGTAGCGCGTATTCATGATTCCGGTTTTGATGCTGCGTCCGTAGCCGGCATTGGTCGGGTGACGGATGACACGCGCCTTGCCCGATTCCGCTGCACGTTGCGCCGTGCAGTCGCGCGAGCCGTCGTCGACGACGACGATTTCATGGCGCAATCCCGACTGCACCAGCACTGCGCTCAAGCGATCGATCGTGTTCGCGATCGCGTTTTCCTCGTTGTAAGCCGGTATGATGAAGCTGATTCCCACGTCTTCGCTATGCATGATTGCCATTGCTCCAGGGTCTGTCCAGAAGATGTCGGTCTGCCAAAGACTTCCATTTCCGGAGCATCGTCAAGGAAAAGGCCTTGAAGGTCACGTCTTCGCGCGTGCCGTCCAGAGCGAAGGCCGGGTGAATCAGCCCCTGGCACCAGCCCTGCGCTTCCGGCCTGCACTGCGCCGGAAGCGGCGCGTTGAATCCGCGTTTGGGGCGGCGCAGGATATCTTCAGGCAACGTCGGGCCAAGCGCCTCGCGCAGTATGACCTTCTGCGCGCGCAGGGTCATTTTGGCCTCTGGCGGCAAACGCGCCAGGAATTCGATGAGACGGTAATCCAGGAACGGAGACCGTACCTCCAGGCTTGCGGCCATGCTGCCCCGGTCCACTTTGACCAGAATATCGTCCGCAAGCCAGGTTTTCAAATCCACATACAGCGCCTGATCCAGAAAAGGCCGCCCGCGCACCGGGACGAAGTGGCGGCGGTACTCGTCGTACGGGTCATAGTCCCCAAGAAGCGCGCACAACTCCGGCGCGAGCAGCCGTCGTTTCTCTTCTTCCGGAAAAATAACCCGCCACCAGTAATGCGCGCGCTCGGAATCGAAGGCATGGCCCTGCAGAAACTGACGCAATTTGTAATCCCAACTGACCTTGCGGTACGTCGGCCTCACGAACCGCCGCATTCCGGCCAGCGCGGCGCGAAAGGGCCAGTGCGGCAGGGCGGCGATAAGACGGTGGTACTGGTCGGCGCGATACGTCGGATACCCGGCCAGCAACTCGTCCGCTCCATCGCCGGAAAGGGCTACCGTCACATGCCGACGGGTCGCCACGCACAAATGATAGAATGGTAACAGCGAGGTGTCGGCAAAGGGCGAATCGCAGTGCCAGGCCAGGCGCTGCAGCGTGTCCGCGTCGGGATCGACAAACGGCAGGATGGTCAGGTCGATGCCCAGACCGCGCGCCGAGCGCCCGGCAGCCGCCGACTCGTCGAAACTGCTATCCCCGAATCCGACGGTATAGGCCCGGGGCGGGGGATCGACCTGCGCCGCCGCAGCCCTGGCGACGCTGGCGGAATCCAGCCCTCCGCTCAGGAACAGCCCCAACGGCACGTCCGAGCGCAGGCGGATACGGACCGCATCGTAGAAGAGCTGGAGAAAATCCTCCCGCGTGCGGGCCGTGTACTCCAGCTTGTCGGCCGTATAATACGCAGCCGCATCCCAATACACTCGCAGCCGGGGGGTCAAATCCGCGCAGTCCGCCGTGGCCAGGCTGGCGGGAGGCAATTGCCGCACCTGAGCATAGATGGTCTTCGGCGTCAGGATGTACCCCAGCGAAAGAAAATCGCTCAGGGCCTGAACGTCAAACGACGCGCTACCGGCGATTTCCGGGAGGGTCAGAAGGGCCTTGATTTCGGAGGCAAAGGCCAGCGTGGTGCCGGCGAGACAATAGAACAACGGCTTCTTGCCCGCGCGGTCGCGGGCCAGCAACAGCCGCCTCCGGGCCGGGTCCCAGAGCGCGAAGGCGAACATGCCGTTGAACCGGCCGACGCAGTCCTCGCCCCAGGTTTCATACGCGGCGAGCAAGACCTCGGTGTCGCTCGACGTGCGGAAGCGGTATCCGTCAGATTGGAGGTGCGCGCGCAATTCGAGAAAATTATAAATTTCGCCGTTGAACACGACGACAGCGCCGCCCGGACCATGCATCGGCTGCTGTCCGGCCTCCGAGCAGTCGATGATGCTGAGGCGGCGATGGGCCAGCCAGACGGGTCCCTCGCCCCACACGCCGCAGGCATCGGGGCCGCGGTGGACGAGCGTGGCGGACATTGCCGAGACCAGATCCCGGCACTCCGCGGCGTCGCACCCGTCAAGGCGAAGAAAACCGGCAATTCCGCACACGTGGCAACGCCCTCCGGCAATGACCCCGATCCCGACAATCCGCAGCCGCTCTTCGGAGACCTGGCTGGCGACCTTCCCATCGTCTCAGTTTTTCATGCACTGCGCCAGCCTCTTTTCCTCCAGATACGTTGCCAGCAGTCTGGCGCAGGCGGCATGACCCTCCGGGGTCCAGTGGACGTCGCGCGCGGAGTAGAGCCGGTACCCCTTTTCTTCGAGCGCCTTGAACGTCTGCGTAGGATCTACCCAATCGATGCCCTGTGCGGAGAAAAAGGCCCCCAGGGCAGTTTGCGGCTGCTCCACCGTGTAGGCCTGCTCCAGGGCCTGCGGATCGTACTGGAAGAACTGCTCCAGCGTCGGAAAATAGGCCCTGGAGACCTGGAACCCGGCGGGGATGTAGAGCACGACCAGCGTTTTGCCCCGCTCGGACAGAAAGCGCTGCATGTCGAGCAACGCCTGCAAGGCCGGTCGTATGGCATTGTCCCGGCTCAAACCCTCTGCCTGAAGAAAGAACGGGGCAATCGAGCTGGCCTGCGTCTCGTGCTCCTGTTCCAGCGAGGGAAACAAGCGCCGCAAGGCACGATCAAAAAAGACAAACGCCAGAGAGCGCTTGTGCAGCCAGTCCCGCAGCCGCACCTGCTGCTCGGTGACCGTGGTGTCGACCAGCTTGCCGCCATCGACGCGCAACTTCACCAGTCTCTGGGCCAAAGCCTTGCCCTGCGCGTCGCACTCTTCGACAATCGCCTGGTGATCGGAAAAATCCGTGGTCGGCGACAATCCGACAATGACCACGTCCGGCTGCAAGGTTTTGAAAAATTTTTCGACGTAGAACCGATACTGGACAGGACCGAGGCCGTTGTCGAATCCGGTCGAAAAGACGCTGCACCGCGAACCTTCGTTCTGGAGCAACGACTCCAGGACCGTGGAATACATCTGATTGATGCTCACGCCCACGCCGAAGGCGAAGGAATCGCCCATGCACATCACCCGGCCCGGCGCTCTGGTCAACTCGACGAGCGGCCGATCATCACGCAGACCGGCATCATTGGTGCGGACCGCGACCGAGTATTCCTTGGTAGAATGCACGCCGCTGTAATTGCTCTTCAACCGGAAGGCCCGGCCGTCCGTCGCCTGATCGAAATAGCCGGTCAAGGATTCCAGCGGATAGAACAGACGCATGCCAAGCTCGAACACGAGCAGCAGGACCAATAGTCCGGCGCAGACGGTCAACAGCCGTCTGAGCCAGGACCGGCCTGGCCGGTGGGGATGCAATTCGCCGTAGATCACCTGCGCTCCTCTGTCGGCCCGGCACTATGACAGGACGCGAACGGAAAGGCAAATCCCGTCCGCTGCCGGACCGACGGGCATCTCTGCCGGGCTCAGGGCAGGCGGATATTGATTTCCACCCCGGGCGTGGAAGGCGGGGGAACGCATCCGGGGCCGGGACAGCCATACCAGCTGCGATCAGAATGGCCATACCTGTAGGGCGACCGGGCGTACGGATTGCTGCGCCAGGGCGTAGAGCACCACGGCGTGATCAGCAGCGGGCGCTCCTCTTCGGCGCGTTGGCGTTCTTCTTCCCGCTGTGCTTCCCTGGCCTTCTTGTCTTCGAGTTCGCGCAGTTGCGCCTGTTGCAGGCGCCGTTGCAAACGACGGTCATATTCTTCAACGGCCCGCCGTCGCAGCTCCTCTTCCTCGGCCTGAGCCCGAACCTTACGCTCCTCGCGCTGTACGGCGTCCTCGCGCAGCCGCTGCTGCGTCTCCTCGTCCAGGGTCTGCTGCCGGGCAGGGTCGGACTTTTCGAGCACGATGCTCTGCTTGTCTTCACCCTGCTGCCAGATCAGGACATTGTCCTTTCCGGCCGCGTCATGAGCGACGAGCATGGCCGTCAGAACGACGTACACGATGCACAGCCCGCGCATGGCCTTTCTCCTCGTCCGCGGACGGAGCGTTCCGGGCGCTCCCCTCCGGCCTGAAATGCGCCGTTTCCGGCTCGGAAAATCCCGGCGCGTCACTGCCCTGCCCCCAAGGCCAGTCTTCCTTTGCGTACAATAAGACCTCGCCAGACAATGTCAAAAAGCCTTGCATAATTCAGGCCTGCGCGTCCGGCGCAGCCGGCAGGTCGATAGTGAACGTACACCCCGCCTCCGGGTTGTTCTGCGCCTGAACCTTGCCGCCCATGGCGGTGACAAAGGTCCTCACCAGGGACAGACCGATGCCCGCGCCCTGGGTCTTTCGGGTCAGGGAATCATCGACGCGATAGAAATCATCGAACACGCGCCGGAGCGCATGACGCGGGATTCCCGGGCCGCTGTCTGCGACGGTCACCAGCACGCGATTGCCTTCCGGCCGCACCCCGAGACAAAGCTCACGTCGGGGTGACGTCTTGCCGAACTTGATGCTGTTTTCCAGGAGATTGAGCAGAACCTGGACCATGGCCTCCCGGTCGTACCGGCAGCGCACGGGCTGCAGATCGATACGCAGCGAAAACCCTTCCAGGCGCAGTTTCTCGGACATGATACCGTGTACTTCGTCCACGACGTCGCCAAGATCGCCGGGTTTGCAATCCAGCTTGCGCTGCCGGCGTTCCAGACGCGAAAACTCGAGCACGTTGTTGATGAGCCGGGCGAGCCGGCCCGTCTCGGACTTGATGATGCGGTAATAGTCGGCCTCACGCTGCGGGTCGCTGGCCATGCCGCTCTCCAGCATCTCGATATACATGCGGATGCTGGTCAGCGGAGTCTTGAGCTCGTGCGTTACCGAAGAGACAAAACCGGCCCTGCGTTCAGAAAGCTCGACCACCAGGGCGACGCTTTTGTGTATGGCGAACAGGCCTAGCAAAAAGACTGCCGCCAGGGCCACGGTCATCAAAGAGAGCGTCTTGCGCCCTTCCGACGCGGGAATGTGCTCGCAGGACAGCGTCGCCTGGAGAAAGGCGAAAGGGCGGGGAAAATGTCTTTTGAGCCGAAAAACCGGGCTCGCGGACTGTGCCGGGGTTCCGACCAGAATGGACGCGTGCTCGAAATTGCCCTCCCGGGCGGCCAGTTTCAGGCTGGCGAAACGCGCCATCGGCTGATCCGAAAAGTGCGTTCTGGCCAGATAATCGAGAAATGCGGGAACATTGACCACGAATCCCTGACGGTACACCTCGCTGTCGAGAACGATCCGTCTGAAGACATAGACCAGGTCCGGGGCCACGAACATCGATTGCAGCGGATCGACTTCCACTTGCAGCGTCGGGGGAGGATCGGCTTCGCGGGCAGAGGAGCCCTCGCCCTTGGCCAGGATATCCCCGGGCGAGGAAGACTCTCCCGACGCCGCGGACAGGGTTGGCGCCGGCTGGCCCGGGAGCGAGGCCCCGGTTTCACCCGCGGGCTGATCCTTCGTTGCGGTCGGAAGGCCGCCTGCCACCCCGGGCGGCGTCGCGCCCGTGCCGGAACCGACCGGAGGATCCGGAGGCGACGAATCCCCGGGCTCAGCCCCGCCTTTCGCCTCTTCCTGTGCCACTCTGCTCGCCGGTCGCGGCGTGTCCGACAACGCCGGCACGGGCATGACACCTGTCCCCGTATCCGGAGGCTCGTCCAGGGCCTTTGCCGGGGGCGGACTGCCAGGCCGCCGGGCGGACTTCGCTCCCGCTGCGGCCGGCGGCGGCGTGGGCAAGGCCTCCTTGCGGGCCAGATTGAGCGCCTGAGCCGGGGTGAGGCGTTCGACGCGGCTCTTTTCCTGTCCCAGCGCTGTCTTGGATTTGCGGATGCGCTCGCGGTCGAGATATTTATCGGCAACGCTGGACTCGGCCGCCGACTCGCGACGCGTCCCGGATGTGGCGCTTGCGCCGCTGGCCGGGGACTGCGGCAGGTCCAGGATATCCGTAACCTCGGCAATGATGGAGCGCTTGCGATTGAATCCGGCGTTGGCCTCGGCCAGACGCCGGGAGTTCTCTTCCCATTGCGCCCGGTCGCTGCCCTGCTCCCAGGGCGGAAGGGATACGGCGCACGTGCCGTTTGGGTTGTTCTGGAGATACCCGAGGATGAAGGGTACGGGCAGGGGGCTGAGTCCGCCGCTGCGGCTCGCCTGATACATGTCGTCCAGCGTGGACGGCATCACCGGCCGGGCATAATCGCCTATGCCGCGCGTCTCTTCGCGCTGCACCAGCCGGGCCAGCTCTTCTTCCATCTGCGCGAAGAGCGTTTCCGCGAAGAAGCGCAACTCGGCCGCCTCCTCGCGCTCCAGCCCGCGATGCGCGCGCACCACCAGATACGCCAGCGGTATGGTCAGGGCGATGCCAAAAATGAGAATAAACAGTGTCACCCGGCGCACGGATCAGTCCTCTGCCACGGTTGACCGCGGGTTATGCGTCCGTCGTGGCGGCGTCGGGGTTTGCCGCGTCGTCGATATCCCCGTCCGCGTTCGCGTCGCATTCGGCGTTTTCGTCGACCAGCCGGTATCCTTCGCCACGGATCGTGCCGATAACCGGCCGCTCGCCATGCAGCCGGGAAATTTTTTTGCGCAGCTTCTGAATATGGATGTCCACGGTCCGCGTCTCGATGTCCACGTCGGCGTAGTGCCAGACCGAAAGCAGCAGCTCCTTTTTGGAGACAATACGGTCGCGGTGTACGAACAGATAGGCGAAGATGTCCATTTCACGACGGGTCAGCTCCTGCGACTGCTCGCCGCACTGCAAGGTCAGCGTGGTCGCGTCGAAAACCAGATCCCGGTAGCGGATGCAGGCCTCGCCGGCGAGCCTGCCCGCCCGACGCAGCAGCGCCTCGATGCGGACCATGAGTTCGCGCAGGGAAAACGGTTTGGCGACGTAGTCATCCGCGCCGGCGGTAAACCCGGTGACAACGTCATCTTCCGCCCCTTTGGCCGTGAGCATCAGCACGACCTGGCTCGGCTTTTTTTTCCGCAATTCCCGGCAAACGGTGAAGCCGTCGAGCGTAGGCAGCATCACGTCCAGGACCACCAGATCGTAATGGCGGTCCAGGGCAAGCTGCAATCCCTCGCCCCCGTCCTCCACGCCCACGGCCTCGAATCCGTTGAAGGTGAAGACGTCGATCAGGCCTCGCAAAATGGCCGGATCATCCTCGATGACGAGCAGTCTGGCCTTGGGCTCCTTCATTGCGCATTCCCTCCCCGGCGCGCCCGGACAAGCCGGATACGGCAGGCCCGCGCGCCGTTCTTCCCGATACCGGCGTTTGCCTGGCCGGCGACCATTGATGGCGACGTCTGCGCCGCCGCGGCACAGCCATGAGAACCCGGGGCCTGGCCAGGCTGCATCCGCCCCTTTCCCTTCGCTGGCGTTCCCTGTACAACGCGTCCATGCGCATCGCAATCATATCGGACATCCATGCCAATCTGGAGGCCCTGGAGCGGGTTCTGGAGGACATTCAGGCCCGACAGGCCTCGCGTATCCTCTGCCTGGGCGACAGTATCGGCTACGGACCCGAACCCGAAGCCGTGCTGCAACGCCTGCGCCGCGAGCGCATCCCCCAGGTGCAGGGCAATCACGAGCGGGCCGTCATCGTGCCCAAGGACCGCTGCTGGTTCAATCCCAATGCCCGCGAGGCCCTGGTCATCACGGAAAAACTGCTGTCCGACGACTCCCGGGCCTGGCTGCCCGGCCTCCCGCTGACGTTCATACAGCCCGGACTCTACGGCGTGCATGGTTGCCCGCCGGAATCCGTACGCCGGTATCTGTTCAGCCTCAGCGACCGACAGCTGCGCCAGGTATTCCAAGGCCTGGAAAACAGGGTCTGTTTCGTGGGCCATACCCATCTGCTGCATCATGTCACCTTCGACGGCGAGCAGTTGCATCGCCAGGATCTGACCGAGGGGCAATACTGGCTCGATCCCGCCTGCCAGCACATCGTCAACGTCGGCAGCGTCGGCCAGCCGCGCGACGGAGACAGCCGATCCAAGTACGTGCTCTGGGAGCCAGACCACCGGCTGCTGACCGTACGCTGCGTACATTATGACATCGCCGTCACCGCCAAGGCCATTCTCGCGCTCGGTCTGCCCGAACAATACGCCCGTGTGCTCTGGCAGAACAGCCCGACAACGTAAAAATCATGCAAAAACTGCAGAACACGCGCATCGCGACGCAGACCGCGCCCCCTGAGCCAAGGCAGGACTTCCGTGAAGTACGTCGGCAGATATGAAATCCGCGGGCTCCTTGGCCGCGGTGGCATGGGCTACGTCTACAAGGCCAGACTGCCGGCCCTGGGCAGGCTCGTGGCCCTCAAAACGCTCAAGCCGGCGCCACAGCTGCTCGACCTGCTGGGATACCAGGAGCTTGCGCGGCGCTTCACCCAAGAGGCACGGCTCATGGCCAGCCTCGATCACCCCAATATCGCCGGCGTCTGGGACTACGACGACAGCGGCCCCACGCCGCATTTCACGCTCGAATACGCGTGCAACGACCTCGCTGCCGCAATCGGGGAAAACGCGCGCAGCGAGCTGACGCGCCCGCTCGACGTCGAGCGCGCCGCAGACTACGCCCTGCAGACGCTCGAAGGACTGGAGCGACTGCATCGCGCCGGCATCGTTCACCGCGATATCAAGCCCGGAAACCTGTTGCTGACACCCTGCGAGCAGGTCAAGATCATCGACTTCGGTCTCTCGCTGCGGCACGGCGAAGCGCAGGCGCCGCGCCCTGCCGGCCTGCGAATCGGCACGCCCGGCTACGCCGCTCCCGAGCAGGCGCGTGACCCGGATCGGGTCGATCTGCGCGCCGACCTGTACGCCACCGGCGTCACCCTCTGGCGCATGTTCGCCGGCGCCGGACCCGACGACGCGGCAACGGACCCGCCGGCCTGGCCCGGGGAGGAGTGGCAGGGTTTCTTCCGCAACGCGCTGGCAGCAGACCCGCGCGACCGTTTCCCCTCGGCCGAGGCCATGGCCACGGCTCTGGGGTCCTCACTGGCCGCCTGGCGCAAACGACGCGAGGCTGCCTGCCGGCTTGCGGAAGCGTCCGCAACGCCGCTGTCGGCGCTTCCGACGGCGCCGCGTCTTCGACGCCGCAGTCAGCCGATCCGCACCGGCCCCGTGGCCCCGGACCAGGCCTTCGACCTCGATGCCCTGGGGCGTCCCCTCCAGACAGTCGGCCGCTCGTTTACCGCGCTCTCGGACGAGCTTGTTGTCGACGAGGCCTCCGGCCTGCTCTGGCAACGAGGCGGCTCCCCGTTCGCCCTGAACTGGACGCAGGCGCAGGAGACCGTGCAGGAGCTGGCCCGCAATTGCTTTGCCGGCCAACAGGGATGGCGGCTGCCGACCGTCGACGAGCTGATTACCCTCATCGACGCGCCAGGTTCTCCCGAGCGCTGCACCGCGGCGCTGTTCGATGCGCGCCAGCGCGTGCTCTGGAGCGCCGACCGGCGCAGCCACGTCTCGGCCTGGCGGCTCAACGCCGTGCTCGGCTATCTGGACTGGCAGGACACCAGCTGCCAGTGCCAGGTCCGCGCCGTGTGTACCCTGTCGGAGCCGACGCGATGAACACAGCCAGAACCTGCCAGCGTTGCGGCGAATGCTGCCGCAGAGGCGGCCCGACCCTGCATCGGGCGGATGAGGACCTCCTGCAACGCGGCGTACTTGCCCTACGCAACCTGCTTACGTTGCGCCGCGGAGAACTGGTCTGGGACCAGCCGGCAGGACGGCTGCTGCCTCTGGACGAGGAGTGCATCAAATGCCAGCCCAAGGCCCCGGGCTGGACCTGTTGCTTTTACGACCAGGAATCCGGATGCGGCATATACGCGGATCGTCCCCTGGAGTGCCGTCTGTTGGCCTGTTGGGACACCCGCGCGCTGGAGGCAGCCTACCGGGAAGGTCGCCTGACGCGTGGCGATGTGCTGCCCGCGGATTCCTGGCTCATGGAGCTGGTCGGCCTGCACGAAGCGCACTGCGGGCATGAGCGGCTGGCGCCCCTGGTCGCGGCCTGGCTGGCCGGAGCCGAGACCGCGACATCCGGTATTCTGGAGGCCCTGCGCTATGATCGCAGCCTGCGCGAGGCGCTCGCTACGCGGACGGCGGAACAGCCGGACGGACCGGCCAGCATGATGCTGTTTCTGTTCGGCCGGCCGCTCGTCTCCACGCTGGCAAGCTACGGGCTGGGGCTCCGGCATTCCCCTGACGGCGCGCAGCTCGTACGGCTGGAACCACAATCGGCCGCGGACTGAAGACGAACCCGCGCGCACGCGCGCGACAGACAAGGAGACTGCACCATGTACATCGTCACCGGGGGCGCCGGATTTATCGGCAGCGCCTGCATCTGGAAACTCAATGCCATGGGAATTGACGACATCCTCGTGGTGGACAATCTGGACCATAGCGAAAAGTGGAAAAATCTCGTCAATCGCAGCTATGCGGACTACGTCCACAAGAACGCCTTCATGGAGCTGCTGCACGCCAACCGTCTGCCGGAACAGGTCGAGGCAGTCATCCACATGGGCGCCTGCTCGTCCACGACCGAGACCGACGCCGATTATCTCATGCGCAACAATTTTCACTTCAGCCGCGACCTGTGCATCTGGACCCTGGCCAAGGGCGGCCGGTTCATCAATGCTAGCAGCGCCGCGACCTACGGGGACGGCAGCCAGGGCTTCGACGACGATCCCGCCCGCCTGTCCCAACTCAAGCCCCTGAACATGTACGGGTACTCGAAACAGCTGTTCGATCTCTGGGCCAAACGTACGGGCGTGCTCGACCAGGTCGCCAGCCTCAAATTTTTCAATGTATTCGGCCCGAACGAGTACCACAAAGGAGACATGATGAGCGTGGTCTGCAAGGCCTACGCGCAGATCGGCGAAACCGGACGGCTCAAGCTGTTCAAGTCCTACCGCCCGGAGTTTACCGACGGCGGACAACGCCGGGATTTCATCTACGTCAAGGACTGCGTCGAGGTCATCGGCTGGCTGCTGGACCATCGCACGGCCAACGGCGTGTTCAACGTGGGCACGGGCCAGGCACGCTCCTGGAACGAACTCGCGGCCGCGGTGTTCGCCGCCATGGACCGCCCGCTAGCCATCGACTACATCGACATGCCCCCGACGCTGCGCGAAAAGTATCAATACTACACGCAAAGCACCATGACCCGTCTGGCCGCGGCAGGCTGCCCCACGCGCTGCACCTCGCTGGAGGATGCGGTCAGGGATTACGTTCAGACGTATCTGGCAGGTCCGGACAGGTATTTGTAGGAGGCAACGACATCGGCAGAAGGGGAAAGGCGGGTGGTGGTGTCCCCTGCCCTTCCCTTCGGGCCAGGGGAATGGTAGCGGCGGGCAGGGAGACTATCCGCCCTCCTCGCCGTGAATCTTGTTCACCTGGATCATGCTCAACGTATAGTCAGGATAGAGCTTCATGTTCTGCTGCATGAAGTCCAGGACCTTCTTGATCGCCTGGGTTTCGTCGGGCGCCTGCACCTCCATGTGGCCGTTGGTCTGTCCCTCGGAGTAATAATAGAGCACGTTCACCCGATATGTATTCATAAAGCCATCCTTCACAGCGCTCTTGAACATGTCGTGGCGGGCGCCAGAGGGGCCGAAATGCGCCTGTGATGCAGGCGCGCCGGACCTGGCGGCGATGTCAGTCGATCGTCCCGGGCCAGCGTCCGGATCGTTCGCTTTTGAGTTTGCCGCGCAGGCGCTTCCCCGTCAAGCGCCTGGCGTCGACTGCCGCCGGCTTCCTCGTGGGCTTTCTGGGAGGATCCTGACGCAAAGCCTTGCGCAACGCGGCGATGCAACGGGCCAGGGCGAGTTCACGGTTGATGCGCTGGCTGCGGGTCGTCTGCGCCGAAACCTGCAGCACGCCCTCGCTGCTCAGACGCGAACCCAGCCGCTGCGCAAGCAGCGCGCGCTGCGCCTCGTCGAGACTGGGCGACTCGAGCACGTTGAAGCGCACGACGACGCGGGTGCAGGTTTTATTGACATGCTGCCCGCCCGGACCGCCGCTCGTCTGCGCAGACCAGGAAAATTCACTCTCCGGTATCGAGAGCGATTCGTTGATAACGATCATTTCCAAGCCATCATGCCATGCTCCGGATAACCATGCAAGCTGAGGCAAAACGACACGGCGTTTTCGTCCTGAACGCGCAAACGCGATAGTACCTCAACTCGTAGTATACAAAGGCAGAGGCGTCATCCCCCTGTGCCAACGAACGTGCAACTCCTCCCCCTTGAGAAATCAGACTGAGGCGGATAGAAGCTTTGTACATGATAAATGCACTGCCCATCCATGCCGAACAGGCGCGCCCCATGCGGCGGTGCCTGATCGCCTTGTTGCGCTACGTCTTTCGGGTGGCGCCCATGCCGCACGCGACGGGCGGCGCCTCGGCAGCGCTCGGCGCCGGGCTGTTATGGGCCGGAATGGAACCGCTCGCCGAGGGCACCATGTTTGCCGCGACGCTCCGCCTGGCGCCGGCCATGGGCTGGTGGGGCCTGACCCTGCTCTGCTGGGCCGACGGCTACAGCCGATACCGTGAATACGCCCGGTTGAAAACGATATTGCGACGCCGGGGCTTTTCGCAACGCCTCCTGCGTCCGCTCTCGACGTCGCGCTGTCAGCGCGACGCGGCCCTTCAGGCCGCGCGGGAACTCGGTCGCGGCGACTGCGCCCGTCATTTTTTTCGTTCGCTCGGGTATCGCTGGTACCATCTCCTGCCGGACCTCGTCGTGGACAACCCGCTACGTTTTTTCGATCCGCAATACCTGCGAACGACGTTTCTGCCCGGGAAGCGGTGACGAGGAGCCCCGACCTCGCCTCGAGCCTTTTCACGAGCCGGGAGCCGCTACGACAGGTGGCGCTGAAACCTGTTCGACCGTGGCGCCATCGGTTTCGAATCGAGGTGATCCGAACGCGCAAAAGGGAGTTTACAAGACTCCGGCTGAGCGTATAGGTAGCGACATTCGAGCATAAGGAGAGACAAGCATGGTCCGAAATGGTCTGAGCGTGACAGTATGGTGTCTGGCATTGGCGTTGACGGCGGCCTTTGTCATGCCGAACCGCGGGGATTGCGCGGGGCTGCCCGATTTCAGGGACCTGGCCAACGCCTCCGGAGGCGCGGTCGTCAATATCAGCACGGTGAAGACCGTGAGCGCCGGTCGCAGCCTGCGCGAGTTTTTCCAGCGCGACGGCGAAAGCAGCCCTTTCAACGAGTTTTTCAACCAGTTCGACAAGTATTTCCGGCAGCAGGACAAGCCGCACAAGGAGCAGTCGCTGGGCTCGGGCTTTCTCATCTCCGAGGATGGCTACATCGTCACGAACAATCATGTGGTCGCCGACGCGGACGAGGTCAAAGTCAACCTGAAGGGCCGCGAACGCGAAGGGCAGTCCTTTCCGGCCAAAGTGGTCGGCCGGGACCAGGAAACCGATCTCGCCCTGCTCAAGATCGAATCCAGCGAAAAGCTCCCTGTGCTGCGTTTCGGCGATTCCGACAAGCTCGAGGTCGGCGAGTGGGTCGCCGCCATCGGCAATCCCTTTGGCCTGCAGCACACGGTCACCGCCGGCATCGTCAGCGCCAAAGGCCGAATCCTGGGCTCCGGGCCTTTCGACGACTTCATCCAGACCGACGCCTCGATCAACCCCGGCAACAGCGGCGGCCCGCTGCTGAATCTGGCGGGCGAGGTGGTCGGCATCAACACAGCCATCGTCGCCAGCGGCCAGGGACTCGGCTTCGCCATTCCCTGCAACCAGGCAAAAAAAGTCATCCCGGAGCTCAAGGAAGGCAAGAAGGTGCTGCGCGGCTGGATCGGCGTGACCATTCAGGACGTCGACGCCAACACCGCCAAGGCCCTGGGGCTGCCCAAGCCTGGCGGGGCACTGGTGTCCTCCGTGCTCGAGGACCAGCCCGCGGCCAAGGCCGGAATCAAGGTCGGTGACGTCATTCTCAAGATCGAGGCCCGCGACATCGACGACGCCAACGGCCTGTTGCGGACGGTGGCCTCGCTGCCGCCGGGGGCCAAGGCCAAAGCGGAAATCTGGCGCAAAGGCGCGACCATGCATATCGAGGTCACGCTCGGCGAGCGCGATATCAAACAGCTGTCCGACCAGGCCGACGAATCCCCGGAATCAGACAACGCCGGAGGCCTCGGCCTGGCCTTACGCGCCCTGGACAAGGAGGAGTCCCGCACGCTCGGACTCGGAACCGCGGGCGGGCTGCTCGTGCTTGCCGTGGAGGAAGGGTCGCGCGCCGACGAGAGCGACATCCGCGCTGATGATATCATCATGGAGGCCAACCAGCAGCCGGTCGCGTCCGTTCAGGAGTTCAAACGCCTGGTGGAAACAGAGACGAAAACCAAGGGAGTGCTCATGCTGCTGCTCAAGCGGGAGAATCAGAACCTGTTCCGGACCATCCCGCTGCAATGACGCCTCCGCGCGCCGATGCAACGGGCGCGGGAACAAAGACATTGGCAAGCGCGTGACCGGCTGCTAGAGCAGTGCGGACGTTGCGGCTGCTGCGTGAACGTCGGGAACTCTGGAATCCGTGCCCGGCAACCAAGAGCCGGGGAACTACCTGCTGGAGGTGGAATGAGTGTTCTGACCCCTCGCGAGATCGTTCGCGAACTCGACAAATATATCATCGGCCAGGATAACGCCAAGCGTATGGTGGCCATCGCCATGCGCAACCGCTGGCGCAGGCAACAGCTCGATCCGGCCCTGCGCGACGAAATTGCACCGAAAAACATACTCATGATGGGACCGACGGGCGTGGGCAAGACCGAAATCGCCCGCCGCCTGGCCAGGCTGGCCGGCTCGCCCTTTCACAAGGTCGAGGCCACCAAATTCACGGAAGTCGGCTACGTCGGCCGCGACGTCGAATCCATGATCCGCGACCTCATGGAAATCGGAATCAATCTGGTCAAGGGCGAGGAAATGACGCGCGTGGAGGAGCGGGCGCGCAAGGCGGCGGAAGAGCGGCTGCTGGACCTGCTGCTGCCCACGTCCAGGCCGTCCGCCGCGCATACCGGCGATACGCCGGAGCTGCCGCCGGTAGAAGACGGTCCGGCCGATTCCACGCGCGAAAAAATCCGGCAACTCTGGCGCAAGGGCCTGCTTGACGATCGCACGGTGGAACTCGAGGTCAAGGCCCCGAGTCCGCAGGTGGAAATCATGGCCATGCCCGGCATGGAGGACATGGAGATGCAGTTCCGCGACATGTTCAGCCGGGTCTTTCCCTCGCGGAAAAAACGCCGGACCATGAAGGTCAAGGACGCCTTCGAGCTGCTCATCCATGACGAAAGCGACAAGCTCGTGGACATGGACAAGGTCTCGGATATGGCGAGGGAGCGAGTAGAGCAAAACGGCATCATCTTTCTCGACGAAATCGACAAGATTGTCGGCGCCGCGGGCAGCGGCGGCGGTCGCGGACCTGACGTCTCGCGCGAGGGCGTGCAACGGGACCTGCTGCCCATCGTCGAGGGCTGCGTGGTGAATACAAAATACGGCATGGTGCGCACCGATCACATCCTGTTCATCGCTGCCGGCGCATTTCATACGAGCAAGCCTGCGGACCTGGCGCCCGAGCTTCAGGGACGATTTCCGCTGCGCGTGGAGCTGTCCGCTCTGGGCAAGGAGGAGTTCTACCGCATTCTCACCGAACCGAAAAACGCGCTCACGGTTCAGTACGTAGCGTTGCTGTCCACGGAAAACGTACGCATCGAATTCAGCGACGAGGCGCTCAGAGAGGTCGCCGCGTTTGCCGAGCGGACCAATCAGGAGACGGAAAACATCGG
>CAZGAH010000091.1:15302-16950 GCA_964523295.1 uncultured Desulfovibrionaceae bacterium | reverse complement strand
CCATAGCCGACAAATTGATTGCCCAAGGTCGGAAGCAAGGATGGGACCTCGGACGCCAGGAGGGTATCGATCTCGGACGTCAGGAGGGCAAATTCGAAGCAGTGGTAGAGTTGACCATCGACGACCTCGAGCTGCGTTTCGCCTCTGTTTCCGAACAACTCAAGGAACGTATCCGGGAAACCGGGGCGCTCGAGGGTATCAAAGCGCTGCGACGTAAGCTGCTCGACGCCCGGACCCTGGAGGAGTGCGAGCGTATTGTTGGTGGTATGGAGCGGCACTGAGGTCCGTAGTCTCGGCAGTGCAGCGTCGGCCAGGTCGATTCAGTGATATGTTCGCGTTGATAAGGCCATTTGCCTGGATGAGCATTCGTTTGCCATTGCCTGCGTCATGAATACGGTGTAGTATTGAGGACACTCATTGTGCCCCGAGAACCGTTCATTCGCGAGGTGAAGCCATGGCTGTTCATCCCTTGGCCGGAAAGCCGGCACCCGATTCGATGCTCTGCAACATCCCCAGGCTGGTGACCGCCTATTATTCCATCTTTCCCGATCCGGCCGATCCGGTCCAGCGCGTCGCTTTTGGCACCTCAGGACACCGCGGTACGCCTTTTTCCGGCGGGTTCAACGAGGCGCATATCCTGGCCATCACGCAAGCCGTTTGCGATTACCGCCGGGAGCAGGGCTATACCGGGCCACTGTTCATGGGCATGGATACCCATGCCCTGTCCGAGCCGGCATTGGTCACCTCGCTGGAAGTGCTGGCTGCCAACGGAGTGGAGACGCTGATCCAGCGGGACCGCGGGTACACGCCCACCCCTGTCATTTCGCACGCCATTCTCACCTACAACTGCGGGCGTGGTGAATTGAAACGGTGCAAGGGCCAGGGCCTGGCCGACGGCATTGTTATCACGCCTTCGCACAACCCGCCGGACAACGGAGGCTTCAAGTACAACCCGCCCAATGGCGGCCCGGCCGACACCGAAGCTACGCGGGCAATCCAGAACCGGGCCAATGCGTTGCTGGAGGGCGGCAACGCCGACGTGAAGCGCATGACCTTTGCCCGCGCCATGGCTGCCTCGACGACGCACGAGTGCGACTTTGTCGCTCCCTATGTTGAAGACCTCTGCAATGTCGTCGACATGGACGTCATCAAGTCCGCCGGGCTGCATATCGGCATCGACCCGCTGGGTGGTTCCGGCATCGGCTATTGGGCGCCCATCGCCGAGCGTTACGGCCTTGATCTCCACGTCGTTAATCCCAAGGTTGACCCGACGTTTTCCTTCATGACCGTGGACAAGGACGGCAAAATCCGTATGGATTGTTCCTCGCCCTGGGCCATGGCCGGACTGATTCAGCATCGCGGCGCCTATGACCTCGCTTTCGGCAACGACCCTGACTACGATCGCCACGGCATCGTCACCCACACCGGGCTGATGAACCCGAACCATTATCTGGCTGCGGCGATCTGGTATCTGTTTCAGCGGCGTCCGCAGTGGTCGTCGAACGCCGCCGTCGGCAAGACCGTGGTTTCCAGCGCGATGATCGACCGCGTGGCCGAGCACGTCAATCGCAGGCTTTGCGAGGTGCCCGTAGGATTCAAGTGGTTTGTGGACGGTCTGATAGACGGCAGCTACGGCTTTGGCGGCGAG
>CAZGAH010000091.1:0-15292 GCA_964523295.1 uncultured Desulfovibrionaceae bacterium | reverse complement strand
AGTCTGCCGGAGCCTCGTTTTTGCGTCGCGACGGTACGGTCTGGACTACGGACAAGGACGGCATCATCATGGACCTGCTCGCCTGCGAGCTGATGGCTCAACTCGGTCGCGATCCGTCCGAACTCTACCGGGATCTCGCTGCCCGTTTCGGAGAGCCCGTGTACGAGCGCACCGACGCACCGGCCACGGCAGCGCAGAAAGCTGCCTTCAGCGTGCTTTCGCCGTCCATGGTGACCGCGGGCACGCTTGCCGGAGAGGCCATCCTGGCGCGACTCACCGCTGCGCCAGGCAATGGGGCACCCATTGGTGGCCTCAAGGTGACCACGGCCAACGGCTGGTTTGCGGCGCGGCCGTCAGGTACGGAAAACGTCTATAAAATATATGCCGAAAGCTTCAAGGGCGCCGAGCACCTCAAATGCATCCAGGAGGAGGCGCAGAACATCGTCAACGCGGCCTTCCGGGCTGCCGGGGCATAATCGGGCGAGACCGGTACTCAGCCCGAGAGCTGTTGCATGACGGCCTGCAGGTGGTCGATCCAGATGGCGGCCAGGCCGTCGTATTCAGCTGCGCCTTTGAGAACGGGTTCGCACTCCAATCCCGCAGCACGGACGACCGACATCCAGGAATCCGGCTGGTCACCGGCCATGTCCCACAGAACGTGCGCGCCGGCAACCGCCAGAAGCGGTGCGAGCCATATCTTGCGCACCCCTTCGGCGTAGAGTCTCGCCGCCAGAACCCGAACGGCGTTCGCATCCGCCATGGTGCCGATAAACAGGCCGGAGTCCAGGGCCTCAAGGCTCGCTGCCAGCAGGTCGTACATGGAGTTTCCCTGGTGCCAGGTGCCGTGTCCCATGAAGAGCACCGCCTCCCCGGGCGTTCGCCCGGGCGGCAGATGTCGCCGCAAGGCCAGGGCCGTGCGCTCGGCGTCGGCTTCCCCCGCCAGCAACGGCGCGCCCACCAGAATCCGTCCGACCTCTTTGCCCGGTCCCGGCAGACTCGTTGACCGTCCTATGCGTTCGACCTCGGCCAGCAGATCGTTGTACTCGGCGCCGGGCACAACATGCAACGATTGAACGGCTACATGAGTGAATCGCTCGAAGTACATTTTATGCAGAGCCTTCTGCACGGAGTCCACCTTGGCCCCTTCGTCAGCCAGTCGGTGGCGGATAATGGCCGAGGTGAATGCCCAACGGATCGGCACGCCCGGAAATGCGGCTCGTACTTTGTCCTCGAATCCCTCAAGCACGCGCCGCGCCTTGGGGTTGCTGGATCCGAATGCCGCGAGAAGAATGCCTGTTTTCATGGACCTTCCGAGAGGACGCGGGGACGTTGTCCGTGGTGGCGCCAGCCATCCGGACGTCATGTGATAGGCCATGGATCAGGGAAAAGCAATCCAGGCCACTCCGGAATAACGGTTCTGCCCGGACCCTGCCCGGTCGTAGCCGCCTGGCCGAGGCTACTGCCTGCATTTACGTCGCGCAGTGATACGCAATGCCGGCGTGGCGCAGGAGAGGGCAGGGCGATTGAATCTGAGTTATAGACCATTTTCAGGGTCAAATCCTGCCTTTCTTCCTTGCGCCCATGCGGTGTTATGCGCTATGGAGCTTTGCAAGGGCGACGTGCATCTTGCGTCGAAGGCGGAGGAGAGGCTTCCGGACGACTGAAGCAGCTCGATCACTGCGCCGTACGTTTCGAAGACGGGCACATGCGAATGGAGCGGAGGCGATGCAGTTGAGGAAAAAGACGCAGTCGACAGAATTGGCGTTGAAAACTGTTTGCAATGTTATGGCGTGCTTCCTGACTGCCCTCTTTTTTACCAGTTGCGGCGGCTCCCCTCCTGATCCCAAGTTGACCAATCCGCAATGGACATTCGCGCCGCATTCCATCAAACTGCGATACCGTGCTGACGACAAACTGAACGAATACGACGGCGTAGGGCATTCCACGCTGTTGTGTATTTACCAACTGAGCGATCCCAACGGATTCGTTACCTTGAGCAAGACGAGCGACGGATTGCTCAAGCTTCTGGAATGTAAAAATTTCGACGCGACTGTGGTATGGCAGCAGCGGGTTTTCGTCCAACCCGGAGAGGATCGGGTGACCTACCTGGACCGGGCGGAAAAGGCCACCTTTATCGGCATTGCTGCCGGCTATAATCAGCTTGTTCCCGAGCAGTCCACGCGTGTTTTTGAATTTCCGGTCGTCGAGCAGACCAAAGGTGTATTCACCTCCACGACCTTCCGGCAACCGGGCAAGGTGTTCATCAATATTTTTCTGGGGCCGTATGGCCTGCAACGAGTCGGGTCCGAATAATGGAAGCGATCCCCAATATTTTCTGGCACCAGGGTCTGTTCCTGCAGCCCCAGCATTTTCAGTTGCGCGACGTCGTGCATGGCATGCGCTTCAATGTGTTTCAGACCTACGCCCTGAAACACTTCTGGGGCGTCGGACGCTGCGAAATCAATGAAACGGATTTGCAGAACCGCCGGTTCGAAGTGCTGAGCGGATTGTTTTTCTTTAGTGACGGCGGCTATGTGGACATCCCGGGCAATGCCACGACCATAGCCCGCTCATTTGAAAAAGATTGGGTGGAGCAGGAAAAGCCGTTTCGTGTCTATCTAGGATTGCACAAGTTTGAACATGCCGGCAAGAACGTCACGGCCTACAATCGCCCGGAAGAGGCTGCCCAGGCGCCTACCCGGTACGTTACGCAGCCCGATCCCGTCGATATCCCCGACCTCCACGGGGACGGACCTCCGGCCAAGGTCAGGCTGCTGCGGCTGGCCTGCAAGCTTTTCTGGGAATCCGAGCGGGAGCGTATGGCTGATTACGTGACCATACCGCTGGCCCAGCTCGAACGCGATGGCGAGCAGATTGTCATCTCCAGGAAATTCATACCGCCCTGTCTGAACCTCAACAGTTCCCAACCGCTGGTCAATGTCCTTCGTGAGATTCGCGAGCTGGCCATGGCGCGCTGCCGTGTGCTCGAACAATACAAGAGCCCGCGCGCAATACAGAAATCGGAGCTCGACCTGCGCTACATGATCTACGTCATGGCCCTGATGGCCTTGAACCGCTATGTTCCGGTTCTGAACCACCTGGCCACCGCTCCCTCTGTTCATCCTTGGGAGGCCTACGGAGCGCTGTATCAGTTCATAGGCGAGCTCTCGACGTTTTCCGGCCGGGTAAATGCCTTGGGCGAAGGACGCGATGGAAGCATCCTGTTGCCAGCGTATGACCATGAGAATTTATGGGCCTGTTTTTCTGCCGCACGTCGGTTGTGCGGCGAGTTGCTTGAGGGGCTGATGCTCGGTCCGGAATATCTTATCCGACTGGAGCGTCAGGAGGAGCTGTTCACGGCAACGGCGCCGGAGGGCGCCTTCAAGCCGGGGAATGCCTACTGGCTTGTCTTGCGCACGAAAACCGACCTGACCGCCATAGCCGACTCGGTGAACTTCGCGGTCAAATTGTCGGCCTCGCGCAGCATTCCCTCGTTGGTCGCCCTGGCTGTACCAGGGGCACCGCTGCAGTTTTCGCCCGACCCCCCGGCAGGGATGCCGCGCGAATCCGAGGCGTTTCATTTTCAGATCGACCGCACCAGCCCGCAGTGGCTGGAGATTGAAAAAACGCAGACCATTACCATGTACTGGAGTGCAGCGCCGGAAGATCTCATCGCTGAGATTGCCGTGCTGCGCAGTTAAGGCCGTTCCATACCCTGTCAGCATCAGCGGTTGCTGACCTGACGGGCAGCCCGGGTTCGAAGGACTGACCGATGCGTCTTATTGACTGCTACGCCGATATCTTTGCGTATATTCTGTATTTGCTGAAATATTCCAACCTGGGAACCGGCTTCGAGCGGGCCAGAAGCGTCATTCTGGATCTTTTAGACAAGGCGGAGGATACGGGCCGCGAAGCCGGGTTCGGCCTGACAGACATGGCCGAGGCAAAATTCGCCGTGTGCGCCTGGACGGATGAATTCGTGCTCTGCTCCAACTGGCCAGGCAAGGTGGAATGGCAAAATAAGCAATTGCAGCGTGCTTTTTTCAACACCAACAACGCTGGTATAGAATTTTACGAGCATCTCGACAAACTCCCGGACGCCGACAACGCCGTACGCGAAGTCTACGCGCTCTGTCTGGCGCTGGGCTTTCGCGGGCGGTATTTCTTTCAGACCGGTGAAGGCGAGCTGGAGCAAATCCGGAAAAAAGTGTTGCGGAAAACCCTTGGCTTGCCACAGGGGGATTTCAGCCTGGAGGACAAGAACCGGCATTTGTTTCCCCCGGCCTACGGCGCAGTGGCAACCCGACGACGATTCAAGGACTTCTGGAAATTTGACTGGTATTTCTTTTTTATTCCTGTCCTGCTGATCATCCTGTCCGTGCAAACCTGGTTTTTTTTGTGCAACGACTTGAATATCCAGTTACTGGCCTTTTTCGGGAATCTCCGGTGAGGCGCGCAGCAGGGAGAAAGGACGTGACGACGCCTCCGAAGATAAGACTCCTCGACGCCCGACATCTGGGCGAAAGACGTTGCCGCTGGCCTGAAGCGCTCATCATCCAACGCGATAAAGGGACCTGCTCCGCATGAAGAAGATTCTAGGCTCGGCCCTCAAGATACTCCTGTACCTGTTTCTCTTCGCTCTGGCCGCCCTTGTCGTCTACGTGTTCGTGCGTTGGCACAACTGGCCGTTATGGACCGGCGCCGTGCTGCTGTTCGGTCCGCTGGGTCTGATCCTGGCGATCATGGCCGTTCGGCGCTATCTGATTCGCCGGCGCGAAAAGCGCTACGTCAAACGTATTATCGACGAAGAGGCGGAGAAGCTGGCTGTCGTGGCCGAGGCCGACCGACAGCGGGCCATCGGAGATTTGCGCCAGGCATTCGAGCACGCAGCCCGGATCATGAACCGTCTCCGGCCAGGTCTTTTCAGCAATCCGATCTACGCTCTTCCCTGGTATGTCATGCTCGGCGAACGCGGTGCGGGCAAGACTTCGGCCCTGCGTAGCGCCAAACTCAATGCCGTGCAGACGGAACTCGCCGCCACGGGAGAACTCAAGCCGACGCCCCTGTGCGATTTCTGGTTTCTGGACAATGCCGTTGTTCTTGATCTTTCCGGCCGCTACGCGACCACGGGTGACCAGACGGCTGTCCAGTCCGAATGGGAGGAGTTCCTGGTCCTGCTGTCTAAATACCGACGCCGCGAACCCTTGAGCGGCGTGGTCGTGACCGTGACTGCGGAACGGGCCTCTCAGGCTGATGAAGACCTGCTGACCGAACTGGCCCGGACCCAGCGGCGGCGTCTGGACGAGATCATGCGCGCGCTCGGCGCCAGATTGCCCATTTACGTTCTGGTCACCAAGCTCGATACCGTACTGGGCATGAACGACTTTTGCTCCCGGCTGACCCAGGAAGAGCGCAACCAGGCTATGGGCGTGCTCAATACCAATGTCGCCGATCCGGCTGAAGTGCGCGTGTCCACAGCCCTTTATGAACTCGCCGATCAGCTGAAGACGTTGCGACTGGAGATAGCCGAGCGCGACGCCCGCGTCGATCCTGGCGTGGTCCGCTTTCCGGACGCCTTCGACCGGCTGGCCGATGGCGTCCGTCTTTTCTGTCGGGAGCTTTTCCGGTCCAACCCGTTTCTGGAAGCGCCAATTTTCCGGGGCATCTTTTTTGCGAGCGCTCGTCAGGAGGGGGAGGATCTTTCCCACGTGACGGGAGCGCTGGCCGACTTCAAGCTGGCTCCCAAAGAGGACGCTCCTCTTCCCAAAGGTATTTTTTTGCACGATTTTTTCATGGCCGCGTTGCCGGTCGGGCGCGGACTGCACGCCCCGCTGATGGACTTTCTATCCTGGAGGAATCTTACCCGGCTTTTCGCGTTACTGGCCACGCTGATGCTGACGTTCTGCTTCGTCGGGCTTACATTGAACTCCTATCTTCACAATTCCTCCGTACTCACCGCGTTCATGGCCGACATCACTACAATCCCTAAACTGAGTCGCAATTTTTCGGATAACATGGAGTTGATGCGTACGTTTCTCTCTGAACTCACCTTCATGGAGCAGGCCAATTCCAAATGGGACTGGCCACGTATAGGCCTGCCCCAGTCGCTTGTAGCGGAAACCAAACTGGAAAAGCTCTATTCCGACATCTTCGCCCAAGGTCTGGCCTCGGATTACGATTCCGTGCTGCGCACGGAAATTTCAAAATTGAACAACGACACGCCCGTCGAGACGCTCACCGTATTCGCCGCCTACCTGGCTGACCGCCTGCACCTGCTCTCCAGTGATAATTATGAAAAAATCCCTCCCAAACTCATCTCCGGGCTGGCGGACGACATGCGCAAGCTGCAATTGCGCGACCGGCCTCTCAGCGCTGCCTTTGTTGATGACTACATTAACCTCTATCTGAGCTATCTGAAATGGAATACAGATCCCGGTCGTATCCAGTCCGAAAAAGACCAGCTGACCACGATGCTGCGCGACGTCATCCGCACCAGCCGGATCGAACTGAGCTGGCTCGTCGACTGGGCCAACAGCCAGCCGGACATTGAGCCGGTTTTTCTGGAGCAGTTCTGGGGGCCTACGGCCAGGATACACAGTGCGGGAGCGACCGTGCCCCAGGCATATACCCTGGCCGGACGCGTCCGTATCCAGAGCTTCGTCAAGAGAATGGAAACCGCGCTGAAAGAGGCCAGCGGAGATCCTGCCTGGGTCGTCACCTTCAACCGCTGGTATGACCACGAGTATGCCGCCGCCTGGGAGAGTTTCGCACGCTCGTTTTCCTTGGCCCTGCAATGGGAGCGCGATCACGACGAGTGGAACAGCCTGGCACTGCGCATGGCCGAACCCGACAACCCCTATTTTCTCTTCATGGAAACCATGGACCGGCATTGCGATCCGCTGAAGGATTCCCCTGATGCCCCGGTCTGGCTCAAACCCATGCTGGCCTATGGCGATATGCGCGAGGCGATACGCCAACCCGGACAGGCCAAGGTCGAGCAGTCTATCGAGCAGAAGGTCACCTCGGTGACGACCTTTTTTCAAGGCGTCAAGGATATCCTTTTGCCCACGGCTCCAACCGGTAAGCCGGTGCAGACACCGCAGCAGCCCGTGCAACAGCCGTCCACTCCGATGCTGACGCAGCGTAGCGCTGCCATCGAGAACGCAAAAGCCTTCAACACCTACGTCGCGGCGTTGAAAACCGTCTACTCCACCACCCAGACTCCGGCCTCGGCCCTGGCCCAGGCTGCGGACATCTTCCGACCGCAAGAGAACATCAAGCCGCAACCCAAGGACAGCGCGCCGCCCTTCTTCGCGGCCCAGATGGCTGGCGTCGATCTCGGCAAGAAACTCAATCCCGAGGACGAGGGACTGTTCAAGACCCTGCTTGCCGGACCGCTCAGCTTTTATTTCGGCTACCTCACCCTGGAGGCTGCCGACGGCTTACAGCGCACGTGGGAGTCCACCGTGCTCGGCGAAGTAGCCAACGTGCCGGACAAGAAATACAACACCGTCATGTTCAACGAGCAGACCGGGCTGGTCTGGAAGTATGTCAACGGGCCGGCGGCTCCCTTCCTGGACAGAAATGTCTACGGGTACTTCCCCCGTCAGGCGCATCAGATCACCTTTCCCTTCACCGACGAGTTCATCCGTTTCATCAACCGCGGCTCCAAGCAGACCCAGGAAGTCCTGCCCAGCTATCAGGTGGACATTTCCACCAAGCCTACGGACGTCACCAACACGGCCACGGAAGACCCTTATCTGACCACCCTGACGCTCGACTGCACGGAAAAGGTCCAGAAGCTGGAAAACTATAACTATCCCCTCTCCGCCACCTTCGAGTGGAAGCCCGACAGCTGCAGCACGACCACGCTTCAGGTTTTTTTCAACTCGGCCACGCTCACGAAAACCTACGCCGGAAGCCTGGGATTCGCCCATTTCCTCAAGGAATTCGAGTTCAACTCCAAGACCTTTTCCTCGGATGACTTTCCTGCCAGCAAGGCCAGTCTGGATATCATCGGCGTCAAGGATATTACCGTTAACTATACCATCAAAGGCGGAACGCCCATTATCAATCTCCTGCGCGTCGAGCGTATCCGCCCGCCACGTCTGGTCGCCCGCTCCTGGAGCAACTGACAAGCATGACCGCCATTACCGACGTCAAAGAACTCGGGAAAACACCGGTTTCGCCGGAGCACCCCACTGGCGAGGACGTCCGTTACGCGCCACAGTTCGAGGAGCTTCAGGCCCAGATCGACAAGCTTTCCGTTGTCACCGCCGGTCCCCAGGAGGTGGATTGGAATCGCGTCATTACGCTCTGTTACGCGATTCTCTCCGAGAAATCCAAGGACCTGCTCGTGGCCGTGTATCTCTCCGTGGCGCTCATGCGTACGTACAAAATCGAGGGTCTGGCCGCCGGCGCCCATATTTTGCGGGACCTCGTCGAAACCTTCTGGCAGGACATGTTCCCGACCCTGCGCCGCGTGCGCGGGCGTATCAACGCGGTGCAATGGTGGTCGGACCAGATCAACGCCTTTTTGCAGAACCTGGAGATCGATCCTGTTCCCAGCGAACTCATGACGACGCTCACGGCCGACATCAATGCCCTGGACGAGGCATTGAGTACGCAATGTGAAGGCGCGCCCACGCTGCTGCCCCTGAACCAGATACTCAATCGTCTCCCGGTCCAGCAGCCCGCTGCTCCTGCTGAAGAACCCGCTTCCGAGGGGGCACCCTCCGACCAGCCGCCATCATCCGGCGCCGCATCTTCCCCCGCGCAGCCTGGCGGATACGCAAGCGCCTCTGCCCCGGCATCCACGCCGTCTGCCGCGTCGCCAGGGTCCTCTGCGGAGGCGAAGCAACTCACGACAGAAGGCCTCGACCGTCTCTTCTCGGCGTCGGCCTACTATCTCCAGCACGAGCCAACCAATCCGCTCGGGTACCGTTGGACCAGGCTCATGGCCTGGGTCATGCTCAATCTCCCGCCGCACGGCGACGACGGAAAAACCATGCTGCCGCCGCCGGACCGTATGATAAAACTCTCCATCGAGCAGCTTCTGGCCTCGAACAAACATCAGGCCGCCGTGCTCGCCTGTGAGGACCACGTCACCGAATTTCGCTTCTGGCTCGACCTGTCGCGGCTCTCCGCCGAAGGGCTGCGCGCCCAGGGGGAGCCCTGTCAGAACGCACTCGACGCGGTCGAGCTGGAAACCTCGATGTTCGTACGCCGTCTCAACGGACTGGAGAAGCTCTCGTTCGCCGACGGGTCGCCCTTTGCCGATGAAAAGACCAGGGCCTGGCTCCGACAGATCGGCTCCAGGCAAGGCGGTGCGATTCCAAACATCCAAGGCACCGATCAGGCTGCCGACGTCGTCAAGGGCCTGGCCGAGGCGCATGCTCTGGCCGCTCAAAATCAGCCGGCCAAGGCCGTCAGCCTGCTGCAGGACAAACTCTCGCAGGCCAATACCGGCCGGCTCAAGCTCCTCTGGCGCATTGCCCTGACCGAACTGCTCCTCGATATCGGCAAGAGGGAGATAGCTGCCTCCATCGTCAGTCAGATACTCAACGACATCGACGCCTTTCACGTGGAGGCCTTCGATCCCGATCTGGCCCTGCGTGGCCTGGTCGCCGCCTACAAGGTGCTCTCCGAGTCGAAAAAAAGCGCCGAACTCGATAAAGCCGCCGACGCGCTGGACCGCATCACCCGCCTCGACCCCTCCGAGGGCATCAAGCTGGCTGGCCCCGTATAGTTCCGCCGTTGTTCATGGTTCCCGACGTTTTCGATACGCCCCGCATTTTCCCAGAGTCACGGACGTGAATTTCTCGCTGAGGAGATAGAGCGTCTCTGTCCCGCCAAGAAACAGAATGCCGTCGGGAACAAGCGCCTCGCAGAGTCTGTCCAGAATGGTGCGTCGCGCTGCGTCGTCGAAGTAGATGAGCACGTTACGGCAGAAGATAAGGTCGAAGTGACCCAAAAACGCGAAGCGTTCCGTCAGGTTCAGCTTGCGGAATTCGACCATCCGCCGGATTTCCTCCTTCACCGCCCAGCCTTTTCCCTGGCGAAGGAAGTACTTGTCGCGGATTTCCGGCGCAAGACCACGGCTGATATCGACGTTGTTGTAAACGCCGGCAGCCGCCTTGGCCAGTGCCTTGCTGGAAATGTCCGTGCCGAGAAAATGAAAATCCTCGTCAGCATTGCTGGAGCCATGGCCGTGACAGAACTCACGTAACAGGATGGCCAGGCTGTACACCTCCTGACCTGTCGAGGCGGCGGCCGACCAGATCCGGATGACAGGCCCTGGACCTCCGGCAGCCCGGGCGGAGCGGCGCCTGGTCGCCAGACGCGAGCACAGTTCAGGCAGCACGTGCTCACGAAATGCGCTGAAAGGCGTTCCGTCGCGAAAAAACGAGGTTTCGTTGGTGGTCATCGCCTCGATGACGCTGCGCCTGAGCTCGACCGAAGGCTGCCCATCGAGCAGGCGACAGAGCTGGGCAAAGCTCTCGCAGCCAAGCTCCGGCAACAAGGGCGCAAGACGCTGTTCCACCAGATACTGTTTCTCGTCCGGAAGATGCAATCCGCACATCGCCTTGATGTGTTTGCGAAGGCGCACAAAGTCCTGCTGCGTCAAGGTGCTCTGTCCCATTCCCTCTCCACGGGTATACGGGGCTCATCAGGAGGATCCGGCGCGGCAACGGGGCGCTCCGAGTCCTCGGCATCAAACGACGAAGGGAAAGGCAACATAACTATCTATACCATCATCGCATACGGCACAACCATTTTCGCAGGCAGGAAGTCTATTGGCCCTGACCATCGGGTCAGCGGGCAGTGAGCGCCGGCGTTGGCAGGGGCAGGTCGTGGCGCGCGGCGGTAACTGACACGGCATCCGGAGATGACCAGCGCACGGCAATGGCGCCGTTGTGCGACGTGGACCAGAGCGGGATGGCGCGCTCGGCAAGCAAGGACCGCACCCGGTCGACGGGCATGGACCATTGGTTGAGATACCCGGCGCTGGCCAACGCCAGGCGGGGCCTGACCCGGTCCAGGAAGGCCGCGGGGGTGTCCTTGCCGCCATGGTGCGGGAGCACGAGGGACTGAGCCGACAGATCGTGCCCATCGGCCAGAAGCCGGGCGAACCCTTTTTTGCACAGGTCGCCGGGCAGCAGCGCAAGGGCCTGACCCTGCCAGAGCACGCGCAGCACCAGCGAGCGGTCGTTCAGCCTGGAGGCCCGGAACCCGGCGGGCGGATGCAATACCTCCAGTATCAGGTCCGGGGTCAGATTCAGCCTCGCCCCCGTCGTCACGACCTGCGCCGTTGCGTCCGTACGCCCGGTAAAGGCGCCGGCCCCGATCCGCTTGGGCAAATCTCCGTTGTAATAGAACGCGCCGACTGAGAAAAAGCTCCCCGGAAACAAGAGCCCCTGGTAGTGATCGATGTCCGCGTGCGTCAAGGCCATCGCCTCGAGCCGCGGAGAGCGGTCGTGCAGCAGATACGGACCGACCACCCGCCGCCCGATGTCGAAGCTTTCCTGCCGCAAACCGCCCCCATCCACGAGCAACCGGCGGCCCCAGGGGTACTCCAGCACAAGCGCCTGACCCTGCCCGACGTCGAGCAGGCGCAGCGTGACCCCGCCGCGTAGTTCTTGTCCGAATTCCTGTATCCACGGCCAGACGAGCAGTACCGACGCGCAGGCCAGCGCGGCGAAGGTGGCGGGAGTGACGCTCCCCAGGGCCTGCTGCCGGCGCCAGAGCGTCATGCCGGCCAGCAGTCCCCAATAGCCGAGCAGGGCCGGCCAGGACGGAATCAGGGTCGCAAAGCTATCCAAACCGCCTTGCTCGCTCCACCAGATCAACCCCTCCAGACAGCGAGAGGTCAACCAGGCGCTGCACTGCAACAGCCATGCGCCCGCGGGTTCGAGACCGGAAACGGTGCTCAGAATCAGACCGAGCATCCCCGACGGAAGAATCGCCAGTCCCAGGACAGGCAGCCAGAGGATATTCAGGTACAGGTTCAGGCTGACAGGTTGAAAGTACGCGAACAGCACCGGCGCCAGCGCCAGTTGCGCCGCCAGGCTGACGAAAAGCATATCCAGCGCCCGCGCCCCGAGCCAGCCGGCGCTGCGGAGCGGACCGTATAACCATCCGGGACAGGCACTCCACGGAGCGCCGGCGAAAAGGCCGGTCCCGGTCTTCAACACGTCGGCGCTGTCTTCACGACGCAATTCGGTGCGCCAGGCCAGCCAGGCGCGCCGCAGCTCGCAATACAGGGCAATCGACGCGACCGCGCCGGCCGAAAGCTGCAACCGCAGATCGAATACCAGCAGCGGTTGAACGGCGATCATGCAGGCCAGCGCCAGAAACAGCCCGTCCAGCAGCACCCGGCTACGCCCCTGCCACAGCAGCAGCCCCCAGAAGGCGTACATGAGGAACGCACGGAGCAGCGACGGGGAGACACCGCCAAGCCAAAGATAGAGCAGCCCGAGCACCGTGCCGCAGAGAACAGCCAGCCGGGCGCGGGGCAGTCGCAGATAGACGCCGGGTCGGATCCGACCGGCCAGCCAGGCCAGGGCCAGACCGAAGGCGGCCACGTAGCCGACGTGCAGCCCGGACAGGGCCAGCGAATGGCTCAACCCCGCCCAGCTCATCAGCTCCAGGGTCTCCGAGGTCAAAAAAAAGCGGTCGCCGAACAGCAGCGCCATGAGCGCGGCCTTGCCCTGATCCATTTCCTGCTCGCCGTCCAGGGCGTTCAGTATCCTGTTGCGCAACTCCTGCCGCCGGTTCCACAACAGGCCTCCCTGTCCGCCGCGCACGCGCGGATCTCCCTTGTCCCCGGCGCTCCAGGCCCGATAGAAAATGCCGCGCATCGTCCACCAGAGTTCGGCATTTTCGCCCTCCTGGTTGGAAAAGCCGCGGACCGGTTTGACCCGTAGCCGGAACGAGACCGTTTCTCCGGGAGCCGGCCACGCGCCCGGCTGCTCCCAGGTCCACAGCAGGCGACCGGGCAGACGCTGCGGAGCGCCGCCATCCACGACGCAATCCACCTTGCCCAGCGTAATCTGCAACCGACCCTCCGGCCTGGTTTCTACCTCCTCCACCAGCCCTGTCACCTGCGCCTGCGTACGCGCGGTCATCCAGGACGGAACCGTTGCCGGTGCCCTGGGTGTCTGCCAGGTCCCCACGAGAGCGCCTAGCACAAACAGTCCCAGACAGGGCGCCAGCTGACGCCATCCACGAAGCCGCTCACCGCAGAGCAGCCTGAGCAGCCCGAGGCCTGCCAGCCCCGCAGCAGGCCAGGCCGATGCGTACAGTCCGAGGATATACGCGAGCAGCAGGAGCTGCCATGGCAACAATGGCGGAGGGCCGTACCAGGCGGGGTCGGACCGCAGCCGATCCCGGGGAGAGGAAAAAGTCCCTGCTGACACCGGGGCGCCTTGCCCGCGTGCCTCATGCCGGGCGGGCGTCGAATCGTGACAGGTTTCGACCAAAGGCTTGCCTCGGAGGAAAAAAAAACGCAGTATGATGACAGCGTCAGGATGCGAGCGAGGTCGGCCTCCGGCATCGTTCCGGCATCCCGCCATCGAGGTCGGCGGGGCGTTTCCCCTGAGCCGTCGCCGTCATCGCGAACCCTAGCGAAAGCAGGTAACGAGGGCAATCATGATTATCGGCGTGCCTAAAGAAATCAAACGGATGGAGCATCGTGTCGCCCTGACGCCAGGGGCGGTGCAGACCCTTGTCGGCAGAGGGCATGTCGTGCGCGTGGAAACGTCCGCAGGGGCGGGCAGCGGCATCAGCGACCAGGAATTTCTCGAGGCCGGTGGGGTTCTGGTCGACGCGGCCGACGCCTGGGGCTCCGAGCTGGTCATCAAGGTCAAAGAGCCTGTTCCGGGCGAATATCACTATCTGCGCGACGAGCTTATCCTGTTCACCTACCTGCACCTCGCTGCCGATTGGCCGCTCACCGAGGCGTTGCTCGCGGCGGGCACAACGGCCGTGGCCTATGAAACCGTCCAGCTCCCGAACGGCTCGTTGCCGCTGCTCACGCCCATGAGCGAGGTCGCCGGCCGCATGGCGCCGCAGATCGGCGCACATTATCTCGAAAAGGCGCAGGGTGGGCGGGGCGTGCTGCTGGCAGGAGTGCCCGGCGTTCCGCCAGCCAATGTCGTCGTGCTCGGCGGCGGCACCGTGGGCGCCAATGCCGCCAAGATCGCCATGGGCATGGGCGCCCTGGTCACCATACTCGACGTCAATCACGCTCGCTTGCAATACCTGGACGACGTCTTCCATGGCCGGATGATCACCGCCAACTCGACCGAGCCGAACATCCGCGCGGCCGTGCGCGACGCGGATCTCGTCATCGGCGCCGTGCTCGTACCCGGCGCCAAGGCCCCCCAGCTCGTCACCCGGCAGCTGCTCGCCACCATGAAGGAGGGCGCCGTCATCGTCGACGTGGCCGTGGATCAGGGCGGCTGTATCGAAACCATCCGGCCGACCACCCACGATGACCCGGCCTACGTGATCGATGGCGTCGTTCACTACGGCGTCACCAACATGCCCGGCGCCGTGCCCCGCACGTCCACCTTCGCCCTGGTGAACCAGACCATGCCCTACGCGCTCAAACTCGCCGACAAGGGCCTGGCTGCCCTGCGCAGCGATCGCGCTCTGGCCCTGGGACTCAATACCTGCAAAGGCCGGCTGGCCTGCCAGGCCGTGGCCGTGGCCTTCGATCAGGCCTTCGTTGACGCGCTGGAGCTGCTTTAAGCGGCGTGACGGCGGGCTGAGCCAGTTCCCTTCCGCCGATCCGTTTGCGCAGGCGTGCCCTGCCGCTTGCCCTGAAACCGGCTACAGGCGCTTACCCGTCGAAGCTGAAGCAGTCACCAGGGAGACCGGCTCTCCCGGGCGGGGACATTCAACGCATCGGCATCGCAAACGAAAGGAGATGGCCATGCGCCGGGAGACAGAGTATATCTTCAAGGGGGAACAGCTCACCGAGGGGGCGGGGGTGAAGCTGCTCCGCCTGTTCGGGTATTTCGAAGTCCCCATGTTCGATCGCTCGCACGATTCGTGATGGCGGCTATGGCTCACCCCACAGCAGGAGGAACGATAATGAATGCGACGCTTTCACGGGGAAATGATCTTCGTGAAATCCTCCTGACGCGTGCCCGGCGCCAGGCTGTCTCCGGAGCGATCATTTGCGCCAGGACGCCGTAATTGACAGGTCCGGGCGAAGAGGCTAAAAAAACCTGTTCGCCAAGTGTTGCTGCGTGGGCCTATAGCTCAGTTGGCAGAGCCTCCGGCT
>CAZGAH010000090.1:8882-17091 GCA_964523295.1 uncultured Desulfovibrionaceae bacterium | reverse complement strand
GTCGGACCTGCTCCTGCAACTGAGCCACGAGCTGTTCGCGGTCGGCGATGACGGCCTGATGTTCGGCAGCCCTGCGGGCGATGACGCCCGGATCGTTGGGGAGACGCGCGATTTCCATGTACGAAAAATACTACATAACATATTGAATTGTCAAGCAAAATTTTCAATATATTGTGGAATATTCCAGCCGGGAGTGCCCCCGAGTCTGGAGCGGATCGAGCCCCTCCAGAAGCCAACCCAGCTCGCGCGGTCCAAGCTCCAAGACTTCGCGCTCCGACTCCGGCCAAGTGAACCGGTGCTTTTCCAGCCGCTTCTGCCAGAGGCAAAAGCCGTTGCGCTCCCAGTAGTGTCGGGAGCACATGATATGACCGACCTTTGTAGCACGTGAGTTGACCGATTGCCGATAGGTTCTCTGAGGAGGACCCATCATGAGCAAGGTCAAAATGCTACAAGAGGTCAGGCTGATGGAATTTGAAGAAATTCTTAAATTACAGCAGGATGCCAACTTAAACTGTGAACAGGCAGCAAAACTTCTCGGAGCTTCGCTGTCAACCTTCTACCGAATGCGGAAACACTACGAAGCTGAAGGATTACAGGGAATAATCGATAAACGGCTAAATAAAATTTCTGGAAAACGTGCCACTACTGATGAAGTTATGACTGTTACGAATCTATTTAAAACTATATACTATGATTTTTGCGTAAAGCATTTTCACGAAAAACTTGAAAAGCATGGCGTATTTCGATCTTACACCTGGACAAAAAATGTACTACAATCAAATGGACTTGTAGAGCGTGCAAAAAAAAGGGGAACCCATAGACGAAAACGGCCAAGGAGGCCTATTGCAGGCATGATGTTGCATCAGGACGGTTCTACTCATGAATGGGTATCTGGGAAGAAATGGGATTTGATTGTAACCATGGACGACGCAACTAGTGAAATTTATTCGATTTTTTTTGTTGAAGAAGAAGGGACAATGAGTACTTTCCGAGCTTTGGCTGAAGTCATAGAGAGAAAAGGAATTTTCTGCTCATTATACACCGACCGTGGCTCTCATTACTGGAATACGGTAACATCCGGCGACAAAGTTGATAAGAACAACCTCACACAGGTAGGTCGCGCTCTTGCTCAACTTGGGATTGAACACATTGCCGCATATTCTCCCGAAGCTCGAGGCCGTAGCGAGCGAATGTTCGAGACATTACAAGGACGGTTGCCCCAGGAACTCCGCTTGCATGGAATCACTGAGATGGACGCCGCCAATCGTTTCTTGCGCGATGTCTATTTGCCTGAACACAATAAGCTTTTTTGTGTTCCTGCGGCAGAGGAAGGAAATGCATTTGTACCGATGATCGTTGAACAGTTGAGTGATATCCTTTGTATCCACCAGGAGCGTACGGTCGCGAAAGATAACACCATTTCGTATAAGAATATTCAACTCCAAATTCCTCAAGATAAGCATAGATTTCATTATGTAAAATGCAAAGTTATGGTTCACGAATATCCAAATGGATACTTAGGAGTTTTCCATGGACCACGCTGCTTGGCGCATTACGACAGCAAGGGCAATTTAGCGGAAGTGGGATTGAAAAAAACCGCTTCGCGGTTGGGTTTTTCGCATTTGGCAGCTCCCAAAGAGGGGGCAAAAGACGAGGGCCGACTGGCTGAATCGGCCCCCTCTTCGGTCGCTGCACCGTCTCAGCGCTCGGGTTGCTCCCCAGCAGAGCCCTATCCTCCGGACGGTACCTACGGGATCGACGGAGCCTGAAAAATCTTAAGGGCAGAGGCAGGGCATCGGTCAACTCATGTGCTACCTAGATCGGTCAGATACACGTGCTATGGACAAGACCTTTTTTTCCCTTGTCAATCCACTGATATTTTCATACAAAAAATTCCCATTACCGTCTTCTCCTTCACCCGCGTGACAGTATTCGGTAACAAACCGGCCTGTCAGGATGTTTAGCGCCGAGCGGACGAACATGCGGGGCGTTGCGGCGGCGAAAGGAGAGGCCGGAACTGGCTTCTGGTTCCAGCGGTGCGGCAGCGGACGGCGCGAAAAGGCGATCGCGTTCGGTCTGCGGTTTCCGGTGGCAGTTTCCGGATCACAATCAACCCCGAGGAGCGTATGAAAGGTCTGGTGGTCTTGTTGTCGGATTTCGGCGTCCGCGACCCCTATGTCGGTCAGATGAAAGGTTCGATCGTTTCCATTGCGAACGAGTGCCGCGTCATCGATCTCTGCCATGACATCGAGCCCTTCAATCTGCCGCAGGCCGGGTTTTATCTCCTGGTCAGCCGTCAATATTTCCCGGAGTCGGCTGTTTTCGTCGCCGTGGTCGATCCCGGCGTCGGCGGAAACCGACGTATCATCTGCCTCGAGGCCGATGGCCGGATCTTTCTGGCCCCGGACAACGGACTGCTCAGTCTGCTTCTGGCCGAAAGCGCCAATCTCAGCGCCTTCGACCTCACGCCGGCGGTCGAGGGCGAGGTGGCGAGTTCCACCTTTCACGGACGCGACATCTTCGCCCCGCTGGCCGCCAGGCTGGCCCGCGGCGAGCCGCCGGAGGAGCTTGGCACCGAGCTTCCTGTCGATACGCTGACCCGCCTGCCCTGGACCGAGCCCTCGCAGTCCGAAGACCGACTCGTCGTACACGTGCTCCATACCGACCGCTTCGGCAATCTCATTCTCAACGCCAAAAACGACCCCTGGCATGGGCGATTGCAGGCCTGGCCGTCCATCCGGATGACGGCCCCCCTGCCCCTCGCAATCACGCCCACCCGATCCTACTGCGAGCTTCCTCCCCGTACCCTGGGTCTGTTTCGCGGCAGTCAGGGCTATCTGGAACTGGCGCTGAACCGCGACTCGGCTGCGACCCTGCTGAACGTGACGCCCGGCCTGCAAATCGAACTGACGCCAGGAGCATGACCACGGCCGGAACGACAACGGGAACGACGGCAGCGGCGCCAACAGACGAACCGACAGCAGCGACGCGTTGCTCTCGCGAGCGGCAAAGCAAATGACGACGACGCGCGCGACGGCCCGGCCTGGCCGCTGGGTGGCGGATTTCTGCCTCGGCTGGGGCTTCTTCACCCGCCTGGGACCGGCCCGACAATCCACTCCCGCCCAGCTGGCGTCTACGCTGCCCTGGGCTCCGGCGTACGGACTCCTGCTCGGGCTGCTGCTCGCCGCGCCCTTTGCCCTTGGCCTGCTGCAAGGGCAGCCGCTGGTCCAGGCCTGGGTGTGGCTGGGGCTCAACTGGTGGGCTACGCGCGGGTTGCACTGGGACGGCTGGGCCGATCTGGCCGACGGCTGGGGCAGCGGGGCCCAAGGGGACGCCTTCTGGCGCATCGTCAAGGACAGCCGCTGCGGCGCATTCGGTGCGATGGGCCTGTTTCTCGGCCTGGGCGGCCTTATGGCGCTCGCTCAGGCGCTGTTCGCCGCGGAACAGCTCGCCGTTCTCATCTACGCGCCCGTGCTCGGCCGCCTCGCCCTGGTCTGGCTCGCCCGGGCAGGCCGTACGCTGGCCCGGCCCGGCTTGGCCATGGCATTCGTAGCGCACGCCGGCACGAGGTCGTCAGCGTTGAGCACGGCCTTTGCCCTGGCTGCGGGACTCTGGCTGCTTCCGCCCGGTACGCTCCTTGCGGCGCTGCTGCTTGCCGGCCTCGGTGTGGCCGCCCTGATCCGCCTGGCCCGGCGCCAGGCCGGCATCAACGGCGATTTCCTGGGCGCCGCTATCGTCTGGGGCGAGCTGGCCGCCTGCCTGGCCGCGCTCCTGACCCTGCAACCCTGATTACCGGACCGCCATGCAACGCTGTCTCCGCGCCCGACGCATCGTGACCCTCCAGCCCGGCCGGCCCGATATCGACAATGCCGCGCTGGTCTACGACACCGAATCCGGGCGCATCCTCGAAATTGAACCGGCCAGACAGATCCTGCGCGCCTTTTCCGGACCCGTGCAGGAGCTCGGCGACGTCACGCTCGCGCCCGGTCTGATCAACGCGCACACCCACCTCGAACTCAGTCATCTTCGGGGACGCCTGCCCGAAGGCCAGGGCTTCGCCCGCTGGGTCGCCGCGCTCATCGCCCTGCCCCTGGACGATCTGGACGCCATCAGTCTGACCAGCGCCATCGACGCGCTCGTCGCCTGCGGTACGGTCGCCGTGGGGGACATCACCTCGCGCAACAGCGCCCTGGTGGCGCAAGCGCTGCTGCATCGGAACCTGGACTTTCTCCTTTTCGCCGAGTTCATTGGCTTCGGCCGACCGGGCGGACCGCAGCCGGGGTTCACTCCCGACAGCGAACCGCCCTGGCCCCCTGCCCTGCGCGCGCTGCCGCCGCAGATCCTGGCCGCCTCCGCTACGCCCTACGGCCACGCGCTCTACTCCACGCACCCCGAGACCCTGCGCTCCTGCAAGGCCTGGACAAACGCGCGCGGCCTCCCTTTCACGCTGCATCTTGCCGAACACGAGGGTGAAGTGGAACTCCTGGCCACGGGCACAGGCGAATTCGCCGACCTGCTGCGCCGGCGGCTCCTGCCGGACTGGTTCCGCCCGCCCGGCCTTTCGCCGGTCGCATACGCCGAACACCTGGGATTGCTCGACGCCGCCACCCTGGCCGTACACTGCGTCCACCTGGAACCCCAGGACATTGCCCTGCTGGCCGGGCGCGACGTGACGGTCTGCCTCTGCCCGCGCAGCAACGCCAGCATCGGCGCCGGCCGGGCGCCTGTGGAGAGGTTGCGCGCGGCCGGCGTGCGGCTCTGTCTGGGCACCGACAGCCTGGCCTCCAACGCCGACCTGAATTTGTGGAATGAGCTAAGGTTCTTCTTGGAAAATTCCTCCGTTCCGTGTACGTTGGTCGAGGCGCTGGCAATGCTGACTGCCACGCCGGCGCGGGCCATGGGAATGCAGCACCGGCTGGGAACGCTCGAGCCCGGACGCCTGGCCCGCTACAGCATCGTCCCCGAGGATTTGGCGACCCTTTGAACACGCAGCTGCCTTCATTGCCGAGGATAAAGCCCTGAACATGGAACGCGAAACCCACATTTCGTGGCCCCATAAAGACCTGCTCGACGTCGACCAGCTGACCGCGCAGGAAGCGTTGCATATCCTGGAAAGCGCGCGGTATTTCAAAGAGATCAATTCCCGAGCGGTCAAAAAGGTCCCGACGCTCAAAGGCCGTAGCGTGGTGCTGTTCTTTGCCGAACCGAGCACACGCACGAAAATGTCCTTCGACATTGCCGCAAAGCGACTCTCCGCAGACACCTTCGCCATCGGGCTGAGCGGCTCGAGCGCGGTGAAAGGCGAGAGCCTGAAGGATACGGCCCTGACCATCCAGGCCATGGCGCCCGACGCCATTATCCTGCGGCACGCCCATTCCGGCGCCTCCGCGTTCCTGGCCCAGCGCCTGCGCTGCTCGGTCATCAACGCCGGCGACGGCTGGCACGCCCATCCCACGCAGGCCCTGCTCGACTGCTTCACCCTGCGCGAAGCCTGGGGCGATTTCACAGGCCGAACCTTGCTTATCCTCGGCGACATCGCCCACAGCCGCGTCGCCAGATCCAACGTCATGCTCCTTACCGCGCTCGGCGCAACAGTCCGTCTCTGCGCCCCGCGCACCCTGCTCCCAGCTGGCGTGGAAACCTGGCCAGTCACCGTGCATACGCGCCTGGCCGAGGCCGTGGACGGCGTGGACGCCGTCATGTGCCTGCGCCTGCAGCTCGAACGCCAGCAGGCGGGCCTGCTCCCCGATCTGCGCGAATACGCCCGGACCTACGGCCTCGGCGTCGAGCATCTCGTCCGGGCCAGACCCGGCGTCAAGATTCTCCACCCCGGCCCCATGAACCGCGGGGTAGAAATCGCCTCGAGCCTGGCCGACGCCGCGGACAGCCTCGTGCTCGACCAGGTCGCCGCCGGTGTCGCCGTGCGCATGGCGGTGCTGTTTCTCTATCTCACGCGCAAAGGATAGGAGAGTCAACGTGTCCGCTCCCGAACTCGTGATCCGCGCGGCCTTGTGGCAGAACGAAGCCGTAGATCTGCTCGTGACCGACGGCAGGATCCAGGCCCTGCTCGCCTGCGACGAAAACAATGCCTACGAGGGCTCCCGACATGTCGACGCCGACGGACTGACCCTGCTCCCGGCGCTTATCGACATCCATACGCATCTGCGCGAGCCCGGACACGAATACAAGGAAGAAATCCGTACCGGCCTGGCAGCTGCGGCCCATGGTGGTTTCGGCGCCGTGTTCGCCATGGCCAACACCAGCCCTATCAACGACAACGCCACCATCACGCGCTTCATGCTCGACCAGGCCGCCGCGTCCTGGCCGCACGGGCCGCGCCTGCATCCCGTGGGAGCGCTGACGCGCGGGCTTGACAGCTCGGAACTCGCCCCCATGGCCGAGCTGACCGAAGCCGGATGCATCGCCTTTTCCAACGACGGCCTGCCACTGACCAGCGCGGAAACACTGCGCCGCGGCATGGAGTACGCAGCAGACCTGGGCCGGATGGTCATCGACCACTGCGAAGAGCCGGGCATGGCGCGCGCCGCCGGCATCAACGAATCCGCACTCAGCGGCCGGCTCGGACTCAAGGGCCAGCCGACCGTCGCCGAAAGCATCCAGGTCGCGCGGGATATCCTGCTCGCCGAGTACCTGAACCTGCCCATCCACCTGGCTCACATCAGCTGCCGCCAGTCCGTGGAACTCATCGCTTGGGCCAAAGCGCGGGGCGTGCCTGTCAGCGCCGAGACCTGCCCGCACTATCTGCTGTTCACGGAAGACGCGGTGGCGGACTATTCCACGGCAGCCAAGGTCAATCCTCCGCTACGCGCGCGCGACGACGTGCTGGCCCTGCGCCAGGCCCTGCGCACGGGCGTCATCGACGTGCTGGCGACCGATCACGCCCCGCACGCCGCGCACGAAAAAGAGGTCACCTTTGCCGAGGCCCCGTGCGGCATCTCCGGACTAGACAGCGCGCTCTCGCTCACCTGGGGGCTGGTGGCCGACGGCGAGCTGGATAGTGACACCCTGCTGCGGGCCTGGTGTTACCGACCGGCCGAGCTGTTCAATCTCCCCGTCAACCGCTTCAATCCCGGCGATCCGGCTGATTTCGCGCTCTTCGACGCGCAGGCCAGCCGCACGCTCACGGCCCGGGATATGTTCTCCAAAGGAAAAAATACCCCCTGCCTGGACACGACGCTACGCGGCAGAGTCCAGGCCCTGTTCCTCGCCGGTCGCTCCGTGCTCTGAACCGAAACCCACGCATCCGTCCGCAAGGCTCCTGGCACGAGTGCGACGCAGACAGCCGGCGCGACGCTTTTTTTCAGCAGAGAAAGGACGCGTGGTCGCGACTTGTTGTCATGTCCCGTAAAATGGGCTACAGGATTATCGACTTGCAGGCAGCATCCGGCAAACGCAAACGAGGCGCGCGGGCGATGAGCAGGAAAAAGGGCCGGACCCGGATAACCATATATCACGACTGGTGCAAAGGCTGTGGACTGTGCGTGGCCTTTTGCCCGGCAAAGGTGTTCGCGCTCGATGCCACCGGCAAGGCGCGCGTGGTCAACGAGGCCGAATGCACCAACTGCGGCTTCTGCGAGCTGCACTGCCCGGATTTCGCCATCATCGTACAGCCGCTGCCCGACGCCCCGAATGCCCCAGACTCCCCAGACGCCGACGAGACAGCGGCAACGCAGGACGCCGGCGCTCCCGAAAATCCGGCGCCAGGGGACCAGCCATGACAACCGCCCGGAACAGAACCAGGCCGCTGTTCGCGCTCGGCAACGAGGCCGTGGTCGAAGGCGCGCTCATTGCCGGGTGCTCCTTCTATGCCGGCTATCCCATCACGCCGTCGAGCGAGATCATGGAGTGCATGGCCCAACGGCTGCCGCTGTTGCCGGAGGGCGTCTTCATCCAGATGGAGGACGAAATCGCCAGTATGGGCGCAGTGATCGGCGCCTCGCTGGCCGGGCGCAAGGCCATGACCGCGACCTCCGGACCGGGCTTTTCGCTCATGCAGGAGAACCTGGGTTTTGCCTGTATCGCCGAAGTCCCCTGCGTCATCGTCAACGTCATGCGCGGAGGCCCCAGCACCGGGCTTCCCACCCATGTGAGCCAGGGAGACGTGATGCAGGCCCGCTGGGGAACCCACGGCGACCATCCCATCATCGTTCTGGCGGTCTCGACGACTGAAGACTGTTTCTGGGTGACC
>CAZGAH010000090.1:0-8872 GCA_964523295.1 uncultured Desulfovibrionaceae bacterium | reverse complement strand
TGCATGGTCGAGGCGCCGCTGGTGATCGTCAATGTCATGCGCGGCGGACCAAGCACCGGCCTGCCGACGAGCCCGGCCCAGGGGGACGTGCAGCAGGCGCGCTGGGGCGCGCACGGCGACCATCCCGTCATTGTGCTCTCCGCATCCACTGTCCGCGAGTGCCTGGAAATGACGGTCACGGCCTTCAATTTTGCCGAAAAATTCAGAACCCCGGTCATCCTGCTGCTCGACGAAATCACCGCGCACACGCGCGAACGGATCGACCTGCCCGACGCGTCGGCCTTCGAGATCATCTCCCGCGTCGTGCCCACGGTGCCGCCCGAGTGGTTCAAACCTTTCGGCGACACGCTGCGCGGCGTCCCGCCCATGCCGCCGCTCGGATCGGGATACCGCGTGCATGTTACCGGCCTGACGCACGACCCCATGGGCTATCCGACCGAGCGCCCCGACGAGATCGAGCCGTTCGTTCACCGGCTGTTCCGCAAGATCGACCAGTGCTACACCGAAGTCATGCTCGCCGACGAATACCTGACGAAAAACGCGGACATCGTTGTCGTGGCCTACGGCAGCGTGGCCCGGGCCGCGCAGCTCGCCGTGATCCAGGCCCGCAAGCAGGGGCTCAAGGCCGGGCTCGTCAACCTGAAGACCCTTTTTCCCTTTCCCCGGCCCGTGGTCGAGCGCGTAGCCCGAAGCTGCAAATGCCTCGTGGTCCCGGAAATGAACATGGGGCAGATGTCGCGGGAAATAAAGCGCGTCAACAACGGTCTGACCCGGATACGCACGCTCAACCGCGTGGACGGCCAGATCATCACTCCGGCGCAGATTCTCAGCGCCATCCAACACCAGGCCTGATCATGTCCGAGGTTACCCAGCTCATCCATACGTACCTGCGGCACAAGAAAAAATTCCCTCACGTGCTCTGCCCGGGCTGCGGGCACGGCATTGTCCTCGGGGCGCTCATACGCAGCGTCCATGCCCTGGGACTGAGCAAGGACGAGGTGGTCATCGTGGCCGGCATCGGATGCTCGGGCAGGCTGGCCGTGTACGTGGATTTCAACACGATCCACACCACGCACGGCAGGGCACTGACCTTCGCCACCGGCATCAAGCTGGCCAATCCCAGGCTGACGGTCATCGTTATCATGGGCGACGGCGACGCCCTGTCCATCGGGGGCAACCATCTCATCCACGCGGCCCGGCGCAACATCGGGGTCACCGCGCTCATCCTGAACAACGGCATCTACGGCATGACCGGCGGACAGTGCTCCTCCACGACGCCCGCCGGCGCCTTTTCCATGACCACGCCCTACGGTCAGCTCGAAAAATCCTTCGACATCGTCGACCTCGTCAGCGCCGCAGGCGGCAATTTCGTGGCCCGCGGAACCGCCTTTCACGCCAACCGGTTGGACTCGCTCTTCACCCGGGCCTTCAGCCGGCCGGGCTTCAACCTCGTGGAAGTGTTCTCCCCCTGCCATACGCAGTACGGCCGCAAGAACAAATTCAAAACCATCGTCAGTATGTACGAGCATCTGAAAAAAAACGCCGTGGACGTGCAAACCTACCGCACGCTGCCCCCGGAGGAGCAAGGCCAGCGCTTTCCTGTCGGCGTGTTCGTCGAGCGGGACGAACCCGGCCTGGAGCAACGCTACGCAGCCATGCGCGAGGAGCTGCAAAGGCGAGCGACATGAAGAAAACGCAGGAGCTGGACCGCTTCGAAATCCGCTTTTCCGGACTGGGCGGACAGGGCGTCATCACCCTGGGGAAGATCCTCGGCCACGGCCTGGCCCTGGGACAGGGATACCACGTCACCCAGACCCAGAGCTACGGTCCCGAGGCCCGCGGCGGCGCAAGCCGGGCCGACGTCGTGATCAGCTCGCACCCGATCAGCTATCCGAAAACCGAGCGCCTGGACCTGCTCGTCGCGCTGAGCCAGGAAGCCTGCAACAACTACTACAGCCAGCTCAAGCCTGGCGGAGTGCTCCTGCTCGACAGCTTCATGGTCAAACAGATCCCCACCAGCCTCTACCTCGGCCTGCCCTTCACCACGCTCGCCGCCGAGCGCATCGGCAACCGCCTGACCCTCAACTCCATGGTCCTCGGCGCGGTTGCCCACCTGCTGCCCTTCGCCGACGCGCGCGCCATGCGCAAAGCCCTGGAAGAAAACCTTCCCCCCGCCCTGCTCGCCCTGAACGTCAAGGCCTTCACCCTGGGCCAGCGCCTCGCCAAAAAACACTTCGGCGAAGCCCCCGAAGTCTGGCGCGCCGTCGAGGCCGTGGCGGAGCAGAGCGAGGAGAACGGGAGTTCGTTTGAGTAGGCGCTGTGACTCTGAAATGATGTCGATACCGTCAACACGTAAGCAAATACGACCTGCGATGCCCTCTGGGTGCCCTCCGACGAGATTTCGCTTCCACAATCGACAACACCCTCAATCGGCTGCGTTACCTCTTTGCAGTGGATAACAAGTGGCTGGCCAATCAAGGCATTGCCGGCCAGGGTGAACGAAATCGCGTTTCGCACCCCTTCACTGGTGGCATCCACCAGATCGCCGCCCCCCCCGTCACCGCAGCTCACCGACGACGTCGCGGCCCTCGCCGCCCGCGTTGATCGACACGTGAAGAAAAGGAGGGTAACTGCACGAACTCACCGATGGACTTTGAACAACTCGTCGCACGTTGCCAAGACATCAAAGGTCGCTTTGCGTCTGGAAAATTCGGCGCAAACGCAGCGTGGCGGGGTGTCGCAGTGATGACACACCGTAAACGCGATGTTAAAACGAGCTGCACCAGGACGCGAATGGGCAACGAAGAGAACTAAAGATTTACGATTCCAATCAATATTTATCCAAGATCGTGTTATACAACATTTGAGAAAATAGTTTTTACGCATTGCGCATAGGCATCCAGCGTATTGCATTCTGGTTGCAGCGCACCAAGTCATTCCCCAGCTCAAACCGACTTTCTGACAGAATAACCCCATATCAATCAGCACTTATAAATAAAAACAATTTACTAAGTTTTATATAAAATTTGACAAGTAAATTTTTTTCAGACTGAATCATAAATTTTTTCTCCAAGCAGATCGAGCAACGTTAAATTGTAGAATAAAGACGAGCTGCTCCACGACATCCGTGAACTCGGGGCCTTGCCTCTGCTGGTGAGGATGGTTCCGCAGGATCGCAAGGGTGCCCTGTATACGTTTATCCAATTCGTGTTGGTGATGATCGTGCGCTGCGTTGGGGGACTCCAGAGCGCCCTGGGGATCCAGGAGGCGCTGCTGACAGACGAGGCACTTACGCCCTTGATTGGATTCAATGCGTTGCAGGCCCAGCAGGAGAGCAACGGCCGCGGTCTTTCCCGTCGCATGCCTTTGATATCAGGGGGCGTTGTCGTGCGAGACGATTGCGGGCAACATCGTGAAGATCTGGACACCGATCCCCCAGACGACGCATTTCGCCGGCTTCGTCGCCTGCAACGACCGCAGTCTGGTCGAGAATATCTGCAACCGGGAGGCGAAGGAGAGCTGGTGTTGGGAACACCATCCCAAACGCAGCGAGCCCGGTGTCAGTGTCCATGCCTCCCGCAGCCTCCCCGACGACTGGTATGCCCGCTTCGGCTTTCGCCCTGTGCTCTTCGAGACAGTTGTGAAAAGGCCCGCTTCTGCGAAATGTGCTATCGCGCTGCCAACTGGCAATACCTTGACGATACGCGCAATCGCGGCAAACTCGACACCACGCATGCCTGCGCGCTCCCCGTCTGTCAGGCGACACCGTCAAAAGCATACGGGTTCTTCCTCTGACGTCCCGCTTCCGACAGCACCTGACCAGCCAGACCATCCCTGCACCGCCCGCCTCTTGGCTGATTTCCCCCTGCATTCATGTTTGCATCATTGGACCTGCTCCGAATCTCAGGCGAATGCGAGCAGCGTTGACAGCACGAGTTCGAAGCTCGACTCGCGTACGTACCAGATCGGCTTCAAAATAATTCCCGTGTTCTCTAAGTTGCCATGCACGAGGCTAAGCGTGAGGCGTATGCCTTGCGCGAGATGGCCTCCTCGGGCGGAAGGGGTTTGTCAAAGAGGTAGCCCTGACCATATCCGCACCCTAAATGGAGGAGTATGGCCAGCTGCTCACAGGTTTCCACACCCTCTGCAACGACCTCGAGGTTCAAGCTGTGGGCCAGATCGACAATGATTTTGACGATGGCTCGTTTTTCCTCATCGTGCTCCATGCCCATGACAAATGATTTGTCCACCTTGAGACTATGGGCCGGGATGCGTTGCAGGTAGCTCAACGATGAATACCCCGTGCCAAAATCGTCGATCTGCAACTTGACACCAAGGGCCTTGAGTTTTCCCAGCATGCGCATGGAGAGTTGCACGTCATCCATGAGTCCGGTTTCCGTAATTTCGATCTTGATCCGCCCGGGATCGAGGCCGAATTGATTGATGGCAGCCTCCAGGCTTGAGACCAGGCCCACTTGCCGCAACTGCTGCACTGAGACATTGAAGCTGACGAAGAAAGTAGATTCAGGGTGGGTCAAACGCCATGCGTGCGCTTGCTGGCAAGCCTTGTTCAGGACCTGCATGCCTAATTGAGTGATAAGTCCGCTGTCCTCTGCCACGGGGATGAAGGTATCGGGCATGACCACACCGCGCTCCGGATGGAGCCAGCGGGCTAAAGCCTCGAATCCGGCTATAGTCAGGGATTTAAGCTCCACGATGGGTTGAAAAACGAGGTAGAACTCGTCCCGCGCCAAGGCTTTATGCATCTCGCTCACCAGCACGAAACGCTCCGAAGCCCTGTCGTGCATTGACGTGTCAAAGAGCTTGAACCTGCCCTTGCCCATGGACTTGGCCGCGTACATGGCGGTGTCCGCGTCGCGTAACAGGTCGAGTCCGGCTACTTCGGTGTTGGGGGCGATGGAGATGCCAATTGACGCGGTGATAAACAGCTCAAAGTCTCCGATGCCAAAGGGTAGTTGCATGGAGGTCTGGATCGCCCGAGCGGCATCCAGTGCCTGATCCGAGTTGTTGATGAGCAGCAGTTGGGCGAACTCGTCGCCCCCCAGCCTGACGGTCAAGGCACCGGCCGGTTCGATGGAAGCCAGGCGCTTGGCAAAGGCTTGCAGCAACCCGTCACCAAAGGTGTGCCCCATGGAGTCGTTGACGAGCTTGAAATCGTCCAGGTCGATGAACAGCAGGGCCACACGTATTTTTTCCTTCCCGGCTTCAGCTAAAACTCTCTGCAGGTGATCGCGTAGCAACGTCCTGTTGCCCAGGCCTGTAAGCGGGTCGTGAAAAGCCTGGTGCTCAAGTTGATCGTACTGCCACTTTATCTCAGTGATATCCCTGAGCACAGACAGTAACCTGGGCCTCTTGCCCTCGGTCGAGGCAGCCAGGTCGCTTGTCTGAGATATCCAGCGGACACGGTCGTCGAAGCTCAGGATGCGGTATTCCGCGTTGTTGCAGAGACGGCCTTGCAGGCATGCCTCGTTCAACTCGCGAACACGGCCCAGATCGTCCGGATGCAACCGGCTGTAAAGGATATCGATGCTATCCAGGGGGGCGTTCACGGGCAAATGCAGCAAGGTGCGGGCATTCGTTGACCAGCTCACCCGGTATGTGCCGTCCGAGGAAAAGGTCACCTCGAAACTACACACATCCCCGGCTTGCTGGGAAAACTCGAATAGCTTTTGAGAATGGTCGCGTTCCTCCAAGGCCTTGTGAATGACGGTAACCAGTTCGGATGGAGAGACAGGCTTGATCAGAAAGCGGAAAATGCGTCCTTCGTTGATGGCCTTCAGGGCCGCTTCCATATTCGCATGCCCTGTGAGCATGATGCGGCAGATTTCAGGATAGCGATTGTTTACCTCTGCCAACAGGTCGCCCCCGGACATTCCGGGCATCCGTTCATCGCTGACGATGACGTCAACCCGTTCCCTGGAGAGGAGAAGCAAGGCCTCATCTGCGGATTCCGCAGTGAGCAACCTGAAGGGCTCGGCACCAAGCACCCGCTGCAGGGACCTGAGAACACGGGCCTCGTCGTCCACAAAGAGCACGGTGGGTTTGTCGATTTCATTCGGTTTCATTTGTAACGGGTCCTTCCGCTGTAACGGGTCCTTCCGCGGGTGTAGCCGTCACGGGTTTGATGACCGTGACGGATTTGCCGATATACCCCTGGTCCAGATATTTGCCGAGGTACTCCTTTGTTGTCAGGTTGATCTCCTGCCCGCGGCTGAGCACCCTGACCCGCTTGCCACCCCGCGCGAGATGGATGTCCTCCATGAGAATCATTTTGTCCTGGAGTTCCGCAACCGGAATTGAAATGATATGGTATTTCGCCTCGTCGCCCAAGACTTGCTCCAAAGCCCCAAGAACGGAAGTGTCGTACACACCGGGACGGTGCCACATGATGACCAGAGCCTCCTTCTTGGAGTGGCCGCCGTTGCTCACAAGCGAGTCGAAATCCAGAGCCACTTTCAGGATTCGGGCGCCCAGGGGAATATTCTCCCGCGTAAGCGCCTCAGTATCCAGGGGGAGGCCTGTTCCGTCGTAGTTCTTGTCCTGGCAGGTGATGATTCTGGCTATCGACCCCATGCGCGGGATGTTAGAAATCAGCTTCACAGCCACTTCGGTGTGGCGGCGGAATATGTCGTGTTCTTCCGGTGAAAGTTGGCGACCGAGATTCAGGCGCTTGATGATCTTGTCGGGCAGAACGATGAAACCCAACAAGGCCAGACGGGCCGCGGTCTCCGTCTGCCAGGGCTTGGGATCGTGCAAGGCCTTGGACAGTCTGCGCACGTAGGGCACGATGCGCGAAACCCGGCCATAGACCTCCGGCTTCAGTAGGGCAAGCATCTCGGTGAGGACTCTGATGCTGCCGCTCAGGGTGCCTTGCAACAATTCACGCTCTGCCATGACCAGCCTGTGTTGTTCCATACAGGCCTCAAGAGTCTGCACAAGTCGTTTGTTGTCGCATGGTTTGGCGAGAAAGCGAAAAATCTGGTTTTCGTTCACGGCAGCCATTGCCGCGTCCAGGTCTGCGTATCCGGTAAGCATCACGCGGATCGTGGTTGGATGCTGCTCGCGGACTTGGGACAGGAACGCCAGGCCATCCATCTCCGGCATCTTCAGGTCCGAGATCACCACGGCAAAAGGCCCCTGGGTGCGCAGCACCTCCAGCCCTTGTGTGCCGCTCGACGCCGTGGCCAGGTCGAAGATGTCCCCCAGATTCCGTTTAAAAGAGGCCAGCACCTTGGCGTCGTCATCAACGAACAAGACTTTGTTGTTCATCGTCTCTGTCCTCGATATGTTTGCGGCACGCCTCGCGCCAGACGTCATAGCGGTCGGCCAGCCCCTGGGTTTGGAGGTATTCCATATCCACGGGATGCGGTGCATAGCCGGGATTCAGCACCATGAGCTCATGCTCCAGGGCGTTTGCCGCGTGTACCGCGGCCACCAATGAATGCCCCGCCGCTCCTCCGGGACGGTGGTGAAAGGCCACGGCCTGGATCGTGGTCGCTTCAAAACCCCACAACCCCATGAGGTAGGCGCCGATCTCCGCGTGGCTTTTTGAGATGATTTCGCGTTCCGCTTCGTGGCTGGTGATGTTGCGCTCGCGGGCCAGGCTGAGAATGGTGCGGTAATCTCTCGCACAACATTCCGACAGGATGAGTTTGCCGATGTCGTGCATCAGGCCGCCGATAAAGGCATAGTCCGTGATTTTCTTTTCCTGGTTCTCCAACTCGCAGATGATTTTGGCAAAAAATGCGGTATTCTGGCTGTGCTTCCACAGAAGTTCGATGGCGAACCTCGGGTGTTTGTCAGGGTTGTACGTAGAGATGAAATTTTGCAACAGAATCAATGCCTTAATGACCCCCACCCCCAGCAAGGTCACGGCATGTGCAGGGTCTTCGATATGGCGTTGCCCGCCAAAGAAAGAGCTGTTCACCAGCTTGAGAATCGATGCGGTCAGCGCAAAGTCTTGTGTGACAAGGGCAGTGATCTCCCTGAGCGTGGCCGTCTCGGAGCTGGCCAGGCGCAGGAGTCGGTCATAGGTGGCTGGAAGCACGGGCAGTGTATCCAGACGGGTTATGGCCTCCTGGAGCGTGCTGTCCAGGAACAAATCCCTGAGCGCGAGTACGTGTTGCACGGCCTTCTGGATTTCCTTGACGGAAACGGGCTTACTCAGAAACTGATGGGCGACTATCGTTGATTTGGACAAAAGGATGCTGTCTGAATAGCCCGAGAGAACGATACGCACGACAGCGGGGTGAAGTTCTCGAACGTGTTTGAGGAGTGCGATGCCATCCATGCCAGGCATTTTCAAGTCCGAGATCACAATATCAAAGGGCTGCGTTTGCAGAATGGCCAGGGCTTTATCCCCGGAATCGGCAAAGTGCATGTCCCAGGAGTCCATGAACTCGAAGAGCATGCGCCGCATGCCGCGCAATATGCCTTGCTCATCATCGACAAACAAAATGCGGCACGTCATGATTTCTCCTTTGCCTGCCAGGGCTCAAAAGGGAACAGCAACACGAACGTCGTGCCCTGGTCCGGTTTAGATTCGAAAAAGATGCTTCCACCGTGTTTGTCCATGATGGAGTGGGTGATGGCCAGGCCCTGGCCTGTTCCCCTTCCCACCTCCTTTGTGGTGAAAAACGGGTTGAATATTTTGTCCTGGATGGTTTTCGGGATACCACCGCCCGTATCGCTGATACGAATCTCCACGAATTCGCCGGACAGGGCCGTGGAAATGACAATGCTTTCCTTGCCGCCGCGCTTCCTGGCCATGTCCGAATTTGCGTGTGCGGCATTCACCTCGTTTTGACAACCCAAAATTCCCCCGTCACGAGCGTCGAATATTCCTCCACCT
>CAZGAH010000089.1:13668-17818 GCA_964523295.1 uncultured Desulfovibrionaceae bacterium | reverse complement strand
GAGAAGTGGAGGCACTATCTGAAGGAGGGCAGGAATTTGTCGGAATCCAAGAAGAATTGTGACCATGTTCAGGCAACCCTGGCCGGACATGCCAGAGCCACTGTTGTAACGCACATTCCCGACTGGTATTTTTAATATCGAGGAAGAAATGATTACACTGCGGTCTGGTGATCTGTTGGCCTCCGATGCGGAGGCTCTCGTCAATACGGTCAATACCGTCGGAGTGATGGGGAAAGGTCTCGCTTTACAATTCAAGAAGGCCTTTCCTGAGAACTATGCCGCCTATCGGTCCGCATGTCAGTCCGGGAAGCTCCGGATCGGGTCGATGTTCATTACCTCCGTGAGCACGCTCGCTGGCGTCCGGTTCATCGTCAATTTTCCCACTAAACGGCATTGGAAAGACAGCAGCCGCATGGAGGACATCGAGGCCGGGCTGGCGGCGCTGGCCGGGGAAATTCGAAATCGGAACATCCGCTCCATCGCCATTCCTCCGCTGGGTTGCGGACTGGGCGGCCTGCAGTGGTCCGAAGTGAAAAAGAGAATCGAAAACACCTTTATGGACTTTGCCGATGTCGATATTCTGCTTTACGCGCCGCAAGGCGTAAAAGCCGGATGTTCGGACGACGGCACGTCGAAATCGCCATGGACAGACTGGTCCGCCACGGATGGGTGTGACGGCGGAGTGTTTGCCCAACCCCTGGCGAGCGTTGCCTCCGAACGACTGGCACCGTAAGGGATTGCCGTAGCTATCCAATTCGGTTCGGTATCTCGCAGTAACCTCTTTCCCGAAAAGGCTCCCCATGACGCTCAAGGAACGGCTCGGCCTCGACGATGACCCGGTGTTTCTGATTGACGGCAGCGCGTACGTGTACCGCGCGTTTTATGCCTATCCGGACCTGAAGCGTTCGGACGGGTTCCCGACGAACGCGCTGTTTATCGTGCTGCGTCTGCTGCTCAAGATCATCCGCGAAGAGCGGCCGGAGTTTCTTGGCTTTTTTCTGGACGGCAAGGGACCGACCTTTCGGCACGAGCGCTATCCGGCCTACAAGGCCCAGCGGACGGCCACGCCCGAGGGCCTGGTGGCGCAGTTGCCCCCGGTCCAGGAGGCGGTCAGGCTGCTGGGCTTTCACGTGGAGACCTCGTCAGGCTGCGAGGCCGACGACCTCATCGCCAGCCTGGCCGCGCGGTTCAAAACTTCGCGGCCGGTGATCATCGTCGGCGCGGACAAGGACCTCAAGCAGTGTCTGGACGCGAACGTGTTCCTGTGGGATCCCATCGCCAAGGAGGAGAAGCTGCTGTCCATGGCCGGATTCGAGGCCGAGACCGGGCTGCTGCCGTCGCAATGGGCCGACTATCAGGCCATTATCGGCGATTCCAGCGACAACATTCCCGGCATTCCCGGCGTCGGACCCAAGACTGCGAGCCGGATATTCAAGGATTATCCCTCCATCGAGGCCATTGCGCAGCATCTGGACCGGCTCAAGCCGACCGAGCGTAACAAGATCGAGCCACACCTGGACGCGGCGTACCTTTTCCGCGAATTGACGACCCTGCGCACCGACTTCGCGGCGGAGCTGTCTCTGGAGGCGTTGCGACGCCGCGAGCCCGACCCGCAGCATCTGGGCGCCTTTCTCTGGGAATACGAATTCCGTTCGCTGGCCAGGGAGCTGGCACCGCAATACACAGCGCCGCGGCGCGCGCCCCTTGCGCCGGCGCCAGCGGCGCGGACGCCTGAGACGCCGGCCCGGGAGCCAGGCGGCGGACAGCAGTTTTCCCTGTTCTCCATCGGCGCCAGCGCGGCGCCGGCGGCGCCGGTGAAGCAGGCCGGCACGGCGCTTCCGGATCTGACCGGCCGTCGCGTCGGACTGGCTATGGCGGGCGAGCGCTTTGTGCTCGGCGTGGGGGACGCCGGCGGGGGTGGAGAGGCCGAGTATGATGCCGGCGAGGCTGCGCCGGCGCTGATCGAGGCGCTGACGGCCGCGGAGCGGGTCTACTGCGCGGAGATCAAGCCGTTGTTCGCCGCCGACCCGGCCTGGGAGGCCCTGCCGCTCGCGCTCTGGTTCGACCTGAGCCTGGCCGCCTATCTCCTGAATCCGGAGGAGCGCGACTATTCGCTCGAACACCTGTCCAGGCGTTTTGGCCCGGACCTGCCAGCCCCGCCGCACCGGGAGAACATCGGGCTCATGACCCTGGCTCTGGGACAGGAGCTCGAGGTCAAGCTGGCAGCAGCCAGTCTGGACCGGCTGTTGCGCGAGCTGGAAATGCCGCTGGCGCCGGTGCTGGCGCGCATGGAACGCCGGGGCGTGCTCGTGGATCTGGCCGCCTTCGCGTCCTTTCTGGCGGACGTGCAAGCCGAGCTGGACCGGGCCACGGGTGAGGTGTTTGCCGCGGCCGGCGGGCCGTTCAATCTGCGCTCCAGCCAGCAGCTGGGGCAGCTGCTCTTTGAACAGCTCAAGCTCAAGCCGGCGGGCAAGACTCCGGGCGGCGCGGCGTCGACGTCGCAGGAGGCCCTGGAACGGCTCGAGGGCAGTCACCCGGTGATCGCGCCGATTCTCGAATTCCGCCGCCTGGAGAAACTGCGCTCCACGTACCTGGAGCCGTTTCCGAAGCTGGTGCATGACGACGGGCGCGTGCGCACGACATTCAATCAGCTGGCCACGGCCACAGGCCGTCTGTCCAGCAGCAACCCCAACCTGCAGAACATCCCCATCCGCGGGGAGCAGGGCCGGCGGATGCGGCGCTGCTTCTGCGCCCCGCCGGGCGCGCTGCTCGTGGCGGCGGACTATTCGCAGATTGAGCTGCGCGTGCTCGCGCACCTGTCCCAGGACCCCACGCTGCTGGCGGCGTTCCGCGAGGGTCAGGACATCCACAGCCGTACGGCGAGCCTTTTGTTCGACAAGACGGCCGATGCGGTCAGCGCGGACGAGCGGCGCAACGCCAAGACCATCAACTTCGGTCTGATCTACGGCATGGGACCCCAGAAACTGGCCCGGGAGCTTGGGCTCAGCGTGAAGCAGGCCAAGGCCTTCATCGAGCGCTACTTCAGCCGTCTGACCGGGCTGCGCGAGTTTTACGACCAGGTCGAGGCCGAGGCCAAGGCGCAGGGCGCGGTGACGACCATCTGCGGCCGGCGCCGTCTGCTCCCGGACATCGACTCGCGCAACGCGCAGATGCAGAGCGCAGCCCGACGCCAGGCCATCAACACGCGCATCCAGGGCAGCGCTGCGGACATCATCAAAATGGCCATGCTCCGGGCCGAGGCGGACGAGCGCTTGCAAAATCTGGGCGCCAGGCTTATCCTGCAGGTGCATGACGAACTGGTGCTCGAGGCGCCCGAGGCCGCTGCCCGCGAGGCCGGCGAGCGGCTGGCCGGAATCATGAGCGCGGTCCAGCCGGGCGGCGAGGCCCTGTCCGTGCCGCTGGTCGTAGACTGGGGCTGCGGCAGCACCTGGGGCGACGCGCATTGATCCGGCAGGCGGGCTGACACCCTGAGCGACAATTGTCTGGCTTTCGGGCCGACCCGGAGAACCCTTTGCGGAGGATGGCGATCATGCGTAGCGTATCGATAGCCTTGCTCGTGTTGCTGTGGTCCTTTTCCCTTGCCGGCATCTGTCTGGCCGCCGGCGAGGCCTCGGAGAATCCCGGCGCCGCGCCGCTCGCTACAGGACAGGGAGTGCCTGATTTCCCCCTGCGCGGCCCGCTTTCCCCGGTCCAGGCCGAATACCTGGGGCTGCCGACCGGGGTGGAGACCGCCACGCTGCGGCAGCTGGCAGCGGATGTGCTCGTCGTCGAGGTCTACAGCATGTACTGCCCCTTTTGCCAGGCCGAGGCGCCGCTGATCAACGAGTTGTACCAGGCCCTGCAGGGCCTGAAGGATTCGCGCGTCCGGCTCATTGGCGTGGCTGCGGGGAATTCGCAGACAGAGGTCGATGTGTATCGGGCCAAATACCGCGTCGAGTTCCCGTTGTTCCCCGATGCGGACTACGCCCTGCATCGCCTGCTCGGTAACGTGGGCACGCCGTTCTATTACGTCCTCCGGCGCGACGCCGCTTCAGGGGGATTCGTCGTCACCGCGACCCGGAGCGGGCGTCTCGCGTCGATCCAGGCGCTGCTGGACGACGTAGCCGCAGCGGGGAAATCCCGCCCGGCC
>CAZGAH010000089.1:11438-13658 GCA_964523295.1 uncultured Desulfovibrionaceae bacterium | reverse complement strand
CGGACAATGAGCGGCGCGACGCTGTCCAGCGTCTGTAGCGAGGAACGCATGACCAGACATCCGATGCTGATCCTTCTGACCGTGCTCTTGTTCGTGGCTGCTGCCGGACCCTGTTCTGCCGCCGCTGATCCCGATTCACTCATCTACGCCACGCCGCAGCTCAAGCCGACGGACAGTACGCTTGCGGTCAAGGTCGGCGACGCGGCGCCGGAATTCGATTTGCCGGCCATCGACGGCAGCCGGGTCTCCCTCGCGCAGTACAAGGGGAAAAAGCACCTGGTGCTGTCGTTCATCCCCGCGGCCTGGACACCGGTCTGCTCGGGGCAGTGGCCGGGATACAACATCCTTCAGGACATTTTCGACCAGCACGACGCCGCGCTCGTGGGCGTCAGCGTGGACAACATTCCCACCCTGTCTGCCTGGGTCAAACACATGGGCGGGTTGTGGTTCCCGGTGGCCTCGGACTTCTGGCCGCACGGGGGCTACGCCGCGCGACTGGGGCTGCTGCGCAGCGACGGGACGACGGAGCGCGCCCTGCTGCTTATCGACAAAGCCGGGATCATCCGCTACGTGGACGTCCACGACATCAATTCCCGGCCGGACCTCGGGCTGTTGCTCCAGCAACTGGAAAAGCTCGGGCCTGCCGGGGAGTGATCCCGTGCAGCGTTCGCCGCGCGCCCGCTCGTGACAGCGGCGTGGTGGACGTACTTTCCCGAAACCTGACGCTGGCGGCAGGCATGGCCGCCACTCCAACCACAGAGCGAGGATGCTCATGAAAGTCGTGGCCTTCAACGGCAGCGCCCGCAAGGGCGGAAACACCGCGCAACTGATCCAGGCCGTGTTCACGGAGCTTCAGGCAGAGGGCATCGAAACCGAGCTGATCGAGCTGTCCGGAACGAAGCTTTCCGGATGCCTCGCCTGCTATTCCTGCACGAAGAACAAGGACCAGCGTTGCGCCGTCACCGACGACCCCATGAACGAGTACATCGAAAAGATGCGCGATGCGGACGGCATCCTGCTCGGCTCGCCGACGTATTTTTCCGACGTCTCGACGAACATGAAAGCGCTGATCGAGCGCTGCGGCTTTGTCGGCAGGGCCAACGGCGACATGTTCCGGCGCAAGGTCGGGGCCGCGGTGGTCGCTTTGCGGCGGGGCGGCGCCTCGCACGTGTTCAGCTCCATCAATTATTTCTTTTTCATCAGTCAGATGATCGTGCCCGGGTCGAGCTACTGGAACATGGGCTTCGGCCTGGACAAGGGCGAGGTGCAGAACGACGCCGAGGGCCTGCGGACCATGCAGACCCTGGGGCAGAATATGGCCTGGCTGCTGAAGAAACTGGCCTGAGCGCGGGATGTTCTTTCAAACCCAGGCCTGGGACCTGCGCCTGTTCACCCTGCTCAATCAGGACCTGCGCTGCTGGGTCATGGACAGCCTCGCCCTGTGGCTGTCCGCGGCCTGGTGCATGTGGTCGCTGGTCGCCGGAGCGATAGTGCTGGCCATTCGCCGTTTCGGCTGGACAGCGAGCGCGCGGGCTCTGATCTTTTGCGTGGCCTGCATCGGCCTGGCCGACGCCGGCAGCACGCTTGTCAAGGAGGCCACGCAGCGTCCCCGGCCGTTGAACGCCCTGGCCGGAGCGTGCTTTCATGAAGACGCCTGCTGGCAACGCCGGCCGGCCGACTTCGCTCCGGGACCACGGGGCGGTTCCTCCTTCGTCTCCGCCCACGCCGCGACCACCATGGCCGCGGCCCTGGCCGCGGCCCTGCTCTGGCCGCGCGGCCGGGCGTGGATGTTACTGCTTCCCCTGGCCGTCGGCTATTCGCGCGTGTACCTGGGCAAACACTATCCCAGCGACGTCCTCGGCGGCTGGCTGACCGGCGCGGCGACGGTCTGTCTTGTCGCCGGGCTGTGGCAGCTCCTGTTCGGTCGGCCGGGCGCCATCTTCGCGCGGCCGGACACTCCCGGACCAGCAGCCACGGCCGCACCATGCCAGCACGCCGGCCACTCCGCCGGGAACACGGCCTGAGCCCATGCGCCTGTCCTCAAAAGCCCTGACCGACGTGGCGCTTGTCGCCGTATTTGCGCTCTGCCTGGGGCTGAATCTGTATTCCATGTGCATCGGGCTCGATCACAACATCACCGACCATCACCCGTTTCGCAAAGCCCAGACGGCCATAACGGCGTATTATCAGGTGCAGGATGGCTTTTCGCTGGAGTACGCG
>CAZGAH010000089.1:0-11428 GCA_964523295.1 uncultured Desulfovibrionaceae bacterium | reverse complement strand
TCCCCATGGAATTCCCCCTCTACCAATGGTGCGTGGCCGGGGTGGTCCGGCTCACCGGTCTGCCCCTGGAACCCGTCGGCCGGGTCTGCTCCATGATCTTCTTCGCCCTGGGCCTGCTCGCGCTCTACCGTCTCTTCCAAAACCTTGGCGTCGGCCGGACTGCGAGCCTGGTCCCGGTGTCGCTGGTACTGCTCAGCCCGCTCTATATATATTGGTCGCGCTGCCTGATGATCGAGTCTACGGCCTGGTGCTTCAGTCTGGCCTGGCTGTCCGGCCTGACCCGGCTCGGCTCCGGTCCGGGACGGACGCGGCGCGTTACGCTGACGCTGCTCTGGGGCGTGCTGGGCGCCCTGGTCAAGGTCACCACCTTTGCCGTGGTCATGGCGCCGGCGGGAATCGCCGTGGCCCTTCATCTGATCCGACAGCTGCGCTCCGAGGGGCTACGGGCCGTCGGCCCGGTTTCGCTGCTCAAGCGTTACGCCCCGCAGATACTGGCCTTTCTCGTCCCGGTCGTTGCGGCGGCGATCTGGACAGCCTGGGCCGACGCGGTCAAAGCGCGGAATCCCCTGGCTGATTTTCTGCTCAGCCAGGCGCTCGCCAAATGGAATTTCGGCACCTTGTCCATGCGGTTTTCGTCGGATTTCTGGCAGTGGCTCTGGGTATGCGCCAGCCAATACGTCCTGGGCTCGCCCTGGATTCTGCTGCTGCTTCCGGCCCTGGCCCTGAACCGCGGCTACGCGGGCTACGCCGGGTTGGCTCTGCTGGGCTTCTTCGCCGGTCCTCTCGTGTTCACCAACCTTTACAACATCCATGATTATTACTATTTCGCCAGCGGCGTGTTCCTGATCGCCCTGCCGGCCCTTTCGCTGCTGGCCCTGCTCGAACGCCCGAGGCTGGCGCTGCCGACCGCGACGCTGCTGCTGCCGCTCGTGCTCGGTCTGTCCTACTACGGTTATACGCAGACGTACCTGCCTGATCAGAAAAAACGGCAAGATATCCGGCTACATTCTCAGTTGTTGAAGGCCGTGACCGATCCTGGCGACGTGCTGATGCTGCTGGATATGGACTGGGATTCGTACTGGGCCTATTACGCCGAACGCAAGACCATCATGAATCCGCAAAATCTGCCTCTGACGGACGAGCGTTTCCTGCGCGCCATCGAGAACACCGGCAGGGAACGCATTGTCGCCGTCGTCGCTGACTATCCCAATCCGCTGCTCAACGAGTTGTTCGATCTCAACCCCGAACCACTCTTCAGTAATACCAGGCTGCGCCGAGACAGGTACCGACAGGCCTTGCTGCGGTTGTTCGGCGTCGACGTGAACTTGTCCAACACATCGAAACCATTTTCTGTTTTTGTGCATGGCGGTCGCTTCTGCCTGTATACCGCGCCGCCGTGCCTGGCCGTGGTTCCGGTCCCTGAACCCCGGGCACACGTGCAGCTCAGTTTCGGCATCGCCGATTTCGCAGCCCCCGTCGGCCTCGGCCCGGCCCGCTTTACGGTGGATCATGTGTCCGCCGGCGGCGAGATCACCCGACTTCTGACCTATGAAATCGATCCGCTACGCAACCCGAGTGCCCGGGTTGTAAACCGCACGGTTCTCGCCCTCCAAGGTTTGGGTCCCGGGCAGCTGCAACTCCGTACCGAGGGGATCGGCAGCGATGGTTTCGTGGCTGCCTTCTGGGCCGACATTGCCCTGGAATAACCGCCTGCCGCCGGACCGGGTGGTTAGCCCTTCCGTCGCCTGCCCCGACCTGCCGTCTCCAGCAGCCGGTCCCAGAGCAGGCCGCGGAAACCGAAGCGGCGCATGATCTCCAGCCGGAGCTGGGCCTCGGCAGGGGGATAGAACCGCATCCGCTGTCCCCGGAAGGATTCTTCGAGCCGTCCATGCAGGCGCTCAGGCTCGATTTCCGGAGAAAAATAATACCTCGGCCGCAACAGATCGTCGTCCGCGGCAACCACGCCCTCGGCCAGGGCGCGCGCGTGCAGCTGCGTTCCCGGCAACACGCGGATTCCGGAAAACATGAACACGGGCACCTCGCCCAGCCGCTCCAGGTTCCCCAGCCCCTCTTCCACGGTTGCCGGCGTTTCGCCCGGGCCGCCGAATATGACGAAGTGCGCCGCGGCGATACCCGCCGCACGGCAGGCCTGGCTGCAGGCCAGGGCCTCGGCAAAGCAAAACCCCTTGTCCAGCCCGTCGAGCGTCGCGTCGCTGGCGGCGTCCGTGCCCAGCTCCATGGCTTGCAGGCCGGCTCGCTTGAGCAGCTCCAGTTCCGTCTGTCCCAGGCCCGTGGGACGGAAAAAGGCGCTGAAGCGGACGGGCAGCCCGGCCCGGGCCAGGGCCTCCGCCAGCAGCAGATAATGGCCTTGCGCGTCGTTGAACACGGCGTCGGTGAAAAACACGTGCCGGCAGCCGAAATCGAGCCACGCCCGGCGGACATCCTCCACCACGCACGCCGGGTCGCGCAGATGAAACCGGCGGCCCTCCAGCGCCGGGTAGGTGCAGTACGCGCAACGGTGCGGGCAGCCCTGCTTGGTCTGCAGATTGAGCAGCTGGCTCGCCTCCAGGTAGAAGGCCGTCAGATCGGGCTCCCACAGCGGAGAAAAGGCCGGTCCCCGGCGATCCCCCCGAAGGATGCGGGGAACCGTCCGGCCCTCGGCCTGCGCGGCGATAAGCTCGGCAAAGGCGTACTCTCCGGGGCCGACGATGCCAAAATCCGCCCCCGTGTACGCGAGCAGCGGTTCAGGCAGAATCGAAAAGGCCGGACCGCCGAGCACCACGCGGGCCTCCCCGCTCTCCCGGACCTGGGCCACGCAACGCCGCGCCTGGTCCACGAACCAGCCGGCGTCCTGATTGCGTGAGTCCGTGTCATCGATGTTGCGCAGTGAGATGCCGACGTACTCAGGCAAAAAGGTCTCGATCGCGCTGCGCAGGGCGTTCTCGTCGCCGCGCGCTGCCAGGAGGTCGAACTGCCGGACGCAATGACCCGCGGCCGTCAGCCCGGCGGCCACAATGGCCATGCCCAGGGGATAGACCGCGTAGGGCTGGCTCGCCGTGTTGGCGGAAACAAGCAGTACGCGGGTCATTTCCCCAGGGCTTTCCACGGCTTGGGAAAAAAGACGAAGCGTCTGTCGATGCAGGTCAGCCCGTCATAGCCCACGCCCTTGGAGCTGTCCGGCGGAACGAACTTGAAGGCGTAGACCAGCCGGCCCGCGCGCAGGCGTTTGGCCACGTCCCTCCAGAGCGGAGGAAAAACCCGCGAGGCCGATCCATCGGCCCGCAGCTCGTCCGTCAGGGCCTGGTAGACGAGCACCCGGGTCTGCTTGCTGCGCGGGCGGATGAGCATCTGGCCAAGCTCCCAGAAGGGTTCGTACCAGTCTCTGGCCCGGAGGGCGGCCTGTTGCCCGAAGAAGACCGCATAATCCGCGCTGGCGGGACGCAGGCGGCGCGTGAGCGCGACCGTATCTGCCCCGGGGGCCAGGAATTGCTCGAGCAGGGCCTTGACCGCGGCGTATTCGGCCTGGGGGCTTCTGTCGGTCGGAACCGGCAGCGGCGGCAGGGCAGAGCGACGTTCGGCCCGGCCCTGCGTTTCCTCCGCTTCACGCTTCGGCGCGGCGGCAGGCCGCGCGGGGGCGGCGGGCTTTGACGTCGGCGGGCTCTTTCCGGCTGCGCCGGGCGCTTGCGGCAGGTCCATGGCCAGACCGGGGCGGGCCAGGAAACAGGTCAGCAGCAGGGCCAGTACGGCCCGGGCAAGGTGGTTCATAGGGTCGGGACGGCTCATGCGACGCTCTCCTCGGCAGTGTCGGAAAGACGCGGCCCCGCGTCGTTCCCGCGAAACCGGCGCGGCTGGCGCGGGTCGTAGCGCCGGTAGGTGCCGTCGGCCATTTCCCGCTCGATGACGCGCTTGAGCAGGTTTCCCATTCTGCGCTGGTAGCCGCCGTCGGCGTAAAAGGTGTCCCATGCGTAGTAGTAGAGTTCCTGAAGCCGGTCCGGATCGAGCTGTTTGGGCTGAAACACCACGCGGTCGCAGGTGTAGTCGGCCCAGTTGTTGCTGAGAATACGCCCCTCGGCCTCGAGCTGGGCACGGATGGGGGAGTGGGGAAACGGAGTCAGGATGGTGAATTCCGCCACATCGAGCGCGTTTTCGATCAAAAATTCCACCGGACGCTTGATGGACGTCTCGTCGTGGTCGTCCATGCCCAGAATCACCGTGCCCTCCACGCCGATGCCGTGATCCTTGAGCCTGCGGATGCGCTCCCTGATGACCGCGGACGTATCGAATACGGCCTGATAGACGTACCAGCAGCCGGCCCGGGCAGCCAGGTCGAGAATCTCGTCATCGTAGAGAATGGGATGGGATATCCATTTGCGCTTGAGCGGCGCGAGCGCAGTGAAGAGATCCTTGAGCCAGCGGGGATCCTGGGACAGCGAATTGTCGACCAGAAAAAGCCGGTTGTTGGGGATGGATTCGATTTCGGCCACCACGGCGTCAATGGGCCGCGGCCGGTGGACCTTGCCCCCCAGATAGCCCACGCAGCAGGGAAAACAGTTGAAGCGGCAGCCGCGCGAGGCGTGGACCAGATCGACCATCTGCACGCCCCGGTAAGTGTAGTCCGGGCGATGCAGCAAATCCCGCCTGGCCGGTCCGACCAGGGTGATGTCCGGCGGGTTGTGGCGATAGTCGTAGACAGGCTTCAGCCTGCCGGCCTGAAAATCGGCAACGACCGCCTCCAGCCGGCCTTCGACCTCGCCCAGGAACACGCTGTCCGCCTGGCTGGCGAATTCCTCGGCATGGAGCTGCACGGCAATGCCGCCGCAGAGCACGGGCACGCCCCTGGCCCGGCATTCCGCGATGATTTCCAGGGCCCGCGGCACCTGACAGGTCAGCATGACCGACAGCGCAACGAGGTCAGCCGGGGTCTCGAAATCAATCGCCTGGCGGTTTTCGTCCGTAAAGGTCACGTGCACGTCGGCCGGAAGCGCCGCAGCGAAGACCAGGGCCCCGTGCGGCGGAAGATGGAACTCGGTCTGCCGCTCGAGCTTGCGCCAGCGGGGATACATGAGATGCATCTGCATGAACGGCTCGCATTATCCTGGGGTGAGCGAAACAGGGGCCGGTTCCCGGTGAACTCCGGCCAGACACGGCATGGTCCAAAAGACGGCGTCGGGCGACAAGTTACGCCGGACTGCTGCGCGGGGTCAAGCTGCCGGCAAGCGCGATCAGGTCGGCTGGTCTGGCGCTGTCCGCGCGCACGCTCCCATCCCGTTCCAGCGTCAACCAGGCATAGGCAGGGTACTGAGCGCGCGGCGACATTTCAAGCACAAAAAATACGGCTCCGGGCAAAGCGCGTCCTGGCAGGCACAATCCCGGCGGCGGGGGCAGGTCGCACATACCGGCGAGCATGACCGGACATTCGCCCTGCACAAGCATGTCCACGGCCTCGCAAAGGGCCGCCAGACCGCCGGCAATCTCCGGGCCTCCGTCGAGCGCGTATGTCGGACCGCCGAGCCCCAGGCGTAGCGCCGCCTCGCCTAAAAACACGCTCGGCAGCGTGTAGACGAACAGGCGAGGACTGTCGCTATGGCCTGTCTGCCGGTTCACCGTCTCCCAAAAGGCCAGGTCCGTGTGTACGCAGCCACAGTTCGTCGTCACGACAACGCCGATATCACGCGCGCGCACCTCGCCGTCGGAGAAAGACTCCGAGGCATCGAGCCCGGCGTCGCGCAACGCCAGGGCGATGCCGGCCAGCCCCAGACGGGAGAAGTCATCCAGTCGGCCGAAATGGCGGTCCTGAGCCGCGAAAAGCTGAGCGCGCCGGATTTCCGGAAGTGGTCCGGCGCGCAGGGCAAAGTCCGCCGGGCCGCAGCCCAGGCCCGCGGCAGAGACCCAGCCCAGGCCGGTTATCGCCACCTGCGCGCTACGCATGATCGTCTCCGCGCGTGAACACAAGCGTCCCGTTGATGCCGCCGAAGCCGGAATTCACGCTGAGTACGGCCTTGCCGGCAAAGGCTCTCGCGTCGGGGAAGACCAGTCCGTCGGCCCCAAAGTCCGGCTGCTCGCAACGTAGCGTGGGCGGTACCTGCCCCTCGGCCAGGGAGCGGATCGCCAGCGCGGCCTCGATGGCGCCGGCAGCGCCCAGCGTGTGCCCGAGCGCCCCTTTCACCGTGTGTACGACCAGCCCCCTCGCCGCTGCTTCCGGCCCGAACACCCGCGCGAACGCGGCAAGCTCCATGGCGTCGTTGAAAACCGTGCCCGTGCCGTGGGCATTCACCGCGCCGATGTCCCCGGAATCGAGCCCGGCCCGGCGCAAGGCCTGGTCCATGGCCCGGGCCAGTCCGGCGCCGCTACGATCCGGAGCGGTAACGTGCGCGGCGTCGTTGCTTACGGCCCAGCCGGCCAGCCCGGCCAATGCCTGCCGACCCTCGGCCCTGGCCCTGGTCCCGGTCATGAGCAGCAGGGCCGCGGCCCCCTCGCCAAGACTCAGCCCGTCGCGGCGAGAGTCGAAGGGGCGACAGGGCGTTTCCGAAAGCGCCTTCAGCCCGGCAAAACCCGTGCTCACAAAGGTTGAAACCAGGTCCGCCGCAACGACGAGCACCGCCGAAGCGCGGCCCGCTGTCAGGGCTGCCGCGGCCCGGGCCAGGGCCGCCGTGGACGAGGCGCAGGCGGCGCTGAAGGAAAAGCCGCGGTCCTCGAGGCCCAGGCGTCGGCATGACCGGGCGCGCAAATCGCCCGGAAACAGCGGCGCGAGCGTGCCCGGCCGGCCAGGCTCCCTTTGCTCCAGCACGTCGATGCCGGCTTTGGTCGTGGCCGTATAGAGCAGGCTGTCGCCGGGCACGACGCCGGGCTCGATGCCCTCCAGCAGCCGGTCCGTCAGCGCCGCCAGCGCGGAGTCTCCCCGCGGCGCGCGCAGTCCGGGAATACAGGCCGCAGGCCTGAACGCTCCGCTGCCGCCGAAGCGGCACTCCGCCCGACCGATGGCGCTCTCACCGGCCATGAGCGCCTGCCAGGTCCGGTCGAGCGTCGGCCCCAGCGCGCTGACGACAGCGGCGTATACGATGACGACGCGCTCCATGGTCTCAGTCTCCGCCCAGCGAGCCGGACAGCCAGCGCTCGCGAAACCCGGCATAGAACAGCGGCGGCACGAGCAGCAGATTCTCCTGGCTGTCGAGCAGCAGCTGCACCGTATACCCGCGGGTGGCTACGCGCCCCTCTGCGTCGCGGATGATGAACTCGAAATTGAGCCGGACTGCGTCGCTCCAGTGCAACAGGCCTTCGATGGTGAACGAATCCTGAAAATGCAAGGGCCGGCAATAGTCCAGATGCATCTGCTTGATCGGAGCGATGACGCCGTGGCGGTACAAGTCCATATAACCGATGCCGTAACGCTCGTAGAGCGCCACGCGCGCATCTTCGGCGTAGCCGGGATAGCGGCCGTGCCAGACAATGCCGAGCGGATCGACCTCTTCGAAGCGCACGCAGCGGTGTACCGTTACCCGCAGGGGCGCCGGACGGTCTGGCAGGACAGGGAAACAGGGCTTGCGCATGGATTGGGGCTCCGTTGGCCGAGCTTAGAGGACGGGCGCCGGCGCCGGATCGAAGGTCAACAGAAAGGACGCCGCCTGCCCCGCGTCGGTCAGCAGTCGGACCTCCCAGCAGGAACGGCCCGAGGTTGCGGGTTCGCGGACAACGACGTCCACGGTCTGCTCCGGAACGATGGGAAGCAGGAACCGGGCACGTTCCACGCCGGTCAGCACCAGCTGACGGCCGGCAATGGCCTGGGCGACGTGCTCTCCGGCCAGTATCTGCGCCAGGGCCGGCAACAGCGGATTCCCCGGAAAATGGCCCGCAAAGGCGACGCACGCGCTGTCGAAGCGGCAGGCCTGGCACCAGGCCCCATCTTCGCGGCGGAGCAGGGGGCCAATGACTGCGGCGGCGATGGCCTGGCGCAACGCGCTCATTTCACCTCCAGGCCGCGCACCAGGGCCGTGATCACGAGGTCGTAACGCGCGTCTTCGTACTGCAGGCGGTGCGGGACGGCAACGCCGCCGGCAGGGCGGTAGTCCGAGCAGCGCAACTGCCAGTTCCGGGCCTGGCAGGACTTGGTGAACAGCGTGGATTCGCGGCGGGAAAACAGGTACTCCTGCCGGGAGCAGCCCGGTCCGGGCAGGATCGCGCGCAGCACCTCCGGCTGTTGCGCCGCCTGCATCCCGGCGCCGGGCGGCATGTCCAGCACGAGGTTGCGGATCACGGTCGCAGCAGCAGCGGCGAAGCCGGACGCCTGGCCGAATAGTGGGGCCAGCGTGTGCAGGGTTTCTCCGGCGCGCGTGACAGTGAGATCGAACAGGGTCAGGCCCATTTCATTCATGCCCACGACGCGGGCCTCGCCCTGCGCCGTATCCAGGCGCACGAAGGCGGCGCAGAAGGCCTTTCGTTTGCCGTAGGTCAGCTGCGCCTCGAGCCGGATATGATAGCGGACCGGGCGCAGGGTCCAGAGCGCGGCGAAATACGGCTCCGCAGCCTCGGCTGGGACCGGGGTCCAGACGGCGGGCAGGGTCCTCGGCGTTGCGCAGGCGGTCAGGCAGCATAGAAGCAGCGCCGCAAGCGAACATGCGCGAAATCCCCGCGTCATCGTCCGAAAAGGGAATGAGCGTACACTCCTGGTCATTTCTGCCTCGTCGACGCCAGCAGGGCCGGCGTTACCAGCAACGCGGCCGCTCCAGCCCCGGCCAGGCCGAGCAGCATGGCCAGACCGATACCGTGCAAGGCCGGGTGCCTGGCCAGGGCGAGCACGCCGAAGGCCGCGAGCGTGGTCGCGCCCGAGAGCGCGACGGCCAGCGGCGTGCCGTCGTCGTGCGCCCGTGCGCTGCGTTCAACCATAAATATCCCGTAATCCACGGCCAGGCCTATGATAAGAATGGTCGCCAGCATGGTGTAGATGGTACATTCGATGTCGAAAAGCTCCAGCCCGGCGGCCAGGCAGGCCAGCCCCGTGAGCGCCGGCGCCTGCGCGGCCAGCGTCTTGCGCAGCGTGCGGTATAGCGCGAACAGCAGCCCCAGGCAGACCAGAGCGACCAGGCCGACAGAACGGACAAAGCTGCGCTCCAAATCCTCGGACAGCTCGCGCGCAAAGCGGGTCTGCGAGACCGGGCGGACGTCCGGGGACAGATTCGCCGCCGCGAGCGCGGCGAAGGTCTCCGGCGCATCCGGCGCGAGCGTCAGGACCAGCCTTTCCCTTGCGTCATTTTCCCCGCCGGGCAGGAGCATGTCAAGCACCTCGCCCAGGCCAAGCGCACGCCAATCCAGCTCGTCCACCGGGTCGCCCGCTTGCCCCAGCCAGGCAAGAAACGGCGCAAAGGCCGCGTCGGCGTAACCCAGCTCCGCGGCGACGCCAGACAGGTTCTGGCGGAGCGCCGGCCCCCGGCCGGACCAGAATTCCTTCCAGCGGGCGCGGTTGGCGGATTGTGTCGCCGCCGACGGCAGCAGCGGGGACAGGCTCGCCAGCCCGGGCGTTGCCGTGCCCAACGCCGCGAATACTCCCTCCGCGGCGGCCAGGGCACTATCCGTATCCGGGCCGCTGGCGAAAATAAGTGCCTGGCCGCGCAGGTCGCCCCAGACGGACCGGAACAGGCCTTCGGCCTCCTGCAGCGCCGGCGTGGATACCCCCAGGCCGCGCAGGTCGCCGGAAAAGCGGATGCCCGCCGCTGGCAGGGCCGTCGCGACCAGCAGCACGAGCCACAGGGCCAGGATCGGGCGTCGATGCCGTGCTGCCAGACGACCAAGCCCATCCAGCACGCGCGCTGCCCATACCGCCCCCCTCGGCGGAGCGCTTCGTTGCCGCGTTGCCAGATGCGGAAGGACGAGCAGCGAAAAGAGCAACGCCGCGGCAAGACCGGCCAGGGCGAACACCGCCATTTGCCGCAGAACGGGCAGATTGGCCTGGAGAAGCACCGCAAACGCTGCCAGCGTCGTCAGCGACGAGGCCAGCAACGGGCGGACCAGGCGAGCGACTGCCCCGGCCGCGTCGTCCGGATGGCGTTGCAGGGCCACGCTGACGTGAATGCCGTAGTCCGCGGCAAGTCCCAGCAACACCGCCCCGAACCCCAGGGTTACGCCGGAGACCGGGCCGTACGCCAGCGAGGCTGCCGCACCGCCGACCGCCATGGCCAGAAACGGCGCCAGGGACACGGCCAGGGCCCGCGCCGGTCGCAACGCCGCGAACAGCAGCCCGGCCACTGCCACGCCGGACAGGCTGAGCAGGAGGCGCAAGTCGTCCTGAATCGCACGGGCATTGGCCAGCGTATAGAGATGTCCGGAAAGCAGCGTGGCGGTTGTGCCCGATGGAACGTGCGCGCGCACGGCCTGTTCGAACGCGGTCTGCACGTCCGCCGCAGCCCGGAAATCCGTGATCGGCGCGGCGACATCGGCGATGAGCAGTGCGTGGCGGCTGTCACGGCTCAGAAAGCGACCGTCATGCACGGCCAGCCGGGGGACCGGATTCAGGAAACGTAACTTGCGCAGGAGCAGAGAACGGAAATCGAGGGGATCCTCCCGGGCCAGGAGCGTCTGTCCCCAGCCCTCGGGACCGAGCATCCGTTGGCGCAGGGTCTCCAGGCGTGCGCGCAGGCTCGGCGGGTCGAGCTGCGCGGCGATGGCGTGCACGTCGTCGATGTCGGCCAGACCCGGCAGCAGGCGCAGCAGCGCTATCTGACCGGACGGAGAGGCCAGCGCCGCGTCGGCCAGGTCGGCCGGGCCGGAGACGACGCGCCGGAAGGGCGGCCCGAGTCCCGCTGCCAGGGCCGCGGAAACCCTGGTCAGCGACGCAGGGTCCTGACCCGGCGCGGCCTGGAGATCGATAAGCGCCTTGTGCAAAAAAGGCGCCCGTTGCAGCAGGGCGAAATCCCTCGCCGCCGCGGAGTCGTCGTCCGGCAGCAGCCCCCGCATATCCTCCTGCACCTGCATCTGCGCGTATTGCCAGATGCACAGCCCCAGGACGAGCCCAAGCGCTGCGGCAAGCCAGCCCCGCCGAGGGGCGAAAAAACAGTGCAGCCGGACCACCAGCGTCTCAATCGACACGCGCGCGCCTCCCTGTGTTAAGCTTTTTCATGCCGGGCAAGGGCTGTCAACCGGCGTACGCGAACCTGAGATTCGGAGTAGGTCCCAACGATGTAAACCAGGATTCCGGAAGAGATCAGGCAGGGGGCGGGCTGCGCAAAGATGGTCTGGCTGGTCAGATGCTGCCTGAAGCGGGACATCAGAGAAAGGGCCCGGACGCTTTTGACGGGGAGTGCGCAGGCATATTTGGTGTCGAGTTTCCCGCTGCCACGCGTATCACCAAGGTATTGCCAGTTGTCAGCGCGATAGCACGTTCCGCGGAAGCGGGCCTTTTCGACGAAGGTTTCGAGGAGCACAGGGCGATAGCCGTAGC
>CAZGAH010000088.1:12346-17893 GCA_964523295.1 uncultured Desulfovibrionaceae bacterium | reverse complement strand
ACAACGTAGGCAGAGGTGAGTGTATCCGCCTTGCGATTGTACGCGGGGGGGGGAAGGAGTCAAGTCACAACGCATCTGCGGTCGAAAGCATTTTGGTACGGATTGTACGCGGGGGGGGGAAGGAGTCAAGTCACAACGCCGGCCGTCGGGTGTCCGCTCCGCCCCCAATTGTACGCGGGGGGGGAAGGAGTCAAGTCACAACGAGCACATCGCTCAGATAACCCTGAGCATAATTGTACGCGGGGGGGAAAAGGAGTCAAGTCACAACCGACCGCCATGTCCATGTCACATGTCAAAACAACTGCCACAGTCCATTGCCTCGCAGCCGCGCACACCCTCAGCGAGTGTTTCTGGATCAATTTCAGGCTCGGGGCGCATTGTTACGTTTTATTTAGTGGGTTTCATGTCGTTTTTCTCGTTTCAGGGACGCTCAGGTCCCGCGTTGGCTGTTTATTTGGCGCAATTCACCTGTGGATGGCGTTTTCTGTCTTTTGCGTTGGCCGTCAGGCAGGGCTTGGAGCAAGTTCAACGGGATAGTGTCTCAATAAAAGCAGAGGCCTCATGGTGGGTGTCAGAGGTCGCCGTTCGTTCCCCGGATTGTGCCATCAGCAACAAGCCCAAAGGGGGAACAAATGGTATGCCTGCTGAAGAGAGTGACCGGTCAACAAGGTTTGGACAAGGTTTGTATCGGGTCCCTGATCGTTGCGAGCGCAGCAATGAGCGCATGAGGTATACCAACAACTCTCGTCAGCGTCGCGGGACACCATGCATGGGGGGGGCACTATGTCAGCGCGAACAACTCCAGCCTCTGTACATGAAACATCCTTTATTTCGATTAGTTCTCTTTCCCAAATGATATCCGCCCGTTCTCTCTTCCCCATCGCACCACGAAAAAAGGGCCTGCGATCTGCATCGCAGGCCCTTGCATTCTGGCGGAGAGGGAGGGATTCGAACCCTCGATCAGGGTTTAAGCCCCGATACCCGCTTAGCAGGCGAGCTCCTTCGGCCGACTCGGACACCTCTCCGGGATCATGGCTCGATCATGGCCGGGCATGATCGTACGCCATTCTTCGAGCGCGTTTGATATGTCGGGCAGGTCGCGCTTGTCAATACTTTTATCGCTGGTAGCGATACCCTCGTTCTTAGTTTCCCTTGCCTGGCTCAGGGTTCTTGTCCGGGCGTCTCCGACGGGCTGACGGTCGGACGGCGTAGGCGATGGTACAGGAACGACGTGGCAACGAGCACGAGCCCCAGGACCAGGAAGGATACGATGCGGTAGGGTGTGGACAATTCGGCCATGTCCAGCAGAAAGACCTTGGCCATGGTCAGGCCGAACAGGATCAGGGCCGTGATGCGCAGCGGGCTGGCGTTCAGGCGGAATCCGGCCAGCGTGAGCGAGATGGCGAACACGGTCCAGAGCACGGATTGGGCGGCGTCCGCGGCGCCGGGTTTCACTGCGTGGAAGAGACCGAGGCATTCGATGTTCAGTATCAGGAACAGCGTTCCGATGAACATGGCGGCCAGCGCCGGGGTCGCGTTGCCGCCCGTTCCTTTCTGACGGGCCTGCCAGGTCATGAAGAACAGCGCGCCCAGCACGGCGAGCGTGGTGGCGTAGCGTTCGGCAAGCAGGTGCCCGTAGCCGAGCTGAAAGTGTACCCCGGGGCCAGAACTGACGACCTGGAAGACGTCATCGTAATCGTACAGCAGCAATTTCAGCGTGGTCAGGCCGATCAGGGCGAGCGCGCAGAACGCGAGGCGCGGGCGCTGCAAGCGTTGTGCACTCCAGAACAGGGCTGCCGCCTGCAATGCCCAGAACAGTGTTATCCAGATTCCTTGCAGCAGCACCGGGACGGTGAGCACCGCGTAGAACAGGGCATTGCCGGCCAGAAGGGCGTAGGCTGTAGTTTCGCGACGCTTGCGTACGGCGAGAATGCGGCAGAGGCCCGCGCTGACGAGGGCATAGACCGCGCTGATGGACCCGGCCCAGCGCTGGTCGTAGAGGTCGGCGATCATGGCCAGGCTGAAGCCGAAGGCAAGCAGTCCGCTGGGCAAGCTGAGCAGGCTGGCCTTGGGCTCGACCTCGTCGGCGCGCGTGCGCAGGTCGTAGAAGAAGGGAACGAGCGTGAATATGAGCCAGAAAAGGTTGCAGAATAGCAGGCCGGTCCAGAATTCATCGGGAGTATAGCGGCCGAAGTACCAGAAGGAGAACAGGCTCCAGGCGCCGAGACAACCGAGCCGGGCCAGCGCATGCCAGCGTTTGAAAAGCGTCGTGGCCAGAATGCCCAGATTGAGGATCGTGACGTAGCTCAGGAATGCGACGGACTGGTCCGGCCCGGTATCGAGCACGATCGGCGTGAGAAAGCCGCCGAGCAGGCCGAGCAGCGCCAGGAGCATGGCGTTGCGGAGCACGGCCAGCCACATCCCGAGCGCCGTGGTCAGGATCATGAGCGCGAATGCGGTCTCCGGGCCGATGAGATGATACAGCGCATTGGCGGAAAAACTGGCGAAATAGAGCACGGCCATGCCCCCGCCCATCACGGCCAGACCGTAGGCCTCGTAGCCCCGCCTGCGGAACAGTTCTCCTCCGACCAGAAAAGCCAGTGCCCAGCCGTAGGTCAAGGCCACGCGCGCGGTCGGAGCTATCCAGCCACGATCGAAGGAGTACTTGAGGAAATACCCGACTCCGAACACCATGATGACAATGCCGGCGACCAGTAGCCAGCGCTGCCCGAGCCGCAGCTCGAAGCGGCTCTGCTGGTTTTCTGTTTTACGCGGGGCAGGGCTCGGCGCGAGGGAAGGGGATGTATCGACCCGCAGCGGCGCAGCGATCTTTTCCGGCCCCTGCAACGCGCGGTGCGGCGATGGGGCAATGCCGGGCGAGGTCGGCGTGTCGAACCGAAAATCCTGGACCTCGTCAGCGTGCTTTCCGGGGGCAGGGGCCGGCAGTGGCGCCTCGGTAGCGGTACGGGCGGCGCGTAGCGTGCGCAAATCCGCGGCAATTTCCGTCAGCAGGGTGCCTTGCCGTTCGTGCGCCTCGGCTATCGTACGCAACCGGGCGGTCAAGCGAACCAGAATTTCATCCGTGGAACCTGGCCCAAGAGCAGTTCCGCAGACCTGGCAGTGATCCTGCCCTTCGGGAATGGTGCCGGCGCAACGGGGACAATGCATGGGATGCCCCTTCGGGAGAGGTGAGGAGTCGTATTCGTCCATTTCGTACGTTGCGTCTGGATACTCCACTTCAGGTCTCGGAACAAGCAGAACCCGTCGGAGCTTAGGGGCAGATCCGTTCCGGAGCATCTTTCACAAAAAGCAACAAAAAGCCTGGAATGCCTGCTGGTTGATGAGCGAGGCTGCGGGTTGTGTGTAACGACCGGATTGACAAATGGAGAAAACCGGATGACTATGGCGTACGTATGCTCGCTGTCAGTTCACCGCGCCCGCAGGATGGCGATAGCGGCGCAAGTGCTTTCGGGTCTCGCGCGTACGCTTTGTTCTGCTCCGGCGGCACGATGAGTGTCGATCGTATCCTATGAAAAGATTATTCCTTTCCGGTTTTTTCATCTTCGTGCTGCTCGCCGTGGTCGGTTTGGGCGCCCTGGGCGTCAAGCTGTACGGCACGCGCGTCGTTGATAGCAAGCTGCAACGACAGGTAAAAAAGCTGTCCGGCAAGGCCGATATCAGTTACGGCAAGGTCGATCTCAAGCTCACGGGCCTGGACGTGGAGGTGAACGATGTCTCGGTGACGGTGGCCGGTCGCACGCTGTCTGTGAGCAAGGTCGTGGTCTACGACATCGATATCGAGCACAAAAAGCCCGAGTACGCGACCATCGCATTGCAGGGCATATCCCTGCCGATTACCGAGCAGAATGTGGGTGAGGCCTTCAAGGAGCTCAACGAACTCGGCTATCGCACGCTTCATGCGGATGCCTATTTCGACTTCGTCTTTCGCGAGCGTGAGCAGCGCCTGGTGATCAACGATTGCCGCGTCGATATTGCCGACGTCTGCGCCTTTCGGTTCCAGTGCGCCATTGCCGGTTTCGAGCTCAAACAACTGCAGGCGTTTTTATTGGACAACGTCGTCGTGGAACGGCTGGAGTTCGCTTACGAAGACAAGTCGCTGCTCAAGAAGGTCGTACAGATTGCCAGCGTGGACGAGAAGGAGATCATCAGGTTCATGACCGACGGACTGAACGAGGACATTGCCCGGGCCAAAAAGCAGAACAGCCTCGAAGCGGCCAGTACCATGGGCGAGGTGGCCAGGTTCATCAAGGCGCCTGGACCGTTGCAGATCAACGTAGCGCTGCTCAAACCGGCGCAGATCGGGCATGTCATGCTCGCGAAAAAAATCTCGCAGATACTGGCCTTGTTTTCCATCACCGTCGCAGCTGGCTGAACTTTGTGCGCCCCCTTGATTCACCTATGAATACCAACTGTTTACATCGCACCGTGGCCGCTCTGCTTCTGCTGGTGAGCGTGTGCGTCCTGATTCCGCTTGCGCCCGGGCCGGCCTCGGGCTCGTCGTTGTTGCTCAATCCCACGCGCGCGGCGGATACGCCGGAGTTCGACAAGATATGGGACTACCGGCCGGCCCTGGTCACCACGGTCTACGCCCGCGACGGCCGGGTGCTCGGCTATCTGTACCGGGAAAAACGCTTTCCTTTGGAAATCAGCGAGATGTCGTCGCAGCTCATCAAGGCCTTTCTGGCCGCGGAGGACAGCGCCTTTTACGAGCACGAGGGCATCGACCTGAGCGCCATTTTTCGCGCGCTTTCAAAAAACATCACCGCGGGCGACATTGTCCAGGGCGGCAGCACCATCACCCAGCAGGTCGTCAAGCGGTTGTTGCTGACGTCGGAAAAAAGCTATGCGCGTAAGATCAAGGAAGCGCTCCTGGCGTACCGGCTCGAGCATCAGATGAGCAAGAACGATATCCTGACCATCTACCTGAACGAGATTTTTATGGGCGCCAACGCCTACGGGGTAGAGGCCGCGGCCAGGACCTATTTCGCGAAGCACGCCAAGGAGCTGACGCTGGCCGAGGCTGCCGTGCTGGCTGGTTTGCCTAAGGCGCCGACCAAATACAGCCCGTTCCGCGACCCCGAGGCAGCCAAAGGGCGCCAACGCTATGTGCTTGGCCGGATGCTCGAATTGCAATGGATCACGCGCGAGGAGCACGACGCGGCGTTGCGACAGGAGCTTGTCTACAAGAGCATGGAAGACCCCTCGTGGACGGTCGGCGCGTATTATCTGGAAGAGGTGCGCCGCTGGCTGATCCAGAATTTTTCGAAGAATGCGCCGGTGGGCGAGGATCAGCTCTGGGGCCGTTCCGGCGAGGACGCGGTCTATGAAGCCGGGCTACACGTCTATACGGCCATCGATTTGGATCACCAGGTGGCGGCTGAGCGGGCGCTGCGCAAGGGGCTGGAAGACTCCTCCAAGCGCCGGGGATGGGAAGGGCCGCTCAAGCACCTCCAGCCTGACGAGTTCAGGGAGTGCCTCGCCGGGTTGCCGGTGCCGCCGCCGCAGGCCAAACCGGGCGAGCGGCTC
>CAZGAH010000088.1:9548-12317 GCA_964523295.1 uncultured Desulfovibrionaceae bacterium | reverse complement strand
TACGTTGCGGTATTTTTGCAAAATCTGATTCAACAAGGTCAAGCTCGGGGGCGGCCTGAACGGATTTGTGGATGTCAAAACCATGGGCTGGTGCCGGACGCCCAATCCGGCGGTCGCGGCGCAGAGCGCCGGGAGAATCAAGGACGCGCGAAAGGTGCTCGCTCCCGGAGACGTGATTCTGACCTCCCTGACCGCCCCCCACGACGGGCACGCAACCCTGGCTCTGGCCCTGGAGCAGCATCCCAAGGTCCAGGGCTCTCTTGTTTCCTTCGAGCCGCCAAGCGGCGATCTCGTCGCCATGGTCGGCGGATACGATTTCAACGAAAGCCAGTTCAACCGCGCAACCCAGGCCATTCGCCAACCCGGCTCCGCCTTCAAGCCCATCGTCTATTCCGCCGCCATGGACGCCGGTTTCTCCCCGGCCTCGGTGGTCATGGACGAGCCTTTTGTCCATGTGGACTCGTACACGGGCAAAGTCTGGCAGCCGAAAAACTATTCCGGCGAGTACTATGGTCCCACGCTGCTCTGCACGGCGCTGGCCAAGTCCCGCAACCTGGTCACCATTCGCGTCGCCGAGATCATGGGCATCCAGCGGGTCATCGCCCGGGCCAAGGCCCTGGGCCTGATCGGGGATTTCCAGCCCTATCTGCCCATCAGCCTTGGCAGCGTGGCCATAACGCCGATCAATCTCTGCCAGGCCTACTCCGCCTTTGCCCGGGACGGCTCCTATGTCGTTCCGCGTCTGGTGTTGTCCATCAGCAACAGCCGGGGCGCGGAAATCTGGCGCTCCAAGCCGGATTTCGTCCAGGCCATCAGCCCGCAGAACGCCTTCGTCATGGCCTCTCTGCTCAAAGAGGTCATCCGTCGCGGCACAGCCACCAAGGCCAAAGTGTTGAACCGTCCGTTGGCGGGAAAAACGGGCACCACCAACGACGAGCAGGACGCCTGGTTTATCGGCTTCGCTCCCTATCTCCTGAGCGGCGTCTATGTCGGCTTCGACCAGCTCGCTCCCATGGGCAGCAAGGAAACCGGCGGACAGGCGGCGCTGCCGATCTGGCTTTCTTATCGCCAGTCCGTGGAAAACAACTATCCAGTCCAGGATTTCGTCCCGCCCGAGGGCATCTATTTTCAACAGGTGGCCATTGACGGGTACGCCGGCGAGACCGGATCCTCAGCCGGCTACTCGCTGCCGTTCATGGCCAATGCCGAGACACTGATCTACGACGAGTGGGGATATCCGGGGGAAGGTACCGAAACCGTGGTCAAGCCAGACGACGACGCCCTCTATTACCGCGTCGACGACCGCAAAAGCGGCAGTCGGGAGGGCACTCCGGCGCAGGAAGAGTATCTGCTCAAGCAGTTGTTCTGATCCTCCGGCACCAGCGCCTTCGCGAGCCCGGTCAATACCACAGCCCGGAAAACCGTCGACGCGGACGTCGGAGGACAGGCGCGAAAGGCGACGGAAGCTCCTGCCGCAAATCATAATCGTCATGCCGTCGCTGTGGATGAATTTGACACCCGAAGGCAAAGGGCGTAAGCGCCTGACGGCCGGGCGGACATGGATCCGTACGGCGGACTTTTTCGAAGGAGTGTGTGATGCGCGAGCAAGTAGAACAGGTTCTGGCGAAAGTTCGTCCTGCGTTGCAGGCCGACGGCGGCGATGTCGAGCTGTTGGACGTCACGGAAGACGGCGTGGTCAAGGTACGGCTGACCGGCGCGTGCAGAGGCTGCCCGATGTCCTCGATCACCCTGAAAAACGGTATCGAGCGGCTGCTGTTGCAAGAGGTCTCCGGGATCAAGTCCGTGGAGAACGTTCCGGACTGATCCGGGCGCATTGTTTTTTTCAGAACTGGCGAGCGGGCCTCGGCCCGCTTTTTCTCGTTATAGTGTCATCAAGGTCAACACGTCGTCGGCCTGGCCGGGTATGGCTGGTCGGTATCGACGTCTGGAGCAGCGCATGAGCGACGTCGTCACCCGTTTCGCCCCCAGTCCCACCGGTCATTTGCACATCGGCGGCGCCCGGACCGCCATTTTCAACTGGCTTCTGGCCCGCTCGCGCGGCGGGAAATTCCTGCTGCGCATAGAGGATACGGACCAGGCTCGTTCCAGCGACGAGATGACCAGCGCCATTCTTGCTTCGATGCGCTGGCTCGGGCTGGACTGGGACGGCGACCCGATCTATCAGAGCCAACGCTTCGACCTCTACAACGAGCACATCGACCGATTGCTGGAAACCGGTCATGCCTACTATTGCGAGTGTACGCCCGACGAGGTCGAGGCCATGCGGGAGAAAGCCCGGGCCAGCGGCCTGAAGCCCAAATACAACGGCCGTTGTCGGGAGCGCGGACTCGGCTCCGGTCCTGGCCGGGTGGTCCGGCTCAAGGCGCCGTTGGACGGCAAGACCGTGTTCGACGACATGGTTGCCGGCACGGTTGCCGTGGACAACGCCGAACTCGACGACATGGTGCTGCGCCGGACCGACGGCACGCCGGTCTACAACCTGGCGGTCGTGGTCGACGACCACGATTTGGGCGCCACGCACGTGCTGCGCGGCGACGACCATCTCAGCAATACGCCCAAACAGATTCTGCTCTACAACGGCCTGAGTTTTCCGCTGCCGCGCTTCGGCCACGTGCCCATGATCCTGGGACCGGACAAGAAGAAACTCTCCAAGCGCCATGGCGCCCGCTCGGTCATGGAATACGAGAAGGACGGCTTCCTGCCCGAGGCCGTGGTCAACTACCTCGTCCGGCTGGGCTGGTCGCACGG
>CAZGAH010000088.1:6897-9538 GCA_964523295.1 uncultured Desulfovibrionaceae bacterium | reverse complement strand
CGACTCCCTCAGCCACTCGGCCGCCTGTTTCGATCCCGAAAAGCTGCTCTGGCTGAACAGTCATTACATCAAGGCCAGCACGCCGCAACGCCTGGCCTCGTTGCTGGCGAGGCACTGCGCCGAGCGCGGACGCGCCGTTTCGCCGGACGTGCTCGAACCCGTCGTGCCGCTCTATCAACCCAGGGCCAAGACCCTGCCGGAGATGGCCGAGGCTGCGGATTTTTTTCTCTGCCCCGACGCCGAGCTGATCTACGATCCCAAGGCCGTTGCCGATCACCTTGCCCCGGCGGCCAGAGACCATCTGGCCCGGGTACGGGAGCGGCTGGCCGGCCTGGCGGGCTTCGGTCAGTCGGAGCTGGAGGCCGCGCTGCAGGCGTATCTGGAGGAAGCGGGCGTCAAGTTCAAGCTCCTGGCTCAGCCGCTCCGCGTGGCCCTGACCGGCAAGACCGCGAGTCCCGGACTCTTCGAGACCATGGCAGTGCTCGGCCGGGAGCGCGTACTGGCGCGTCTGGATCGGGCCGTGCAGCTGAACTGACGGATCGCAAGACGCTGCGCGGGGTCAGGAACCGACCTGCTCGACGCGGTAGCCCTTATCCCGCAGCAAGGTGACGATGCCGTCCGGACCGACCAGGTGCCCGGCGCCGACGATGACAAAAAGCCTGGTCGATTCCTTGAGATAGCCGTCAAGTTTCGCGGCCATGCGGATATTGCGCTGCGTGAAGAGCATGTCGCCGACGTGCTTGAATTCAGGGTATTTGTTCAGCTCCGCGAAGACGAGCCGTTCCATGCTCTCCGTATCGCCGCGACGCCAGTACTCGAACAGCTTGTCGATCTGGCTGCCCAGGTTGTCCATCTCCAGCAGCGAATAGTAGAAATAGAGATCTTCGTTGTCCCGGGAAATATCCGCGAACAGCTGCAGCTGTTGGGCCGTGCTTTCCAACTCGCGCACGGGCATGCGACGGGTTTTGGCCTTTTCCAGAAAATGATGGTCGATGCCGCTGCTTGTGCTGTATCCCAGGGTCTCCAACTGCTGCACTTGCAGCAGCATGGCGGCATACCACGGGCGCATGGGATTGAAGAGCGTCAGATTCAGGTTCATGGCCCGGGCCTTGTCGAGCGTGCGCGCGGTCAAATGGCGCTCCAGACTGTCTCCGGGCGGATAGGTGCCGAGTTTGAGCGCCAGGGTCTGCGTGTTCGCCTCGTTGGCGGTGACGTCGGCCTCGACCACAATGGCGGCGCTGTCCTCGAAGGCCTGCTCGATGCGCCGATCGAGCGGGTACAGGCCGGGCCTGGCAACGTGAATGGAACCCAGCAGATGCAGCACGGCGGAGGGGGACGTCGCCGTCCAGAGAAAGAGCCGTCCGTCGCCTTGGGGCGCCTCGGCTGCCTGTCTGGCCGGTGTCGTTGCTGGGGCCTGGACGGGAGCCTTGGCGGGCGCCTCTTTCTCGGGCGTGCCCCGCGGCGTTCCTGCCGGCGGCTTGTTGCTGAAGTGAGTGGTGCCGTCTTTGTCGACCCAGGTGTAGGTCTTGCCCTGCAGGGACAGCGGAAAGACGAGCAGCAGCCCCAGGACCAGCCAGAGCAGCGTACGTTTCATGGGTTCTCCATTCGGGGCAATGGTGCAATCCGGATGCAGCGGGTCGGGCCGGAACGCAGGATCAGCGTTCCTGACGCCCTGTCACCAGCAACGGCATCAACGGCCTTGAAGACTGCGTTGCTCGTAACCCAGGGCCGCGGCCTTGTCGAGTATGGGCAGCAGTCGGGCATAGCCGGCGTCGTTGAGGTGCAGGATGCCGAAGGCCAGAGACTCGGGCATGAACCCTTCCGCGTCGACGAAACTGGCGTATTCGTCCACCCAGGGAACCCCGCGTTTGATGGCGATGCGGATGATGCGCTCGTTCATGGCCGGGATGGCCATTCTGATGTTATGCACCTGGATAATCTGTTCCGTGGCCCGGGGTCTGGCCACGGGGAGTATGGTCACCGGAACCGGCGTAGCGCCGCTGGCGATGATGTAGTCCAGGAATTCCGCGTAACTGGCGCCCCAGTCCTGGAGTTCCTTTTCTCCCATCCCCTGAAAGCGCCATTTGACCGCGTCGCTGAGGCCGAGCATGACGATGACCACGGCGGGCCGCGTCTGCACCAGCAGGTCGTGAAGGTACAGGCGCATCTCGGGGATGCCGTAGCCCGAGGCTCCGGCGTTGATGGCCGCGTGTCCGGCAAGGAAATTGTGGAAAAATCCTTCGATACGCGAGTCGCCGACGAGCAGTATCTGCCCCGGCCCCGTCTGCATGGCATGATAATACAACGTGTATTGCTGAAAACGCTGATTGGCGCCGACGGGCTGCGCCAGCAGCAGGCCTGTGACCAGGGCGAAGAGGACATACACGTTGCGCATGGGCATTCTCTCCTTTTGCAGTAAGGGGTTGACGCGCAGGGAAAAGAATCCATTTTGTTTATCGGCCAGAGGGTGAAAAAACTTTAGGCTTCTCTACCATATATTTTCAAAAAAATCCATCCTGGATTCGATTTTCGGTCTGAGGCTTGCCGTCCGCTGCAAATCGCCTTATCTGTTCAGGCATGAAACACGGCGACGAATACACGGTCGAGGCCTATGCCGACTTCATCGAAGTGCTGATCGACA
>CAZGAH010000088.1:0-6828 GCA_964523295.1 uncultured Desulfovibrionaceae bacterium | reverse complement strand
CCGGCCTTGGACATGGGCTGGCCCACGTGCTCGATGCCAGCGATACGCCGGTGGCGGTGGTGGATCGCGAGCCCGCAATCGAGGCTGTGACGGGCGTGCGAGCGCGATTCGGCGATGATCCCCGTGTGCTGTGGATCGATGCGGACGACACGGAAACGGCGATTTTGCAGCTTACGCGCTGGCAGATGGACCACGGGGGCAAGCCGATGCTGCCGGCGCCATCGCCCGGGTATCTGCGCCTGGATCCCGACTACTACGCCCGGCTGCGCGACCGCCTGAAGGCCAGCCGGAAGTTCGACTTCTGGGCCAAGGCCGATTATCCGCGTTTCAAAACCTGGCCGCCGCGACTGTTGTTGATTACCAGCCAGTATTTTCTCATGGGCGAGATCATCACCGCCTGCCGGCGTCTGGGCGTTCCGCACCATTTCATCAGCATCGACGAAACCGAGCTCGCCAGCGTCGACTTTGTGCAGCAGCTGCTCACCGCCGTGCTGGAATTCAAGCCTGATTTCGTCTTCACCATCAATCATCTGGGCGCCGATCGCGAGGGCGTGCTGGCCGACCTTCTGGACCGGCTCAAGCTTCCCTTCGCCTCGTGGTTTGTCGACAACCCGCACCTCGTGCTCTACCTGTACGGCAATCTCGATACCCCGACGACCGCCATTTTCACCTGGGACGTGGACAACATCGCCTCGCTCAAGGCCCAGGGGTTTCGCCACGTGTTCTATCTCCCCCTGGGCACGGACCCCCAGCGCTTCGCCCCGACGCAGGGCGTCGGGTCTGCGCTGCCCTCCGCGCTGCGCGCCAGGATCAGTTTCGTCGGCAATTCGATGCACTACAAGGTCGGGCACCGCATGAAAGCGGCCCGGCCGCCCAAGGCGCTTATCAGGGCCTATCGTGAGCTGGCCCGGGGGTTCAGCGAGCACGACGAACGCTCGGTCAGCCAGTACCTGGCCAACGGGCATCCCGAACTGCACACCCTGTTTCTTACGCTCGACGAGGTCGAACGCCGGCTGGCTTTCGAGACCATGCTGACCTGGGAGGCCACGCGCCAGTATCGCAAGCGCTGTCTGGAGCGTATTCTCGAATTTCATCCGCTTATCGTCGGAGACAAGGGGTGGAAAATCACCTTCCGCAACGATGATCGATGGCGCTGGCATCCGGAGATCAATTACTATAGCGATTTGCCGCACTTCTACCCGCTCTCGGACATCAACTTCAACTGCACCAGCAAGCAGATGAAGGGCGCCGTCAACCAGCGCGTTTTCGACGTGCCGGCGACCGGTTCCTTTGTGCTCACGGACTGGAGGGAGCAGATCGAGGAGTTGTTCGATCCGGGCCGCGAGGTCGTCTGTTTCCGCGACCCGGAGGAGATTCCTGAACTCGTCCGCCGCTTTCTGGACCATCCGGCGGAGCGCGTGGCCGTGGCCCAGGCAGCGCGCCGGCGAATTCTGGCCGAGCACACCTACGAACATCGCCTGACAACGTTGATGCGCACCATGCGCGACGTGTTCGGCTAAGCCCACGGTCATGTCCGGACACCCGATTCTCATCTTGCAGATGCAGCGTCTGGGCGACCTCATTCTCACCTTTCCGCTCGCGCTCTGGCTGCAACGACGCTATCCGGGGCGGGAAATTCTCATCGTCGCCGAGCCGGATTTCTACAGGGAGCTGTTACCTGTCAGCCCGGGCATCGTGTACGTGCCCTGGACCGGAGCCGAGGCCCTTGCTGACCGGCGCTTTCACCTGCTGCTCAACCTTAGCCACAGGCCGGAGGCGGCCGCGCTTGCCGCACGGCTCGCGGCGGACGAAACCATTGGTCCGCGGCAGGCGTCGGGCGGCATCACCTACGTCAGCGGTCAGTGGCAGCTCTACCGGGCCAGCCTGGTGCATAACAATCGCTACAACCGTTTTCACTGGGCCGATCTCAACGCCCTGGACGTCGTTCCCATTGACCGCATCCGCGCTACGGTCTGGCCCCGACCGCGCGAAGCGCCCGGCCCGCGTGGCCGCGTAGGCCTGTTTCTGGGCGCCAGTCAGGCGGAAAAACGGCCTCCGGCTGCCTTCTGGATCGGCCTTGTCCAGGAACTGGGCAGGCGAGGTATCAATGCCGTGCTGCTGGGCGGACCGGCAGAGGTCGGGCTTGGCGCCGAGGTCGCCTCGGCGGTGACGTCCGCCACGCTTAATCTCTGCGGTAAACTCAGCCTTCGTGCGCTGTTCGAGGTCTTCGAGGCCCTGGATTTGCTCGTCACGCCCGACACCGGCCCGATGCATCTGGCCGCGTGGTCCGGTCTGCGTACGCTCGATCTCTCCATGGGGCCGGTCAATCCCTGGGAAACAGGGCCCTACCAGCCCGGCCATGCCGTACTGCAGGCGCGCATGAGCTGCGTCGGCTGCTGGAGCTGTACGCATCCGCAACCCTACGCCTGCCGCGCGGCATTTACCCCGCGTAACGTCGCCCACGTGGTCCAGTGTCTGATCCAGAACCGGCTGGCTGCGCTTCAGCGCAGCAGCCTCGCTGGCCTGACCCTGTTTCGCAGCGCGCGCGACGTTGACGGACTGTATGCCCTGGAGGCGGCCGACGCGTCGTCCGCGCGCGGGGCCGCCTGCCTGCTTGCCCGGTTCTGGTCCTCTTTTTTTCTGGCCCGCTTCCGCTGTTGCGCGCAGGATCGGGTCACCCGGACCTGGGAGGAGCTCTGCGACCAGCATGAACAGTTGCGGACACCCTTTCTGAAAGCGCTGTCGCGGCTGAGCGGACGTCTGGCCCTGTCGCTGCGGCGTCCGACCCGACGCGTTCTCGAACCCGACTTCTGGAAATGCCAGCCGCCATTGCTGCGTCCGCTATCCGGATACGTTCACCTGAGCCTGCAGAACAGCGACTACGCAGCCGTCGGCTTTCGCGACGCGCTGGCGATGATCGAAGCTTTGACGGCATCCTTGCAGTAATCGCTGCGTGGAGGCGAGCGTAGGGGCGGGCGTTGGACGCACCGGCAGCGTTCCGCTGCCGGGCGCGGGAGCATGGCCCGCAAGGCGGGGTTCGACGCGAGGCGGGAGGGCCAGTTCCCAACCTCGCATCGAACTGATGGGGGGTGTGGAGGTACGGATGATGGAGGGTTGAGGGAGGTATGTATCAGCGCCGTCGCACTCTGAAAAAAACCGTCGCGTCGGCGTTGTTTGCGCTCCTTGTTACGCTGTCGATTCTACAACAGGGCTATCCGGTCTGCCTGGAAAACCTGTCCTGGCGGCACGCCTTCTGTGTCGTCCTGCGGCCTGGAAAAGCGTTTGCCGCCCCGCTGTTGCCCGAGATCCGTCAATCGGCCTGTCTCCTGATGAAGGACGGTATCTCGAAGTCCTGATCGTCGAAGATGAAATCTTCTTCCCCGGGGGCGTGAGCTTTGACCGGAGCGGCCTGCGGCCTCGTTTCTTCCGGGCGTTTCTTGCGGATGTAGGCGGGGATATCCAGGCTGTCGTCGCCGCCTGCTCCTCGGGCCTGGGCGTAGGGTCGGCTCCTGGCGGGCAGCGGAGCGGACGCAGGCGGTGTCGGCGCAACCGCGGGATTCTGGAACGGACTCGGCCCGGCGGCACCGGCGACGGGCGCGGCGCTCCTGACGCCTTGCTTGCCGCGTCGGGCAAAGGGCATGACTTTGCCCATGTCCCGCTCGGGCACTGCCTCGGATTTAGCGGATTCGATGCCCGTAGCGATGACGGTAATGCGGATTTCGTCGCCGATGTCGTCGTCGAACACGGCGCCGAAGTAGATTTTGGCGTCCTCGTGCGCGACTTCGTAAATGGTGTTCATGGCCTCGCTGACCTCTTCGGTGCTCAGATCCGGTCCGCAGGTGATGTTCATAAGCACGCCCAGTGCGCCGTCGATGGAAACATCTTCCAGCAGCGGGCTGGTAATGGCCTTCATGGCAGCCTCTCTGGCGCGCGATTCGCCGCGGGCGATGCCTGTGCCCATCATGGCCAGGCCCATCTCGCTCATGACGGCCTTGACGTCGGCGAAGTCGAGATTGATGAGGCCGGGGACCATAATCAGGTCGGAGATGCCCTTGACCGCGTAGTAGAGCACCTCGTCGGCTTTCTTGAGCATGTCGATGAACGTGGCCTTTTTGGCCGCCAGGGCCAGAAGCCGGTCGTTGGGGATGGAGATGAGGCTGTCCACGTACTGGCGGAATTCGGCGATGCCCCGCTCGGCGGAGTCGCGACGCTTTTTCCCTTCGAAATAAAAGGGCTTGGTGACAACGCCTACGGTCAAGGCCCCGCTCTCTTTGGCGACCTGGGCAATGACCGGCGCCGCGCCGGTTCCGGTTCCGCCGCCCATGCCGGCGGTGACGAAGACCATATCGCAGCCCTCGACGTGTTCCCGAATGAGATCGAGACTTTCATAGGCGGCATCCCGGCCGATGTCCGGGTTTGCGCCGGCGCCGAGCCCCTTGGTCAGCTTGTCTCCGAGCTGGATTTTGAACTCGGCCCGCGACCGGTTCAGCGCCTGCAGGTCGGTGTTGGCCACAACGAAGGTCACGCCCTGAATGACGGATGAAATCATGTTGTTGACCGCGTTCCCGCCGCCGCCGCCGACGCCGAAGACTTTGATTTTCGCCATTCCGTCCGTGTCGATATCATAAAAATCCATTGCCTTCTCCTTTCTCTCCCCTCTACGTTTTCTGCTTTGACTTCCGGCCCTCACACTCTACGCGGCGTACCGTTCATCTCGTCTGCATGAGCCCAAATGCATGATGTTCATGAGATGTCCGTGTACCATTTCCGCATCCTGGACAGGATGCGATTGAAGACGTTGCTGTCGCGAATTCTGAATTTCTGCTCTACGGTCTGTTTTTCCGCGCCGTATAACAGCAGCCCGACAGCGGTAGCGAAGACGGGGCTGTTGACCACGTCTCTGAGCCCGCCGACCTGGCGCGGATAGCCGATGCGTGTCGGCAGGTTGAAGATTTGCTCGGCCAGTTCCTCAATTCCATCGATGAGCGACGTCCCCCCGGTCAGGACGATCCCGGCGCCGATCAGGCTCTTGCAGTTCGAGCGAACGAGTTCCTGGTCGATAAGCGTGAGAATTTCCTCGACGCGCGGCTCGCAGATTTCGGCCAGAATCTGTCGAGATAAACGCCGGGGTTCCCGGCCCCCCACGCTCGGTACTTCGATGAATTCATCATTGCGCACCATGTCGGCCATGGCGCAGCCGTATTTGATCTTGATCTTTTCCGCCGCGGCCATGGGCGTACGCAGGCCGAAGGCGATGTCGTTGGTCAGATTCGAACCGGCCAACGGCAGCACGCCGGTGTATTTGATCGAATCGTCCGAGAACAGGGCGATGTCCGACGACCCTCCCCCGAGGTCGACGAGCGCGACGCCAATTTCCCTCTCTTCTTCCGTGAGCACGGCCTTGGCCGAGGCCAGCGACTCCAGCACGATATCGTCCACGTCCAGGCCGGAGCGATGGCACGAGCGCAGAATGTTCTGCGCCGAGGTGACCGCACCGGTGACGATGTGTACTTTGACTTCCAGGCGTACGCCGGCCATGCTCAAGGGGTCGGCGATGCCGTGCTGGTCGTCGACGATGTACTCCTGCGGGAGAATGTGGATGACCTCCCGGTCCAGCGGAATGGCCACGGCCTTGGCGGCGTCAATGGCGCGTTCCATGTCTTTGGGGCCCACCTCGCCGCCCTTGACCGCAACCACGCCATTGGAATTGAAGCCCTTGATGTGGCTGCCGGCGATGCCTGCGTACACGGAGCGGATTTCGCACCCGGCCATGAGTTCGGCCTCTTCGAGGGCCTTTTTGATCGAGTGGACGGTCTGCTCGATATTCACCACCACGCCCTTGCGCAATCCTGTCGATGGGCTGGTGCCGATGCCCACGATATCGACACCGTTTTCCGAGGCCTCGCCGACTACGGCGCAGATCTTGGTGGTGCCGATGTCCAGGCCGACGATCAGCTCTGATTTGGCCATGTCCTTTTCTCCCTTCCTGCCCTTCGCAACGCAGCTCGTCCGGAGGCGACGGCGATCAGCCGGCTCTCACCAGCCAGACCGTGCTCTCGAATGCTTTGATTTCACTGATGTTCTTCTGCTCGCCGCGACGTTGCAGATCCGCCTGGACCAGTCCGATCCGGGCCAGATTTTCTTCCCATCTGTCCATGCCGATGCTCAACAGCAGTCGGCGATCTTCAAAAAATACCTCGACGCTGCGGTCCTGGCCCACGCGTATCCATGAGGCGTCCTGAAAGACCACAGCCGATCCGGATTCCCGGGCGCGTTGCATCAGCCCGTAAAAAGTCTCCACCAGTTCCTCGGCTCCGGGCGCGACCTTGATGATCGGAAAGGCCTTGAACCCGTCCGCACCGACGGGGGCAATGAGCCTTCCCCGGGCGTCGGCGTAGTGTAGTTGCTGATCTTTCAAGGCCCAGTAGTCGGGCGTGCGTTCCTTGATCGTGACGACGATCGTATCGGGTAATTCGCGTTTGACCGTGACTTCTTCGATCCACGGATTGGCCAGCAGCGACGCCTCGACCGAGTTCATGTTGACATCGAGCAGATTGCGCCCCACGGCCAGGTTGCCGGCTGCGAGGACTTCGCCAACGCTCAGTCGGTTGTTTCCGGAAATCTCGATCCGGTCTATGGTGAAATAGGTCTGTTCCATCATCCAGCGGTACGCGGCGAACATGCCCAGGCTCAAGGCCGCAAAGACGCCCAGGCAGATTGCCGTGCCCAGGCCCCAGGCCACCACCGGGCCGAGAAACCGTGTATTCGGTTTCCAGGTCCGTCGTGGTCGGGATTTCTTGTAACGATTGGTGCTCGATACGCTCTGCG
>CAZGAH010000087.1:1807-18129 GCA_964523295.1 uncultured Desulfovibrionaceae bacterium | reverse complement strand
CGGCCGACTGCACGTCGAGCTCGGGTCTGAGCGTCCGGACCCAGCCCTCGGCCATTTGACTGCGGCAGGAGTTTCCGGTGCAGAGAAAGAGTACGCGCATTGAAGCCTCCGTCCCCGGATAGCGGGAGCGTCTACGGTTTGCAGCTCACGTGGCAGACGCCTGCGGGCGTGGCAACGGCGTGGGGAAAGTATCGGCGCTTGAGCCACAGAGCGACGTGTACCAGACCAATGAGCACGGGGACCTCCACCAGCGGCCCGATGACCGCGGCAAAGGCCTGTCCGGAATTGACGCCAAAGACCGCGATAGCGACGGCAATGGCCAGTTCGAAATTGTTGGATGCCGCGGTGAAGCTCAGGGTCGCGGATTGCTCGTACGTGGCGCCGGCCTTCATGGAGAGAAAAAAGCTGACCACGAACATGACCAGAAAATACACGCACAGGGGAATGGCGATCCGGACCACGTCCAGGGGCAGCTGCACAATGAACTCGCCCTTGAGGGAAAACATGACCACGATGGTAAACAACAGCGCCACCAGCGTTATCGGACTGATACGCGGGATAAAGACCGTCTCGTACCACTCCCGACCCTTCAGTCGTATGCCGGCAAGCCGGCTGAGCAGACCGGCGATGAACGGGACGCCCAGATACAGGAAGACGCTCTCGGCTATCTGCCCCATGGAGACGTCCACGGTGACGCCCGCGAGCCCCAGGACCTGCGGCAGGAAGGTCAGAAAGGCCCAGGCGTAGGCCGGGAAGAGCAGCACCTGGAACACCGAGTTGAAGGCCACCAGCCCGGCGCAGTACTCCCGGTCGCCACCGGCCAGATCGTTCCAGACAATGACCATGGCGATGCAGCGGGCCAGGCCGATGAGGATCACCCCGACCATGTACTCGTGCTGTCCGGACAGGAAGGCCACGGCCAGCCCGAACATGAGCAGCGGCCCTATGATCCAGTTCTGGATCAGCGACAGGGCGAGCACCTTGCCGTTACGAAAGACCAGGTGCATCTTCTCATAACGGACCTTGGCCAGCGGAGGATACATCATCAGGATCAGTCCGACGGCGATGGGGATGTTCGTGGTCCCCACCTGAAAGAACTCGATGACGCCACGGACCGGAGGCCAAAGCCATCCGAAGGCTACGCCGGCAAGCATGGCCGCGAATATCCACAGGGTCAGATAGCGGTCCAGAAAGGACAGCCGCCGGGTGAGTTGCTCATTCATGCGCAGCTCGCATTGTCGTTGCCCTGGCCGTACGTTTCCAGCCGAGCACGGCTGCGGCCAGTCCCAGCAGGACGAAAAGGGCATCCCTGAGCACATACCAGCCCATGGCGCCCCCTTGTTCTCTGCTGGTGGAGAAGCAGCCGCAGGAGACATCGATGCCCCGGGCGTAGTTGAAGACAAGGGCTCCCCAGAAAGTCAGCAGCAAAAGGTTTGCCAGGAGCAGGGCAGCTTCGAGCCATACCCCCGACAGAAGCAGAATGCCCAGGAGCAGTTCCACCCAGGGCAGGACGACGGCCACGAGATTGACGAGCGCCTCCGGCAGGATGCGATAATCCCGGATGATCGCCGCGAAGTCAGCCGGATGGAGCAGTTTGTCGACGCTGGCGTAGAGAAAAAGGAGCGCCAGGAGGGAGCGAAGCCCCTTTTCGGCACGGCTCGACGTCCACAAGCGGTACATGTCCGCTACCCTTTCGGCCGGAGCTCCGCCTCGGCCTTCCCGGACGCCACGGGAAGATTCTCCTTCTGCCACAGGCCCCAGCCGTTTCTGAGCACCCAGACATTCCGGACGCCGCGGCTGCGGAGCTGCTCCGCCAGTTCGTGACTCAGGGGACAGCGCTCGCCGTCGCAATAGGTAATGACCGCCTCCTTGCCGGCAAGCGCGGGCTTCAGCTCGTCGAAAAGGACCTCGAAATCCTCAACTGGCGCCGAAAGTGCCCCCTGGATATGCCCCTCGTCGAATTCCAGCGGCGACCGGGCGTCAAGAAAAACGGCGCGCTGCGAGATGAACAGCATCGCCGCGTCCTTGATGGGGATTTCTTCGCTGCCGGCATCGAGCTGCACGGCGCCTGATCCGGCCTGGACCAGGGGCAGGCCGTCCGGTCGGATGGCATTGACGACCAAAGCCAGGACCGTGGCAATAGCCATAATGGAGAGCAATTGTCGGACTGCTTTTCGTATGCTGTTCATCAACTGAGTATTCCTTACGCGGGCAGAAAGGGTTGGACGATAAAATACACCCCCAGCAGACCGATCAGCACGCCGGCCAGGCGACGGAAGGCCATGCCGCCGCGCTGCCAGGCGCTGTTGGCCAGGAAGCGTTTGACCATCGCCGTGGAGCTGCCTGCCGCGGCGATGGGGATGCAGTGCCCCACGCCGAACAGCACGATGAACAGCACGCCGGTGAGCACCTTCTCCTGCACGGTGATGATCGCCAGAATGGGGGCGATGAAGCCGAAGGTACACGAGCCCGAGAGCACGCCGTAGGCCAGGCCCAGGACGAATGCCCCGGTCATCCCCTTGAGCCGCAGCCTGGCCATGAGCCCCCCGGAGAGGGAGCAGCGCGACACGCCCAGCATGTCCAGGGCCACCCAGAGCAGGACCAGGCCAACCAGGATGGTCCAGTACGATCCCACGTCGCCCAGCATCCGGCCCAGCAGGGCGCAGACGACGCCGATGGCGGCGATGGTGATGAACAGCCCCGTGGTAAAGAGCACGGCGTAGAATGTCGCCTTGCGGCCCTCGACCAGGGTATCCTGACCGGCCACGTAGCCGACAATGAGCGGAATCGAGGCCAGATGGCAGGGGCTGAAGAGCACGCTGACCACTCCCCACAGGAAGCAGCCCAGCGCGCCCAGGAGCAAGCCCCCGGTTATCCAGGCGTTGATGGCGAGAAAGAGCTGATCCATAGGTTACTTGACTCCCAGTTTGGTCAAGACCGCGACGATGGACTCCTTGTCCAGAAAGCCCTCGTGCCGGAACTGCTCCTTGCCCTCGGCGTCGAAGAATATCTGGGTCGGAATGGCCCGCAAGTTGAACTGCGGCGGTACGTCAGGGTGCTCCCAGACGTCGATGAACACGATCGCCGCGCGCCCGGTGTACTCCTTTTCCAACTCTTCCAGAATGGGCGCCATCATCTTGCAAGGGATGCATTTTTTGGCCCCGAGGTCGACCATGGTCACCATGCCCGGGACAGGCACCGAGGGCGCCTGTCCGGCCACGGCGATTCCTGGCGACCCGCCCGATCGACCGTCAACGAAGTACAGCGTCGCGCCGGCGACGACAATGATTGCCGCCAGGGCGAGGATCGTCATGCTTTTCTTCACGTCGTGCTCCTAGGCAAGAAAGGTTCTGGCCTTATCGGCCACCATGGCCACGACCGTTTCGCTCGCCTCGGTCTTGCCCTTTTCCAAGCCCATATCCGTAAGTCGAAGATGATCGAAGCGGGCGAAGCCTGCCTCCTCCAGCGACTTCCTCGCGCAGTCCAGGGGGCAGCCGTCGATGGCCAGGATGCTCGCAGCCGCCTCCGTGGTTTTGATGATCCCGGACACCCGGCCGCCGATCCCGGCCAGGCAGAACATCTTGCCGCAGCCCTCGCGGGTCAGCTGTCGCCCGGCCCGGTCCGCCACCTCGCCCACGTCCGCCGCGCCCGAGCAGGAAAAAATCAGCTTGGGAGCAGCGCTGCACGCACAGTCAGTACCCATGGTCTTATCTCCTCTACAATTAAGATTGAAACGCCGGAAACCGTCTCCGGCCTCGGGGTCGTCCTGCTGACGCCAGCAGGCGCCACCGTCAGGACAGCAACTTTTTCAGCTCCGCAGCCGAGGGCACTTTGCCCACGACCTTGACCTCGCCGTCGACAACGAGCGCCGGCGTGGTCATGACGCCGAACTGCATGATCGTGGGCAGATCGCTGACCTTATGCACCTGGTGCTCGATGCCCATTTCCTGCGCCACGGCCTCGACCTCTTTCTTGAGCTTTTCACATTTCGGGCAGCCCGGACCCAGCACGAGAATCTGTTTCATCCCTCTTCTCCTTATGATCTCAGTTGACAAGACTTCCATACAGCACGCCGCTGATCGTGGCCATAACGATCACCAACGAGACGAAAACGACCGTTTTTTGCGTACCCATCACACTGCGGATCACCAGCATGTTCGGCAGGCTCAGGGCCGGGCCGGCCAGCAGCAGGGCCAGCGCAGGCCCCTGTCCCATGCCGCTGCCGATCAGGCCCTGCAGAATCGGCACCTCGGTCAGGGTGGCGAAATACATGAACGCGCCGGCAAACGAGGCGATGAAGTTGGCCAGCAGCGAATTGCCGCCCACGGCCTGGCTGACCCAGGACGACGGGATCAGCCCCTCCGCGCCCGGACGTCCCAGCAGCACGCCGGCAATGAGCACGCCGTAGAGCAGCAGCGGCATGATCTGCTTCGCGAATCCCCAGCTCTGGCCAAACCACTCGCCGAGTTCGTCCTCGCGCGTGCTGGTGATCGCGCACAGACCGATCACCCCGGCGACAAAGGCGACCTGCGGGTGCGCGGGCAGCAATACCCCGAGCACCGCCGCGGGCAGGGCGGCCAGGACCACGGTTCCGAGTTTCGCCTTGAACCAGGCCACGAGCGAAACGGCGAACAGGAGCGCAAACCCCGAGGCGATGAGCCACTTGCCCGCGTGGATGAGCGCCCAAAGTCCGTCCGGCTCGTCCGGCTTGCCCCAGTTGGCGAACACGAGCACGCCGACCATGGAGGCGAAATAGACGAGGTTCTGCCACAGCGGCCGCGTGACCGCAGGCTCGGGCAGGGCAGCCATCTTCGCCGCCTTCACCGCCTCCTCCTTACGGTAAATGAGATGCATGACCAGGCCGATGACCACGCTGAAGGCAACGGCGCCGATGGCCCGGGCCAGACCCAGTTCCGGACCAAGCACCCGCGCCGTCAGGATGATGGCCAGCACGTTGATGGCCGGACCGGAATAGAGAAAGGCCGTCGCCGGGCCGAGCCCCGCGCCCATGCGGTAAATGCCGGCAAATAACGGCAATATGGTGCACGAGCAGACCGCCAGGATCGTGCCCGAACAGGAGGCCACGCCATAAGCCAGGACCTTGTTCGCCGTCGGTCCCAGATACTTCATCACCGAGGCCTGGCTCACGAACACGCCAATTGCACCGGCAATGAAAAAGGCGGGCACCAGGCAGAGCAGCACGTGCTCCTCGGCGTACCACTTCACCAGATACAAGGCCTCGAGCACGGCGTTGTCGAAACGAGGCTGACCCACGGGCAGATAGAAGCAGGCCAGAAATACGCCGACAAGCACCAGAAGAGATTTCCATTCCTGTTTCCAGATCATTGCAACGCTCCAGGTCAGATATTTGGTAATTCAGCCAAATGTCTGGTAAAAAAAATTAACCCCGCCCGGCAAGGACCGCCCGTACGCAGGAAAAGAAATTGAGCACACAGGGGACCCTGAGCCGGTAGTATATCTGCTTTCCCCGCCTGATGTCCTCCACGATTCCGGCGTCCTTGAGGACGCTCAGGTGCCTGGACACGGTGGACATGTCGTTGCCCACCAGGCTGGTCAGCTCGCAGACGCATCGCTCGCCGCGCGAAAGCTCCTCGACCATCATCAGCCGCGAGGCGTGGCCCATGGCCTTCATCACCCGGGCCATGGCCTGGAATTCGTCCACGGAATGCAGGGGATGCAGGGGATGCAGGGGATGAGCTGATGTCAACAGCATGGGCATTCGCAAGGCTCCAGATAAACATTTGGCCAATCGACAAAATGTTTATAGGCACCGCTCCGGCGGCTGTCAACAAGAAAAATGCAAAAAATATGTAGCGCGGAAAGGACAATCAGTCCGGGGCGTTCGCCGGAGGGGCGGAAAAGGCCGGGAGAAGCATCTTGCCTCGCACGGGCAAACCCGGCATCATTGATTGTCCACGCGCCGCTTCCGTTCGGGCTGGCCTGCGGCGCTCACCGCAACGGGAAGGAATCGGTCCATGGCCTTCGACGACTCGCTCTTCTTCGGACTGCACGCCTGGGGCGTGAACCTGTTCACGCTGCTGGCCGTGCTGGTCCTGGCCTACGCCGCCGTGGCCATACCTACGCGCGGCCTTGTCAAACGCGGGCTGCTGGCCAGGAATGGCCTGGAAACGGTGAACTGGTTGTTTCTGTTGTTGCTGGGGAGGCTGCTGGACGAGGCGCTGGCGCCGTTGCATACGTCGGAGTTGCTGCGCAAGGCCTTTCTGCTCGCCTATATCCTGATCGGGTGGAAGTTCGCCAAAAGCATCATTGACGGATTTTACAAGGAAATCTACCTCACGAAGATCAAACAACGGCAGGTCAACCAGCTTTGGCTGGATCTGCTCAAGTTTCTCCTGCTGCTCGGGCTGGTGATGATCGGGCTGAAGTCCGTGCTGAACATCCAGCCGGGGTCCATTCTGACCTCCTCCGCCATCCTTACCGCCGTCATCGGCTTTTCGCTGCAGGACACCATCGGCAGTCTGTTTTCCGGGTTGCTGATCCAGATGGAAAAGCCGTTCAAGCCGGGCAACTGGATCCGCGTCGGCGACGCCGAGGGCCAGGTTGTGGAGATTACCTGGCGCTACACCAAGCTTCGCACTGTCGAAAGAAATTACATCCTCGTTCCGAACAACATCATTTCCCGGACCCAGCTCATCAACTACAACGAGCCGGTGCCCTTCGTCCGGCAGAACGTGCGCGTCCCGGCCCCGCTCGACGCTCCGCCGGTGAAGATCAAATACGCCCTGGAAGACGCCATGAACAAATGCCGGCTGGTGCTTCCCAAGCCAACGCCCAGGGCCAGGTTTCGGGAAATCACCGAGAACCGCATCATCTACGAGATGCAATACTACATCAAGGATTATGCCGATGCCGCGCCCTCGCGCGACGAGGTGCAGTCCTCGGTCTGGTATGAGTTCAAGAAGATGGGGATGGACCTGCCCCAGCCGATGCTGCGCGTGGAGCAACTGGCACCAGCGGCCCATGGCGGCGCATTGCACGACGCAGTCAAACTGCTGCAGGGCATCAGCCTGTTCGCGGGAATGAGCGAGGACGATCTGGGGTTGCTCATTGTCACGTCCTCGATCCGCACCTACGCGCACGGGTTCCAGATCGTGCGCCAGGGGCAGAAAGGGACGACCCTGTACATCATTCTGGAAGGCACGGTCGCGGTGAAGCGCGGGGGCAACACCCTGGCAGAACTCGGCGCCGGCCAGTTCTTTGGGGAAATGGCCCTGCTCACCGGCGAGGCCCGGGCCGCGGACGTATTCGTCACCGCCGACGCGGCCAAGTGCCTGATAGTCGACCGGGAGGGATTCCGGATCATCATGGACAAGAGCCCGGTGGTTATCCGCAACATCGAGGAGATATTCCGCGCGCGCGCGGCCCAGACAGCCAGGGACCTGGCCTCAGACGCGCCGGAAGGCGGGGCTCAGTCCCTGTGGGACCGCTTCAAGAGCATTTTCTCCTGGGCATGATGCCCGTGCGTTCAGTCTCGCTTTCCCGGGACGCTGTCCCCGCAGTCGGCCGGGTCCCCTTGCAGCTTGGCCAGAGCGTGGGGGATGGCATCGAGAACTGCCGCGAAGTTTTCCGTAGCCCCGCGCACCGAGCCCGGCAGATTGAGAATAATGGACCGGCCCAGGGTCCCGGCCACGGCTCTGGAAAGCATCGCGTGCGGCGTCTTGACCAGGCTGGCCGCGGTCATGGCCCGCTCGAAGCCCGGCAGCCGCTTGTCGATGACCGACAGCGTCGCCTCGGGAGTCACGTCGCGCGGGGACAGGCCTGTCCCGCCCGTGGTCAGGATGAGATCGAAGCCCTGGCCCAGGGCCAGCTCCACGAGCAGGGCGCGCAGCGCCGTTCCTTCGTCCGGCAGCAGGAAGCGTCGCGCATAGCCCGAAGACAGCCGCTGCGCCGCCAGTTCCACGAGCGCCGGGCCGCTGGCGTCGACGCGCTCGCCACGGCAGCCCTTGTCGCTCAGGGTCACGCAGGCCAGGCTCAGGCCCTTTTTCCAGGTCACGGCCTGAATGGTCGCCCCGTCCCCCGGCGCCCGCTCCAGGGCCTCGACCCAGCAGCCCGGGCAGTCCATGCCGGACTCGCCCGGGCCTGGCACCAGCCCGTTCCAGAGCACGCGCAGCAACGAGTTCCCGAGCGGACCGATCAGTGTTCCGACAGGAACGGGTCCGTTCCAGTCGCCGTGGACACGTTGCAACAGGGCGCCGTCTGCTACCGGCCTGAAAGGAAGAAAACGCACCTCCCCGTGCGCCAGCGATCGCTGGCCAACGCACACGCGTACGAGAATTGCAGGGTCCATGTCTCCCCCATTTTCACTTTGATTTTTTCCGAAGATAGCGTATCCGGCGTCCTTGACAGCAGCATACGAGGTAACGACATGAAAGGCATCATTCTGGCCGGCGGCTCCGGCACACGACTCTATCCCATCACCCGCGGCGTCTGCAAGCAGCTGCTTCCCGTCTACGACAAGCCCATGATCTATTACCCGCTCTCGGTGCTCATGCTGGCCGGGATCCGCGAGATCTGCATCATCTCCACGCCCGTGGATCTGCCCCGCTTTCAGGCGCTTCTGGGCAGCGGCGAGCAGCTGGGCCTGCGTATCACTTACGTGGAACAGCCCCGCCCCGAGGGACTGGCCCAGGCCTTCATTCTGGGCAAGGAGTTCATCGGCCAGGACACCGTCTGCCTGGTCCTCGGGGACAATATCTTCTACGGCCAGGGGCTGTCGAACCTGCTGCTGGGCTGCGTCGAGATCGCCAAGGGCGGCATCATTTTCGGCTACAAGGTCCGCGACCCCGAGCGCTACGGTGTCGTGGAATTCGACGAACTCCACAACGTGCTGTCCATTGAGGAAAAGCCCGCCAATCCGAAATCGAAGTACGCAGTCACCGGACTCTATTTCTATGACAACACCGTGGTCGACATCGCCGCGTCGCTGAAGCCCTCGCCCCGCGGGGAACTCGAAATCACCGATCTCAACAACGTCTATCTCAAGCGAGGCCTGCTCAAGGTCGAATTCCTGGGCCGCGGCTTCGCCTGGCTGGATACCGGCACGCACGAGTCGCTGCATCAGGCCTCCAGCTTCGTCCAGGTCGTTCAGGAGCGCCAGGGCGCCAAGATATCCTGCATCGAGGAAATCGCCTTCCGCAAGGGCTACATCGACGCGAACCAGCTGCGCGAACTGGCCCGGGAGTTGATCAAGAACGAATACGGGCAATATCTCATGAACCTGGCCAGCGATGGCCAATGGGAGTAAACCGGGGTCGGAAACTGATCGCTCCGTCCCCGCTGCTGAAACAGGAGGCCGCCATGTCCTTTGATTTCGCCATCGTCATTGCCGACACGAAAAATGCCCTGCTGAACCCCGCGGGCTATTTCAGGACCATGCGCAGCGAGGGAGGACTGGCCGAACCCGTGCTCAAGGCCCTGCTCTACGGTGTCGTCTCGGTTCTGTTGACCTGGCTTTGGTACATGCTCGGCATCTTCCCTCCGGGACCGCAGGACAATGCCCTGTCGACGACCATGCTGCTGCTCCTGCCAGCCGGCTACGTGGTCGGCCTGTTCATCGGCGCGGTGCTGCTGATGATCGTCTCCGCCTTGAGCGGCGGCATTACCCGTTTCGAGACCTGCCTGAGGGCCACGGCGGCCATCATGGCCATCCAGCCGATATCCGCGGCGCTGGGCGTGCTCTACGTCAGCACGTTCCTCGGCCTGCTCGCCAGTCTGGCCATATCGCTCTACGGCCTGAAGCTGCTCTGGAATGCCATGCTCGCGACCCTGCACTGCTCCCGACGCGGCACCCAAATCACCTGTATCGTCCTGGCCGCCTTCAGCATCCTGGGCGCCGTCGCCGCGCTCATCAAATGACGCGGTCGACACGAACGCATTTCCGGTCCATGGACAATCCTTTCTCCCGCCGCGCCAGACGGGCTTACCCTCGTCTGCGCGCGTCCTTGCCGTTACTCCTGCTCATGCTGCTGCTGACCCGATGGACGGCATATGGCGGAGAACCGGACGCCGCCCGTACTGCCCTGCTGCACGCGCTCTGGACCGAGGCCGAGCTGGCCGGCGGGCCGGAGGATCGACACGGCGGCCCGCGGTCCGCACCGGACGACAGCCCGCCTGCCCGCACCGAGGTCCGCGTCGCGGCAGAGTCCCTGCCGGAAAATCTGCGCGGCGCCATCCGTTCGGTCCGGCTTGCCCGCGAAACGCCGCTCGCGGCCCTGACCTTTGACCTCTGCGAGCTGGCGACGAAAATTTCGGGCTACGACGCCGACGTCGTCAATTGTTTACGCAGCCGCGGCGTCCGGGCCACCTTTTTCGCCGGCGGCAAATGGATGCGCTCGCACCCGGAAAAGGCCCTGCAGCTCATGGCCGATCCGCTCTTCGAGCTCGGCAACCACGCCTGGACGCACGGCAACCTGGGCGTGCTTCGTGGACAGGCCGTCAAGGATCAGCTCCAATGGACGCAGGCGCAGTACGAACTCTTGCGCGAGGAGCTGGCCCAGCGGGCCGCCGCGGTCGGTCTGAGTCAGGCCATGGACAGCATCCCCCCACGTCTGCGGCTGTTCCGCTTTCCCTACGGACGCTGCTGTGCGGAGTCTCTGGACTGCGCGGCCAGTCTGGGGCTGGCGTCGATCCAGTGGGACGTGCAGGCCGAGGACGACGCTCTCTCGCCCCGGATCGCGGCCCGCAACGCGGCCGCCCGCGTCCAGCCCGGGTCTATTCTGCTGTTGCACGCCAACGGCGTGCCCAAGAATACCGCGGCCATGCTGCCCATCCTGCTGGATGAGCTTCAGGCGCGGGGCTTTGGCTTCGTCACCGTGGGCGAACTGCTTTCCCTGGGCGAGCCGGTGCGCGTAGAGGATTGTTACAACCGCACTCCCGGCGATACGCACGTCTACGACGCGCTCTACGGAGACGGCACCCGTGGCCGGCGTCACTGATACCCGGGGGGCTCTTGCCATGCTCTGTCGCCTCGTGCCGCTTCTCGCGCTGGGGCTCATCCTGCCGCCGGGCGTATGGGCGGCCAGCTTCGATTGCACCAAAGCTGCAACGGTCGCGGAACGCCACATCTGCGCCGACCCGACGCTGTCCGGACTCGACGAACAACTCGCCGCGGCCTTCCGCCAGGCCCTGATCAAGGCGGAAGACGCCGCGTCCAAAGAAACCCTGCGCGCGCAGCAAAGGGCCTGGCTTCACGAACGCGACGCCTGCGCCGATGCGAAGTGCCTGGAATCGGCCTGCCGGGCCAGAATCGCCGCGCTCGTCCAGCCCGCCGCCACGCAGAAACAGACCGCGCCGGCTACCCGGCCAGGCGGAGCAATGGCCTGGGTCAAAGACATCGCCGGGCTGCCGACGAGCGAAGTCTGCCAGGACAGACGCTTTGCCGCGTTGACCAGACGTCTGGCCCCGGACATGAGGCTCGACCTGAGCGACAGTCCGGCGCCGCTGGGCGAAACACTCGCGGAATTCCTGTGCGGCCCGCCGGACGAGGTCTCCAGCGACAGCACGCATGTGGTGCTTTCCGGATGCCGCGCGCACGCCTGCATCGAAAAGGCCTGGGTGTGGATCGACGCGACCGAGGACAAGGCCGTCGCTGCGCTCGTCCATTATACTTTCAACGGAGACAAGGCGGTGAACGGCTGTTATCTGCTGCTCTTTTCCAACGATTATCCGGCCCGGGATATACCCGCCATCGCGAAGCGCGCCCTGAGCGCCTGGCTGGCAAATCAGCGCGAAAGCATCGGGCCGGTGCTGCAAACCCGGTACATCGGGCCGGACAAGAGCATTCGCCCCATCGTCATCCAACACTTTCACCCCTGAGGGACGCCATGCCTTACGCCATTTTCCTGCTGTCGGCCGTTGCCATCTGGATCGCGGCTTCGATCGCGCCCACGCCCCTGCGTGCCGCCGGATTCGACTGTAGCCGGGCCGAGACGGAGGTCGAGCGACGCATCTGCTCGGACGGGGAACTCTCACGCCTGGACGAGAGGCTGAATGCGGCTTTCAAACGGGCCCTGAGCAGGGCTGGCGATGCCGCCGGAAAAGAGGCGCTGCGCGTCGTGCAACGCGCCTGGATCAAGCAGCGGGACGCCTGCGCCGACGCGCCCTGCCTGCGCGCGGCCTATACCACGCGGCTGCAGGCGCTGGAAACGGAAGCTGCGAAGGCCCCGGCACCCCTTTCGCCAACGCTCCCGGCACCGCCGAAAGCCGTCTCGCCCAAGGAGGCACCACCCGAAGGGGCACCGCCGAAGGCTGCGCCTTCGCAGGAAACAACCCCGAAGGAGACGCCCAAAGCGGCACCGACCGCCGGTGCCGCTCCTGGCCCGGCCGACGCCTCCCCGGGCTGGGCGTTGCGCAAAAGCTGGTTCGAGCGTCTGCGCTGGCCGGCTGCGTGCGAGGCGGATTTTCGGGAACAATTCTCCGATACGGACCTTCTCGACGGCATCGGGCTGCTCTCGGGCGACGAAAAGGCCGGACCCGGCGTGGCCATCCATGTTCTGGGCGTGAACGAGCGACTGGCCCTGATCCAGTGCGGCCAGGCAGCCTACCAGGTCCCTTTCGTGGTCATGCTCTTCGAGGCCAACGGCGACCAGCCCGGCCGGCTGCTGTCCCTCAAGCAATACGATCGCCAGACCTCGGGCAAGGTAGACGTCTCCGAGTCGATCGACATCGCCGGCGAACCGTCCTTCAATCCCAAGGACAAGACGCTGACCATCATGACCAAATCCCGCGGCATCGGCGATTGCGGCTCGCAGGTCGTCTACGGCTTCGCCCAGGGGCTCGCCGTGGTCAAGGAGGCGCGCGCCCAGGCCTGCTACGAAGACGAAAAGCAGTGGGTCGTCGATCCGAAACACTGGCGTAAGGTGGAGACGCCGTAGGCGACCGGAAATCCCGCCCCCCCTGCCCCGCTAATCCGCGACCGCCCGGGTTGCCCGGCAGGGATATCATTGCCTGGAGTTGTTCTGCATGTCCGATCATGCCGAAGCCCTGCCCTCGGTGGCCGTCGCCGTCAGCGGCGGAGGCGACAGCCTGCTGGCCCTGACGCTCGTCCGTGAGCAGGGCCAGCGCACGATAGCGCTGCACGCGCATTTCCTGCCGCCGACGCCGGCCCGGCTGCGCGAGGCCGAGGCCCTGGGGCGGTTATGCGCGAATCTGGGCGCGCAGTACGTTGACATCGACCTGAGCCGCGAGTTCGACGAGCGCGTGATCGCGCCCTTCGCCGCGGACTACTGCGCCGGTCTGACGCCGAATCCCTGCGGCCGCTGCAACGCACTGATGAAATTCGGCGTATTGCTGGACGTGGCTGGCAGATACGGCGCGACGCAGCTGACCACGGGGCACTACGTACGACTCGTGGAGCACGGGCGCTGGGGGCAAATGCCCGCGCGCGGCGTCGATCCGGTCAAGGATCAAAGCTATTTCCTGGCCCTGGTATCGCGCGAGCGTTTGCTCCGCGGGCTGTTTCCCCTGGGAGACAGACACAAGGCCGATGTCCGGGCGGAGTTGGCGCAGCGCGCGATCACCGCGGCGCCGCTCCCCGAGAGCCAGGAAGTCTGTTTCATCGAACACGACGACTACCGGGCCTTTCTGCTGCACCGCGCCGAGGCGGGCGGCCCGCGGCCCGGGCCTCCGGGGCCGATTCTGTCCAGCGCGGGTGAAACACTCGGCCGGCATGGCGGCTTGTGGAGCTATACGCCCGGACAGCGGCGCGGGCTGGGCATTGCCTGGAGCGAGCCGCTGTACGTCATCGCCAAAGACTTCGCCCGGAACGCGCTCATCGTCGGCCCCAGACAGGAGCTGACCAGCGCGGGGTGCCTGGCCGGCGACCTGAACGCCTTCGCCCCGCCGGAGCAGTGGCCCCGCCGCTGCCTTGTCCAGACGCGCTACCGGCAGACAGCGACGCCGGCAGAGGTCGTCTGCACGGGCGATACGCTCGCCATCCGCTTCGACTCCCCGCGCACGCCGCCCGCACCGGGCCAGATTGCCGCGGTGTACAGTACGGAGGGGGTGTTGCTGGGCGGGGGAGTGATCCTCGAAGCAACGTCTTCGTGATCTTCACAGCCCACTCAGCCAGCTCACCCCGCTGCCGCCGCTCTCGACCGTCTTCTCGGGAAAAGAACTTTTCCCATGGCAAAATCTCCAGAAAGCAAAGTCCGATAGTCACCATTTCCCTGCTGGTCGCCGTTTGCGCGCCTTGACACTGGCGGGCATGACCGCCATAGAAAACAAAGCAGAACTGGCAGTGTCCGCCGAATATACTGGGCGTTTAGTGCGCAACATGGGGGAGACTATGAGTGCGAGCGAGCAGTTCACGATAGCCTTCAGCGTCGCCGGCCTCGACGCCGCAACCTTCACCGTGGCCGAATTCACCGGACGCGAGGCCCTGAGCCAGCTGTATTCTTTCGATCTGCTGCTCGTGACGCAGCAGCTCGACCTCGACCAGGGCAAGCTGCTGCGCAAGCCGGGGACTCTGACCCTGCTGTGCCCGCAGGGCAAGCGCGTGTATCATGGCCTGATATTCGAGTCCGGGCAGAGCGAATACCGCAATGACCAGCTGCTGTTGCGTGTGACGTTGCGGCCGCGGGCCTATGCCCTGAAGATGACGCGCCAGACCCAGGTGTTTCTGAACCAGAGCGTGCCGCAGATCATCGAACAGATAATGACCAGCAGCACCGTCAGCAACTACGAGCTGCGCCTGCAGAATTCGTACGCCGCGCGCGACTACACCTGCCAGTGCGTCGAAACGAATTTCGACTTCATTTCGCGCTGGATGGAAAAGTGGGGAATCTATTATTTCTTCCAGCAGGGCGACGACCAGGAAACCATGATCATCACGGACACTAAGCTGACCCATGTCCGGCTCGACCCTGCGCCGTTGCGCTTCGCTCCCGTGGCCGGACTGGACGACCGGCTGGGCGAACCCGTGGCCACGTCCCTGTCGTTGCAGATCAATACCGTGCCGGAAACGGTCGTGCTCAAGGACTATAATTATCTGCATCCGAACCTGGAGTTGGAGGCCAAAGCCACGGTCTCCGCCCAGGGCCTGGGCGAGCATTGTATCTATGGCGACGCCTTCCAGACCCAGGCCGAGGGCAACCGCCTGGCCCAGATTCGTGCCGAGGAGTTCGGCTGTCGCGAAGTCGTGGCCCAGGGCCAGAGCACGGCCCTGGTCATGAGCCCCGGCTGGCTGTTCGGCCTGACCGGGCATCCCAGGCAGAGCGTCAACATGGAGTGGCTGGCCTCGGAGGTGGAGCATCAGGGGCGCAACCGCAGCGCGCTGACCGATGTCGGCCTTGCCGTAAACGACGACGGCGACGCGCGGCCGACCTATGCGAACAGCTTTACCGCATTGCCGGCGACAAAACAGTACCGGTCGCTACGGACGACTCCCGTCCCCCGGCCTTCGGGGTTGTATACCGCCACGATCGACGCCGCCGGCAGCGGCCAGTTCGCGGAGGTGGACGATCAGGGACGGTACAAGGTGCGTCTGCCGTTCGAGCTGGCCGGGACGGGCGGCAAGGCCTCGTGCTGGATACGCCTGGTACAGCCCTACGCCGGACAGGAGCAGGGCATGCATTTTCCGCTGCTCAAGGACACGGAGGTAGTGCTCAGCTTCGTCGAAGGCGACGTCGACCGGCCGGTCATCGTCGGGGCCGTTGAAAACGCCTTGTCGGATCACATCATCAAGGACAAGAACTCGCGGCTGAACATCCTCAAAACCACCAGCGGCAACCAGTTGGTCATGGGCGACAAGCCTGGCAACCAGTTCGTTGGCCTGTGGGCTCCGCAAGGCAATTCCTTCATGGGGCTCGGTGGCATCAAGGACGTCGGCACCGGCGACAGTGGCGGCGGCGGTGATGGTGGCGGCGGCGACGGTGGCGGCGGTGATGGCGGTGGCGGTGATGGCGGTGACAGTGGCGGCGACGACGACGGCGGCGGGTTCATCCGGAAAACCGACGGCGAGGTCTACGAGTTCACCGGCGGCGCGGTGATGGAGATGGTTCTGGGCGCCAAGTCCGGGGCAACCGTCGGCATCGCCAACGAACTCACCGTCGGCAGCACGCTGGAAATCGTGGGCGGATTGGCCGCCGAGGCCAAGCTGATGAATACGGTCTCCTACACGCGCGGCAACCGCATCGAACTGGGCTCCGAGGCCTACAGCGTGACCGAAGAAAAAGGTATCATCGGCTTGAAGGAAGTGACCCTGGGCGCTGGCACTGATCAGAAAATGCGCGCACAGTTCAATTCCGCCATCCATGCCCTGGCGGGCATGGCCGCAGGGAACT
>CAZGAH010000087.1:0-1797 GCA_964523295.1 uncultured Desulfovibrionaceae bacterium | reverse complement strand
ATGGCTTTCAAGAGCTGTTTTCTTCACTTGGCACCTGGGATGACGAGTCCACCAGCTTCAAATCGGGCATGGGCGTGCTCTCCGGCCTTTTCGGGGTGGGGGGAGTGGCCGCCACGGCGCTTGCGTACAAGAAAGTTTCAGATGTCGTCGCCCATATAGAAACCGTCATGGAGAAGCACAACACCGCGACCTTAGAACTGGGCGAACAAGGCATCGAACTCCAGGTCGCGAAGAATATCCAGACCGATGCAGTGCTTGCGCTTGCGGTCGCGGATCGCTCGCATAAGACGGCGGCGCAGACGCAAGATATGACGTTTGCATCCGAGATTAAACTGGGTGCAGCCGCCGGAGCATTGGATATCGAAATAGCCAACAAGGAAACGGCGACGATCAAGCTGTCAGGCGGAAATACCATCGTTATAGGCTACAAGGAGCATCACGAGGCCAGCAAGATCACCATCACGAACACTTCGATAGAAGTGTTGTTCACCGACGGAACGAAAACCTCCAAGGCGACGTTCAACGATCAGGGCGTCGTCGTCGAGATGCAGGGAACCAAGGCCAGTATCCTGGAAGACTCCATCGAACTGAAACACAAGAACACCACGACCAGCGTTACCCTGGCCGAAACGGGTGTGACCGTGGCCAAGGGCACGTCACAATTCGTCGTCGATGCAAACGGCGGCCACATGAGCCTGGGCGGGCAGCGCTTCGTCATCGATTGAGGCCGGCGCCGGTTCCTCTGACAACCCGGCGCGCGCTTCGCACCGAACCAGCATTTCTCCGGGAAAACTGTCCCCGAATTGCCGACAACCCCCTGTCGGCAATTCATTTTTCGTCTTTGCCCTGTCCTCGCCGCGCCTGCTGACAAGCATCCCAATCCCGTGTATAATTGGAGGTGAATTCGTCCTGCCGCGAACGCGCTACGGGACAGACGTCCTCATTACCCCTGACAAAGGAGGAATCCATGGCTGATGAAAAACCGGCGGGATGCACCAGGCCCGGCGGCGGGCCTGTCGAGGTCGAGCCACCGGTTGAGTCCGCTGCTGCACCATCGGCTCATCCGACACCCACAGGAGGAAAATCCATGATCGCTATCGGAAAAAAGGCCCCGGATTTTGCCGCACCGGCCTGGTTCAACGGGGCGTTCACCTCGGTCAGGCTTTCGGACTATCTCGGCAAATGGGTCATCCTCTGTTTTTATCCCGGCGACTTCACCTTTGTCTGAGCCACCGAAATCTCGGCGGTCGCCGAGAAGAATCCCGATTTCGCGGCCCAGGGCGTGCAATTCCTGTCCATGAGCGTGGACTCGATGTTCGTGCATAAGATGTGGGTGGACAACGAGCTGTCAAAAATGGTTACCGCCGGCACGGTGCCCTTTCCCATGCTCTCCGACGCTGGCGGAAAAATCGGCGAGGTGTATGGCGTGTACGACCAGGCTGCCGGCGTGGACGTACGCGGCCGGTTCATCATCGATCCCGACGGCGTAATCCAGAGCTTCGAGATCATGAGCCCGCCGGTTGGGCGCAACATCCTTGAGACTCTGCGCCAGGTTCAGGCCTTTCAGCTCGTTCGCGAGAGCAAGGGTGCCCAGGCAACACCCTCGGGCTGGCGCCCGGGCAAGGCGACCCTCAAGCCCGGCCCGGAGCTGGTCGGCAATGTCTGGAAGGAGTGGAAGGTCGGCATGGCCTTCGATTGATCCGAAGGCGTCGTCGCGCATCAGGGGGCGTCATCGCAGCTGACCATAATCCCCCATCAAAAAAAATAAAAAAACCTCGTTGTGCTTGCGATAACAAG
>CAZGAH010000086.1:11665-18755 GCA_964523295.1 uncultured Desulfovibrionaceae bacterium | reverse complement strand
CGAACCCACCTTAGCGAGGCCGCTGCGCTGTCTAATGAAAGGGGGCCTCTTCAGAGTGCGGCTCTGGTCGCCCTTCGGGCTCCCTCCGCCACACTCGCCAGCCGACACCCGGCCTTCCCACTTGGCCGGAGATCACCAACCAACGGTGGAGGAATATTCGACGCTCGGGACGGGGGCATTTTAGGTTGTCAAAACGACACGTCTTCCTGAAATAATCATTGAATACGCTCGTGTCGCAGGAAAGAACCTGCTCATCCCCTAAAAACGAATCAGAAATTAACGCTGCCCGTAAACTGGCTGGCCTGTTCTTCGAGTTTCTGCTGCTTGAGGTCCGTATCGGCGAGGCGTCCGAAGAGGGAGTTGGGACTGGCCTGGACCAGTTCCTCGAGAATCGTCCGCCAGCGTTTGAGATCGCCGAGCTTGCGGTAGATAGTGGCCATACGGTAGCGCAGGTCGGGCCACTCCGGATCGCCTTTGTTCACGTATTGTGCGTAATCGATGGCCCATTTCAGCGACTCGCGGGCGCGCCCGGTCGTCTCGGTCAGCTCGAGCAACAGCCGGAGCAGCTCCTTGATCTTTTGTTTGTCTTTCTGGCTTTCGAGAAAGAAGGTCAGGCTGCTCTGCGCGTAATCGTAGGCAGCCTTGTAGTCCTTCCTGGCCTTGGAGGCCTGCGCCAGAAAGAAGAGCGCATAGCCCTGCTCGACGGGGTCCTGATCGGCGCGCGCCGCGAGCTTTTCCCAGAGCGGTTCGCTGCTTTCCGGCTCATCCATGTTTTCATAAGCCAGCGCCAGGTTGTAGTCGAGCTGGTCTTTGGTCCTGGCCGTAAGCTCCCAGAGCGAGACCCTGTTGCCGAGGTCGACAATCTTTTTCCAGTTTTTCGTGTTCAACGCGATATCGAGCGCCAGCAACAAGGCATTTTCCGCCTCTGGCGGCATGGCGGAACTCTGAAAAAAGGGCTCGACAAGGCCAAGCGCCTTTCCGGCTTCGCCTTGCTTCCAAAAGCTGTTCGCCAGGGCGAGTTTCGTCTCGTTGTCAAGCTGGTTCTCATCGGTCTGCAGGTCGGGATGCTCGTCCCAAAGCCTGGCCACGCCCGCGTAGTTCTGCTCCTTCATCATCTGGGCGACCAGCTTGCCCAGGGCGCGCAGACCGACATCCCGGGCGTTGCGGGCGAGCTTGCTTTGCGGAAAGAGACGAAGGAAATCCGTAACCGCACCCAGCGATTCGCCAAATTTCTGATTGAACAGATACCAGATGGCAAGCTTGAGCTGAGCCAAGGGTGCCAGGTCGCTCTTGGGATGCTCTTTCACGATTCGGGGGTAGACCTCGTAGGGCTTGAGCGTGAAGGGCTTGTCGAATACGGAAAACATGTCCGCGACCGTCGGCTCGTCATAAATGCCCTGCTCGGCCAGACGCATCTGCGCGATCAGACTGCCTTCCCTGTCCGGAAAGGCATGGATCACGTGCTCGTAAACCTCTTTGGCCGCGTCCTTGTGCCCACCCTGAAGGTAGATATCGCCAAGCCTGGCCAGAATGACGTCTGCGTCAGATCCGGTTGGATCGATATTGTAATAGGTCCAGTAGATCAATCTGGCTTTGTCAGGATGCCCTGTTTTCAGATTCACGTCGCCGACAAGACGCAGCAATGGAGGATATTCAATATAGAAACGTGGCCACCGTTTCTCCAGGTAGTCAACTATCTGGTAGGCCTGGTCCATCAGCTCCAGGTTGTAAAGACATCGAGCCAGTCCGACCGAGGCCTCGCGCACGAGTTTGTTATCCGGAAAGCGCTGCACAACATATTGATATTGATCTGCCGCCTCCTGATACTGCCCTCTCTGAAAAAAATATTCACCCATCTGGAAAAAAATATGCGGAATGGACTCATGCTGCGGATATTTTTCCTTGAGAATATTGAAATACGACTCCGCTACGCGCACGTTTCCAGCCTTGAGGTTGACAAGGCCCAGATGAAACAGGGCATCCGGGACGCGCATGGAGGCAAGATTGAAGTTCATGGCCTGATTGTAGGCGTCGACTATTTTGCCGTAGTTTTCGGTCAGGGCATCCTTGCCCTCGGCATAGAGCGCGTCGGCAAGGAGATAATAGACCTCCTCCTTCTGCTCCTTGGAGAGCCGGGAGTCGTTCTTGAGCCCTCCGAGCAGTTCCAGGGCCTGAGCGAAGTTTTCGTTGGCAACGGCCGCCTTGGCGTCAATGATCAACTCCTCCGGCGTAGCCGGGGGCTCAGGCTGTCCGGGCTCCCCTGGTGCCGGCGCAGCGGCTTCGCCAGCGTCGGCGGTGGTCTTCGACAGGCCATCGCCTTGGCCAGGGTCCTGCGTGCCGGACAGTGCGCCGCCCTTATCGACGCCGGCGGTGCTTTCCGGGCCGGCAGTCTTCGATTCGGCCTTAGTCGCCTCGCCGGCAGGCCCCGCGCTTACGGCATCCGGCGACGGAGGCAAAGGAGCAGGGGCCGACGCGACCGGGGCGGTCGGTTCGGGCATTGGTCTGGACGTTTCGGGCTTCGGAGTCGCGGAAGGCGGGGCGGGAGTCGGGGTGGAGGCTGCCGGGGCGGCGATCGGAGCAGACGACGGGGTAACGACGCGCGGCTCCGAGCCCACGCCAGGCGCAGGGCCTGAAAGCGCTTTCGGCGGCCCTTTCTCCGGAGAGGGCTGAGGCGCCTGCTGCGCGGGCTGGATAACCCGCGTGCGCATGGTATTTTCCGCCTGAAGGGCTCCTGGCGCTTCAACGGGTCTGGACTCACCCGGCTGGACGATGCTTTGACGCAGCTGGGCAGGCGCCTGCGGCGAGGCGTCTTCCTGAACCAGTTGGGAATCTCGCCCCGGGGCCTCCAGGGTTGCCGGGGCCGACGGCCCGGTGCGTATCTCCCAACGCGGTTCGGTCGGGGCCTCTGAGGAGTCGGGGCGGGCAGGTGGCGCCGGGGCATTCGGCTCGTCCGGCCCGGCCGGCGCCGATTCCGGTCCCCGCGAACGTTTGATCGGAGCGCGATAGGTATAGGGCACGGAAAAGAGATTCCTGCGCCCGGGCTGAAGCTCGGATTCGCCTGACGGGGGCGACGATTCCTGCGCCGGGGGCGCCGGTGTTGCTGGCGCAGGTCCGACAGGAGCTTTTACAGCGCCCTGCTGCGGAGCCGGCGTTTGAACGGCCGGAGGCGGCGTAGCAGGCATCGGAGCAGTCGGCGACGCCGGGGCCCCCGGTTGCGGCTCGGGTGCGGGCACGGCCGGAGGCGGCGTCTCGGCTGGCCGCCATTTGGCCCCGATGGGGTCTTCGAACACGTCAAGCACCAGCTTGCTGCGGTCGTTCATCGGAAAATGCATGTAACCGAAGGCCGTGGTACCGAGGTCGATCTTCAGTCCCTGAGGCGTCACCGTGACATTTTTCAGCAGTTTGGCGCCAGCGAAATCGCCGGAAGGCGGCGTGGCGTCCGACGACCAATAGCCCGGCGGCAAGATCAAGGACAGTCCCTGGGCTTCCGTACGCGTCAACGAATATTTCGGTACCGGTCCGGGAAAAACAAAGACCAGACGCTCCTTGTCCGGATGCCTGCCCCAATAATAGTTCAGCCCCTCGGCACTGGTTGGCCGGATCAGCAGCACGAAGCCGACGAGAAGAATCCAGGCAGCCCTGGTCAGGTAGCTGGCGTTCACGATCTAAGCCTGATGCAAAAAACGTACACATTCATTACCGCAACCGAAGGATGCAGCGACGGACAGCGTCAGTCCATGTTCTTTTTTTTCAGCTTCTCGATCAAGGTGGTGCGTTTGATTCCCAGAATTTCCGCGGCCTGATTCTTTACTCCGCTGGCCATGTCCAGCGCCTCGCGCAGCAGTCGGTCCTCGACTTCGTCGAGAAATTCCTTCAATCCGGGGCCGAGCCGTTTCAAGTCCTCCACGGTAGGCCAGACAAAACAGGCCGGCCCGACGATAGCCGGACGCTCCGGCAGGACGATGCCCAGTTCCTTGTGGATTTTTTGCGGCAAGTCGTCCGGCGTGATGCTGTCGTTGTCGCAGAGAATGCTCATCCGCTCCATGAAATTTTCCAGCTCGCGCACGTTGCCGGGCCAGGAGTATCGGCCGAGCAGCTCGCGTGCCTCTGGGCTGATCGTGAGCAGAGCGCGATTCTTCTTGTTGCAGAAGCGGGTAAGAAAGTATTTGGCCAGAATGAGAATATCCTGACCGCGATCACGCAACGGAGGCAGATGAACGGGAATGACATTGAGCCGGTAGAACAGGTCCTCACGAAAACGACCGGCCGCGACCTCCTGCTCCAGATCACGGTTCGTCGCAGCAACCAGCCGCACGTCCACCTTTTTCGAGGTCGAGCCGCCGACACGCTCGAATTCCTTTTCCTGGATCACGCGCAGTATCTTGACCTGAAGACTGAGATCCATCTCTCCGATCTCGTCAAGAAATATCGTGCCGCCGTCGGCCAGCTCGAAACGACCGGCCCGGGAGCGGATGGCGTGCGTGAAAGAGCCCTTTTCATGGCCGAACAGTTCGGATTCGAGCAACTCGCGAGGAATGGCGCCGCAATTGATGGGAATGAAGGGTTTGTCCTTGCGCAGGCTGTTCAGATGCAGCGCGCGTACGAGCAGCTCCTTGCCGGTACCCGACTCCCCCGTGACGAGCACCGTGCTGTCCGTCGGCGCCACCTTGGCCAGGATTCTGAAGACATCCCGCAAGGCCGAGCTTTCGCCGATGATGTTACAGATATTCAGTTCCATCGTCCCTCCAGGCCAACGTCAGGGCCGGGTATGCCGCACTGAGGCTCTAGCTGTCAATGATCTGACACAAAGTCAAGTCTTCTGAACATTTTTATTCAAGAAAATCTAAAGAATCTTGAAGCGACGCGCCCGGGTACCGCTACGCAACGAAACGGCCCGACCGGAAGCACGCTTCCGGCCGGGCCGATCAGCTGAGGCCGGGACTCTCCGGCCTTGGTCAGTCTACCAGTGTTTCAGGCGCTGCGCTTCCAGGGCCTTGGCCTGCTCCTCGTAATCGGCGAAGCCCGCCTGATGTAACGCGTCAAGGACGGTCAAATTCCAATCCCAGCTGGCGTAAATAACCGGCTTGTGGAACGCTGCCCGGAATTTGGCCATTTCCTGACGGTAGAAGTTCTCTTTCGGTGTTTCCAGGTTCTCCCGCAACTGTTCGTTGTGCCTGGCGAGTTCGCCCTCGTACCATTCCACGAGATCAAGAGCGGAATCGTATTTTTTGAGGATATGATCATAGTTGTGCGCTTTGAGCAGGGCCTTGAGCCGGGCGAGATGTTGCTCCCCGATCCAGGCGCCCAAGCCCGAGACCGGTATCCCCAGCTTTTCCACCTCGGCCATGTCCAGTTTGGTCTGGTGATACGTATCCGGAACCACGGAGGCGGAAACGATGCCGGCAATGGCGACCAGCCCGCGCAGCACGAGGCTGTTGGATACGCCCTGACCGCAAAAGCCAATTTTTTTGCCGTACTTCTGACCGGTGAAGATGGCGACCAGAATCGCCCAGACCACAGCCGGGTCTTCTTCGTCATAGATATGCGAGAGTCTGGCATTGTCGCGGTCCGTGGCCAGCACCATCTGGGTCATGTCGTTGGAGCCGATGGAAAAGCCGTCCACCTCCTCGATGAACTGGCGAGCGAGTATGGCATTGCTGGGAATCTCGGCCATGAGAATGAACTTGAGTCCGTCCACTCCGCTTTTCAGCTTGTGGACCTGCTCCAGGTAGCGCTTCATGCTGCGCGCTTCCTCCAGCGTCCGGACAAAGGGGAGCATGATCTGGAGATTGCTGCCGCCATAGATGCCGCGGGCCATCTTGAAGGCCTCGATCTCCCAGTCGTGGATATTGCGCGAGACGCCGCGATAGCCGAGCATGGGGTTGTCTTCGTTGGCCTCGAAGAGCAGGCCTCCGACAAGGTTGCGATACTCGTTGGACTTGAAGTCCGTGGTCCGATAGATGATGTCGCGCCCGTAGAAGGCCATGGAGAACAGGGCCAGGCCCTGGGCCAGCGTCTGCGTATAATGTTCCTTGCCCGAACGGTGGCCGCGCGCACGGATGATGTCGCGAATCCGGTCGGGGATGGAGCGTATTTCATCGATCTCGCGTTTGAGCCCGGTGGCGTGGGCGACCTTGTCGCGCATGGCCTGGATACGTCCCAGGGTCTCCTGGATAACCGGGTTGTTCGCCACGCGCTTTGCGTATTCCGCCACGCGCGACTGAATCTCCTTGCGGCGTTTCAGAGTTTCCGGGTCGGAGCCGACCAGGGAATCAAGTTCGTCTTTGTATCCCAACACAATGCTGACATGCTCGTCGAGATCCACCGAGGTTCTGAGCGTAGACAGCCTCCTGGTGGCGGTGGCGACGTGTTCCTCGAGTTTGAGATCGAGTTCGCGCAGCTGACGATGAATAGCCAGAACCTCGTCCCCGGGCTTGGCCGCCTCGCGCTCGCTCAAAGCCTCGATCTGCGGCAGCAGCTCGGTGATCTGGCCGACGTAGTTGCGCAAGCGCAGATCGAAGCTGACGATGCCGGCTGTCAGCTGCTCCTTGACCAGCGTGGTGAGCTGCTCCTCGTACTCGTTGACCTTGTTGTCCACAACGCGCTTGAGCGTGCCGTTGTCGTAGGCCTCGAGCGCCAGGGGGTGAACACCGATGTTGCCGAGCATGAACTCTGCGCGCAACAGGCCGATCTCAAAATCGGGCACGTTGCGCAACCGCGACAGGAACATGGCCTGTCCCACGTCGGCCAGGATCAGGCCGACCTTGGTTTTGGTAGGCGGCAGCGTGCTGACATCGATTTCGCCGCCGACTTCGATCAGCGGCAGCAGTCCCCGGTAGACCCGGCCGCGCGAGCCGTCTACCGTGATCTCCTGCTTGTCCAGCATGCGCAGGACTTCCAGGCGCTGAATGCCGATGACGGCCGGGATGCCCAGTTCGCGCGAGGTGATGGCCGCGTGGCTGGTATCGCCGCCGACATCGGCCAGGATGGCCGAGGCGACGCGCATTCCGGGAACCATGTCGGGATCGGTGCGCTCGGCGGCCAGGATGTCGCCTTTCTGGATTTTGTTGAGTTCGAGCGCGGAGAGCAG
>CAZGAH010000086.1:11226-11655 GCA_964523295.1 uncultured Desulfovibrionaceae bacterium | reverse complement strand
CAACCAGTACACTATCCTCCTCAACATTGGGTGGTTGGCTGCCATCCAGTTCAATGATCAGTTTCGAGCGCGGAGAGCAGAAACTTGACCGTCCCCTGGCCGGCGCCACGGGAAGCGGGATTGCCCTCCAGGAGAATCTCGGCGCGCATTGCCGCCTTGCGCTCAACTTCCTTGCGCCGCATGTAGATGGTATGGGGATGTTTTTCGAGATCTTCGTTCCAGCGGGTCTCCGGGCGCGCCTGCACGAACCAGAGCCGGTCTTCGCGGTCGATACAGAATTCGGTATCCATTATCGAGCCGTCGTAGGCGCGGCTGATGTTGCGCACGCCGGCAGCGACCTCTTCGGCCTGCGCCAGGGCGAGCTGGGCCTTCGCCTTCTCGACGGCGGCCGCGGCGTGATAGAGATGCGGCACGAACTCGGCCTCGCGC
>CAZGAH010000086.1:3339-11216 GCA_964523295.1 uncultured Desulfovibrionaceae bacterium | reverse complement strand
CACTTCATGCTCGCTGACATCGACCTTGCAGGTACCGCCATGCTCTTCGTAGACGATTTTCTTGTCCTTACAGCCCATGAAACGGATGACCACTTCCGTCCCGTCATCGCGCTTGAAGACGTAAAATTTGTCAGGCGTCACCATGCCGCCGACCACGGCTTCGCCCAGGCCGTAGCTTGCGTCGACGGAGACCAGGTCGTTGCGCACGGTGCCCCGGCACCCTGTCGCCGTATCGGCGCTGAAGGCCGTTCCGGAAATGACCGGATTGATCATGCGCATGATGCAGACGGACAGGGAGGTATTTTCGATAGCCCATTCCAGCTTGGCCTTCTGGGCGATGGAGTCGTCGCCCGTGGCCTCGGCCTTGGCGATGGCGTCGAGAATGGCTTCCCGGCGGTAGGTCATGCTCCGGAGGTTGTAGGCGGAGGCGCAGTCCCAATGATAGGCCGCAACGCAATGGTTCTCGCCGACGACGTTCAGGTAGGTGTCCTGCAATCCGGCAAAGGCCTTTTTCCGGCTGTCCTCGCCCGCTGCTGACGAGCGTACGGCCACGGGCACGTCCTCTTCACCCGCGTCCTTGCATATATAATTGTAGGCCTGACGGACGGCCTCCTCGACATCTTTCGGCAAATCGACGGACAGAATGCCGGCCTGGACAAGCACGGAACGTTTGCGCAGCTGGTCGATGCCCTCCGGCGACGTCGCGAATCCTTCAACGACGTTGTTGATGAAGGTGCGCATCCGGACCAGATTCTGGGAACCGCGGGCCTTGGTCTCGGCCTTGACCTCCTTCCCCACGTGTCGCACGAATTTCTGGAGAAACTCCGAGTCCTTATTGACCTCCTGAGAACCCCAGTTGACCTTGTTGAACTCCTTGTCGACAATGGCCCGAATCAACGTGGCATTGACCCGGGACTCATCGAGCAGCTTATGAAAGGCCGTTGAAGAGATGGCCCGGAACTGCGGGGCGCGGATGCCTTCGACCTGGCTGATTTTGGCGGTGTTGTAGTTCTTGCCGCCGACCAGCAGCTCCGCCTCTTCGCCGATGGCCACGATGTCACTTCCCGTGAGCACCAGCTTTTGCTCCTCCGCCTTGTGGCTTTGAGACGCCTGCTCGACTTCGGCCCCCGCTGCTGCGGCCTTGTCGCGCTCTCCCTTGGTTTTCGGCATCGCTTCTCCTCCTTATTTAGACGGCCTCAGTTCCCGCTTCATAACCCGCTTTTGTATTATACCTTTGCGCCACAGGCAGGGCAATAGCTGCAATCATCCAGGACGATCGGCTGATTACAGGAGCCGCAGAGCTTGGGGATCGGTTCCAGCTCGACCAGCAGCTCGCCCTCTTTCACAGCCACCATTTTCTTCTCCTGACTGAAATTGGCGGACTTGAGCACGCGCTTGACCCGCGCATCCACAGGGGCGAGCACGGCCTTTTCCTGCTTCATGATCGAGATATTGAACAATTCTGCGCCTTTTTTCACGATTGCGCCCGGGCGCACGTACATGACCCACAGATCGCCGTTGGAGGGCGAGCCGACATGGTACAGGTTGCCAGGGCGGGCCATTTCCACGCCGGTGCCCGTTTCCGCCTGCGCCGCAGCCACCTTGACTTCATAGCTCATGATCTCGGAGTCGAGCGTATAGCGGACGATGGACACTCCGCGCAGTCCGGGCCGCGAAATCCGCAGAATGACCATGTGGTGCGGTTTGCCCCGGCTGTCGTTGAAGTAGAGATCCTGCCCGGTCTCCAGTCCTTCGAACCAGACGTCCAGGGGCAAGCGGTTCGGATCGCCGAATCGTGCGACGAAGTCGATAGTCTTCAAGGCATCGGCCGGGTGGTTCAGATAATTGACGAATTCCTCTTCGCTCGGTTCGCGGCGGATGGCCCCGCGCAACGCCATGCGCTCGGCGTCCAGATCGATATCCGGCAGCGAATCCAGGGGAGAACTCTCGGTACGGCTGGCTATCGCCTCTTCCCAGTCGACGCCGAACGCGCTCTGATAGACCCAGTCGGCCGGAAAACCCAGAGGCAGACGACCGTACTTGCCCAGCAGCAACTGCCGGAAGGCATCGTTGCTGTTCTGGTAGAGCACGAGCCGCTCTTTTTTCATTTCCGGCGTCAACTGCGCCTCCGGCTGCCGCGCGACGGTATCCAGAATGTCCAGCATCTGCCGGACCTCGGATTCGCCACCGCGCTTGAAGGCCGAGGTGACCGCCAGGAAGGCCGTGTTCCAGGTAATCTGCGAACCCGGCGTCACGTCATGGTAGCGGACGATCTTGCGCGTGCCGGAGAGAAACTTGAGCATGTACGGCAACAGGCGGATATACCCCTGCTTCATCGCCCCTTCCTGCGAGGACGACGTCGCGCCGCCCGGCATTCCGTGCTCGACGACATCATAGTCGATGCCCTGGAAATACGGTGCCGTATAGTGATCATAATAGGGCATGATCTGCTTGAGCACGAAATTGCAGGTTCGGATCATGTCCTTGTTCAGATTCGTCGCCAGCCCGAGTTCATCTTCGATGTAGGCAGCCGTGGACAGAACCTCGCCCTGCCCGTACCAGCGTACGGTGGCACCAATGGCCGTGTCCACGATGTTCGCCCCGGCCTTGGCCGCGGCGCCCACGGCGGGAACGAACAGGCCGTCGGTGTAATGGCGATGATAATGGATAACCAACGAGGGATACTGCTTGCGTATCGCTGCCACCAGCGCAGCGATGAATCGAGGCGGACAGACGCCCGCCATGTCCTTGAGCCCCAGGGAAATCAGTTCCACGGCCTTTGCCCGGCTTTTCGCCCCGGAGACCTTGGCCGTCATGTCCAGGATTTCCTCGACAACGCCCAGATAGTGCGCCACGTCGAATCCCTCGGCCCAGGACAGCGATATGGCCGGCTCGAACAGATTGCGCGACGAGTTCAGTGCCACTTCGGCAAACGGCCGCATGTTTTCAATATGATTGAGAAAGTCGAAGCAGCGGATGACATCGTAATGCTCGGCGATCATCTCGCCGGTCAGGCGCATGAGATTCTTGGGCTGCGGTTTGTAGCCCAGGACGTTCGTGGACCGGATGAGAATCTGTTTGGGCGTTTTTGGCGCAAAGGTATTCCACTCCCTGGCCTCGGCGAAGGGATAGGTCATGTTCGCCAGCATGGCCACGTGGTAGTGCGCGCCGCCGCCATTCTCCAGGGATAAGAAACCGCAGTTGTCCAGATACGGCCCCATCAGCTCGTCTTCGGCCAGACGGAAGCGATTGCCGCTGTTGGACTGGGTGATGTCGCGCGCCGTGGTGTCCATGAAGTGGATGCAGCGGGAATCGCGAACGCAGTCGAGCAGCCCCTTGCGGTCCCAACGTGGGTAGACCGGAGTCCAGGCATGTTGATCGATCGGCGGCAGCACCGGATCGAAGCGCGCCATGCGCGGCGTCGCGGACGTGCGGTATTGATTGAGCTGCACGTAGGGGTTGTAGCCCTTGGCTGAAATCTCCGCCACCAGCCGCGAGAGCCGCGTCGCCTCGTCTTCGAGGTCCTTGTACTCCATCAAGGCCGGCGTGGCGGCGATGAACCGCGTGGAATAGCGCGCGTCGCAGAAGGTGGGATGCTGGAGAATCTGGCGATAGAACGGAATCGTGGTCTTGATGCCGCCGATGATATATTCGCGCAGGGCGCGGCGCGTGATGCCCAGCACCTTTTCCCAGCTGTACCCGTAGGCAATCAGCAGCGCACCGGCCGAATCGTACTGCGAAGGAAATTCATAGCCGGCAGCAAGGCAGGAATCCAGACGAATGCCCGGGCCACCGGGGCCGAGATAGCGCGTGATCAACCCGGCATTGGGCGAAAAATTGTTTTGCGGGTCTTCACAATTGATCCGCAACTGCATGGCATTGTGCAGCGGCTTGACGCTATCCTGCGTAAACCGGAGTTCGCCGTCAAAGGCGATGTTGATCTGCTCTTCCACCAGATCGATACCGTAGCGGCACTCGGTGATGCCGTGCTCGACCTGCAGCCGGGTGTTGACCTCGATAAGATACGGCTTGCCGAAGTTGTCGACAAGGAACTCCACCGTGGCGAGCGAATAATAGTCGACTGCCTTGACCAGAGCGATGGCGTAGCCTTTGAGCCGGTCCCGCAAGGCTTCTGTCATGCCGCTCCACGGCGACGGGGTGATCTCGATGAGCTTTTGGTGGTTGCGCTGCACCGAGCAATCCCGCTCGTCGAACGCGAACACATTGCCGTATTTGTCGGCAATGACCTGAATCTCGATATGCCGCACTTCGGTCAGCAGTTTTTCAACAAACAGACTGGGGTTGCCGAACGAGGCGCGCGCCATGGCCGACGCCTTTTCAAAGGCATCCTCCAGCTCGGACTCCTTATAAATCTCATAAATGCCGCGTCCGCCGCCACCGCCTTCGGCCTTGAGCATGATCGGGAAGCCGATCTCCTTGGCGACGAGCCGGGCCTCCGGGATGCTCACCGCACCTTCCGAACCCGGGACCACGGGGATGCCGAGCTTTTTGGCCAGGGATCGCACCGCCACCTTGTTGCCCAGCTGGCTGATGGATTCCGCACTGGAACCGATGAACACGATTCCGGCCTCTTCGCACCTGGCGGGAAAGCCGGCGTCCTCGGAGGCAAAGCCCCAGCCCGGATGCAGCGCGATGATGCCACGGGCCTTGGCCTTACGGATGATCAGATCCTGGTCCAGATAGGCCCGGGGATCCGGTCCAAGCAGCAGCAACTCCTGCGCCCCCGCTGTCGGGGGAGAGGTTTTGTCCACGTCCGTGGCCGTCATGACCGGAATGGCCTCGAAACACTCACGTATGGCCCGCATGATCCGCCGGGCCGGAATGCCCCGGTTCGCTACCAGAATCCGCTTGCCTTTGACCTCGTCCTGAACCCGTTGAAACGACTTGATCGCCATGAACTGTCCTGTCCCCGTATGCTGCCAGTGCTAAGAAATGATAAATCCCATTTGCCTTGACCCGAAGCCCCCGGCCAGCTGGCGCCGGCCCCGGCCTCTCGATTTCATCCTCTGGCCCCGAACGCAGGCATGACGCTGCCGGAAATCAGATGATGCTCCTCGTCCGTAACAGCGAGTCGGAGTGCGCCGTCAACTAGTAGTCCTACAATTTTTCCCCGTAGTTTGTCAAAATGCTTTCCGCTCTTTTCGCAGACGGCCTGGCGTACCTCCACCGTATCGCCAAGCCAGGCCAGCCGCTCCGCCACGAACCCGGACAGCATCGCCGCCGGCTGTCCGGCAAGACGTTCGGCAAAGACGACGCGCGCCGCCTGTGCCAGCCCCTGCCAGAGCCGCAGCGGGCCGATATCCGGCGCCGTCTCGCCCAGACGTCCCGCCGCGGGGACCCGGCAATCGCGCAAGACCTCCATCCCGGGCGCACTGGCCAGATTCAAACCTGCGCCTGCCACACAGCGCCCCGCCCGCTCTTCGACCAGAATCCCCCCGACCTTGCGCCCGGCAAGCAGGATGTCGTTCGGCCACTTCACGGCCAGCCGCACCGACGCCCCCGCCGCGCAGAGCACCCGCTCCAGACCCTCGGCCAGCAGCGCCCCGACCAGCAGCGGCGTCAATTGCCCCGAAAACGGCGGAGCGCCCGGCGCCGAACCGCTCAGCACGTCCGGCAGAACCCACGCCGCGTAGACGTTGCCCGGTGGGGACTCCCAATGCCGACGATACTGCCCGCGCCCCGACGACTGACTCACGGCAAGCACAGCGCTCCAGGCCGGCAGCGCCGTCGCGGACAGCATGGCCCAGACGACATCCAGGCTGGACGCGCATGGTCCGCAGACGAACACGGCCGGTCCGCCCTCCCTGCTCTGGCCCTTCCAGACCGGGCCGGACGCCAGCCAGCCCGGCATGGCCGGCGCCTCGGCCCACGGCCCGAAATGATCGACATCGGCGGCCCACAGCGGATGCACCGCCTGTAACATCGTCGGCGTAACCGCAGCCTCGCCACCCAAGTCCGAGGCAAGCAGCCAGACGCCACCTTTAGGCATCATGGCGTCCTGTTCTCCATTCATACGCCCGATCAGACTCGACACACCCGATTCCTCCCAAAAACAACGCTCTCCGACACGGGGCGACGCCTTCGTATAGCCCCCTGCCCTCTTCGCCACCCTCGCGCGGCTTTGCCTCCGGTCGAAAGTCTGCTAAGGCATGGCCGATGCGCATCTATCTGGCGGGCGGCGCCGTCCGCAACCTGCTGCTTGGCGAACCTGTCAGCGAAACGGATTTCGTGTACGTCGGCAATGAGGGCGAATTCCGCGCCCTCTTTCCCCGGGCCCAGGAAGTCGGCCGGGACTTCCGGATTTTTATCGTCGACGGCAAGGAATACGCTCCGGCACGCGGAGAAGACATCGCCGCCGACCTGCTGCGCCGGGACCTGACCGTGAACGCTATGGCCATCGAACTGCGGGGGCCGCGTCCCGGTCGTTTGCACGCGCATCCGCGCGCCCTGGAGGATATTCGCAACCGGATTCTCCGCCCCTGCGCGGACGACGTGATGCATGATGATCCGTTGCGGGTGCTGCGGGCGGCCCGCTTTGCGGCCCGGTATCCCGAGTTTACCCCGCATCCGGACTTGTTACAGGCCATGCGCGACGCAGCCGCGCGGCAACTCCTGGACAGGCCGGCCGCCGAACGCGTCGGCCTTGAGCTGCTCAAGGCGCTCGCCACGTCGCGGCCCGGCCGCTTTGTGCAGCTTCTGGCAGAAACCGGTTGCCTGACGCCCTGGTTTGCCGAATTCGAACGCGCCGACCGCATTCCAGCCGGCCCGGCGCCATTTCATACGGACAGCGTGCTCGGCCATACCATCGCCGTCATGAACCGCCTGGCCGGCCAGCCGCTGCATGTCTATCTCGGGCTGTGCCACGACCTGGGCAAATGCGCAACCGATCCCGAACAGTGGCCACGTCATTACGGACACGAGGCCCTCGGCGTCGCGCGCGCCCAGAGCCTGGCCGCGCGCCTGCGACTTCCAGTCCGATACGTACGCGCCGGCGAAATCGCCAGCCGCTGGCACATGCTGGCCGGGCGCTATGACGAACTGCGGCCCGGCACGCGCGTCGACCTGCTGCTGCACCTCGATGCCCGGAAACTCGTCGAAGGGATGTGCGCCCTGGTCCTTGCCGACCGGAACAGAGATATCAGCGAGGCAGTCCAGCGCGACCTCGCCGCACTGCACGCCGTAGAGCTTCCTCCGGAGGCGCGAGGGCTGGGCCTGGAATCGGGGATGCGCCTGCGAACCCTGCGCTGCCAGGCCCTGGCCAACGTCGCCGCGCGTCAGATGTAGCCGCAACAGGCCAGATCGCTCTTGATGAACTGAAACAAATCGTCCGGCAAGTCCGGAGCAATGGCTTTTTCCCGCACGAATCCGGGCTGCTTGTATTCCGCTGGCATCAGCACGTCCTGCGTGTTGTGCAACACGGCCGGTTCGAAAGGAACATCGATGAATGAGCAGACCCGGCGCAGCTCGCGTTCGGGCTCGGTCACGAGGTCTTCGAAGCGGACGATCAGCGCGCGGGCATACTTATCCTTGAAGAAGCGAAAGGCCTGGATGCAGTAACGCCAACGGAAGGCGGCCAGTATCCAGGGCTGCCCGGTCCGGTTGACTTTGGACCGGATGCAGGCCCTGCCGTCGCGAATGATGAACACGACGGGCATTCCCGGCAGCACGTCGGTGAAAAGCCTCTCGACCAGGTCGACGTAGGGCGGGTTCATGGCGTTGTGGTCTTCGAGCCCGAACAGATGCTCCGTGGTGATCTTGTTCCCCCAGAAACGCGGCAGATGCCGACGCGCCTCCTCAAGACACAGACGCTTGAACCGGCCGGCACGCTCGTCGAAGATGCGCCCAGTGTCCGCGTG
>CAZGAH010000086.1:0-3297 GCA_964523295.1 uncultured Desulfovibrionaceae bacterium | reverse complement strand
CTCGATGCCTCCGAAGCATCGCCACATCTCCAGAGCCAGGGTGCAACCGCAAAGGCCCGCACCCTAGTGTCAGCTGCGGACGACGTCAAGACTTCAAAAACTGTCTGTCCATAGCACGTATATCTGACCGATGTGGCACGCGCAACGTACCGATTTAATCGTAGGCGTAACGCATGTCCGCACCACAGGCCAACTTCTTATGCGCTCGTAGCCCGTCGTCCATGCGCTCGTATTCGGTGGTGCCTCCGCCCGGGCCGACAATCGTTGAGACGAAGCGATACGCGTTTTCTACGGTCGTGATGGTCATGCGCATGGGCGTCTCGTGTTGTTGTAATCCGCGTCGGCCTGGCCGGGCCGACGCGGGGTGTGGTCCGGGCACGGTTGCCATTGCGTGCTTTCCCGGGCGTCCTTGCGGCTTGCTGTACATTCGGCCCGGACCGGTATCGATGCGGCGTCGGAGGGGGAGTTCGTTGCGCGAGCATTCAAGTCGCGACCTGAGCCGCTCCGGCGCCGGTTTCGATCGATCATTGCGCCCCGGCTCAGGGCGCGAGTACGGCCACGCTGCCGGACTCGCCTTCCACGGCCAGGGGCTTGCCCTGCTGCAACGCCTGCTGGCGTTTGGCGCGGTAGGCGCTCGGGTTGCGCATTTCGTCGAGCGTGAGCACAACCTGTCCGCCCTGGGCGCCGGACCCGGACGCGCCGCCAGGGGCGCCGGAACCGCCGGATGCGGCAGCGGCCTTGAACACGAAGGCATTGGCCTTGTGGAAGCTTCGTGCCCAATCCTCCGGGGCCAGGTCGCCGACCAGGTTGCCTTCGTCATCGACGCTGAAGGCTTCGCGTGCGCGGGACATGACGAAGTCCATGGCGCCGGACTGCACCTCGCCGACCGTGGACAACGCCGTGGTCAGGCTGCGTTCCAGGATGCCGGTCTGGGCCTGGCCCTTCCAGCGGTCGCGCTCGGCGCTCAGGGTCTCGATCTGCTTCTGGAGCTTGCCGGCCTTTTTGGCGACAAGCTCTTCAACGTCCGGCGTTTTCGCCTTGCGCAGTTCGTCCAGCTCGGCCAGGGACTCGCGTACGTCCTCGGGGTCGAGGTCCTTCCAGGCCGCGTTCGCCTTGGCGAGCTGGCCGGCGAGTTCCTTGTTCTTCGCCTTCAGGGCCGCGATGGCGTCCGTGACTGCGGCCTCGACCAGGGCCTTGACTTCCGGGGCCTCGGCAAAGTTATCGGGCAGGCTCATGCTGCGTCGCTCCTTTGGTCTGCGGGCGTGAAGACGTAGTCGCCCTGCTGGCCGGGAATGGGGGTGTCGTGAATAGTACGCGCAAGCATCACATCATCCGGAATGCCATCCGGAAAGGCATGGCAGGTATACACCGGAGGAACATTTTGCTCCTGTGTTCGTTTTTGAAAATGACGACAATTGAAGCATCGCGGAATTTTGATCATGTCTTAACCCCAATAAATGCATTATACATTTTCATAATAAATTGAGAGTATGACTTGCCAGCCATCAACCCGGAATATACTTCGGCCACAAAATCGCCATAATTACCAGCAGCGTATTTACTTACGGATGTCTCTACCTTTTCTTTAAGCGTAGTTGAAAAATTCCTGCTGTTAAACCGCGTATATTTTTCAGGGTTAGCTTTGGCAAAGGTTCTGTGTCCCATTTCGTGGATCAAGGGGTGGCTTTCATGCTCGGTAGACCAATACTTCTGACGGTACATTTCTGCGGCCACGTCTCCCATCCCGACCCAATCCATGCCCGGATTCAGATACAGGGCGTCCTCTCCGGCCAGATACGCGGCCACGGCGTCGGGTTCGTTCCGGAACGGCCGGGGGGCGATCTTCACGGAGCGGGGCAGATCGACGCCGCGGCGGCCCAGGGTCAACAGGGCCTGGTTGGCGTAATTGGCGGCCGCGAGGTTGCCGGCATAGGACGGCTGGCGGATGCCCGCGGCCCGGGCCAGGGTCTCGGCCTCCTCGACGCTGTTGGCCTGCTTGTACTTCACGAATTGCGGCGCGTCAGCCTGCTGTGCGGGGGCGTCGGCTATGCCCAGCCGCTTCAGCTCGGCGTTCAGTTCGCGCTTCAGTCCGGGCTTCATGGCATGACCGTCTTCGCTGTACCAGGATTGCGGCTCGTAGTCGGGAAGCTCGTGATCCGGATGCAGCCAGTCCCAGTGGTGGCGGCAGTTGTAGCCGCCGCAGTGCGTCAGGGCCGGGCCGCTCTTGCCCTTCCAGTCATGCGTCCAGCTCTGGATTTCCTCGCGCGTGAAGACCCGGCCGTGCCGGGCGATGCAGAAGGCGCGCGAAATCGTCGGCGATGCTGACGCCGGCCTCCGCATTCCAGATCGAGGAGTCTGCCGGCCCAGGGTGCGATGTCCAGGGGAAGGACTTCTCCATGTCCAGAATCCGGCGGGCGACCTCCACGGCCGGGAGCTTGCAGCCCTGGTCCGGCTGACCGTTCCAGCCGTACCATTCGGCCACGAGGAACAGGGTCCCGCGCGGCCAGCAGTGGCGGCGGCCGTTGCGCAAGACGGCCTCGGCGCCGTCGGACTCGGCCCACCAGCCAATCCAGAACGGCCGGGCGCTGGCCAATGACCTGCTGACCGTCGCTCATCTTGTCCAGGGTCGCGAAAACGTCATCCATCCGGCCGTCGATGCGGTTCAGGGTGAGCTGCCAGGCTGCCCGTTCGGTTTCCATCGTCGCCCCCTAGCGCTTTTCGATCTTGTGCCCGAGTCCGATCAGGCCGAGCCCGCCGCCAATGGCGTAGAGCAGCCCGGCGACCTGGTTGCAGACAGTCAAGTCCGGATCGACTTTGGACAGCGCCTCGAGCATGGCGCCAACGATTGCGACCCCGGTCCAGGTTTTCCAGCCCTTCATACGCTCCTCTCCATCTTGTCCCGCTGTTGCCAGAGCCATTCTTCGATTTCGCGCGGGAGCGCGCGCCAGACCTCATCCATTTTGAAGGCCGGGAAGCCCTTGTTCCTGATCCATTTGTAGAGCGTCTTCCGGGAGCAGCCGACCGCCCCGGCGATGGTGTCCAGTCCGGCCAGACACAGTTTCCCCTTCATAAATCCCCCTTGCGCGAAGGCCCCCCCGCGACGCTCGGGGACAACGACGCGGGGGGCCATCTGTGGAGAGCGCATCCTGACCGCCATGTCAGACCGGATGCACGAACATGACCCGGGAAGCATAGCACGGGGTTTTGGCGCGAGGCAGAAAAAGGCAGAATATGGCAGTATAGGGCAGAACTTGCTACTTGACGGGTTTTGGCGGCCGGGCGGGGCGGATGTCAAGA
>CAZGAH010000085.1:10392-19021 GCA_964523295.1 uncultured Desulfovibrionaceae bacterium | reverse complement strand
TCCGCGAAGGCGGCCGCACCGTGGGCGCGGGCGTAGTTTCGGAAATCCTGGAGTAATGCAAAGATGCGTATCAATATTCAGCTTGCCTGTACCGAGTGCAAGCGACGTAACTACGTGACGACAAAGAACAAGAAAAACACCACCGGCCGGCTGGAACTGAAGAAGTTCTGCCCTTGGGACAGGAAGTACACGCTGCATCGAGAGACCAAGTAACGTCGGGATGTCATACGCAGGCCAGTAGCTCTAACGGCTAGAGCGCCGGTCTCCAAAACCGGATGTTGGGGGTTCGAATCCCTCCTGGCCTGCCATAAATTTTCCGAACAGACCCCGTCGGAACGACGCTGCAAGCAGGGCATTCCCTCCGACGCCGGCGTACCGACTGTGCCGGAATCGGGTCGGAACGTGCCGGGGTGCGCTTGACGTTGCCCGCGTACCAGGTCATACGGCACAGCCCGTAAACGCGTAGCCCAAGCTGACGAGGCGGTCATGGCCCAAGAGAAAACCAAAGAACTGAAAAAGCCGGAGCAGAAGAAGCCGGAACAGAAGAAACCGGAGGCCCAGGCCACGGGGAAGGCGTCTGTCCAGCCCAAGCCTGGCGCGGCGATTGGAGAAAAGGTCGATCAGCTCAAGGATTATTTCGACAAATCCAAGGCTGAGCTGAAGAAGATCACCTGGCCTTCGCGTAAGGAAACCATCTCCACCAGCATCGCTGTTATCGTCATGACCGTCGTCATGGCGCTGTATCTGGGTCTGGTGGATATGGGTCTGGCCATGCTCATCAAATTTATCCTGTCGTAACGAACAAACCCGGCGCGTGCGCCTTGTTTCCCGGATAGGTATCATGACGGAAGAAGAGTTGGTCATACAAGCCAAAGCCCGATGGTATATAGTCCACGTCTTTTCAGGCTTCGAGCAGCGCGTGGAGCTTACCATCAAAGAGATGATACGGACGGGACAGGCCCAGGGCGCGATTGAGGAAGTCGTCGTTCCCACGGAGCGGGTCATCGAGCTGGTGAAGGGCGCCAAGAGGACGTCGACGCGCAAGTTTTATCCCGGTTACGTCATGCTCAAGATGGTTCTCAACGATGCCTCATGGCATTTGATTTCATCCATTCCGCGAGTGACGGGATTTGTGGGCGGGCGCAACAAGCCCACGCCGATGCGCGACAGCGAGGCGATGCGAATCATAACCATGATGGAGCAGCGTCAGGAAACGCCGCGGCCGAAATTCCATTTCGACCGGGGTGATGAAGTACGCGTTATTGACGGGCCTTTCAGCGGATTCAACGGCATTGTCGATGACGTCAATTATGATAAGGGAAAACTCCGGGTCGAGGTTTCCATTTTCGGGCGGCAGACGCCTGTGGAACTCGACTTCGTACAGGTATCGAAGGGGTAGTTCCGGTACGGCGTAAGGCTTCCGGCAACCGGATCGTCCGGCCGGGAAGAACATGCAGTCGATAGTGCACCAGGCTCCGCGCATTCGGTACGGCACAAAGCGCAACACAGCGCACAGCCGGACAACAGGGTGTTCGGGGGGCATAGTCTCAGGAGGAATACACTCGTGGCGAAGAAAGTAACAGCGAAAATCAAATTGCAGATTCCAGGCGGACAGGCCAACCCGTCGCCGCCGGTTGGTCCGGCGCTCGGCCAGCATGGCCTGAACATCATGGAGTTCTGCAAGACCTTCAATGCCCGGACGCAGGAGCAGAAAGGCACCATCATTCCGGTCGAGATTACGGTCTACGCGGATCGCACCTTCAGCTTTGTCACCAAAACTCCGCCTGCGCCGATTCTTTTGCTCAAGGCGGCCAAAATCGACAAAGGCTCTGCGGAACCGAACCGGACTAAGGTTGCCAAAGTGACCATGGCTCAGATCGAGGAGATCGCTCAGATGAAAATGGTGGACCTCACGGCCGCCAGCCTGGACGCCGCGAAGAAGACCATCATGGGAACCGCCCGGAGCATGGGCATCGACGTTCAGGGCTAGGTCAGGAACGGCACTGCTCCAGACGGTCCATAGCATCGGGAACAGACGGACGACGCAACAGGACATCGCACCTGCGCAGCGTCTTACACCATAAATTGCGCTAGCCGGCGAAGGAAGGATCGACATGCCCAAGCATGGAAAAAAATATCGCAATGCTGTCGGAACCACAGACATGACCGAGCGTCATTCCGTGGAAGATGGTCTGAATCTGGCCTTGAAAGGTGCGTTCGCCAAGTTCGACGAGACTGTGGACGTTGCGTTGTGCCTCGGCGTCGACCCCAAATATTCTGATCAGATGGTCCGCGGCGCAGTCACCTTGCCGCACGGCCTGGGCAAGGATGTGCGCGTGGCCGCTTTCTGCAAGGGCGACAAGGAAGCCGAGGCCAAAGAGGCCGGTGCCGACGTGGTCGGCGGTGAGGACCTTGTCGAGAAGGTCAAGGGCGGCTGGCTCGAGTTCGACAAGGCCGTAGCCACGCCGGACATGATGGCCAAGGTGGGCCAGATCGGCCGTATTCTCGGCCCCCGCGGTCTGATGCCCAACGCCAAGACCGGGACGGTCACCTTCGACATCGGCAAGGCAGTCAAGGAACTCAAGGCCGGTCGCGTCGAGTTCAAGGTTGACAAGGCCGGCGTGTTGCACGCTCCTCTCGGCAAGGTTTCCTTCGGTCCTGAAAAGCTGCTGGACAACCTGAAGTCGCTCATCGATACGGTCATGCGTCTGAAGCCCTCCGCCGCCAAGGGGACCTATCTCCAGGCCATGGCAGTGGCGACGACCATGGGCCCCGGTTTCAAGATAGACCCGCTTTCGGTCCGCAAGTTTCTGGAAGGATAGTCTCTCGGTACGCTCAGGCCGGCTGCCTGGATTTCCGGCTGCCGGCCGACGTGCTGTTTTCCCGTACAAGTCGGCAACGGCATGAAAAAAATAAGTTGGAGACAGCAGGCGGGCCAACCGGTCCTTAATCTCCTGCCGAGACGATCTTTGGCTTGTTTTTTTCGCCTGATGAACCCCTTAAGCGAGGAGTGACAATGGATAGAGCTGGAAAGGCTGCGATCATCGAGCAGTTGAAATCGCAGGCCGAAAGCGCGAGCATCGCCGTCGTCACCGACTTCAAGGGCATGAAGGTGGAAGAACTGACGGACCTCAGGGTGAAGCTGCGTGCAGCAGGTGTTTCCTACTGCATCGTGAAAAACACCCTGGCGAGAATTGCCTTTACCGATGGCCGGCACGACGTGCTCAAGGGCAGCTTCAAGGAGTCCTGCGGCGTGGCCTTCGGCAAGGATGATCCGGTGCTCACCGCCAAAGCCCTGGTCGAGTTTGCGAAAACCAGCAAGAAGTTCACGGTGCGATGCGGCAGTCTCGATGGACGTTTCGTCGACGCTGAAGGTCTGCAGGAACTGTCCAGGCTCCCCGGACGTCCGGAGCTGCTGGCCAGACTGCTTGGCACGATGAACGCCGTTCCCACCAACTTCGTCGGTGTGCTCGCCAACGTCTTGCGTACTTTCCTGTATGCCTTGAACGCTATCAAGGACAAAAAGGAAGCCGCTTAACCGCCATACAAGCCAAAGAGACAAGGAGACCGTATCATGGCTGACATTACCAAAGAGCAGGTTGTAGAGTTTATTTCCAATATGACCGTCCTGGACCTGGCCAACTTCATCAAGGAACTCGAAGAGAAGTTCGGCGTTTCCGCTGCCGCTCCGGTTGCCGCGATCGCCGTTGCTCCGACCGGTGAAGCTGCTCCGGTCGAGGAAGAGAAGACCGAGTTCGACGTCATTCTCAAAGGTCCCGGCGCCAACAAGATTGCTGTCATCAAGGTCGTGCGCGCGCTTACCGGTCTGGGGCTGAAAGAGGCCAAGGAAAAAGTCGATACCGCACCTCAGGCCATCAAGGAAGGCGTGTCCAAGGACGAGGCCAACGAGGCCAAGAAGCAGCTCGACGAAGCTGGAGCTGAAACGGAAATCAAGTAGTCGCCAGCGCGACGTGTCGCACCCGGCGCCGGGGCTGTCTGCTGCAGCCCCGGCGCTACGCCGTGCTTCTGGTCAGTCCGAAGCGCGGTTATGGATCACGAGACGAACTGTCCGGCAATACCTTGCATCAGTATCGTAACGACCATCAAAGGGGCACACTGCGCATGGCGCAACCATCGAGCCGTTCTTACGTCGTCGCGGTGGCGCTATCCCCAAAACGGAGGGGGGCAAGCTCCGCAACGGATCCGATGCCCATGCCCATATACGGAATTTCCACATCGGAAGGTGTCCTGCCGCCGATACCGCGGCGCCAGGGGGCTCAGCTCCCCGGCGATTTCCGCCTTGTCGCTGTGCTCAGGACGCACCCGGTCTGTATGCATATAATACGGCGAGGCCGGCACGTGCCTCCCGTTGTCCTTCGCTGACGGCCGTTTGACTTCGGTGGTGATGTCCCGCCCCTTATCGGCCGGCTCAACCTCTTTCCATAGGGGAAAACATGGTCCAGCTCATCAAGAAATTCGGAAAGATACAGGATACGTTAGCCATTCCGCACCTGCTGGACTTGCAGGTGGAATCCTACAAACTTTTCCTGCAAATGGATCATGCAGCGCGCAGGTCGGATATCGGCCTGGAGGCTGTGTTCCGCTCGGTCTTTCCAATCGAAGATTTCAATCGTACGGCCAGCCTCGAGTACGTGAGCTACGAAATTGGTGAGCCGGAGTATGACATCGCGGAGTGCCTGTCCAAAGGCCTGACGTACGAGGCCAGGATATGGATCAAGGTCCGGCTGGTCGTCTGGGACGTGGACGAGGAGGGACAGAACCGGACCATCCGGGACATCAAGGAGCAGGACAAGGTCTATTTCGGCACCCTGCCGCTGATGACCGAGAAGGGCACCTTCATCATCAACGGCACCGAGCGCGTCATCGTCAACCAGTTGCAGCGCTCGCCTGGCATCATTTTCGAGCACGATTCCGGCAAGACGCACTCCAGCCGCAAGGTGCTCTACAGCTGCCGCATCATCCCCATGCGCGGATCCTGGCTCGATTTCGATTTTGACCATAAGGACATCCTCTATGTGCGTATTGACCGGCGTCGCAAGATGCCGGCCACGATTCTGTTCAAGGCCATGGGCATGTCCCGGTCGGAAATCCTCAACTATTTCTATGAAACAGAGGAATTTCGTCTGGAAGGCGAGCGGGTGTTCTGGCAGGTCAAGAAGCAGTTCTATCGCAAAGAAAATGCCTACACCAACATCGTCGCCCCTGACGGCGAGGTGCTGGTCGAACCTGGTCGCCCCATCACCAAGCGTGCCTGGAAAATTATCATCGAGAAAGGTGTGGAATGGATCGAGGTCGATCCCGCCTCGATCGGAGGGCTGTTCCTGGCGCACGACATCACCACTCCGGAGACCGGCGAGGTTGTCGCCGAGGCCGGCGACGAGCTTAGCCTGGGCCTGGTCGAACGGCTTGCGGCTGGTGGTACTGTCAACCTCCAGGTACTGCACACGCGCGGCACGGACGTTTCCTCGTCCGTACGAGACACCTTGATGCTGGACCGGACCCTCGACCTCGAGACCGCTCAGGTCGAGATATACCGCAGGTTGCGACCCAGTTCTCCGCCGACTGCGGAAATTGCCGCTACCTTTTTCGAGAATCTGTTCCGCAACTCGGATTATTACGACCTGTCCTCGGTGGGCCGCTACAAGCTCAACCAGCGCCTTGACCTTTCCAAGCCATTCGATCTGCGTGTGCTGACCGACGAGGACATCCTCACGGCCATCCGGCAGCTTGTCCGGCTCAAGGACACGCACGGCCAGGCCGATGACATCGACCATCTCGGCAACCGCCGGGTCCGGCCTGTTGGCGAACTCGTCGAAAATCAGTACCGTATCGGCCTGGTGCGCATGGAGCGGGCCATCAAGGAGCGCATGAGCCTGCAGGACGTGTCCACGCTCATGCCCTACGATCTCATCAACTTCAAACCCGTCGTTGCCGTGCTCAAGGAGTTTTTCGGCACCTCGCAGCTCTCGCAGTTCATGGACCAGACCAACCCCTTGTCCGAAGTCACGCACAAACGCCGACTTTCGGCCCTGGGACCGGGCGGTCTCACCCGCGAGCGCGCGGGGTTTGAGGTGCGCGACGTCCATGTCAGCCACTATGGTCGCATCTGCCCCATCGAAACGCCGGAAGGCCCGAACATCGGTCTGATCGTCTCGTTGACCACCTTTGCCCGGGTCAATGACTTCGGGTTCATCGAAACCCCCTACCGTGTGGTGCGCGAAGGCGTCGTGACCAATGAAATCCTGACGCTCGACGCCTCCAAGGAATATAAATACGTCATCGCCCAGGCCAACGCCGCTCTGGATGAGAATAACCTCCTTCGCGACTCCCTGCTTACGACGCGCAGAAGCGGCGACGTGGTGATGTCGCCGCGCGAAGACGTCACCCTCATGGACGTGTCGCCAAGTCAGATGGTCTCCATCTCCGCGGCGCTGATCCCCTTTTTGGAGCACGACGACGCCAACCGCGCGCTCATGGGCTCGAACATGCAGCGTCAGGCCGTTCCGCTGCTGCGCTGCGAGGCGCCCCTGGTGGGCACGGGCATGGAGGCGCGCGTCGCCCGTGACTCGGGCTCCTGTTTGTTGGCCGAGGCCGACGGCATAGTCCGCTACGCCGACGCTGATCGCGTGATCGTCAGCTACGGCGACGGCCTGTATCCCGAGACCGGCGGAGTCCGGGCCTACGACCTGCTGAAATATCACAAGTCCAACCAGAATTCCTGCTTCGGCCAGTGCCCGCGCGTGGACATCGACACCCCGGTCAAGAAGGGCGATGTCCTGGCTGACGGTCCGGGCATCCGCGACGGCGAGCTGGCGCTGGGCAAGAACCTGCTCGTGGCCTTCATGCCCTGGTGCGGATTCAACTTCGAGGATTCCATCCTCATTTCTGAGCGGGTGGTCAAGGAAGACGTCTTCACCTCGATGCATATCGAGGAGTTCGAGGTGGTCGCCCGGGATACCAAGCTGGGACCCGAGGAAATCACCCGGGACATCCCCAACGTCAGCGAGGAGATGCTGCGCAATCTCGACGAGAGCGGCATCATCCGCATCGGCGCCAACGTTAAGGCAGAGGATATTCTCGTCGGCAAGATCACGCCCAAGGGCGAGTCCCAGTTGACGCCGGAAGAGAAGCTGCTGCGCGCCATATTCGGCGACAAGGCCCGGGACGTGAAGAATACGTCGCTCAAGGTGCCGCCGGGCATCGAGGGCACGATCATCGACGTCAAGGTTTTCAACAGGCCCAAGGGCGAAAAGGACCTGCGCACCAAGGAGATCGAGGATTTTGAGCTGGCACGCGTCGAACGCAAGGAAACCCTGCACCGCGACGCCTTGACGCAGGTCTTTCGGGAGCGGGCCTGGGAAATTGTGCAGGGCAAGCAGCTCGCCTCGAACCTGATGGGCAAGAAAAAGGGCGAGGTGCTGCTCGAGGCCGGGCACGTGCTCACGCCCGAGTCCTTCAGCCAGGTGCCGCTCAAGAAAATGCTCAATCTGTTCAAGAGCAAACAGACAAATGACGAGGTTTTGGCGCTGCTCGACGACTACGCGCGGCAGGTCAAGTTCATCGAAGATATCTACAAGTCCAAGCGTGAAAAGGTCGTGGAAGGCGACGATCTGCCCCCCGGGGTGACCAAGATGGTCAAGGTGTACGTCGCCGTGAAACGCAAGCTGTCCGTGGGCGACAAGATGGCCGGCCGCCACGGCAACAAGGGCGTCGTCTCCTGCATCCTGCCGGAAGAGGACATGCCCTTTTTTACCGACGGAACGCCGGTCGATATCGTGCTCAATCCGCTGGGCGTGCCGTCGCGTATGAACATCGGCCAGATCATGGAAACCCATCTGGGGTGGGCGGCCAAGGAACTCGGGAAGATATTCTCGCGGATGATCGACACGGGCGTCCATTTCGATGTCTTGCGCCAGGAACTCAAGGGCGTCTTCACCGCGCCGCCGGTCATGGAGCTTATCGACAGCCTCTCGGACGAGGAGTTGAGCAAAAGCGTGCTTGCGCTGCGCGAGGGCATCAGCTGCCGTACGCCGGTATTCGACGGCGCCGAGGAAGATGAGATATGGTCCCTGCTCGGCAAGGCCGGATTACCCGACGACGGGAAAACCGTGCTTTTCGACGGGCGGACCGGGGAACCCTTCCACAATCGCGTGACCGTGGGCGTGATGTATATCCTCAAACTGCATCATCTGGTCGACGAAAAGATTCACGCGCGGTCGACCGGGCCTTACTCGCTGGTGACGCAGCAGCCTCTGGGCGGCAAGGCTCAGTTCGGCGGTCAGCGGCTGGGCGAAATGGAAGTCTGGGCCCTGGAGGCCTATGGCGCGTCGCATCTGTTGCAGGAGTTTCTCACGGTCAAGTCGGACGATGTCGCCGGACGAGTGAAAATGTACGAGAAGATCGTCAAGGGCGACAACTTTCTCGAGGCGGGTCTGCCGGAGTCCTTCAACGTACTCATCAAGGAACTGATGTCGCTGGGGCTGGATGTGAAGCTGATCGAAGAAGACCGCAAGAAGAGCAGGCGTCCGACCGCTCAGGGCTATTGACGCCGTGCGCATCCGGACACTGGCCCGAGGCTCGGATGCGCACGGCGTCAATAGCCCTGAGC
>CAZGAH010000085.1:0-10382 GCA_964523295.1 uncultured Desulfovibrionaceae bacterium | reverse complement strand
TGCCTTCCTGCAGTAACGCATCGGCCGGCTGTATTGCCGACGCTGTAAACCAAACGACAACGCATGGGGTAGCACTATGACACTGGACGATCTGTTCTCTTTCCGCGGCGCGTCCTCTTTGGGGGTCACCAGCAGGTCTCTCAAGGCGATCAAGATTTCCATCGCGGCGCCGGAAAAGATCAGGGAATGGTCTTTCGGTGAAGTAAAGAAGCCTGAGACTATCAATTACCGGACCTTCAAGCCCGAGCGCGACGGGTTGTTCTGCGCCAAGATTTTCGGGCCGGTGAAGGATTACGAGTGCAATTGCGGCAAATATAAACGTATGAAGCATCGCGGCATCGTCTGCGAAAAATGCGGGGTCGAGGTCATCGCCTCCAAAGTGCGGCGCGAGCGCATGGGGCATATCGAGCTGGCCGCGCCGGTGGCCCACATCTGGTTTCTGAAAACCCTGCCCTCCAAGATCGGTACGTTGCTCGACATGACCATGGCCGATCTGGAAAAGGTGCTCTATTTCGACTCCTACGTGGTCATGGACCCGGGCCAGACCTCCTTGACCAAGTTGCAGGTCATCTCCGAGGATCAGTATCTCCAGGTGACCGATCTCTATGGCGAGGAGGCCATCAAGGTCGGCATGGGCGCCGAGGCAGTCCGTACGCTGCTCGAGGAGCTTGACCTGCCGATGCTCCGGGTCACGTTGCGGGACGAATCCGCGGTCTCGCGCTCGCAGGCCAAGAAAAAGAAGCTCATCAAGCGGCTTAAGATCGTGGAGGCCTTCCTGGAATCCGGTAACAAGCCGGAATGGATGGTCATGGAAGTCATTCCGGTCATTCCGCCCGAACTGCGCCCCCTGGTGCCTCTGGACGGCGGCCGTTTCGCCACCTCCGACCTCAACGACCTGTACCGACGCGTCATCAATCGTAACAACCGCCTCAAACGCCTCATCGAGCTGGGCGCGCCGGACATCATCATCCGCAACGAAAAACGCATGTTGCAGGAGGCCGTGGACGCGCTCTTCGACAACGGTCGACGCGGTCGCGCCATTACCGGCACCAGCGGTAGGCCCCTGAAGTCGCTCAGCGACATGATCAAGGGCAAGCAGGGCCGCTTCCGTCAGAACCTGCTCGGCAAACGCGTCGACTATTCCGGCCGCTCGGTCATCGTCGTCGGGCCCAAGCTCAAGCTGCACCAGTGCGGGCTGCCCAAGAAAATGGCTTTGGAGCTTTTCAAGCCCTTCATCTACGCAAAACTTGAAGAACAGGGCCTGGCCTCGACCATCAAAAGCGCGAAAAAAATGGTCGAGCGCGAAGAACTCGTGGTCTGGGACATCCTGGAAAACGTGGTCCGCGAGTACCCCATTCTGCTCAACCGCGCGCCCACGCTGCACCGGCTGGGCATCCAGGCCTTCGAGCCGATCCTGGTCGAGGGCAAGGCCATTCAGCTGCATCCGCTCGTCTGCGCGGCCTACAACGCCGACTTCGACGGCGACCAGATGGCCGTGCATGTGCCGCTTTCCATCGAGGCCCAGATCGAATGCCGCGTGCTCATGATGAGCACCAACAACATCCTCTCGCCGGCCAACGGCACGCCGGTCATCGTCCCCTCGCAGGACATCGTCCTGGGGCTCTACTATATGACCGTGGAGCGCTCGTTCAGCAAGGGCGAGGGCAAGCTCTTCACAGCGCCCTGGGAGGTCATCGCCGCGTACGACTCCGGCTGTGTCGATCTGCACGCCCGTATCAAGGTCAGGCTGGATGGCGAGGGTGAACTCGTCGCCACGACGCCCGGCCGCGTGATCCTGGGACAGTTGCTGCCGGTAGGCGTTCCGTTCGATCAGATCAACCGGGTCATGACCAAAAAGACCATCAACCTGCTCGTGGGCGAGGCCTACCGACGGTCCGGCACCAAGGCCACCGTCATCCTCTGCGACAGGCTCAAGGACCTGGGCTACGAGTACGCCACGCGCGCCGGCATCACTATCGGCGTCAAGGATCTCAAGATTCCCACCATCAAGGGCGCGTTGCTGGAAACCGCCCAGGCCGAGGTCGATGACATCATCCGGCAGTGGAAGGACGGCATCATCACCAACACGGAAAAATACAACAAAGTCGTCGACGTTTGGACCAAAGTCACCAACGACGTCTCCACGGCGATGATGCGGGAAATCTCCGCCGACGAGATGGTCAATCCGGAAACCGGGGCAAAGGAACAGAACCTGAGCTTCAACCCCATCTTCATGATGTCGAATTCCGGATCTCGAGGTAACCAGGACCAGATGCGCCAGCTCGCCGGAATGCGCGGCCTGATGGCCAAGCCCTCGGGAGACATCATCGAGACCCCGATCACCTCCAGCTTTCGCGAAGGCCTCAGCGTGTTGCAGTACTTCACCTCCACGCACGGCGCGCGGAAAGGCCTGGCCGACACGGCCCTCAAGACCGCCAACTCCGGGTATCTCACCCGTCGTCTGGTCGACGTGGTGCAGGACGTCATCATCAGCGAAATCGACTGCGGCACGGTCGACGGCCTGGAAATTTCGCACCTCATCAAGGCGGGCGACATCGAGGCACGACTCTCCGAACGTGCCATGGGGCGTGTCACCCTCTTTCCGGTCTACGATCCGGAAACCGGTAATGAAATCATTCCTGCCAACGCCGTCATCGACGAAGAGATCGTCCGCCGCCTGGACGATTCGGGCGTCAGCTCCATATACATCCGCTCCGCGCTCACCTGCCAGAGCCGCTACGGCGTCTGCGCCTTGTGCTACGGCCGCGACCTGGCCCGCGGGCACCTGGTGAACATCGGCGAAACCGTGGGCATCATCGCCGCCCAGTCCATCGGCGAGCCCGGCACCCAGCTGACCATGCGCACCTTCCACATCGGCGGAACCGCCTCCCGCGAGGTCGAGCGCTCCTCCATCATGGCCCAGCACGCCGGCCGCATTGTCATGAGCCGGGTCAAGCGGGTTCAGAACACGGAAGGGCTGTGGATGGTCCTGGGCAAGAGCGGCCAGATCGGCATCGTCGACGAGCAGGGTCGGGAACGGGAAAAGTACATCCTGCCCTCGGGCGCCAAGCTCTCCGTGGAAGAGAATCAGGAAGTGCGCAAAGGGCAGCTCATCGCCGAATGGGACCCCTTCAACGAGCCCTTCGTCTCCGACGTGGACGGCATGGTCCGCTTCTCCGACATCGTCGAAGGCAAGACCTATCAGGAGAAGACCGACGAAACGACCATGCGTACGACTCAGACCATCATCGAGTACCGCACGACCAACTTTAAACCGTCCATTTCGATCTGCGACGAAAACAACACGCCGAAGGTGAGGCCCGGATCAGTCGTCAACGCCGTGTTCCAGCTTCCGGTCGGGGCGATCATCATGGTCGGCGATGGAAAGGATGTCCGCGCCGGCGACATCATCGCCCGTAAACCCCGCGAAACCTCCAAAACCAAGGACATCGTCGGCGGTCTGCCGCGCGTCGCAGAACTCTTCGAGGTGCGCAAGCCCAAGGATATGGCCGTGGTCTCCGAAATCGACGGTATCGTGTCCTTCGGGGCCGAAACCAAGGGCAAACGGAAGATCATCGTCACGCCTGAAACCGGCGATTACAAAGAATACCTCATCCCCAAGGGCAAGCATATCACCGTCAACGACGGCGACTTCGTAACCGCCGGCGAACTGCTGACCGAGGGCTACCCCGAACTGCACGACATTCTGCGCATCAAAGGCGAGAAATTTCTCGCCAACTATCTCGTCGAGGAGATTCAGGACGTCTATCGGTTCCAGGGCGTCAACATCAATGACAAGCACATCGAGATCATCGTACGCCAGATGCTCAAGAAAGTGCTGATTCTCGATCCGGGCGACTCCGGATTCCTGGCCGGCGAGCAGGTGGACAAGATCCGGTTCATGGACGAGAACCGCGAGTGCATGGGCAAAGGGCTCAAGGCCGCTATGGCCGAGCCTCTCGTTCTCGGCATCACGCAGGCCTCGCTGACCACGGATTCCTTCATCTCCGCGGCCTCCTTCCAGGAAACGACCAAAGTCCTCACCGAGGCCTCGCTGCTGGGTAAAGAGGACTACCTGCGCGGGCTCAAGGAAAACGTCATCGTCGGACGGCTTATCCCGGCAGGCACCGGATTCAGACGCTATGTCGAGAGCGAGATCAACGTGCCCGACCAGCCTGAACGACCGGACAAGTTCCTGGAAGAACTCGAAGACGATCCGCTGTTGATCGACCGCTGATTCGCAACGCCTGGACCTCAGGCGCCCTGGCAGAGAGTGCGGACGATCGGATAACCGCTTGCGAACGGCCCTTGCCCGGACAAGGGCCGTTCGTTTTCCGTCCTGCGGCTGGCCGCGTCGTTCAGCTCTGCCTGCGTGGTGCCGGCCTGACGCACCCTTTGCCAAACGCGCCAAAAAAAGGGATACTGCGCATGAAGACGCGCAGGGTGGATACTCCCCTCGCCCAAAGGCCACAGACCGTCAGCTGCGGGGTCTTCGCGCAACCATGGATGAGGACGACGTGTTCATGAATACTTTCGCTGGCCTGGCTGCCACCATCCCCCGAGCCGCCCGGCTCCGCCTGCTCGTCGTGGCAGCGGTGCTGTGCGTGTGCCTCGGCGGCACGCCTGCCCTGGCGCAGCAGCTGGTCCTGAGCAATCTCGTCCTCGACAGCCAGGGCAGCGACATCGCCCTTCATTTCAGTCTGCGTCTGGAAGGCGCGCAAGAAATCGAAACCATGCTGCAGCAGGGCGTTTTGCTGGCCCTGGACTGTAACGCCGAACTGCGGCACAAGCGTGGTTACTGGCTCGACGAGGTGCTCACCGTGAGCAATCTCTGGCTGAAGCTGCGCGGAGACCCGGTGACCAGGGAATTTGTTCTGGAACTTCCCGGATACGCCCCGCTCCGGGATAGCAGTCTTGTGGCCCTGCTCAACAGAGGCTGGGCCCATATCTACATGAATCTTGGCCCCTTTGCCCAGCTTGTCCACGGGCAGGAATACGTCATCGCGCTTTCGGTCTCGCTCCGACAGACCGATATCCCGGCCTGGATGCGCTACACGCTGTTCTTCAAGGAATGGGAAGCGGCGCCTCGGGCCGATTACCGCATGTCCTTCACCTATTGACGCGGTCGCCAGCCCGCCTCGCCCTGTCCGCCTCCGGCATCGCCCGGCAGGACGGGCAGCGCGGACGGCTACCGGACATGCTCCGCGTACAGCGCGTCGAGTGATTCCGCCACGTGTTCGATGCGGAACGAGGCTGCGAACTTGGCCTGCCCGGCCAGGCCCATAGCCTGGCGTCGCTGCGCATCCCCCAACAGCTCGCCCAAGGCCTTGGCCAGCGCCTCCGGGTCGCCCGGCGGGACGACCAGGCCCGTTCGTCCGTGTTCGTTCACCCAACTCACGCCCGAGCCCTCCAGCCGAGTGCTTACGATGGCGCGGCCCCAGGCCATGGCCTCCAGCTGCACAAGCCCGAAGGCCTCGGCAGCTTCGGTCGAGGCCAGGCAGAACAGGGCGCAGCGTCGATAGAGATCGGCCAGCGTCGACGCGTCCACATATCCCGGCAGAAAGACCCGGTCCTCCAGACCAAGTCGGCGTACCAGTTCCAGCACCTGCGGACGCCGTGGTCCGTTGCCTGCAAGCACGAAGCACGCCTGCGGTAACCGCGTCGCTGCCTGCGCGATGATCTCCATGCCCTTGTAGGTGGTGAAGCGACCAGCAGAGAGCACCATGGGCCGCGCATCCGCTGGTACGCGGGGCGACTCTCCGGCCGAAGCGGCGTCTGAAGGCACGATGCGGCGGAAGTCCAGGCCAAGGGGAATCACGCGGCACTTGTACGCCACGGGCACAAGGGCAGGGCAGGCGGTCAATGCCGGCGGCGACGTGACAATCACGGCTGCGGCCCGCGCGAGCAGCAGGCGCTCGGCCAGGCGGTAGAGCGGAGAGAGTCTGGCGACGGCCGGCGTGCGCGTCGTTCCGATATCGGCGTGCCAATGCAACACCAGCGGCGGAAGACGTCGCCACAGCAGACAGCTCAGGGCCGAGACATTGGGCAGGTGTACGTGGAGCAAGTCCGGACGCAGGCGGCGTAATTCCCGGCTTAAAAGAAATGGAAATACGGGACTGAGCGGGGCGCAGGCCAGCTCGGCCAGTATCCTCGCCCGGATCACGGTAACGCCCGCCTCAAGCGTACGCGTGCCCGGCAAACCGGGGCGATGCTGATGCGCCAGCACCGTGACGATATGCCCCCGACGGCGCTGCTCCCGGGCCAGATCGCCAACGAAGGTCTCGATGCCGCCGGGGACCGGCGGGTAATATTTGCCAAGGTGTACGATGTTCATGGTTGGCGCAACGTGACTCGGGCGTGTCGTCATATCCGCCAGGCGCGCGGGCTCAGGAGACGTCCGGCAGGGGCTACGGAGCCAGGTCTCATGGACGTCGTGTTCTGCCCTTGCGATTGCGCGGCGGTTTTCGTTCCGGCCTCATGCCCGGCCCTGTGCCGTTGTGCCTGTTCGCCTGTCCCGGCGAAGGGGCTGTATTCGTTCGCAGCCCGGGCGGTCGTGGTCCCGGCGCAGCGAGGTCGTCATTGGCGGGCACAAGGGTATAGTGCTGCTTCAGACGTTCGGCGTCGCTGCGCGCTACGTACAGCGGGCGGCCGGATTCATCCGCGCGGGCGTAGAACATGGCAGCCGCCATGGTGCCTGGCAAGGGAATGAAGCACTGCGCCTGACGAGGTTGCCAGCCGCGTTCGCGGAACCAGGCGGCGAGGGCGTCCATGTCCGCCTGCGTACACCCGGGAAAGGCGCTCATCAGATAGGGGACGAGATACTGTTGCTTGCCGGCCATGGCGGACAGGCGGGTGAACTCACGGAGAAAGGACTCGAAAACGGCGAACAATGGCTTGCGCATCAGACGCAGCACCCGCTCACTGCTGTGCTCGGGCGCGACCTTGAGCTGCCCGCCGACGAAGTCCTGAATCAGGCCTGTCAGAAAAGCGGGATCGCTCATGGCCAGATCAAAGCGCAGGCCGCTGGCCACGCGGACGTGCCGGACGCCGGGCGCGCGGGCGATGTCGCGGAGCAGCGCCAGAATCGCCTGCTGGTCCACCTGAAAGTGGGGGCAAGGCCGCGGTGTCAGGCAGCTGCTGCGCTTGCACTCAGTCGTCTCGGCCGTGCAGCGGCCGTTCCACATATTCGCACTTGGACCGCCGACGTCGCTGAGGCTGCCCGAGAAGCCCGTCTGTCGGCTCAGGGTCCGGACCTCGTCGAGTATCGACGACGCGCTGCGCGAGCGGATGCGTCGTCCCTGATGCAGGGCCAGGGTGCAGAAGGAGCAGCCTCCCCCGCAGCCGCGATGGGTCGTTATGCTCGTGTGGAGCATCTCCAGCGCCGGAATCGGTTTCGTATACGCGGGATGCGCGGCGCGCGCGTAGGGAAGTGCGTAGAGCCGGTCGAGTTCGTCTTGATCCAGTCCGGGGCCGGGCGGCGTCAGGAGCACGGCGCGCTCGCCGCAGGGCTGCACGGCCCAGGCCTCGCCATGCTGAATCTGTCGCTCCATCAGCCTGGTGGCCCGGATCAGCGCGGCCGGCTCGGCCAGAATGTCTTCATAACCCGGCAGCGTGAATACTGTCGCTCCGTCCGGCACGTCCGTCAGGCTGCCGGCAAAGGCTACGCCCGGGATTGTCGCGTACGCGGCGGCGGACGGGCGAGCCACGGGCGTGTTGTCGGGCAGGAGGTCTGCCGTCCGCCGGAGCAGCCGGGCCAGGGCCAGGACGGATGCCTCGGCCATGCCGTAGAGCACGGCGTCCGCCTTGCTGTCGAGCAGGATGGAACGGCGCAGGGAGTCCTTCCAGAAGTCGTAATGGGCGACCCGGCGCAGCGAGGCCTCGATGCCGCCCAGGACGATGGGCAGCCCCGGAAACGCGCGTCGGACCAGGTTGGCATAGACGACGCAGGCGCGGTTGGGGCGAGCGCCGGTGCGACCGCCCGGCGTGTAGGCGTCGTCGCTCCGCCGTTTCCGGAATGCCGTATAGTGAGCGAGTTGCGAGTCAAGCGCGCCCGCGGTCACGCCCGCGAACAGCCGGGGTCGCCCCAGGGCCAGGATGTCGTCGAGTCTGTCCCAGCGGGGCTGGGCGACAATGCCCACGCGGAAGCCATGATCCACGAGCCAGCGGCCGAGCAGGGCCACACCGAAGGCCGGGTGATCGACGTAGGCGTCGCCCGTGACGAACAGGACGTCGATGGCGTCCCAGCCCGACCGATCCAGCTCGGCCCGGCAAAGAGGCAGAAAGGCCGGTTGCAGCATACGTTCCTGGTCCGGAACGAGGTCCGGGGTCGGATGATTCCGTCACTCGCGATTGTAGCGTTCGAGCACGTCGTTCAGGTTCACCGTCCGGCAGGTGCAGTCGTTGCCCTGAAAGCGGAAGCGCTGCATTTCCCAGGCGTGATGGTCGATGTAATCGATCTGGCCGCTGGCGTCGGCATCGAGCCGCGGACGCAAGACCTCGATATAATCCTCGATAAAAAAGAAGGCGCCCTCGAATTCGAGCTGCACGGTCCGGCCCGCGCGCGTGAAGCGCATTTCCGGAAACTGCGCCGTCAGCGTTGCGTCGTGCTCGGCGCCGATACCCTCGATTTCGCCGTATATGCGTATTTCGTCGTAGGCCATGATCTATTGTCCGCGCTCGACAAGGCTGCGCCAGAATTCGGCAAAGCACGCGCCGCGCAGGGCCAGTCCGCGACGTTCCAGCACCGCGGCCCTGGCCTGTCGTGCGATGGTCATACGGTACGCGGGGCTGACAATCAAGCGCTCCAGCGCCTCGACCCATTCCTGTGGCGAGGGGCCGCAGAGCATGCCGGTCGCGCCGTGCTCGACAACCTCGGTGTAGGGCGGAAGCGCAGCGTACGCGCCCGCGGCCTCGCAGGCGGAATACTCCTGCCATTTGACGTCGCTCTTGCAGCGATTGAAGGCGCTGTTGTGGAGCGGGGCGATGCCGATATGCAATCCCAGCCGGGACAGCCGTCGGGCATAGGCCTCGTAGCCGGCGTCGAAGGGCAGGACTTCGGCGTTACGCAAGGCGCGTAGCCGGGGCGTGGCGCAGCCGTAAAAGAGAAAGCGTACGACCGTACCATGACGGTTCGCGATGTCGAGCAGCGCCTCTTCCACGCCGGCCAGATCGGGCAGGTGAGAGGAGGTGCCGGCGTAGCCGATGCAGACCGGGGCGTCGGTTTTCGGTGGCCTGGGCTTCCAGAGCGTCTCCGGAAGGAGGTTGGGTAATACGTGCAAGCGCGTCGCCAGCCCCTCCAGGGACTGGCAAAGCGTATGGCTGGAGACCGTGGTCACGGTGGCCGCGGCCAGCAGGTCGCGGATGTGCGGCAGGTTGGGGCGGATGCGCGCGGCAAAGGGATGCTCGGGCGGCAGCTCCAGCAGCAGGTCGTCCAGGTCGTAGACCACGGGTTTGCCCGTGCGCAGGGCCTGATCGACGAGCGGTTGGGTCAGGGGTTGGGGAAACTGGCGCTGAAACAGAATGATGTCGGCTTGATCGATCGGCCTGGCGTCGATGGCGAAATCCGTTCCATCGCTGCGTACGGCCCAGAGCAGTTCAATCTGCCCCGCTGCCCGTGCCGCAGGAAGGATCAGGCGCAGACGGGCGCAGGCATAGGCCGTCAGCTCAAGGGAGTAGACCGCGATACGCAACGGCCCGGATGGAAAAGGCGGCATCGGCAGGTGCTGTCCTAGATGATTTCGTTGAGCAGCGACCCCTCGGCGTCGAGCATGGTCCTGGCCGCGTCGATGTTGGCCTCGTATGCGCGCTGCGCCGTGATCATATTCACGGTCTCGCGGGCCAGGTCGGTATTGGAGCCCTCGACATACTGCCACTGCGTATCGATGCGCCCGGTGTCCGGGTCCTCGACTCGTTGCAGACTCTGGACCAGCGGCCCGGGCGACTCGTCGCGCCGGATTTCAGCGACGCGCACGCCCTGATCCTGCGGCCCTGTTTCCAGCGCCGCCTGACTGGCCTTGAAGCCCTCGGTGTTTATGTTGGCGACATTATTCGCCGAGACGGCCAGACTGGTGCCAAATGCCGAGAGGGCGGAAAGGTTGTTATCAACGCGCATGGCCGGCCTCCTTTCTTACCATATAGTGCTTATCGGCCGTTTTGTCGAGATGGTTTAGGGTGTCGGCCAGGACCATTTTGTCCTCTATCACATTGTAAGCCAGGATAGCCAGTTACAAAAAATGCTGAACTCCCCCTCTGAAAATAGTACAGACGGAGTGAAACCATATTTTTTCGGGTCCTTCCGGCTTCTCAGTCGGTGGCCTCGGTTTTGCTTAGGGCCGGGTAAAGGTTCAGCCCGCCGCAAAAGAAGTAGATCGCCATCTTGAAGT